>JBFWMM010000034.1:0-29849 GCA_050251615.1 Phycisphaerae bacterium
TGCAAAAAGCGGCAAGGTGGGCGATATCGGACTCGAACCAATGACCTTCTGGATGTCGACCAGACGCTCTAGCCAGCTGAGCTAATCACCCTGTGTGTTTAATTGAAAGGAAGTGGGCGATGAGGGACTTGAACCCGCGACCCGCTGATTAAGAGTCAGCTGCTCTACCAACTGAGCTAATCGCCCTTCCTGTAAAGGAAAAGGGAATTCTACGAAAACCGGCCGCTCTTGCAAGTGTTTTGTTGAAAAAAAATTGCCGTTCGGGGCGGAGCGGCGAAAAAATGCCTGCCCGTAAAATCACAAATGGCGCGATTCATCACTTGCAAATATGACGATTTTTTGCGCCCCCGTTGGCGAGTAAAGGTGCGATTTATCGCGCCATGCGGGCGAATATAATTTTAACAAAAAAAAGCTTGCAGACAGGCAGGGAGTTTGATATAATTAGCTCGATAAAAAAATATCGATACTTTAATATCGCGACCGAAAGCTATGAAAAACAAAGTTGAATCAGTTTCACTGCCCACAATCAAGCGCCTGCCGAGCTATCTGCACGTGCTCAGGGCGGCGCTCGCAGAGGGCAGCGAAAACATAAGCAGCTCGCATATCGCCGGCCTGCTTCAGCTCGAAGCGATACAGGTGCGCAAGGACCTCTCGGCGACCGGCATAACGGGCCAGTCGGGCGTCGGGTTCAATATCGCCGGGCTTGTGCGTCATCTGGAAGACTTCCTCGGCTGGAACAACAGCCGTGATGCGTTCATTCTGGGCTGCGGGAATATGGGTGTGGCGTTGATGGGCTACGAAGGTTTCCGCGAGCGCGGGCTGAACATCATTGCCGGATTCGATATTGACAAGCGCAAAATAGGCACGGAAATCGCCGGCAAGCGCATTTTCCACGTTGAGAAGCTCAAGGATCTGGCTCACCGCCTGCATGTACGCATCGGCGTGCTGACGGTTCCCCAGCAGTACGCTCAGGAATCGGCGCAGATACTGGTTGACGCGGGCATAGAAGCCATTTGGAACTTCACACCCGTCAAGCTCGACATCCCCGAGCATATTATAGTGGAACGGGTGGGGCTGGAGAGCTCTCTTGCCGTGCTTTCGAGCAGGCTCAGGGAAATCGATGAGCTGCGGAGAGTTTAAGCTGAGATGGAAGATAGATTGCAGATAAGAATATGCATGGGGAGCAGCTGTTTCTCGCGTGGCAACAAAAAGATACTTAACTTGCTCACAGAGTACATCAGCGCCAACGGGCTTGAAGAGCGCGTGAGCATATCGGGCAGCCTCTGCGAAGGCAGATGTGGCTGCGGCCCGCATATAACGATAGGTTCAAAAAGGTATGAGTCGGTGAGTGCGGAGAGTGTGCTCGACCTGCTCAAAGGGCATATATAATAGAGTAGCGCCCTTTTTGCCAACAACATAATGCGGCATCAGCCCGCGAAAATTACGGAATTAAGATGGATTTTATGAAACCGGTCTATACTGAGTCGGCGGAGTGTCAGGACTGCTATAAGTGCCTGCGCCGCTGTCCGGTGAAGAGCATACGCCTGCAAGACGGGCACGCAAGGATAATACACGAGATGTGTGTTATGTGCGGGACGTGCGTGCGTACCTGCCCGGCCGGAGCGAAGAGAATCCGCAACGACCTGCACCGCGCGAAGCTGCTGCTTCAGGGCAGAAAGCCGGTATATCTCTCGCTTGCCCCCAGCTGGCATGCGGAGTTTGGTGCCGGCTGTGCATCTTTGATTGCGGCGGCGAAGCGGCTTGGCTTTGCCGGCGTCTCTGAGACGGCTCTCGGAGCGCAGCGGGTTTCAGCGGCAGTGGCGAAGCTGCTTGCTGAGGGGGAGGGCGGCCTGCATATATCAAGCGCCTGCCCAACGGTCGTTGATTACGTGCTGAAGCACAAGCCAAAGCTTGCCGGCAGAATAACGCCTCTGCTCTCGCCGCTTCTGGCACACTGCAAGTTGTTGCGCGAACAATACGGCGAAGAGATTGCGATTGTCTTTGCGGGGCCATGTGTGGCGAAGAAGAGCGAAGCGGACAGCTTCGCGGGCCTGCTGGACGTTTCAATAACGTTCAAAGACTTGCGCAGGTGGTTTGGTGAGTGCGGGATTGATTATGCCGCGCCTGCCGAGGGCAGCTTTGTGCCGCACGAGGCGAAAGAGGGTGCATTGTACCCTGTGGATGGCGGAATGATCGCCGGAATCAAGGCTGGCTGCGCCGTAACGGACGCGGGATTTATGTCGTTCAGCGGCCTGAACAATATCGCGAAGCTGCTGAGCGGCCTTGAAGACTACAAGCCGGAAAAGCCTGTTTTTCTTGAGCTGCTCGCATGCGAGGGCGGCTGCGTGAACGGGCCGGCGATGGAAAACGAAGCAAGCAGCGCGTTAAAGCGCCTTGACGTTATAACGATGGCGCCCGCACCTGAAAAAAAGTCCGCAGCAGAGCCCGCTTTGGATCTGGGGCATATTTGGAGCGGCAACGCGCTTGAAGCGAAGCGCTTTACGGAAAAACAGATTCGCGGTGCGCTGAAGCTTGTCGGCAAGATGCACAGCGAGGATGAGCTCAACTGCTCCGGCTGCGGATACGAATCCTGCCGGCAGTTTGCCGAGGCGCTGCTCGAGGAGCGTGCGGAGGTGAGTATGTGCGTGAGCTATATGCGCAGGCTTGCCCATAAAAAGGCCGATATGCTGATCAAGACGATGCCGGGCGGCGTGGTGATTGTGGACGAAAAGCTCTGCGTGGTTGAGTCCAACAAACGTTTCGCGGCGATGCTTGGCGAAGACGTTGAACAGCTCTATGAGGATGTGCCTGGTCTTGAGAAGGCCCAGCTTGCCAGTCTTTTGCCCGATACAACTCTCTTCAAGAGGGTACTCGCGGCAGGCACAGGCGTGGCAGAGGCCGATTGCAATATAAACAACGCGGTCTTACATCTGACGGTGTTCAGCATCGAGGCGCACAGGTTTGCAGGCGCGTTTCTGCAGGATATTACGGCGCCGGCAGTGGCTAAGGAACAGATTATAAACCGCGCGAAGAATGTGATTGAGAAGAACCTTCAGACGGTTCAGAAGATAGCGTATCTGCTTGGCGAGAACGCGGCGGATTCGGAGCTGATTTTGAATTCTATTGTGGATTCGTTCGGTTCAAAGGCAGAAAGCGGCGGAAATGAATGATACGGGCTCTCTATTTGTCGAGGTGGGCTTCAGGCAGGTCAGGAAGAAGCAACAGGGTTCTCCGGGCGATGTGTTTCTCTCAGAGCGCTCGCAGGACGAGAGAATTATCTGCATCCTGGCAGACGGCCTCGGAAGCGGAATAAAGGCGAATGTATTAGCCACGCTCACCGCCACGATGGCGATGAATTACATAAAAAACAATATCGATATAAAGCGTGCGGCGGAGATTATCATGAAAACTCTGCCTGTTTGCAGCGAGCGAAAAATCGGCTACAGCACCTTTACGATTGTAGATATAGACCCGATAGGGCGCACGCGGATGATTGAGTATGACAATCCGCCGGCTCTTCTTCTTCGCGGCACAGCTCCGGAGAGCATTGAGCGAAAGTTCTTTGACATAGAGACAGAGACCCTTGGCAAACGAGAGCTTGCGTACAGCGAGTTTGGCGTGCAGACCGGCGATACGCTGGTTTTCTACAGCGACGGCGTAACGCAGTCGGGTATGGGCAAGCCGCTTACGCCGCTGGGCTGGTCAGATTCCGAGGCCGAGGCTTTCGTGGAGAATGCCGTGAAAGAGGAAATCGCGATATCAGCCAGGGCACTCGCCAGGAAGATAGTGGCCGGGGCGCTGAAAAATGACGGACAGGCGGAGGACGATATAAGCTGCGCGGTGATTCGTTTCAGGAATCCCCGCCGTACGCTCGTTGTAACGGGGCCGCCGTTCCGCAAGGAAAACGATGAGCTTCTTGCAGAGAAGTTTACAGAGTTTGAAGGTACGCGCATTATCAGCGGCGGTACGACGGCAAACATTATCGCCCGCTGTCTGGGAAAGGAAGTGAAGATGGAACTTTCAGGCACATTAGCCGTGCCGCCGGCATCCAGGCTTGAGGGTGCAGCTCTGGTTACCGAGGGTACGATCACCCTCAGCCGTACACTTGAGCTACTTAAGGGCAGGGCTGATTTGGAGCTGATGCAACAGGATCCGGCCGTTAAGCTGGCAGAGATGCTGATCGAGAGCGACCAGATCCATTTTATCGTGGGCACGCGAATAAATGAGGCCCATCAGGACCCGAATCTGCCGGAGTCTCTGGATATAAGGCGCAACCTGATGCGCGATATGGTAAAGACGCTAAATGAAATCTATATGAAATACTCCACTATGGAGCTGATATAACAATGGGGCGCCCTGATGCGCCGAGATGATTCAAAACCAAGATTTGTAAGGAAAAATCAATGTCTTGCGAAACCTGCAAAAAGGAAAAGTTCGAAAAGGTCAGCAGACTGCTTGACGACAACGGAAGGGATAAATCCCGCTTGATACCGATTCTGCACGCTGTTCAGCGTGAGTTTCGTTATCTGCCGCAGGATGTGCTTGAGCTGCTCGCGAAAGAGCTCAAGATGCCTCCGGCGAAGGTTTACGGCGTGGCAAGCTTCTACGCGCACTTTGCACTTGCGCCCAAGGGTAAGTATGTCGTGCATATCTGCGACGGCACCGCCTGCCACGTAAAGGGCTCCATCGCTATCCTCGATGCGCTCAGGGACAAGCTTTCTCTTTCCAAAGAGAAATGCACAACCGATGACCAGCTGTTCACCGTTGAGACTGTCAGTTGCCTCGGCGCTTGCGGAATGGCGCCGGTTATTACGGTAAACGAAGACGTGCATGGGCTCGTTACGCCCGCTCAGGCCGTCGCTCTGATAGATGAAATCATTGAAAAGGAGCAGGCATAATGCTTACGGGAAAGGTAAATTTAGAACAGATCAGGGACAGCTACAACGCTGCTTTTGAAAAGACAAGCAAGCAGATCATCATCTGCGCCGGTACTGCTTGCGTTGCAAACGGGTCGCTCAAGGTGTATGAGGCGCTTAAAGCCGAAATCGAAAAACGTGGCTTGAAAATCAATGTCGTGCTGAGCGAACATGACGATACAGATGTACTCGTGGCGCGCACAGGCTGCCGCGGATTCTGCCAGGTCGGGCCGCTGGTAACCATCACGCCCAACAGAATGCATTATGTACGTGTGCGCCCTACGGACGCAGAGGAAATCGTAGAGAAAAGTATCATCGGAAACGACGTAATCGAAAGGTTGCTCTACGTTGACCCCGTTACCGGAGACAAATGCCGCACCAGCGCCGATATCCCCTTCTACAAGCGCCAGCAGCGTACCGTACTCGACCAGTGCGGCATTATCGATGCAAACAGCATCGATGAATACATCGCAAAGGGCGGATACTTCGCCGCAAGAAAAGCGTTACTCGAAATGGAGCCGCAACAGATCTGCGACGAGATGAGTGAATCGGGCCTCAGAGGGCGCGGCGGCGGCGGTTTCCCGACCGGCCGCAAATGGTCGCTCACGCTCCCTGTACCGGGCGAGAAGAAGTACGTCATCTGTAACGGCGATGAAGGCGATCCGGGCGCGTTTATGGACAGAAGCCTTATGGAAGGCAACCCGCACAGGGTTATCGAGGGCATGATAATTGCAGCCCGCGCTATCGGCGCAGACGAAGGCTACATATACGTCCGTGCGGAATACCCGCTCGCGGTTCAGCGCGTGGAAAAGGCTGTTAAGGACGCAGAGGCAGGGGGCATCCTCGGCGAAGACATCTTCGGTAGCGGCTTAAACATCAAGTTGCACGTAATGGAAGGCGCCGGCGCCTTTGTCTGCGGCGAGGAAACCGCCCTCATCGCCTCAATCGAAGGCAGGCGCGGTATGCCGAATCCCAAACCCCCGTTCCCCGCGCAGTGCGGCCTTTGGGGCAAACCCACCTGCATCAACAACGTTGAGACGCTTGCAACCGTTCCGCTGATTATCGACAGAGGCCCCGCGTTCTTCAAGGCGCTCGGCACAGAGTCTTCCGCGGGCACAAAGACGTTCGCCCTCACCGGCCACGTCGCAAATACCGGCCTGATTGAAGTTCCCTTCGGACTCACCGTCCGCGACATTGTGTTCAGTATCGGCGGCGGCGTAACAGATGCCGAAGGCAACATAATGGAAGACGGCTTCAAGGCTGTTCAGTGCGGCGGCCCCTCGGGCGGTTGTCTTACGGCTGAACACCTCGACCTGCCCATCGACTACGACAATCTCCGCAGCATCGGTGCGATGGTCGGCTCGGGTGGTCTGGTTGTGATGAACAAGAAGACCTGTATGGTGCAGATTGCGCACTTCTTCATGCAGTTCACACAGAACGAATCCTGCGGAAAGTGCGTGCCTTGCCGTGAGGGTACCAAGCAGATGCTTCGCCTGCTCGAAGACATCATCGAGGGCAAGGGCACAATGGAAACGCTCGACCTGCTTGAGCGCGTTGCGAGAGCTGTGGGCAAGGGCTCGCTCTGCGGCCTCGGCAAGACCGCTCCAAATCCCGTCCTGACGACTCTCAAATACTTCCGCGATGAATACCTCGCGCACGTCAACGGCAGCTGCCCAGCAGGGCAGTGCAAGGCCCTTCTGGCTCCGCACATCATTGAAGATAAATGCGTCGGTTGTGGCGTGTGCGCGAAGAAGTGTCCGGTGGATGCCATTGAGGGCGAAAGGAAGAATCCGTTCAAGATAATCGAAGAAAAATGTATCAAATGCATGGCATGCGTGGACGCATGCAAGTTCAAAGCAGTGGAGATATAACAATGGCCGATAAGAAATATTTGATGATAGACGGACGCCGCGTACAGATCGGCAACGAGAGAAACCTGCTCGAAATGATTCGTGGCGCCGGAATCGACCTGCCCACATTCTGCTACCATTCGGAGCTGAGCATCTATGGGGCTTGCAGGCTCTGCGTTGTGGATATTGACGGGATGGGTGTGATAACGAGCTGCAGCACAACCCCTCGAGAGGGGATGGTCGTTCGCACGAACACCGAGGAGCTGCGCGAGATGAGAAAGGTTTATCTCAAGCTCCTGCTTGCCAATCACCACCAGAAATGTACAACCTGCTCCAAGAGCAGCAGCTGCCGCCTGCAAGACCTCACAAACAGGCTCGGCATCCGCGAAATACCTTTCGCCGAAGAGTACAAGCCCAAGCCAATCGATTGCAGCAGCCCCTCGCTCATCCGCGACCCGAACAAGTGCGTCCTCTGCGGAGACTGTGTGAGAGCCTGCGAAGAGATTCAGGGCATCGGTGCGATTGATTTTGTGAATCGTGGCGCTGATACGATTGTGGCTCCGGCGTTTATGAAGAATCTTGATGCGGTTGAGTGCGTTTACTGCGGTCTTTGTTCGAGCGTCTGCCCGACAGGCGCCATTACGCCCAAGTTCGAGACTGAAAAGGTCTGGAAGGCTCTCAACGACCCCAAACGCAAGACAGCCGTGCAGGTAGCTCCGGCGGTTCGCGTGGCAATCGGCGAGATGTTCGGCCTTGAAGCCGGTACCGTTTCAACGGGCAAGCTGGTTGCCGCGCTTAAGCTTCTCGGCTTCGACCAGGTCTATGATACGTCCTTTGCCGCCGATATGACTATCCTCGAAGAGGTAACAGAGTTTATCGACCGCAAGACAAAGGGCGAAAATCTGCCCCTGTTCACATCTTGCTGCCCCGCGTGGGTGAAGTATGCAGAGGAGTTCTACCCGGAGCTGCTTGGAAATCTGTCATCCTGCAAGAGCCCGCAACAGATGTTTGGCGCGGTTGCAAGGAAGGTGCTTCCGGAAGAGATGAAGGTTGCAAACGAAGAGCTTTACCTCGTTTCGATTATGCCCTGTACCGCGAAGAAATTCGAGGCGCAGCGTGAGGAATTCGCGACCGATGGCCACAGGGATGTTGATACCGTCCTGACGACTCAGGAATTCGGCATGATGATCAAGGAAGCCGGCATCGATTTCAGCCGGCTTACCCCCGAATCGCTCGATATGCCCATGGGCTTTAAGACGGGCGCCGGGGTGATCTTCGGCGTAACCGGCGGCGTAAGCGAGGCGGCTCTGCGCTTTGCGGCGGAGAAGCTCAGCGGCGAAAAGCTCACCGTTGTTGACTTCCACGAGGTGCGCGGCAACGATGATATGCGCGTCTTTGAAACTGAAGCCGGCGGCATCAAGCTCAAGCTTGCCGTTGTGCATGGCCTTGCCAACGCGCGCGAAATCTGCGAGCAGGCAAAAGCCGGCACTTGCGATTATGATTTTGTGGAAGTGATGAGCTGCCCGGGCGGCTGTATTGCGGGAGCCGGCCAGCCGGTGAGCAGGGATTACGACTACAAGCTCAAGCGCCAGAAGGGGCTTTATGTCAACGATAAACAGCTCCAGCTACACAAATCGCAGGATAATCCCTACTTGAAGCAGTGCTACGCTGATTCCCTCGGCGGCGAGCCTGGAAGCCACGAAGCGCACAAAATCCTTCATACGGAGTATAAATCAAGGCAGTAATGCCTGAAAGGGATAAAATGGCCGAAGAAAAAACAACGATAACGGTATGCGTGGGGGTGCGTTGCAGCTCGATGGACTCGAAAGCCATCCTGCATGACATTGAGCATTATATCATCGAGAATAAACTCGAAGACAAGCTCACGCTCACTGTTCGTAATTGCTTCGGACAGTGCGGCGGCGCGCCGAACGTGAAAGTGGGGGGTAAGCTTCTTGGCAACTGCTCATCGCAAAGCGTGATAACGGAAATCGAGAAGGCGCTCGCCTTGTAGCTGATTTTCCTGCCGTAAAACATATTTCCGCCTTACCAGGGGGCTTTTGAATCCGCCGACAGAGAGCAAACCGGCGGCCGATGAAGCCCCTTTTTTATTTATTTACCCCGCCCGAAATGGTAGCGTAAGCCCTACTTAATACCGGTGAATTCAAACGCCGGTAGAGACGCAAGATTTTGCGTCCCTACAATTTCGGGGCGCTTGTGCGCCTCCGCTGTTGCGCGAGCAGGCATTCTATTCAATTGAGGATCATTCCACGCACGAACGGCTCAGACTAAATCGGCCCAAAAAAAGAGACGCGAAATTTCGCGTCTCCTGCTGGTATCATGCGTTATTTCTGCCGCGTTTGAGTATAACTTTTACGGGGCATTTCTCTGCGGCCTTCGCGGCGTTTTCGTCATCTGCGTACTTGTCGTAGTCTATCACGGCGACATTCCCGTCCATCTCGAACATATCGCTCATCTTCGTGCATATCTTGCACGCGATACAGCCCACCTTACAGCGGCCACGTGCCTCTTTGCCCATCTCCTGGCTCTTGCACGCCACCACATAGATGTCGTCATCCTTGAAGGGCATCATCTGAATCAGTTCCCGCGGGCAGGCCCTCACGCATGCCGTGCAGCCGGTGCATTTGTCGTAATCGATTGTAGCGAGTCCGTCCACAATCTTAATCGCATCAAATTCGCACGCTTTGACGCAGTCGCCGAAGTCGAGGCAGCCATACTTGCAAGCCTGCGCGTTCGGCAGGAGGTTTGCGGCGGTGCAGCTGATGATGCCGGTGTATTCGGCGTAGTACACCTTATCCTCGATATGCGCGCGGCAGCGTACGACAGGTCGCATGGGCGCATCGCCGCCTCCGCTGACGTTCATGCAGAGGATCTCCGCGATCTTCTCGCTTACGTCTTTTCCGCCCGGGGCGCATTTGCCGATCAGCTCGGGATTCTCCATAACGGCCTTTGCATAAGCACTGCAACCTGCGCATCCGCAAGCGCCGCAGTCAACACCCGGCAAGACGTCTGCGATAGCCTCGATTTTCGGGTCCACTTCCACCTTCAGTTTTATGCTCGCGATGAGCAGAATCAGAGCGAACGCGCTACCGAGCCCGAGCATTACCAGCGCTGCGGGAGCCATCGTCTGTACTGTTTCCATAAAAGTTGCAATAATCATATTTGCTTGTCTTTCTCGCCAGATTTTCTTACTTTATCATCCCGCTGAAGCCCATAAACGCCAGCGAAAGGATGCCGGCTGTAATGAGCGTGATTGGTGCGCCGCGAAGAGCCGCGGGCACATCCGCGAGGTCGAGGTTTTCTCTGATGCCGGCCATAATGCAGATTGCCATCGTGAAACCGATACCTGCGCCGAAGCTCAGCACAACCGCCGTGAGGAAGCTTTTGACTTCCCACAGATTCAAAAACAGGCACAGACCCAGAATCGCGCAGTTTGTCGTGATGAGGGCGAGGAAGATACCGAAACTCTCGTACAGGGCAGGAAAAAACTTCCTTACGTACATCTCAACCAGCTGCACGGCCCCCGCGATAACGAGAATGAAGCATACGTACTGCATCACTTCAATGTGGAATCGTTGCAGGATGAGGTTGTCGATGAGCCAGGTGAGTATGCCGCTGAGCGTTACGACGAACGTTACCGCCATGCCCATGCCGAATGCCATATCCAGCCTGCCGGAAACGCCCAGATACGGGCAGATGCCGAGAAATTTGCTGAATACGAGATTGTTTACAATTACAATCGAGAGAAAACTAAGGAGCAGTGTGTTAAGCAGTTCCATTATTCACCTCAGGCTTTCTTTCTGTTGATGATTTTTACTACGCCGAGGATGAGACCCAGCGTTACGAACGCGCCTACGGGCAGAGCGAAGCCGAATATCTTCAGCGAGCTTGCCGGAAGTATGGGGCTTCCGAGGATGGCGCCGTAGCTTAGAAGCTCACGGATCGCGCCAAGCAGGGCGAGGGCAAGCGTGAATCCGATGCCCATCCCGAGGGCGTCGATTATAGCCACGCCCACATTGTTTTTGCTCGCGCAGGCCTCCGCGCGACCGATGATAATGCAGTTTACGATAATCAGCGGGATGTAGGGTCCGAGCTTTGCGCTCATCTCCGGCAGGTACGCCTTGAGAATCAAGTCCACAATTGTTACGAACGTTGCGATGGTCAGCGTGAACATCAAGATGCGCACGTGTGGTTTGAGCAGGTTTCGCATCAGGCTCACAACGACATTCGAGCATAGAAGAACGAACGTCGCGCTGAGACCCATAGTGAGCGCCGAGGCCACATCGCCTGTTACCGCGAGCGTTGGGCACATGCCAAGCATGAGCACGAGAACGGGATTTTCTTTCCAGAGTCCGTTTGTAAATACGGCTCCGATGCCTTTCTTATTACTCATTTCAGCAGTCCTTTCCCTGCGAGGTACTCTTTCACGCCGGCGGTGTAGCAGTTGAAGATGTCGAGCACGGCTCTGCTACTGATTGTCGCGCCGCTGATTGCCACGATTTCGCCGTCAATTACGGATGCATCGCCGAGCTTTGAGAGCTTGAGCTTCACAGCCGGCGCGCCTTTGTACTGGTCCTGATAGAACGGCAGTTTGATTTTGTCGCCGAAGCCGGCTGTTTCATTGCTGAACAGCACATCATAGCCGAGAATCTTCTCGCACTTTCCATCCATGGCGATGAGCAGTCGGATTTTGTCTGCGTAGCCCGCGCCTACGGTCGTAAACGCCCAGCCGACAGTCTCGCCGCCTTTGGTTGCCTTGTAGAGATTCATTGGCTCTTTGGCGAAGGGAACAGGTTCTTTTTCCGCTATCACTTCAAAGCCGTCGGCGTCTGTGATGAGTGTCTTGAGAGAAGCGTTGAGCTTATCGACGGCGTTCCGGTCAATTTTAGGCTGGAGGGCCGCCTGAACTCCCGCGAGCAGCAGACCGAACACAACCGCACTGACAATCAGAAGCCAGCTTTCCTTCCAGAAGTTGAGTTTTGTCTTTGCATTATTTTCCATTCGGGAAACCTCCTATCGGCTTTGATACGCAAACCCTGTCGATAAGCGGGCTCAGCGCGTTCATAATGAGGATTGCGAACATTACGCCCTCGGGGAATGCGCCGAACATTCTGATGAGTACGATTAGCAGGCCCACGCCGCAGCCGAACACAATCATTCCCGTTCTGGTCATCGGGCTGGAGACGGGGTCTGTCGCGATGAAGAACGCGCACATCATAATGCCTCCCGAGACTATGTGCAGAAGCGGGTTGGCGAAGGCTTCGCTGTCAACGGCAAATGCGATTTCCGCGAAGATGAACGCCGAGCCCAGCACGGCCACCGGCACATGCCAGGTGATTGTGCGGCGAACGAGCAGGTATATGCCGCCGATGAGCAGGGCGAGTGCGTTTGTTTCGCCGAGCGAGCCGGCTGTGTTGCCGAGGAGCGCGAAGCGAAGCTGGCTGTTGGGATACTCCGCCTTGACTATGTCGGCGGCTTCAGTTGCGCTACGGCTCTTGATTGCCTTCTTAACCCACGAAAGAGGGGTAGCCTGCGTTACCGCGTCTATCTCAACGCTTCCGGCTTCGATGTCTGCCGCCTGCATAAAATCAGCGCTGATCTGAGTTTTGGGGCTGAGGGTAGGCATTTCAGGGTTGAGCTGAGCGGGGAGTTGCCAGGTGGCCATGCTCATGCCAAAGCTCACCATCAGAAAGGCTCTTGCTCCCATGGCGGGATTGAAGATGTTGTTGCCGAGGCCGCCGAACGCCATCTTGCATATACCTATCGCAAAAAAGCTGCCGACGATTGCCATCGAAACAGGCAGCTTTGGCGGCAGAGAGAGGGCCAGTATTACGGCCGTTACCACGGCGCTGAGGTCGCCGGCACTTTGCTTGCGTTTTAGCATCAGGTTGCACAATGCCTCGCACGCAAGGCACGAGACAATGCAGGTCAGCAGGAGTATTACCGCGTTCAAGCGGAAATGATAGACCGACGCGATTATCGCCGGCGTGAGACCAATCAGCACATCCCCCATCACGCCTCTCGTGGAGAGAGGCGCGCTGATGTGCGGTCCGGGTGAAATCTTTAGTTGATTCATTGTTTATCCTGAATTGTTTTGCCTTCTCAGGCTTTTTTTTGCTGCTTTGCTCTGGCGATTCTGATTTTGCCGGTCTTAATGTAGCCTGCAAGCTCGATATTCGCCGGGCACACATAACTGCAACAACCGCATTCCATGCATGCCGAGATATTGTTTGCCTCTGCCAGGTCGAGTTTGTCCGCCTTGACGCAATGGGCGATTTTCGTCGGGTTGAGCCGTTCGGGGCAAACCGTCAGGCATCTTGAACATCTGATGCAGGAGGTCTGCCGGCCGAGGAATTTGGCCATGCCGATTTCTTTCCTCGTGAGGCACAGAACGCTACCGGTGGTTTTGGTTATGGGCATGGAGAGCTCGCCGATGCTGAAGCCCATCATAGGCCCGCCCAGAACCACTTTAACCGTGTCGCCGGTGAGACCGCCGCAGAAATCAATCAAAGCCGATACGGGCGTCCCCACCGGTACATACAGGTTTGCGGGCTTTTTGATGCCGAGCCCTGTTACGGTAACCACGCGGTGCGTCAGCGGCTTCTTCTCGATAACCGCTTCGGCTGTCGCCGCGGCCGTGGCCACATTGCACACGAGCACGCCGATCATCGGCGGAATCTTGCCCGTCGGCACGACAACTCCCAGCACGGCGTTTATAAGCTGGCGCTCGCCACCCTGAGGATACTTCGTTTTTACCGAGACGACTGTAATGTCATCGCAGTCTGCCAGCTCGTCAGTAAGCAGTTTGATCGCTTCGGGCTTGTTCTCTTCGATGCCGATGTAGCACGTCCTGCACTGTGAAGCCTTCTTGATCAGCCTAACGCCCGCAATGAACTGCTTTGTCCACTCCAACATAACGCGGTAATCGCACGTGATATATGGCTCGCACTCGCATGCGTTTACGATCATCGTCTCCTTGGGCATCTGTGGATTCGGCCCCACCTTCACATTCGTCGGGAAGCCCGCTCCGCCCATGCCTACGATTCCGCATTCCTTGATAGCCGCGAGGATTTCGGCGTCACTGTACGTTTCGATGTCGAAATCTGCGTAGATACTCTGCTGAGGCTGCGCTTTAACGGCGCTCCCTTCGGCAACATCAATGATGACCGCCTGAACTCGTCCGAGAACGGGGTGAGACCAGAGACATACATCCTTTACGATGCCGTTAACGGGAGAATGAATCTTCGCCGAGACAAACGCCTCGCTTGCGCCGATGACCTCACCTGCCTTCACTTCCTGTCTTTTGGAGACCGTCGGCAGGCAGATTGCGCCGATATGCTGGCTCATCAGCATGGCAATCTGTGCGGGGTTCCCAAACGGGGCAATGGAAATGTGCTCGGTGAGCTCTTTGCCCTCATGCGGGTGTACGCCACCCTTAAAAGTATTTTTCACTTTCAGACACCTTAAAATTAGCTGGCTAATTACTTTCGTTTGTTTTGATTATGGCAATTTGCCGCGCTTTCAGCAGTTGCGATTTTTTCGGCGGAAAAAGAAAAATCTCGCCGCACCTGTGAGGGTTGCCGAGATTATCACCGATAAAACTGCCGCAACGGCGCTGAAGCCGTCATTTTCCATAAAGCTGCTCAAGACGGAATACGATACAATGAAACTCAGTATGGGTATAAGGAAAGCTACCACTACCTTACCCAGCACCGGCTCGCAGTCAGAATGACCGAGCCTTCTGTAAACATCGCCGCATCTCTCGGATTGCGGACAGTTCGCACAATCATTGTCTTTCATATTATCGCCCTGTGCCGTAAATCCCACATTTATACACAAACATCGAAATAATTCAACTGCGGCGCGGGTTTTGAAGCGTCTTTTTAGCGCTTTGGCAGTAAATTTCGGGCATTATGTCGCTTGGCCGCCTTAAACGGTCAACAAATCTTGATTCTTATCGTATCCATAGTACTATAAGTAACATACAGACGGCATTATGCCCGACTTATGTAAGCAGGATATAAAATAGTGAGATATATAATCGCCACATGCTTTCTTTTCGCCGCGTTAACATTTGCGGGAGAGAGCGTTAAGATAATACCGAACACCCTTTATAAGGGCGGGCGCATACTCGAAACGCTCTCCCTTGAACCCCAGCCACAGCTGCCCGCCACCCTGGAGGGGTTGCTCGCTGCCAGAGGCGGTGAGGGCGAATATAAACGTGAGACCTTCGCGATCGGCGAGCTGACCAGAATCCTTGAGCTTGGCTATGGCTTCAACTCCGCCGGCCGCCGCACAGTTGATTCCTCTGACGGCGCTTATTCTCTCCTTCTCTACCTCATTACCCGCGATGGCGCTTATCTGTATATGCCGGCGCGCAAGGAGCTTGGCAAGATTGTCGATGACGATATAAAACCGAGGCTTGCTGCAAGCGCTCAGCACATAAACAAGAACGCATATATCTGCGGAGCGAATATCGTTATTGCCGGCTCACCCACTATGGCGGGCGTGAAAAACAGGCGTGAGGGCCGTAAGTATATGTTTATCGAAGCGGGGAGGATTGCTCAAAACATTGAGCTTGCCGCGAACTCCGCAGGGATAAGCGTCGATGTTGAGCCGGACCTGGACAACCTCAAAATGCGCTCCCTGCTGAAAATGCCTGCGGGATTCGAGGCAGTTATGATGTTTTCGCTGGGCAGGCTCAAAGAACCGATAGCCCCTCCCGCAGCCGCTCCACAAGCAGCCCCTCCCGCGGCAGCTCCACCTGCGGCGGCAGTGCCCGCGGCGGCAGTGCCGGTTGCGGAGAATAAAGCCCCAGCGCAAAAGCAGCTCAAGGTGTTGATTGTCTCGCCCCGGAGGGGTGTGGACAGTTTTCTGCTTAACTCGTTGAAATCCGCGTTCGAGATAGGCTCTCATAAGGCCTCTGTAGCGGGCGAGTCTCTCATTCTCAAAGATTCGGGAAACAGGGAGATCAGCGCTGATGTTCTGCTGAGCTCGGTCAATGTAAACGATTACGACATATACATCTTTGCCGACAGCGCCGCTGCACGCATGTACAGGGAACCGAAGCTTGTAGAAGACTTTATCTCGATAGCATACAGCAGGGGTAAGGTTATCGGGGCGTCGGGTATGTCTGTCTCTCTGCTGGCAAGAGCCGGAATTCTTGCCGGTGGAAAGAAGGTAACGGGGAACAATTCCGCGATGAGAACAGTAAGAGAATATGGTGGCGAATTACTGCTTGGAGAGGCTGTGGTTCGCAGTGGGAGAGTGGTAACGGCAGGAGGAATAAATTTACGCGACCAGAACAGAGGCATCGGCGCCTCGGAGTTTGCTTCCGAGCTGATTAAGGCCGCAACGGAATAATATGGACTTGGTGGTTTTGAGGGTTTACGGAAATGTGTAGTGGTATGATAAAGAAAAGAATACTTGTCTCGGCGCTTCTGATGTCAGCTGTTGTTTTTGCCGGCTCGCTGAAGCCGTTCATGCCTATGCCCGATACCGATGGCAAGCACATTAACGCACATGGCTGCGGCATCCTCTTTCACGACGGCCTCTACTACATGTACGGCGAGCATAAGCTCGGCGGCAGAGAAGGCTTCACAGCGCAGGTCGGCGTGAGCTGTTATTCGTCTCCGGATTTGTATGTCTGGAAGAACGAGGGCACGGCTCTTGCGGTCTCGCAGGAGAGTGGTAGCGATATAGAAAAGGGATGCGTCATCGAGCGGCCGAAGGTGCTGTACAATGAGAAAACGGGCAAGTTTGTGATGTGGTTTCATCTTGAGCTGAAAGGCCGCGGCTACCAGGCCGCGCGTACGGCTGTTGCCGTGGCGGATAAACCCGCAGGACCGTTTCAGTTTATAAGATCACTTCGCCCCGATGCCGGACGATGGCCTGTCAACTGCCCTGATTACGGCAAAAGCCCGCTTGAACCCTATCAGGTCGAGGCGTATGAAGACAAGCTTGCTGTCGATGAGATGGGTGAATGCGGGCTGTTTCTCCGAAGGGATTTCAAGGGCGGGCAGATGTCGCGCGATATGACGCTCTTCGCAGATGACGACGGCACCGCCTACCACATCCACGCATCCGAAGAAAACCAGACGCTCCATATCTCGCGCCTTACAGACGACTACCTCGACTTTACCGGCGAGTATGTGCGAGTTGAGCCGGGACGCAGCAATGAGGCGCCTGCGATATGCAAATATGATGGAAAGTACTATATGATTACATCCGGCTGCACAGGCTGGGCGCCCAACCAGGCGCGCTCGCTCACCGCCGACAACATCTTCGGCCCATGGCAAAATACCGGCAACCCGTGCCGCGGCATTAACCCGCACAACGGCCTCGGCCCTGATAAGACGTGGGGCGCGCAGAGTACGTTTCTGTTGCCGATTCCGGGCGCAAGCGGCAAGTTTGTCGCCGTGTTCGATTGCTGGAACCCGAACAATATGATAGACAGCAGATACCTCTTCCTGCCGGCAATTATCGAAAACAGTGCGATAAAGGTGGATTGGCGCGATGAATGGACACTCTCTGACTTCACGAAATAGGGGCTCGGGTTTATCGCGCCCTTGCTTGGTGTTGCCTTTTTACCGTAACGCTGGTAGAGACGCAAAATCTTGCGTCTCTACAATTCTCGCGCGGAGTGTTTTATTGATTTCGTAACGATGTATCGGCAAACAGCGCCATTGCGCAAGCAATGCGAAGAGCGCAACGGTTATAACTTTCAATTTCGGGGCGCTTGCGCGCCTCCGCTGTGTTATTCCACTCGCAACGCCAATTGATGCCGGTGAATTCAAACCGATGCCACGGATAATATACGTTCGTAACCCGGCATGAGACGCAAGATTTTGCGTCTCTACAATTCTCGCGCGGAATGTTTTATTGATTTCGTAACGATGAATCGGCAAACAGCGCCATTGCGCAAGCAATGCGAAGAGCGCAGGCGCAACGGTTATAACTTTCAATTTCGGGGCGCTTGCGCGCCGCCGCTCTACGCGAGCAGGCTTTATGCTCGATTGAGAATCATTTCACGCGCGAACGGCTCGTTCCAGGCGCGGGGAATATCGCGTTATTCCCCGCTAAAAAAATACCCTCCCTCGCCGCTCGAAGCGGCTGGGGAGGGTAAATGGGCCGTAGGCGCCATTAAAATAATTCCGGCTGTTCTTCCTCAGCAACTATGTGCGTAATTGTGGAACATATCCTTCAGCTTCACTGTCATAGGGCCGGGTTTGCCGGTGCCGATTGTGCGGCCGTCCATGCATACAACCCCGATAACTTCCGCGGCGGTTCCCGTTAGGAAGATTTCGTCGGCTGTGTAGAGGTTGTAGCGGGTGAGATTCCTCTCGATAAACTTGATCTGTGCTTTTTCAGCAAGCTCGATTACAACTTTCCTTGTGATACCGCTCAGCGAGCCCGCGCTGACAGGCGGCGAGTAGAGAACGCCGTTTTTTACGATGAAGACGTTGTCCCCTGTGGCTTCTGTTACATATCCTTGCGAGTTGTACATAATCGCTTCAAGCACGCCATTGTCTAAGGCTTCAATCTTTGCCAGGATGTTGTTGAGGTAGTTAAGGCTCTTCACCTGCGGGGGCACACAGTTTGTCGGGTTTCTCATAATTGACGAGCTTACAACCCTCAGGCCATCCTGGTACAGCTCATCGGAATAGAGTTTGACACCCGCCGCGATAACGAACATGCTTGACTTGGGGCAGAGGAAGGGGTTCAGCCCGAGTGTACCTGCGCCACGCGTGGCAACGAGCCTGATGTAGCCGTTTGTAATGCCGTTTGCGGCAACTGTATCGCGCATCGCCTTGCCGACTTCTTCCGTTGTGTAGCCAATGTCGAGGCGGATGAATTTGGCACAGTCAAAAAAACGGATAAGATGATCTTCTTCACGGAAGATTTTGCCACTGTAAACACGGATTCCCTCAAAGACACCATCGCCGTAAAGAAGGCCATGGTCAAACACCGATATCTTTGCGTTTTCTTCATTTACAAGCTCACCATCGAGCCATATCTTCTGGGACATATAGAAACTCCGTATAACAGTCTGCGCCGCCGCTTGCGGCAATAATTATTTGTTCACAAAATGCAAAAAAGTTACATTATGATAATTGAAAATGGGGAAAAGTCAAACGGTTTCGTTTCGACAGAGCTTTCTGTACAATGAAATAGCCGCAAAAAAGATCCCTGAGAGCATAAACAGCCACGGCATTGCGTTCAGGACGGCCTGTAGTCCGATGTGTTCGGCGAGCCGGCCTGCGTAAATCATCACAAGGCTCGCCACGCCCCACGCTCCCCCTACAATGTATCCCATTCTCTGCCCGATTACCATCCCGCGGGCATTTCTGGCGATGGTTACGATAAACGGGAACGCAGAGCCCGTCGTGAAGCCGACCAGCAGAAGCATCCAGATGTGATTTGATTCGATTGCAGCCAGATACCGGAACAGAAAGATGAGCCCTGAGAAAACAGAGATAATGATTGTGTTTATCTGACCGATTTTCTTTGCGATTATTGACCAGCCCAGTGAGCCGAAAGCGCTTCCTGCGGCAAACATCATTGAGGCAATTCCGCCTTGTTTAAGGCTATATCCCACTTCGCCGAGCAGCGAGGGCACAAGCTGCGTAAGGCACATCATCGCAATGTTGAACGGCAGGGCGGCGGTGAAGACAAGCCAGAAGTTTATGCCGTTGTTTGTTTTCGGTTTTGAGGGGTTATCGATGGCCAGAGTTATTCGGGAGCGCGACAGTATAAACACGCCTGCCACCGGCAATAACACAAGGCAGCTCAGCGAGGCAAGCCCCCATCTCTGCACAAGCACGGAGCCGAAGTAGCCCGATGAGGCAAACCCGCAGAAACCGCCCATCATAAAGATGCTCGTGGCCAGTGAGGGGTTTATGCCGGTTTCGTCAATGTCGTGGATGGCGCGCAGAGCTTCTGGGTGTGTGATGGCGATGCCGATTCCCGAGATAACCATAAGCGCGCTGAGCGAGTAGTATATGCCCGCCTGGGGCAGGAGCCCCATAAGCGCGAGCGTGCTGGCGAGAAACACGCCAATGGGAATAAACAGAGGCTTCTGTTTGTCGCGGCGCAGGTTTCCCGCGAAGACCTGCGAGAAGTTGCACACGATATGCAGCACGGACATAATAGCGACGCCCGTTTTCAAGCTGAGGGAGAAATGCTCACGCATCGCAGGCAGGATTGCGCCGGTCATCCCGGGAAACGAATCCACAATCGAATGAATGAAAGTGAGGCTGCCAAGGCGAATCCAATCATTGCGTATTTTCATAGGTACCTGTATTTTTCGCCCTTCTGCGGCGCCTTTGTTTTTGTCTTCTTATCTTTTCGGCACGTAGATTCTTTTCACTGCCATCGCCGAGAATTCCCTGCTCCAGCCGGTCGCAGAGGAATTTTCTGGCGTAGTAGCGGTTCAGACCCTGGCTGCGTTCTTTATCGCAACGAACCTCGGTTCCGCTGGGGCGGTGCAACAGGCGCACGGCGGAGGATGTCTTGTTGACTTTCTGCCCGCCCGGGCCGCTTGAACGCACGAAGCTTTCTTCGAGATCGGCCTCGCAAACGCCGCATTTTTCCATACGCCTGCGCAGCGCTTCGGCCTTGGCCTCTGTAACGGGGAATTTTACCAAAACGCCTTTAGCTTTCCACAAATCTGTTGAAGAAATTGCGCACTTTCACATTTTCGCATGATTCTTTGAGAATGGCCGGCTTGCCGATTGCGAGGACTCCTTTTGTATCTTTATCGAGCATAATGGCGCGGTCGGCGATGGCCATAATGCTTTCAAGCTCATGCGTAACGACGACAAACGTTTTTTTGGTCTTTTTGGACAGGCGAAGTATTAGCGCATCGAGCTCGGCGCTTGTGATCGGGTCGAGGCCGGCGCTCGGCTCATCGAGAAAAATAATTTCAGGCTCAAGCACCATCGCGCGCGCAATCGCCACGCGCTTTTTCATACCGCCCGACAGCTCCGAAGGCTCAAGCATTGCTTCATGCTCCAGTCCGACAAGCGCAAGCTTGCCAAGGCAAATCTCATTCATTATCTCGTGCGGCAGGTCGGTGTACTCTTCGAGGGGAAGGCGAAGATTTTCCAGAACATTCATCGAACCGAACAGGGCGCCGTTCTGGTACATCACACCGAAATGACGCACAAAGCGCTTCATATCGCTCGGCGAGGCGAGAGTAATATCGTCGCCCATTATGAGAATGTTGCCGGACATGGGCTTGTAGAGGCCTATAATATGTTTAAGAAGGGTGCTTTTGCCGCAACCCGAGCCGCCCAGTATAACGAACACTTCGCTACGGTACACATCAAAGCTCACATTCTCAAGTACTACGTTCTCGCCGTAGCCGCAAGTTACCGAGCGAACCTGAATCACCTTTTCCATGCCGCTATATCCCCAGAATGTAGAAAATTAAGCTGAATATGCCTTCGGTTATCACGACCACTACAATGCTCGTTACTACAGCCCTTGTCGCGGCATTGCCGACGGCCTTGCTGCCCGAGCCCGTCTGGAGCCCGCGCAGGCAGCCAATAGACGCCACTTCAAAGCCGTAAACAATCGCCTTGCAGAGGCCGCTGACGAAATCTGTCATAGTCGTGAGCAGTGTGAGCTGGTCGTGTATTACCTGAATCGGAAAACCCATTGACCGCATAACAACGCCCATCCCCACAATACCGAACAGGTTTACGTACATCGTAAGAAAGGGCAGGAACAGGGTGCCCGCAATCACCCTCGGCAAAACAAGAAACGGTACGGGCGCAAGCCCCATTGTGTAAAGAGCATCAATCTCTTCATTTATCTTCATCGTGCCGATCTCGGCGGCGTAAGCTGTGCTACTGCGTGCAGCGAAAAGCAACGCCGCTATGAAGGGCCCGAGCACACGGAAAAGAGTAATCGAAACAAGACTCGCCACATATACCTCCGCACCGACCATTTTAAGTGATATTGCCGATTCAAACGAAAGGATGAGGCCAAAGAGGAAGCCTATCGCAGAACATATTCCAAACGAATTAACCGAGGCGGTCTCGATGATGGAGAAGAGGTCGCCGTAGCGCAGGCTTTTGGGGTGCCGAATGGCGGTGGCGAAGGAGGCAAGTACCATGCCGAGGTATTCTACTTCGGCCCGCATATGTGAGGCGCCCCTTACGACACCCTTGCCGATAGATTCTGCGAAATCCCCAAAGCCGGCGCGTCTGTTTTCGTCCAAAGGTATATCCGGACATTCTCCGGTAAGCTCGTCAAGCGTGGCGCCGAAGGAGGAGATGTCGAGATGGGCTGTATTTTTGCACGCATACTTGTGCACAAGCGATAAAAACGCCCTGCCTGCGCTGTCGCACGTGAAGCAGGGCTCGCTTTCAATTATAATTCGCTCAGGTGCTCGTCTGCCGCAAATGCGGTTGAACTCCGTCCAGAGCTGTCCCGCTTCGTTTGAGCCGACGGACGACCCAAGCGCAATCCTTACAACGCCGTCAGTCCGTGTTATCACTGGTTTTTCGCCCATATCATTGCCTTCCGGACGCTATTATACAATAGCCGCGTAAATATACAAAGAAACAGCTCTGAAATTAAATTCAACCCCGCCCGCTGATTGTTGCAATCTCCAACGCCGCCGGTTCCATCAGAATCGTTTTGTCATTGTGATACTGTTGTCTGTTGCGTTGTACTTGACGGAGTCCATCACGTGTTTCATCAAAAACACGCCGCGGCCCTTCTCTCTCGCGATGTTTTTGCCGCTTGTCGGGTCGTCAACGGCGCTGAGGTCAAAGCCGTCTCCCTCATCGGTTACAGTGATGGTGAAGTGGTCCTCCGACCACTCATACTCAATTCGTACTTTCTTGGAGGGGTCTTTGTGGTTGCCATGAACGAGCGCGTTACGCACGCACTCAAACACGGCAAGCTCCAGCCACCATACCACATCCTCGCTGATGTCCTTTGCGGGAAGCCGAAAAATGTCTCTGCAAAGGTCGGTCATTGAAGCGGGGTACGATACGCTCAATGTTCCGGTTTTAAGCATCTGTTATTCAGTGATCGAAAGCAGAATCGCTCGGTGCGATTCGTTTACGTCTTTGCGAATATGGAACACATCACAAAGCTTTGTGATCTTGAATATTTCCATAATGCGCTTGTCTATTCCGCAGAGGCTGAGGAATCCTCCCTGCTCCTTGACCTTCCCGTTGACCTTGATCAAGGCTCCGAGAGCCGCGCTGGAGAGCTGTTCAACTTTCTTAAAGTCGATAATCATTTTTGTCGGGCTGCATTCCTCAACAAGTGGTAGCAACGTTTCTTCAAACGCCTTTATCTGCTCATCTTCGAGTATCTTCTTGATACACACTTCCACAATAACCACTTTGCCCGCATATCTTACGCTGACTACAGGTTCGTTCATAAAATGATTCTCCTGATATTATAAGCCCGGCCCGTCGGTATCGCTTTTTCTCATTGTGCCGAGGGCGGGTCGTTTGTTTTCTTCTTTTCTGCCATCTTTACCAAGCCCGCCGCCAAGGCTCGAGGGCGTTGGAGCAGGTCTGGAAAGCGTTCCGATCCCTATTTTGTCCGGTTGACTATACATACTTGTTCCGAGCGTTTCCGGTTCGCCCGAACCTGCATTTTTAATGTCCTGTCCGCCGATCGGCTTGTCCATAAGAAGCGAATAGACGAACGCGCTGAATTCTTTCTCCATCGAGCTGTAATTGCTGCCGAAATACTCCTCGAATAATTCCACGCCGACAAGCCTGTTCAGCGAGCCGGTAAGCGGCATATTGCGGTTGCGCAGGTTCACGATATAATTCTCGTTTATGTTCCACTTCCCGTAGTAGCCGTCGTGAAGTAACTGAGTGAGCTTGGGCGCATACTCCTTATCGCCGTACTCTCGCAGGAAGCGGATAAAAGCGAACAGCTTGGAGTAGTACGCGTTTACCCTCGACGGGTCGGCGTCCTTGAACAGCTGCGCGGGATTTATGCCGAGCAGCTCCCTGAATGACATATCGTAGTTCTGGCGGGCGGCCGTTTTTAGCCCGTCAACCCGCATCTTGTTGTAGGAGGTGCTGAAGCTGTACATATTGCCTTCGTAGCGGAAGCCCTCTACGCTCATCGCCATCGCCTCATCCACCCACGCAGGCAGCTGATAGGCGAAGTGTCGCCGGCTGAACTGATGCCAGCATTCGTGTGCCAGGAGCGAGAGAGTGTTTTGCAGGCCAAGGTTGTATGCAACGCATGCGCCGTTGTGATAAAACGCGCCGTTGCGGATGTTCTTGAAGTAGGGCCAGTAGTCGAGCGTGAAGCCCTCGCTGAACATCTCCCATTGCTGCCGCGTCTCAAAGATGTATATTGGATTGGGTCCGGCTTTCAGCGAACGTACGCCCGATGCGCCACGGAATTCTCTGTGCAGAGCTTCCAGAAATACCGGCAGCCTCCGGCTAATGATGAGGTCTGTGAGGGTGGAGTGGATGCGGTAATGTTCTGTTGTGATTATAAGCCCGTCCACGTAAAAATTATCCCACCGCTCAACCTTTTCAACCGAAGGTTCCTTTGCCAGTATTTCGGCCAGCTCCCCGGTCGGTTTCACTTCTACCGGCCCGGCGACGTACTCATTGACAGGCGCCGTGGCTTGCTGCTCATTGCAGCCGGCGAGAAACAGCGCAAAAAGCGCCGGAAGTATGATTGCCGGCCTCCTCAAGCCAGCAGTCCCTTAGCTACGCCTTGCGCCCGCTCTTTCCCACAGAGCAGCTCGGCGAGCGTGAGCGCGAATTCCATGGCCGTGCCGGGGCCTCTGCTCGTGATGCAGTTGCCGTCCACTACGACATTTTCGTATGTTGCTATGGCGCCTGCGAGGCTGTTCTCCATGCCGGGATAGCAGGTGCAGCGCTTGCCGTCAAGAAGGGCGTGATGCGCCAGTACCACCGCGGGCGAAGCGCAAATCGCGGCGTAGAAGCGGCCGCCTGCCGCCTGCGCTTTAAGCATATTTGTGAGCGTGGAGTTGCCGCGCAGATGTTCTGCGCCCGGCATGCCGCCCGGCAGAGCTATCATATCGTATTCGTTGCCACTGCAAGCCTCAATCGGCATATCCGCCACGAGCTTCACACCGTGGCTTGCCGTTACGGCTATTGCGCCAACGCTCGCCACGGTTACCTCGGCGCCCGCTCTGCGCAGAACGTCAATTATCGTTACCGCTTCGAGCTCCTCGCAGCCATTGGTTATCGGTACCAGAACTGTCTTACTCATTCTCTCTGAATCCTGTATATAAGCTGATTTCTCTTAAATCGGCATTATACCATACCGCGGGCAAGTTGAAAAGCCATAAAATTGATTCTTGGCGATATACTCTGGAGTGGGCAATCAGAGCATCGCGCGAACGATGCCATTGCATATGCAATGCGAAAATGGTTCGGGCTGAATTTCGGGGCGTTTGCGCGTCCCTGCTGTTTTTATAATGATAGTCATTCTACGCCTCACAAAAAAAGTTTTTCCTTGACAATCCGCCCGATTTCCTTTTAACTCTCTGCCCTTGCATAACAAGAGAAGCGAACAAGCAGAAGGAAAAATTCCGCAATTATGAAGAATTTGGTAATAGTCGAATCGCCGGCAAAGGCGAAGACAATAAATAAGTATCTCGGCCGCTCCTACATCGTCAAGGCGAGTATGGGGCACGTCCGCGACCTCCCCGGCAAGGGAATCAATGTGGACGTGGATAACGATTTCGCGCCGACATACGAGATAACCAGCGGCCGTAAACGCCTGGTAACCGAGCTTCGCGCTCTGGCGAAGAAGTGTGATAATGTCTATCTCGCTACCGATCTTGACCGAGAAGGAGAGGCGATTGCATGGCATCTCAAGGAGGTGCTTGGGCTCGAAGACGAGCATACCTGGCGCGTTGTTTTCAACGCCATCACAAAAGACAGCATCAAGCAGGCCTTTGAGGCTCCTACGCGACTTAATATAGATAAGGTAAACGCGCAGCAGGCCCGCCGCATTCTCGATAGGCTTGTTGGCTATCAAATCAGCCCGATACTCTGGAAGAAAGTGGCCGGTGGTTTGAGCGCAGGGCGTGTGCAGTCGGTAGCGGTGAAACTGGTGGTTGACCGTGAGAAGGAAATCCGCGCGTTTGTGCCCGAGGAGTACTGGCACATCCCCGCCATCCTGACTACAGACCTCTCCGCCGACTATTCCGAGCAGTGGCGCAGGTTCAATGCCGCCAAAGACAAGCCTTCCAGGGATGCAATACAGAGCTGGCTCGAAGACCACAACGCTTTTAAGGCAGAGCTTCACAAAGTTAACGGAGAAAAGTTCAGTGCGGGCAATGAGCAGGAGGCTATGGCCGTTTACGATGCCATAAACGGCGGAAAGTTTACAGTTTCGTCGATCGAGAAGAAGGAATCCAAATCCCGCGCGCTACCGCCTTTTATCACAAGTACGCTTCAGCAGGCTGCATCCAACAAGATGGGCTTCGGCACCAAGCGCACAATGCGCGTTGCTCAGAGCCTTTATGAAGGCGTTGATCTCGGCGGCCTCGGTACGATAGGCCTTATCACCTACATGCGTACCGACAGCACTTACGTTGCCGGCGAGGCGCTGGGCGCGGCACGCAACTATATAGAAGAGCATCTCGGTAGCGCATATCTGCCTGATAAGCCGAATTTCTATTCCTCCGGCAAGAATGCGCAGGAAGCGCACGAGGCCATCCGCCCGACAGACCCCTTCCTCACGCCTGAGAGCTTGAAGGACAAGCTTTCCAATGAGCAGTACCGCCTCTATGAACTTATCTGGCGCAGGTTTGTTGCTTCGCAGATGACGCCCGCCCGCTGGTACATTACTGCTGTTACCGTCTGCGCGAAGAGCGATAAGAGCGAGTGTGAGTTCAAGGCGAGCGGTAGAATCCTCGCCTTCGACGGATTCACTAAGATCTGGGCAAACAGCTCCACAGATCAGCGGTTGCCCGAGATGAGCGAGGGCCGGCAGCTCGACTGCGTTGATCTTGCGCCCGAACAGCACTTCACAAAGCCGCCGTCAAGGTACAACGAGGCTTCGCTTGTGAAGATGCTCGAACGCGAAGGCATCGGCCGCCCGAGTACGTACGCATCAATTATCTCCACGATTCTTGACAGGAAGTATGTTGAGCAACGCGAGAAGAAGCTCTACGCGACAGACCTCGGGATTGTGGTAACGGAGAAGCTTGAAGAATTTTTCCCCGAAATTATGAACGTCGCCTTTACCCGCCAGATGGAGCTGAACCTCGACAGCATCGAGGAAAAACATAACGACTGGGTAGGTGTGTTGCATGAATTTTACGGGCCGTTCAAGGCGCGCATCGATGACGCCGCCGAGGAAATGGTGCACGCGAAGGCCGAGACAACTCCCAGTGAGCATGTTTGTCCGAAATGCGGAGCCATGCTGGAATATCGCTTCGGCAAGGGTGGCAGGTTTCTGAGCTGCTCGAAGTATCCCGAGTGCAAATACGCCTCGCCCTGCGATACAGAAGGTAATCCGGTCGTGGATGAGGTAACAGAGCACGTATGCCCCAACTGCGGCAAGTTTATGGTTGTCAAAAATGGCCGTTTCGGCAAGTTCCTCGGCTGCCAGGACTACCCAACCTGCAAAACGGTTATGAAAATCGACAAGGAAGGTAATGTACTCCCGCCCGCCGCTCCGCCCGAGCCGACGGGAATCAAGTGCCAGAAGTGCAAAGACGGCGAGCTTGTTATCAGACAGAGCAAGCGCGGGCCGTTCCTCGGTTGCGGAAGGTTTCCGAAGTGCCGTAATATCATCAGCATAAAGATGATGGACGAGCTCAAAGAGCTTCAGGAGAAGGGCGAGTGGCCGCCGGATACAATAGAGAAGGCCGATGAAATGCTCGGCAGAAAGACCTCCGCGACCAAGTCCACCAAAAAGGCAACGAAGAAGACCACAAAGAAAGTTGCCGCAAAGACAACAAAGAAGGCCGTGAAGAAGACGACTAAAAAGGCAACGAAAAAGGCAACGAAGAAAACCTGACCAATGAATATTCAGGCTATTGAACTTATCATCAGCACAATCGCACCTGTGTTTGTGTTGATTTGTCTCGGGGCGGTTCTCAAAGGCACCGGCTTCATAACGGACGAGCTCAGCAAAGGACTCAACCGCCTGGTTTACTGGGTGGGGCTGCCGGTATTTCTGTTTTATCGTGTCGCCGCGAACGAAAAGAGCTTCGGCGATGTCTTGCCGCTGTACTATGTACTGCTGATTGGAATCGCCGCCGCTGTTGTTGTGGCGTATCTTGTGGCCTTGCTGCTCAAACTCGATAAGCCCTCTATCGCAGCCTTCATACACTGTGCATTCCGCGGGAATTTCGTGTTCGTGGGGCTACCGCTCATCATCTTCTGCTTCGCATCGGATGGTGCGGCGAAAGCGTCCAGAATCGAGGATATGACAATCCTCATCCTTTCGCTTATGATCCCGACATTCAACGTGCTTGCGGTGTTTGTGCTTGTGCTGTTTGCAGGCAAGATAGACATCTCATTCCCCGTTCGTGTAGTGATTAAGATGTTGCACAATCCGCTCATCATCGCCGTACTTCTCGGTATCGGATATTCCAAGCTGTTTTCGGGCATTCCCGTGTCGATTGAGCGAAGTTGCCTCATTACGGGCCAGATGACCCTTCCGCTGGCGCTGCTGAGCATCGGAGCGAATATAATGTCGTCAAAATCCATATCGCACTTCAACCTCGCCTTTCTCGCTTCGCTGATAAAGGTGGCGCTGTGTCCTGTGGTGGGTTTTTTTGTCATGAAATACCTCATCCACCTGCCCGAAGAACAGCAGATGATAGCTATGCTCCTGCTCGCCTGCCCCACGGCAGTCAGCTCGTACGTTTTGACCGAGCAGCTTGGCGGTAACAAGCACCTCACCGCCGCGGGGATCGTTGTCTCGACGGTTCTTTGCGTGTTTAGCATAAGCGGGGCGATGTACGTGATGCGCTGATATGGACGCTCAAGACCGAATAATCCCCTTCACCCCGGGCGAATCCATTGACATTACCGTTGGCGGCGATAAGAACGGCGAGCGGCTCGACAGCTACCTCTGCAAGCGCTTCGGCCAGCTGAGCCGCGTGAAGATGCAGCGCGTGATACGCCAGCAGGATATCTTCGTAAACGGAGTCAAATCAAAGCCCTCGCGCAAACTCCACCCGAGCGATGTTATCTCGCTTACGCTTCCCGCGAAGGAAGTGCTGCGGGAGCCGATGGAGCTGGATATAATATACGAGGATGAGTTTGTTATCGCGCTGAACAAGCCTGCGGGGGTGATTATGCATCCGGCCCGCGGCAACCCCGCCGGAACGCTTCTCAACGGCCTGCGCCATTATTCAGGCGATTCGTTCACGCCCGATATTGTCCACCGGCTCGACCGCGACACAACGGGGCTTGTGATTTTCAGCAAGAGCGGCGAGGTGAACGCTTTTCTTTCCGCCCAGTTCGAGGCGCGAAATACCGTCAAGACGTACAAGGCGATTGTCCGCGGCGAGCCCGCTGATGAAGGCGAGATAAACCTGCCCCTCGGCGACCACCCCGATATGAACTTGCAGAAGCAGGCCGTTCGCGAAGACGGCAGGTGCGCCCGCACGAGCTGGCGACTGGAGCAGAGATTCGGCGCCTTTGCCCTGCTTGATGTGCGCATATATACCGGCAGAATGCATCAGATTCGAGTCCACCTCTCGCATATCGGCTTTCCGATCGTGAACGATTCTCTGTACGGCGGGGAAATGGCCGTTTCCGGCGGCAGATGCTTCCTCCACAGCAGCTCGCTGCAAATTGAGCTGCCGAACGGCAAACCGCTCACCCTCACCGCACCCCTCGCCGCAGATATGGCCGATTTCCTCAACGCCAACCGATGATGGGGAAGTAGGGGCGCGGGTTAATCGCGCCCTAGTCGCTATTCTTTGATTATCTCGCAGGTGAAGAGTTGTACGCGGGTTTCGGGGTCTTTCCATGCGTCGGGGGGCAGGCCGGCCTTATGCGTGCAGCAGTAGGACAGGAATTCCTCCGTGCTCCAGCCGGTTTCCGTGAGTACCTGCGGT
>JBFWMM010000035.1:0-29600 GCA_050251615.1 Phycisphaerae bacterium
TTCCCGTATCGATGCCGTACATATGATAGAAGAATGTCATCACGCGGCCGCGGCCGTAAATCTGCGGGCTCTCCAGAATCGCCGTACTGCCGGCGTTGCTTGCACCGCCCGGGGATGTTTCGAGGTACGCGTACCAGTCGCTGCCGCCTGCGCCGCCCGCCGGGCCGGTTGAGGGGGTGAGCGTGGAGCCCGTGTTGCGAAGCCAGTCGTTTGTGTCGCCGGCGGTGATGTTTGCCCAGCCGCCGAAGCCGCTCTCGAAATCAACCGAAGCGATAACGCATATCGAGCCGTCATCGGGCATTCCCGATGCCTCGGCAGAAAACTCGCTTTCAAAGCCTGCCTGATCAACGGAAGTAACTGCATAGTAGTATGTTATGTAGTTTGTAACGGCTGAATCTACATAAGCCGGCTCTGTGAGAAGGGAGCTGTTGAGCTTCTCGAAGCCCGCGGCGGTAGTCATAGAGCGATAGATGTTGTATCCTGCGACGCCGCTTTCGATGCTTGTTTCCCAGCTCAACGAGATGAGGGTGTCGTCGCTTACTGCTGCAAGGCCGCTCGGCGCCTGCGGGAGAACCGCGCCCGTAATCTCAAGCGAATCGATGTTGGGCAGGCCGAGCAGCGAATCTGCCCGAAGAGCTATCTCGTTTACGCCTGAACCCGCGGCGGTATAGACCGTAACATAGTCCCACGCAGAAAAGCCTCCCGTTGCAGACATCTCGATGCCCGTTACGGCTATCCGGCCGTTTACGAACAGCGCTGCTGTTCTATCATCGGGGCAGGCGTACCTGAACGTAAACGCCTTGGTTACCGAATCATCGCAGTTCACAGTCCATCGGACGGCGGCATTTGCGGCATCTTCAGTATCGGCGTAGCCTTCGCCGCTGAAGCCCGAATAAGAGCTCTCGACAGTTCCATCCACTCCCGCAAACCCTGCTGCGTTTTCCTGCAAAACAAGGCCGCTGCCGTAAAAGGTCGGCACGACAAGGATATTGTCGATATACAGAGAGCCTGCCGCATAAGCGCGTGCCCTCAGCTCGATGCTGTTTGTGCCCGCGTTAAGAGGAATGTTCTGCGAGCTCACGGCCCAGTCGCTCAGCGTTGCCGTCTGCTCAAACAGAGGCGCTGCAACCAATACTCCGTTTACGTACAGATCGACCGTCGCCACGTCCGCTTCGACAACCGAATACCGCGTTTCGAGGCGGTAGCTGCCACCATCAAGCACAGAGACATAATCCCTGACTGCCGCCGAGGAGCTCGTCCCCAGGCGCAGATACCCCTGCCCCGTATAGTTGCGGACGGAATCGTAGTAGCCGCCTTTAACGATCCCTGCCACGTTTTTGTAGTCGAAGCATTCCGCCTCATACTGAACGGGCCCGGCAAAGGCCGGCGGAGCGGCAGGTTCCGTTATGACAGAGTCGGTGTACTGCGTGAGCCGATCGGTTGCCGTGCCCGAGCAGTTTATCTCTATATCAAGCGGACCGTTGTGCCTGATTGTCAGGGTGAACAAGCCGTTTGCGTAGCTCTCTGTTATCCTACTGGCCTGATGGCTTGCCCTGTCGGCGGAGGACCAGCTCGGTGCGGAGGCGCAACCGTATATGCTGATGATGTCGGTTTTGAGGCCCGTGTCCAGGACGTTGTCGAAGTTCTCCAGATAGACCGAGATATGCTCACCATACTCCTTCACAACGCCCGAGCTGTACTGAGAAAATGTCAGCTCCATACGCTCGCAGCTGTTATACTTGAAGGGGATGGAGCCGGAGGCCGTCTGCCCCGTCTTGTACGGATTATACACGACCCATCCATTTTCGTGGCGGCCCGCATACAGGTCTCCGGTATATTCATCGGGAAACAGACTGTCGAACTCGGCGACTTTCGCCGAAATATCGTGCCAGCGCGCCGAATAATTCGACCTGTTCACCTGAATCTCAAACGAGTTCGCAAGCTCGTCATTGAGCGCGAAAACAGTCGGCACGGTCGGGTAGCGCCCTGTCTTCTTGAAGAAAGTCATGTTGTACTCGTGGTTTCCGTCCCCGTCCATACGGTAAAGCCCCTCGAAAAGCGTTTCGGGGGTGCTGTAGATGTCGTCATTGCTGCCGCTGTTGACATCATTGACAATGGCGATTTTCGTACGCTCTATCACTTCCTCCCTGCTCGGAATGCGAACGGTGCCGTCGAGTACCTTGCGGAACAAGTCCACGCTCACATTATCAAACTGCGCAAACGTGCCCCAGCGGCGCATCGAAAAGCCGTCTGTGGTATAGCCGCTGCTCAGCTCGCGGAAACACTGCGTCCAGATAAGTTCGGGCGCATCGATAACGGTCATTCCAGTCAGCATGATATGTTCCAGATGTGCGGCGCCTGCCGTGGCCATGGTGAAATTGGCATGTTCGCCTGCGGCATCAGTCCAGCCCGTATCGTCATAGCGGATGCCGTACTGGCCGCTGTAGCCGGAGAGGTACGCGCCGAGGCAGATGCTCTCCATATCGGAGATGTACGACTGCTGTGTGTATTTCTCGCACAGGATGTAGTTGTCGGTGTATTGGCGGCAGGCCGAGGCGAATTTCGGGCTGCGCTTGAGCATGGCGATCGGGTTTATGCTCGGAGACCACTGATTCCCGCACCAGCTCACTACGAGATAGCCGCCGTAGCGGTCTGAAAGCTCAAGCAGATTGGCGAAATGATTGATCCGGTCTGTCCATGCCGCGGAAAGCGGGTCGGTCTGGCTGTCGTAGCCCCAGAACTGCTCGCAGTAGTTGAAGCCGAGCATATTGGGGTAGTCGCGGAAAAACTCCTCGAAAACGGACAAATCATTGTCGGGAAACTGGCTGTACCCGCCGCTTGAAGGCTGAACCATCGCCCACATCCCGTATTCTGCGCAGGCCGAAAGCCACGACTTCGCTATATCATAGCCATACTCGGCCACCTGAAACCTGCTCGTCTCCTCGTCGTGGCTTATCGAAAGCGATATGTTCATCACGACAAAGGGCCTGATGTCTTCGGGAATCAGCTCTATTATTTTGCGCGGATCGGCGTAGTTCCAGGTGTCGATATGGACAAGCCACATCGGTTGCTGGGGGCTTGCAACACGCCTCAGCGGTGCGTTGCGGCGCACAGCGAAAGAGCTCTCACTTGCAAGCTCGAATCCGTTCAATACGAACCACGCCTGATTGAATTCATAACTGTACGGATGCAGGTCGAACGTCAGGGTTACATCGTCTGTGCCGTTTGACTGGAGAGTCGTTTCAAAGCAGCTCACTCCCGCGATCGTCGTAACCGCGTTGCCGGTGACAGCGATGCCGGAAGTGGTCATGGAGCCTGCCGCATCGTTTACGGCAACATCAAAGGCGCCCATATTGGCCGCGGCAGTGTCGTGGTGCCAGGAAGTCCAGTAATATGTGCCTGCGGGCAGGCCGCTGATTGTGAGGGTGAGCGGGTCACCGAGCTGACGGGTGTCTGTACCGATCCAGTCGCGGAGAAGGAAAAAGAGATTCTCATCATCTTCCACATATCCGCCACTGTTATCACGCCAGAAAGACTGCTTCGCCGCAGCAACGGCATCGTCAGACCATGACGGGGTAACGGTAACGGTGGTACCGAAGGCGACATAATCGGCGGCGATGAAATCCGCTTCGACCTCATTGCGTGCGTTGTACGGCTCGAATCCGCTTTGCGTATCAGCAATAACGGCGCCCCAGCTGTTGCCGTTAAAGTCAACTTTCAGCGATTCCGCTGAAGCTGCGCCTGCAATAGCAAAAGCCAGGAGAGTATAAACCGTTTTGAGCATGCGAGTATTCCTTTATGCCTGCGGGCATAAAATGCGTGAGGATAGATTGTCCACCCTCACGCTTACGTGGGGTATTTAACTGCTATTTTCAAAATCACTTCGGGTAAACCTGAAGCTGTCCTGTAAGACTGACTTCATCAAGCCACTCTACCGCAAACGCGTTGAAGTCAACAAGGTCAACATCGCAGTCGCTGTCGGTATCGTAGTAGTTGAAACCGGGCCAATTGCTTGCCCTCTGGGCTGCCAAGCACGCATCGGCGGCAACGGTAACAAGCATCGTTTCGCTGCCGGTGTTCAAACCGTCAAAAACGCTCAAGCGGACTAAAAACGCTCCACTGGTAGCTGTCGTGAGCAGAGCGCTCTGGGTTGTGCTGGTTGCATCGTTGGTCGTGTCTGTTACCGTTGCCAGACCACCCCAAGATGGCTGAATCGTTACGCTTGTGCCGAAAGCACTGTAGCTTCTGGCAATGAATGTAGCGGCTACTTCGTGGTCGGCCTCGTATGCCTGATAGCCGGGCATTACCGCGGCGCCTGTGTTGTTGAAGTCGATCTTCAACGATTCGGTTGCGCTTGCAAGCTCAAAGCCATTCATTATGAACCAGGCTTGATTGAATTCGTATGTGTACGGCTGGAGGTCGAAGAGGATAATAACATCGTCTGTGCCGTTTGAGGTGATTGTGGTCTCAAACGTACTGACAGGCGTAGTTACCGCACCGGTGATGACTATGTCGTTTGTTTCGGCAGAGCCGTTGGCATCGATGACCGTCGCATCAAAAGTACCCGTGGAGGTGGCTTCTGAATCGTGGTGGTATGATGTCCAGGCATATTCGCCCGCGGGCAGTCCGCTGAGAACGAGTACCATCGGGTCGCCGAAGGGCTTGTCTTCGGCGTCTCTGGTGTCTGTTCCGATCCAGTCCATAAGCAGGTTCGGGTCGTCAGTGATCTGGGCGAGATTTGAGTATGATGTTTCGCTTGATCTGGTTATCAACTGCATTGCGACATCCGGAGCCGCACTGCCGATAACTTCCCAGGTCGCAGACTGTATATCGCCTTCGCCGTAGTCGTCAACGAGGCCCGTCAGAGCGGCAGGGAGAAACTCCATGCTCGTGAGGATGTCCTTTGCGTCCGCATCAAGGGTAACCAAAGGCACCTTGTTGTCGGGAAGCGTAGTGAATGTCCAGGGCGTGCCCGTGGCCACTTCCTGAAGAACGCCCGTAAATTCGGCGTCTGTCCAAGTTACATGCGTGTCAATGCGCCAGTAGTACTGAGTTTCATAGTCGAGATAAATACCGTTGGCTGCAAGGTCAAACGGCACAGTAACATCCTCATAAACGGCATTATCGGGCATGTTGGGTTCTGCACCGAAAATAAGGTCGTACCGGTCGATTGAGGCGATGTGTGAATCAGCTGAGCCCTGCCATGACAAGGCGGTAACATAGTTGAGATCAACAATGTCGTTATTGCTCGGGTCAGGTGAGTTAGCAGCGGCTATGCCCGACTCCTGCGTAAGCTCGAACCCGTTTACGAGAAAAAAGGTACCGCTTACGAGGTGGTAGGACACAGATACCGGATCGACACCGTTTGACACGAATGTGAACGCGCATGTGCCCACCTGGTCGATTGTGGCGGCGGAGTTGGTGATCGCGAATCCTGAATACAGCATTGTGCCATCGGCATCGGTAACTGTCACCTCAAACTCGCCGGCCTGATTCTCAAGGTCGTTGTGGTATGAGAGGAGGGAATAAACGCCGGCGGGCAGTCCGCTGATTGTGAGAGTAAGCGGGTCGCCCGGAACAATACGTGTGTCTGTTCCGATCCAGTCTTCGATCAAGGCGATTTCGGGGCCGGTATATTCATAAGGGAATTCGCTGAAAAAGCGCCGACTCATAGACTGCATCGCAGTGTTAGCGGCCTCTTCAGCCCAGGTCGGTTCGAGCGTAATTGTTACGCCGAAAGCGGTGAACTCACGAGGCCCGAACGTGTCAACAACCTCATGCTCGGCGTAATAAGACTCGAAACCTTCTTCCGTCTCGCCAATGGTTCCGTAGAGATTACCGTCGAAGTCAACCTTGAACACCTCTCCGGCTGCTCCGAATGAAAGCGAAACAAACAAAACCAACGACAACAAATGGACTGTTTTTCTCATGGTTGCATCTCCTGAAAAAAATTATAGAACTTACGCGCCCATCAATATTCGGGCATTTTATGTAAGAAAAACTTATTTTTGATATTGTCATCACAGATGCGATGCGGGTGAGTCAGAAGGTTTGAAAACACTGAAATGTCGCCCGAAGCGTAAACGCTTCCACAGCCTGCCATTGCTACGCCGCAGACAACAGTCCATATTGGAAACTGCATTTGTTTCTTGTCGTACATTTTTCAAATTCCCAGTAAACGCTTACTGGACATTAGCCAATTTGAGGGCGCAGTCAAATGTTTTTTTGTGTTTTTTTGAAAATAATTGTGTTTATTTCAAATTTTAACTTCGCGGCCGCGTGTTACAAGTAATCGCTTGCTTGTGCGCCGCCGCTCAGCGCATCAGAGGGGGTGCAATTCATTGCGCCCTCGTTGCCACGGCGGGGGGAATAAATGACAGATTCATAATTCAAGATTCAAAAAGCGAACCGCCATCCCCTTTGCGTGAAATAGGCGGGGCGCTTGTGCACCACTGCTCTGCGCGAGCAGGCTTTGTGCTCAATTGAGAATCATTCTACGCTCGAACGGCTCGTTCCAGGCGCGGGGTATATCGCGTTATCCCCCGCCAAAAAAAAGGTTCATCACGGAATACCGGGGAAAGCGGCTCTAATCCTCAAAAAGAAGTATTCATCGTCTCTGTATCCGTATGCCTGCCTTTTAATGGTTTTGATTTTATTATTGATGCCTTCAAGCAAGGATGTATGTAGTTGCCATTTACTGTGAGCAACAATGCCTGCGGCATAATTTGAGAGTCTTTCGTGGTTGTGTAAAATACTTTCTGAAAATCCTGTCAAAAGATCTTCAGACGGGATTTACAAGATTAACAGGATGGTTGGCGGTTGTTTTATAAGGGACAGTTATCAATTAAATGACTTGGCGATAGCGCAATCATGATTATAATGGAATGATATGTCTTTACGAAGAGAGTAATTGACGGGGGAACAATTGAGCAGTTATAATTATAACCTTGCCTGCGCGTTCGGATTCGCCGGCATGCGCTGTGAGAAAGATGCCGACATCTATCTCACGCCCAACCGCGCTTACTCCCCCGCCATCGGCCGTTGGCTCCAGCCTGACCCGCTGGGAACCCTGCCCAACCCCAAACAGGGCAACGGCTTCTCGCCGCTATCTCAGTACACCGATGGCCGGAACCTCTATGAGTACTGCGCCGGCGACCCGATTAATGAAAGGGATATGTGGGGGTTGAAAAAGAGCACCTGTCAGATTAGAAAGGATTATTTGTACACCTTCGTATTCCCCACTACCAAGTTTCCGTATATGGAATGGAGACGCACTCTAATTCGTATATATTCCGAAAAACAAGCTAACTCGTGCGAATGCCAAAATTGTTGCGATGACATTTACGAAGAATGGAAAGAATCCGTTGGCTTTGCTAAGTGGCTTCTATCCGGAAAGAAAACAATTGAAGCATGCTATACTCTATGTCAAGCCAACCTGGCTCCTTTCATGCTCCCTTAATCAGTAGGTACTAAAAAATGAATAAGATTATAATCAACATACGCCATATCATAATTTTCGTGTCTATTACCTTAATCCTGGACAACTTACTTTTTGCCATTACTGATGTGAGCGGTTTGCACTTGACCGTCAAAAACACATATTTGAGCGGACTTTGTTTCCTTAAGTTTACAACTTTAGTATCAATACTATTGGCAACTTTAATCTATCGCAAGCTTTTTGATGCCAAACGCAACTTTCTCATGGTAAGCATTCTCGCTTTCACCGCTTTGCGTAACTTAAGCATATTAAGGGAAACGGGGACAATAATTCCAATCACGGCAATTATATTAGAAATACTTTTTGTTATGGTGGCATTATTACTATCCTGCTTCTTCCTCAGCAAAGTGCGTTTAAGACATATTGCCGTAAGTCCCAAAATAGACATGGTGCTGTCTGCCGCCTCTTTTGTAATTTGCACATTGTATTTTCTAACATAAAATAAATTTAGGGGACAGGTGATGTTTTTTGATGGCGGAAAGAGACTTACCTACAACTCCGACGGCCCTCTCGCGAGCGTCCTTGCGGGCGATGCGGTTGCATTTAATCCTGTGGATTCTGTAAATCCTGTCAAAAAATCTCAGACGGGATAAAGGGGCGATTTATAATTCAGATTCAAGATTCAAAACTCCATTTACTCCGCTACCTCCCTGTTGAAAAAAGGGGAGAGTCAAGCGATGCCTCAGCTTAGAGTCTCAGTTCCCCTTGCCATTTGCTTTTTTTCACGGCTACTCAATATACAGCGAGCGGCCGCCGTCAACGGAGATGATCTGGCCGGTGATATAGTCGTTGGCAAGCAGCATCAGCACAACCTGCGTAATTTCTTCGTGTGTACCGGAGCGGCCGAGCGGGATTTTCGTAAGCAGGTTCGCATACCTTTCCATTGAAAGTCCATCGGAATCAATGAGCCCGGGAGCGACCGCGTTGACCCTCGTATGTGGGGCGAGCTCTGCCGCAAGGCGTAGCGTACTGCTCTCAAGAAGCGCTTTACTGCGGCAGTATGTGCTGTAAGATGGCCAGCGCAGCCTCGCGCCGATGTCTGTTATGTTGACAACGCTTTTCAGACGGAACGATTTCTGCCGTGCGAGCATTTTTGTCAGTTCAACGGGAGAGGTGCTGTTTACCCTGAGCATAGGCTCAAGGTTGAAAACATCAGTATCGGGCACGAACATAGATGCGCTGTTCACAAGGACAACTTCTTTACAGCCCGATGCGAGGATTGACGTGGCTGTTTTGAAGCAATCTTCACGAATATCGCGTGAGGAAAGGTCAACTTTAACGAAGCTCGCGCTCATCCCCTTCTGCTTGAACGCGGAGTCCAGATTATCCTGCTCGGTTTTCCTGCCGTAGAGGCATACGCAGTTATAGCCGGCTTCGCCCAGGGCGAGAGCTGTCGAGCTGCCGAGCTTGCCTGTTGAACCGGTTATAACCGCACATCTTTCCATAGCGCCCCGTTACTTCGCGATAAGGTAGTACAGCCGGCCTTCTTCGTACGTCTTGCCGGCGACGGTTCCCGCGAGGTCCCCCTGGCCCATGTACACATCACAGCGCCCTGCCGCCCTGATGGCTCCGCCTGTGTCCTGATCGAGCATAAAACCCTGATACGGATAAACTACAACCCCGCTGCCAACTGCTCTGGGCAGGGACGTATCGATGTAGCATAGCGCGGCGCGGGGGAAGATTGTTTTGTCGGTTGCGATGGAACGCATCGCGATGACGGGCTCGTTGATGCTGCCTGCGGGGTTACCGCTGGTTTCGTGGAAGAAGATGAATCGCGGGTTGCGGTTCACAAATTTCGCAACCTCGGATTTGTGCACGGCGAAATAATCGATCATTGCTTTGAGGCTCATCTTATCGAGCGGGATGCCCGCTTCTGTGCTGAGGCTCGTGGCGATTGGTTTGTAGTCGTAGCCGTTTGTGGCAGCATAGCCGACGGTAATCAATCGACCGTCCGGCAGGCGAATCTTTGCTGAGCCCTGAACATGCGCAATGTAAACTTCAAACGGGTCTTCGAGATAGATAAACTCAAGGCCGTTGAGCAGTCCGGAGCTCTCGATAGCCGCCCTTTCAGGATACGGCACAACATCGCCCGTTGCGGATTTATAGCCGAGGGTTTCGCCGTTCGGGGCTTTTACAAGGTTCTCGGGCATTGAGTACAGTGGATAATTAAATCTCTCACTGCGCTCATAGGAGCCGTTGAAGATGGGGGTATAATAGCCGGTGAAGAGGACTGTACCGCGCTTGTCGCAGCCAACAGACATATACACATCAAAGCTTCTGCGAATCTTGGTCGACATCACCTCCGGCGAATTACCGCTGTCGATAATATCACGCATCAGCTCAAGGCCCTCACGCACCTTCGCGTGGCTTATGCCCTGCATCGGGAAGAATGTTTCGCTTGATGGCTTGGCGAGATAGTCCAGCGAATTGTTCACGGCCTCGCGAAGCGATACGAGATTGGAGCAGGCGCGCGTGAAATCAGGCAGCTGTGAAGGGTCTGTAATCTTGACAAGCGCATCCTCGCCGGGCAGCAGAGGGGCGTTGTAATCTTTCTCTTCTACTTTTGCCGTCTTACAGCCGGTGAACACAAACAAAGAAAGCGCCGCAAGCAGGCAGAGCGTTATACGTTTCATAAGCTTTTCATCTCCGAAAGAATGTCTGTTTATTTTAATCAATGCCCCGTGCTTTTGCGGCTCAAAGCGAACCGAAAAGCGTGAGCGAGGCGCTCTTATCTATACGAACATCGACAAAATTGCCGCTGAGTTTTTCAGGGCCGTTGAACACTACGATGTAGTCATCAGCGGTGCGTGCGATGAGCTGCGGATTACCGGAGGCGCCCGCGTCGTTCAGATGGGGCTTTTTGCTCAGCCCTTCCACAAACACCCTGACAGTCCTGCCGACAAACCTCTCGTTATCCACCGCGCTGACCGCGTCCTGAACCGCGAGCAACTCGATATTGCGCTCGCGCTTGACGGCATCGGGGATGCTGTCTTCGAGCCTCATCTCGGTCTTTGTGCCCGGGCGCGGCGAATACTTGAACGCGAATATGTTTTTGTACCTTATCTTCTCGACAAGCTCCACCGTACGGCGGAAGTCTCCATCCGTCTCGCCGGGGAATCCCACGATGAAATCGCTCGCAACAGCCATCTCCGGCACATACTCGCGCGCTCTTTCAACCAGCTCGCAGTACTGCTCCACCGTATAATTGCGGTTCATCGCACGTAAAATGTCGTTGGAGCCGCTCTGGGCGGGGATATGCAGATACGGGCAAACCTTGTCTATGTCTCTCATCGCCTCGAAAAGCGGGTCTATGTAGTCTATGTAGGGGTAGTTGGTAACGAATTTTATCCATTCTATCCCGTCAACCTGCGCAACCTTCTCAAGGATGTCGTGCAGGCGATATTCGCGGCCTTCTTCTGTATGCCGGTAGGAGTTTACCGTCTGGCCGAGCAGGGTTATCTGGCGCACGCCTTCACCTGCGAGCCTGCGCACCTGCTCGATAATCTGTGAGGGTTTCCTCGACACCTCCGGCCCGCGCACATAAGGTACGATGCAGTAGCTGCAGAAGTTGTTGCAGCCGCGCATAACGCGCACAAACGCCTGCGATTTACCGCCGGCACCTTCGTGGTCGTAAGCGGTTTCAAAATCATCGAGAGAGCTCGCGGCGGTTTCAGCGGGCTTTGTGCGAATCTTCTCGGCAACATTGAGCTGCTTTTTTTCGCCGCCAAGCGCCTTGCTTACCATACCGAGAAGCTCGGGGATCTGGCCGGGGCCGCAGACGAGGTCGATTTCTTCGTGTTTGAGAAGGTCATCGCCGAGGCGTTGTGCCATACAGCCGATTACACCGACAACGAGCTGCTTGCCGTTCTTTTTGAGGTGTTTGGAGTAGCCCAGGCGCGAGAGCACCTTCCGCTCCGCGTTATCGCGCACAGAACAGGTGTTCATCAGCACAACATCGGCCATTTCCTCTTTATCTACAAGCTCGTACCCCGCCCGCCTGAACGAATTTTCCACAAGCCCTGTGTCGAGCTTGTTCATCTGGCAGCCGAAGCTGGCTATGTATAATTTTTTGCTTTCCATAGGCGCAGAAGTATAGTCAGAGGGGCAAAAAAAGCAAAATACGGAGGCGAAATTTGCAAATTCAGGGTTCATAATTCCAAATCCTGATTCTTACCACCCCTGTCACCTTTCGCTTGCGCAACCAATTTTCTTCGCTTCTGTCAGCTCGGAGTTTGCCCGCACGACCTCAAGGATTCAGTTTTTGTGTAATTTGCGTTGACATTCAGCCGGACGAAAATACAATCCCTTTTGTCATTACAAATTCTTTTGTACGGGAGACATCATGCGGATTCTTATTTCCTGGCTCGGCCATACGGACATCAAATCACTGCTTGAGACAGAGCTTGCTGAGAAGATTAAAGGCTTTGTCGGCCTGCCGCACGCTTTGCCGGATGATGGAGGCCCCATCAAGACGATGCTGCTCAACGACAGCTTTTCCAAACTCTACATCATCAGCAATCTGCCGAAAGACATAACTGATGCATACGTAAACACCCTCGGCAACCTGGAGACGAAGGTACATCTTACGAAGCTGGACAATCCCGCCGATTACCTTGAAATATACAAAAAGACCAGCGAATTTATGAATCTCGTTGCAGAGGATTGCAGCAGGGAAGGTGTTGAGATGAACATTCTTCTCAGTTCGGGAACCCCGGCTATGGCCGGCATATTTGTCCTGCTTGGAAAAACAAGATACAAGGCCCGCTTCTGGCAAACTTGGCAAGGCAAATCCACCGAAGCGCTTATTCCGTTCGACATAACGATGGATGTTGTGCCTGACATGATCAACAGGTCCGACGACTACCTGAAAAAACTGGCCGAGAGCTATTCCAGAAGCGGCCACAGTATGCCTTACATCATCGGAAACTCAAAGCCCATCTTTTGGGCCGCCCACCGCGCCGAAAAGGCTGCGCGGCAGAGCGTCAGTGTGCTTCTGACAGGCGAAAGCGGCACGGGCAAAGAGCTGTTCGCGCGTGCGATTCACGAAATGAGCCCGCGGCGGCACAGACCGTTCGTAGCTATAAATTGCGCCGCAATCCCTGCCGAGCTTATGGAATCCGAGCTTTTCGGGCATAAGCGAGGCGCATTCACAGGCGCCATTGCCGATAAAGACGGCGCGTTCAAGACCGCCCACGGCGGCACAATCTTTCTTGACGAAATAGCTGATTGCCCGCTCCAGATTCAAGCCAAGCTGCTGCGAGCCCTTCAGCCGCCACCGGGGAGCAGATTGTCGCACAGGGAATTTTCGCCTGTCGGAGCGACTGACATTGAGACGAGTGATGTCAGAATCATCGCCGCAACCAACAGGAACCTCGCCGAAATGATAAATGAGCGCAGTTTTCGCGAGGACTTGTTTTACAGGCTTTCAACCATCAACATCAGTTTGCCGCCGCTGAGGGAAAGATGTCTGGATATTGAGCCGCTTGCACTGCGATTCCTTGAGGAAATAAACAAGCAGTTCAAAGAAGAAGACAGCGAGCATCAGTACAAGATTTTTTCTGATGACGCAATTTCTTTTATGAAACACCACTACTGGCCAGGTAATGTGCGCGAGCTTTACAACGCAATTATTCAGGCTGTGGTTATGTGCATGGGAAATACTATTACGGAAGATGACGTTCGTTCGGCAATCAATTACAACTCTCCGGAACATAAGTTTTGCAGTGAATTGCCAAGCGACATCGGCAATGGAATCAACCTTGACAGCATTGTTAAGTCTTTGCAGAAAAATTACTTAAAGGAAGCTCTCGAAAAAACGGGCGGCAACAAAACTCGGGCGGCAGAGCTTCTTGGAATGAAGAACTACCAGACCCTTGACGCCATGGCACGCAGACTCGGAGTATTGTGAAAAAAATATTTTTACGCCTTTTTGGCACGGCAATCGCTGAATAAATTCTCGTGAAACTTGACCGCCTCCTGGTAATTCGGAAATCTACGAAAGGCAAAAGGGTTGAGAACGAGGAGCAACGGCGCCCTGCCGTGTTGTCGCGAGGGTAACGCCCGCTTTTGCGGGAGTTACCTTTCGGCGGCGCAATCACACACCTGATTGACTTACCCCCCCCCTGTTAAAAAATAATAAACGAGCTATAATGAGGTTGTTGAAATATAACAACAGAGGAATAGCAAAATGCAGGTTAAATTTACCCATCATCACGAGACCGTTTCCATAGAAGCTGGGCAAACGATACTCGATGCTGCCCGCCTGGCGGACGTAAACATAACCGCACAATGCGGCGGCAACAGAAAATGCGCCAGATGCACCATACGGCTTATCAGCGGAGAAGCAATCGTTACCGAGGAGGAAAAGCGCCTTCTCGGCGATAAAAAGCTTGCCTCCGGCATCAGGCTGGCCTGTTGCGCCGTGCCGCTGAGCGATGTTGTGGTTGACGCGGAGGTAAGCAAGAGCAAGGCGGCCATCCTTACTACCTCCATAATAAACGACTATAAACTCAATCCCTTGCTAACAAAGCGCCATTCTGCACAAGACGACACAACGACCGTATCAGACGGCCGCGGCCCTTTCGCAAAAGAGGCGGGCGATACAACCGCCCTTCTCTACGGCATATGCATTGACATAGGCACGACAACCGTCGCCGTGAAGCTTGTGGATGTAAACACTGGCGAAACGATTGACGTATGCTCGGAGATGAACCGGCAGAAAGCTTTCGGCGCGGACGTACTTAACAGAATCGGCTTCAGCTGGGAGAGTGAAAAGAATATGCGCCTGGTCTCTTCGACAATTAGAAAACAGATCGATTCAATGATCGGCGAAATGCTCGGTGAACGCAACATAACACCATCCAATGTTTACGCTGTCGTGATAGCCGGCAACACCGCTATGCTGCAACTACTCGCGCAGATTGACTGCTCACGGCTCGGAAAAATGCCTTTTGAGGCCGAGCTGAGCGGCGAGGTTGTTTTCAGCCCGCAGGAGCTTGAACTTACAAATACGCATGAAAAAGCAGAGGTGTTTCTGATGCCTATAATCGGCAGTTTTGTCGGTGGTGATACAACAAGTTGCGTTGTGGCATCGCAGATGCACAAAGCCGAAGGAGTAACTGTGCTTGTGGACATAGGCACAAACGGCGAGATAGTGTTGAATACTGGCAAGCAGATGATTGCCTCGTCAACAGCCGCCGGCCCCGCGCTTGAGGGGGTAAGGATAGCATCAGGAATGCAGGCTGCCCCTGGAGCGATAGATAGATGCCGCTTCACAGGCACAGATATAGCAACAGGGACTATCGGCCATCAGCCTGCGAAAGGCACCTGCGGTAGCGGTTTGATAGATGCAATCGCCGCTATGATTGATGCGGGCGTGCTTAACAAGCTTGGCAGCTTCACGGATAAACCCGAAGAGCTCCCCGAAGCCATCCAGAAACGAATCGTAAGAGACGGCAACAACCCGCGCTTTATTCTCGATTTCGACTCGGACATCGCAATCACGCAGAGAGATGTGCGCGAGCTTCAGCTTGCCTGCGGGGCAATCAAGGCAGGGGTAACCATTCTGCTTAAACGCTTCGGATTGACTGCCGCGGATGTACGTCAGCTGCTCCTGGCAGGCGGCTTCGGCAGCTTCATAAACAAGGCAAGCGCATGCAAAGCGGGGCTGTTGCCGGTGTTGCCTGAGGAGAAAATCATCAGCATCGGCAATGCCGCACTGGCCGGAGCGAAAAGGGTACTTCTGGATAAGGCAGCAAGACGGGAAGCAATTGATTTGAGCGGGGCTATTGAGCATTTTGAGCTGGCCACAAATCTTGACTTCCAGACAGAATTTGCAGAAGCGATGATTTATCCATAAAAATAACTTACGGCTTCATAAGCAGCCCGTTTTCGTTTGCAATAAGTCGAACTTCTCATTAGAATAGAGCCGTTATATGGTTGTTCAGGTATGATATGCTTAAAAGAATTTGTCTAACTGCTCTCCTTGCGGCTCTGCTGGCATTGGCAGGCTGTGAAAATCATTATACGGTTGTAACAGAAACCGGCCTTACTGACTTGCCGCTGAGCAAGGCGCTTAAAAACGCCTCAAGCGAGCAGGAGCTGTGGCAGCTTTACAGCCTCGCGATAGACATTGACGACAAACAGAAGATAGAAAAATACATTGAGAAAAAGTACGGCTCGATAGTTCCCGCCTTGAAAGAAAGAGATTTTGATTCTTCTTCGGATTTTATCGAAGAACAGAATAAGCGGCGGACAGCTTACGTTAAAGGTCATAATCTGCCGGAAGAGATGCAGGCGATCATACTTTCAGGCGGGTATGTCAAGGGAATGAGCAGAAATGAGTTCATAGCCAGCCGTGGCAAACCCGTGGAAGAAACCACTGTTACAGCAGACAACGGCACAGAGTATGTCATCCTGAGAGAGGGTCTTTTCAGTAGCAGGAAGTTTTACTTTCTTGACAATAAATTGCAATTCTGGGATTGATTGGATAAGTTATGGATTTAGGACTACGCAATATCAGCAATATGATTGGATTACTTGCAAGGTTGGGAACGGCGGCGTTGATTATGCTTGTCGTTATGGTTGTGGCCGATCGCGGACTGCGTTTTGAAAATATGAGGGTAGCGGATGTTGTCCGTTTTATCTTTTTCCCGCTCGGGCTCGTAGTGGGCACCATTTTCGGATGGACGCGCCCCCTGCTCGGGGGAATAATCGCAGGCTTCTCGGCTGTGATGTACTTTACCCTCGCAATGATTCAATCCGGAAACATTCCTGTCGGCGAGACATACTTCGTATTCCCGATTCCCGGTTTCCTGTTTCTTATCAAGGGAATCATAGACGCCGGTCTCAACAGAGCAAAAAAAGAATAGCCGGCAAAATTTGGTATTAAAAAGAGAAATCGCTTTCACGGGCGGTTTTCTCTTTTTTTGTTTTATACGTACGGCAACTCAATCAAAATACGCGGTGCGGTCATCCTCACGCACCATCTCAAAGAACTGCCTGAGCTGTTGCTCTGTTGTGCGGGCCTTGGACAGTTCGGGGATCTCATCCTCTCCGAACCAGGCTATTTCAGATGTTTCATTGCTGGGTTTGGGCGAGCCGCCCGTTATTTCGCAGAGGAAAAAAAGCTTGTAGATATTGAACGGATAAGGTGGGAAATGGCCCTGCTTATCGCGGTCATATACAGCAAGCAACCTCTGCGCCTTCGCCTCATAGCCGGATTCCTCCCAAATTTCACGCTCCACATTCTCTGATGGTGTCATACCGTTGTCGCACCAGCCTCCGGGGAGCGTCCAGCGGCCATCCTCAATTTCCTTGACCAGCAGCACTTTATCATCACGTATTATCACACCGCGGCAATCCACCTTCGGCGTGGGGTAGCCGGTATCCTGCTGAAGGATATGCAGCGCTTCTTTTGCATCACATCCCGTGCAATCTGCCAGAATATCCGCGCATATCTCCTCTATATCCAGATGACGTTTCAGCTCATAATCATCCTTGGCAAAAGTCCTACCGGCCTGAGAAATCGTCTTAAGCTTGCGGACAACATCAAATAAATCCATCATCTCTTCCTTCTCTTTCGGTAGTTCACAATTCTTTCAATATCGCCGAGCAGTTTCATTTTGCGCTTTGAGGAAAGCAAGGGCGAAATCAGGCTCATATTTTCGGGCCGGTAGTACTGCAAAAGAGCCGCCTGCAATTTCTTCGCCGCATGCCCTTTCGGCACAAACAACTTATTGCCCGCCGCGTCCAACCCCGAAACATACATCGCTGTTGAAAGCGACAAAGGCGATGGCGTAAAATCCTGCACCTGCTGCGGCATCCAGCCCCTCGAAACAAGATATTCTGTCAGCTCGATGGCCTCATCGGGCGAGCAGCCGGGATGTGCGCTGATAAAATACGGGACAAGGTACTGCTCCTTGCCCGCTTTTGCGCTCTCGCGGACAAACTTCTCTTCAAACCGCACAAACTCGCTATACCCGGGCTTTCTCATAAACGAAAGCACCTTGTCGCTGTAATGCTCCGGCGCCACCTTCAAATGCCCGCCGGTAAACTCCGCGGCGAGTTTCCTGATATATTCATCGCTCTCGTTCGCCAGATCGTAGCGCACGCCTGAAGCGATAAATGCCTTGCGCCCTTTGTCCTGCCGCTTCCACTTTGCCACCTTGTCCATCAGCTCAAGCATTTTTGTATAGTCGGTTTTAAGCTGCGGGCACTTGCTCGGATACAGGCAGCTCTGCCTTGCGCAAATCTTTTTTCGCCCACACGACATCCCGTACATATTGGCCGTAGGGCCGCCGAAGTCCTGTATTGTGCCTTTGAAATCAGGGCGAGAGCTGAGCATTTCAATCTCATCCATAACGCTCTGAACACTTCTCGAACTGATCTCCTTGCCCTGATGAAAGTAAATAGAGCAGAATGAACATCCCCCGAAGCAGCCGCGGTGCGTGGTAACGCTGAATTTTACCGGCTCAAGCGCCGGCACTTCCCCCTGCTTCGTGAAATCAGGATGAACCTCACGCGTGAAAGTGAGCGCGTAAAGCTCGTCCATCTCGGCTGTGCTGAGAGGCCGCGCAGGCGGCTCCATAAGCACTCTCCCCGCGCCCTGATCCTGTAAGACAGGCAGCGCGCCGGGCATACACTGCTTTTCGTAGTCGAGATGTGCCTGCATAAAGAGCTTCTCATCTGCTTCAATATCGGCAAGAGAAGCAATCTCTGCGTATCTCTCGGGAAGAGGCATATCCTTTCGTATCACGACAGCAGTACCATCTATTCCCGTAAGCTCGCGGGTAGAGGCGCCCTCATCGAGCCGTTTTGCGATTTCTGCAATCGCAAGCTCACCCATTCCGTGAACGAGAATATCCGCCTTCGCATCGACAAGCACACTTCGTTTGATTTTGTCCTCGACATAATCGTAATGCGCCATACGCCTCAACGATGCTTCGAGCCCGCCGAGCACAATCGGCACGTCCTTATACGCCTCTCTCGCTCTGGCACTGTATGTCAGCAGGGGCTTGACCGGCCGGCGTCCTGTTTCACCCTCCGGAGAATAGACATCACGCTTGCGTTTATGCCCCATGGAGGCGTAGTCGTTGAGCCGGCTGTCAACGGCGCCGGAAGTGATCGCCCAGAACAAACGCGGCCGCCCTATTTCGCAAAACGCATCGGCGCTTTTCCAGTCCGGCTGTGAAAGCACGGCAACCTTATACCCGAGATGTTCAAGCCAGCGGCCTATGAGCGCAACGCCGAATGTGGGGTGGTCGATGTATGCATCGCCTGTAACGATGACAATATCAGGGGCCTCCCAGCCTCGCCGTCTGATGTCTTCAGCGCATATCGGCAGGAATAAATCCCTGCTTAGCTGTTTTGCCTTCGGACTCGCACCACGGTTTTTTTGTCTTGCACTCAATCTCGTCAGCTTTCGTTATTAACCACGCCATCGAGATCGGCAAAGCATGCGGGCGCATGTTCGCGCAGGACGTTGAATATCTCAACGCAAGCCTGCCGAATCTCCCACTGAGCCCTGTGGCTCGTGCGCAGGTGGATAACATGCCGCCATTCTCTGAAATTGCCGGAAACTACGACCTCCGAACAGCAGGCATTAGGCAGGACAAATCTCGCGTCCTCGCGCTTTACGCCTCTGCCCCTCCATTTGAGGTACATATCCTTTATTGCGGCCATATCGGCGTGGAAGTCTTCAACAAATTCCTCCGGCAGGCTCTCCGGCACCACGTACTCGAAACCGCCCTCTTCCACGTACCTCTGGGACTGCTGCGAAAAAGATAGAAGCCTGTGCCTTACGAGCTGATGTGTCATTGCTCTGGAGCAGCCTTTTATCCGGAACGTGGCCGAGGCGTGTTCCAAAACGCTCTCATGACCGGATCTGATTATGCGGCTGATAAAGGTCTCTGCGGAATCCGCGTTGACCTTGTCAAAACTCAAATAGCAGGTCCTGCCGGCCTGTTCTATAACCGATTGCGCATCGGGTGTTATTGCAAGTAATGTAATTTTCATAGTAAAACTCCTGTAATATGTTTGCTCTTATGATAAGCACAGAGCCCGTCAAGTAAAGTAATCGCTGACGAACGCTTTACAAAACCCTATCATTTTAGTATAATTTCTTTGCACGGAGAAGTTATTCAGTGAAATGGAAGAATAAGGTGAAATATGAGCGTCAAAGTTACAATCAAAGACACAAAGCAGGTGAATGCCGAAGTCGGCGAGTTTCTGCGTGAGGTCCTTCTTGCAAACGGGATAGACATCGGCATCTGCGGCGGAAACGGGCACTGCGGGAGATGCAAAGTCAAAACAGACTCTTCGAGTCCGGTTACTGCTGAAGAGCGGGAATACTTTTCCGCAGAGGAGCTTTCCGCGGGTTGGCGGCTTGCCTGTCAAGTACTACTGAAAGAAGATACGAGTGTGGAACTCGACCCTTCATTTGAACCCGTCGGAAAATTCAGCGCAAAATGCGAGAAGATTACAAAGCTCACTGATGACATAAATCTTTTCAGCTTTGCCCTGACCGGAAACAATAAACTGCATTTCGTACCAGGCCAGTATATCGTACTTACAGCGCCGGTTTTTGAAGAGAGCACGGAACCGGTTCAAAGAGCGTTTTCACTCGCATCGAGCTCCCTTGATGAACACCACTTTAATTTATTAATTCGCAAAAACCCCAACGGTATTTGCACAAACTACCTTTTCAACTTCCTGCAATTGGGCGAAGAGCTTGCTTTTCGGGGGCCCATAGGCGATTTCGCCCTCACTTCAAGCGATAAGCCGGCAATAATGGTCGCCGGAGGCTCAGGGCTCAGCGCCATCAGAAGCCTGCTGTTCCAGTTGAAAAGCCGGCGCGATGAGCGTAAAACATTCCTGTTTTTTGGCGCACAAACCGAACAACAACTGTACCTGATTGATGAATTGAAGCAACTTGAAACAGATCTGCCAAATTTCAAATTCATACCGGTTGTACAAAACCCGAGTTCGTCATGGAAAGGAGAAAGAGGGCTCGTAACAGATGCTGTTCACCGCTATTTCGACAGTCTTAGCGATACCGAAGCGTTTCTTTGCGGCAGCCCCGGAATGTTGAAAGCTTGCCTTGATGTACTCAAAAAATTCGGGCTTACAGATAGCAATATCCATTTCGATGCGTTCGGAAAAATGGAGACATAGTTTGAGCAACTCCGCGCCAACAGAAGATTTCCTCACTTACCTTGAGCGCGAAAAAAACTATTCGCACCTCACAACAGAAGCATACGGCAAAGACCTTACCGCCTTCACCGCGTACTGTGAAAGCGAGCTGGAGAAAAATGTTTTGCAGGTGCGTTCGGAAGACATCAAGGCGTATCTGGCGATATGCAACATTGAGGGCTTGAGCAAGAAAACAATTTCCAGACGTGTATCAAGCTTGCGAAGTTTTTATAAGTATCTGCTTCGCCGCGGACAAATACGCGCCAACCCCCTCACGGGCATCCGCTCGCCGAAACAGGACAAAAAGCTGCCGCGCTTTTTTACAAACAACGAGATGGATGCTCTGCTCAACGAACAGGATCTCTCAACATGGCTCGGCGCTCGCGACAAAGCTATCCTCGAAACGCTTTACGGAGGCGGCCTGCGCGTAAGCGAGCTGGTCGGCCTTGATACGGCGAGCCTTGACGCGGCGCACGCGATAGTGCGCGTGGTCGGCAAAGGCAATCGCGAGCGGCTTTGCCCGATAGGTGAAGATGCGGTAAAAGCAATTTCCGCATACAGAGAGCTTGCCTCGCGGCACTTCCTCGAAAGCCGCGTCATCCCCGACGGTAGCGCCCTCTTTCTCAATAAAAACGGGCACAGACTCAGCGCAGGCGGCATCCGCAGACTTCTCAAAAAGTATCTGATTAAAGGTGGGCTCGACAGCGACGCCAGCCCGCATACGCTACGCCACAGCTTCGCCACCGGCCTTCTCAACAACGACGCAGACCTCAGAAGCGTGCAGGAATTGCTCGGGCACAAGTCCATCGCGGCAACGCAGGTTTACACACACCTGACCACAAAACGCATCAAAGAGGTCTATAAAAAAGCGCACCCGCGCGACAAACTCGATTAACAGGCGACCGCGAAGCGGAAAAACTCCATTCTTCGAGGTTAATTACTTGCAAGAAACTACTACAGCGTTATAATTCGTAAGACTGCGCTAACGTTTGCGTTTGGCAATGCGTTGTTTTTTACATGATATTGATTAGGAACTCATAATGTCTGACAGCTACTATTCTCTCGATGAGGCCTCACAGAAGCTCGGCAAGAACGCTGACGAGTTGCGCGAGCTTGCCAAAGTTAACGGCATCAGTGAACTGCGGGACGGCTCAAAAATCCTTTACAAAAAAGAAGATATCGATGCCCTTGAAGGGCAGAGCACCGGCGATGAATCCACAACAGGTGATATCGGTTCTGCGGAAGAGTCTATCCTTGAGCTTGCCTCTCTCGATGAAGAAGACGACATTGATATTGAAATCGATGACGACATGGAGAAGATGATTGAGCTTTCCGATGCCGACACTGCCATTGAAATGGACACACAGGACGAAACCGAATCAGGCTTCTCCGACGACAGCCTCCTCGCTCTTGCCGACACTATGGAATCAGATGCCCACAATGAGCCGGTAAAAGCACCCGAACAGGAAGAAGTTGCCATAGACGCAGATGCAGACCTTGGCTCTGCGGAAGAAGGCTCAGGCATCCTCGACCTTTCCCTCCAGGCAGACGATTCACAGCTCGGCGTTGTGCTTGACGGAATCCTGCCCTCCGGCGACGACGACTTCGGCGACCTCGGCGATTTCGACCTCGGCTTCGACGATGCCGCAAAGCCCGCCGCAGATGAGCTTGGCGCTTCTGAACCGAAAGAAGAACCACTTGTACCGACTGAAGACGAGCTTGAATATGAAGAGCCCGAGCAGGTTGTTACGCCTCAGGCAATGCAGCCCGGAATTCCGGTAGCCGCGGCCATGGCCCGCACCGACGAAGAAGGCACGGCGTTCGGCTTTGCAATGCTTCTGCCGTTCGTGTCGGTTGTTCTGGTTACGCTGATACTGCTTAACTTATGCTACAACGGCGCCGAACCGCTCTTTATGCCGTTCGTAAGGCAGAACTTCATCTACATCACCGGCGGAATCGCCCTGCTCACGCTCATTATCAGTATTGTCGGCGCAGCAGGCGGATCGGCCAGGCCGGCGAGCGCGAAAAACGCCAAAGCAAAAAAGGGCGCCAAGCAGAAAAAGGCCAAGGGCAAAAAGAAAAAATAATCGTCCCTCACGGACGAATCATCCTTTAATTTGAAGTATAACGGGGTTTGATAAATGAAGTACAGTTTAACAGCTCTCATTCTGACGACAGGCCTTTTGCTCAGCGGCTGTGTTTCCCAGAGCGATTACAACGGCCTCAAAATGCAAAACGACACACAGAGCCTGCATATCAGCGAGCTTGAATCGCAGTACGGCCAGGCCAAGCTTGAGCTCGACCAGCTCAGAGAACAGCTTGAACGCGCAAACGCCCTGTCTGCGGCGGGTAAGGAAGCATCCTCAAAGGAAGTTGCGCTACTCGAAGAAGCGCTGGCAGAGAAAAACGCTCTTATAGAAAAGTTACAACAGCAGCTTCTTGCAGGCGGCGTAAAACTTCCGGCAGAGCTGAATGTTATGCTGGAGCAGTTCGCCTCTGCAAATCCCGAGATCGTTACATTCGATCAGGAATCGGGAGTAGTTAAGTTTAAGAGCGATCTCACCTTCGCGCCGGGCAGTGATTCGCTCAGCACAGACGCTCAGAAAGCCATCGCGGCTCTCTGCGAGATTATGAACTCGCAATACGGCCAGCAGTTTGATATGATCATTGCCGGCCACACAGACGACATGAAGATCTCCAAGCCTTCCACAAGACAAGCGCACCCGACCAACTGGCACCTTTCCGCTCACAGAGCGATCAGCGTGCTGGAATATATGACGAGCAAAGAGCTCAAGCCCGAAAGGCTCAGCATACGCGGCTTCGGTCAGTTCCGCCCTGTTGCTCCCAATGCGGCCAACAACAAAGGCAACGTAATGAACAGAAGAGTAGAGATCTTTATCGTACCTCGAGGCGCATAAGATTAATTTGACATCCGAAAAGACAAACAGGCACGGCGTAAAAACCGCGCCTGTTTTTTTATGCCGCCGGCATTAACGCCGGCGAGTATTTTTCCGCGCCTTTTTCTATACAAAAGCTCAGCGTCGAACGTAAGCTCGGTGTAAACCGTACTTCAAAAAAACGATAATCCACTCCTCGCCATTCAATGTGACGGGGAGGGGAAAGCAGGGGTTTGAATTCGATCCCGGGGCTTCTGCTTCCGAGCTATTGAAGGAATGAGCAACAATCTCCAAATTCACCCTGCGGCCTTCTGCTTCGCCTTTCGGATAATCATGAGATTTCTGATATATACCACATTGTTGAAGAGGTAGCCGAGAATGAAAATCGGGTCTTTGCGGCCTGCGAAGGCGTATATGAGAAGGCCTGTGCCGCCGATGATTGAGAGGTACCAGAAAGAGACCGGTACCACGGATTCCTTGCGCTTCTCAGAAGCAATCCACTGCACCGCAAAGCGCGATGCAAAGCACATCTGCGCTATAAAGCCAAGCAGAGCCCAGCCGTCACACTTGGCCCATATCTCACTGAATATTTGACTCATCTCTGCTCCATTCTGTTGCTTCATACTTGAAATACCTGCTCTGCATCCACCTTATCGCGAAGGTGTCGCGCAGTGCCCTGAACGCGCGGTTGCCCACGCCATACTTGCTCTCTCCTGCCACTCTCGGCCTGTGCCTCACGGGCACCTCCTTCACTCTATACCCCTCCAGCTTCACGAGCGTGGGGATAAATCGGTGCAGCCCCGTAAAGAAGCGTATATCGCGCACGCACTGCGCCCTGAACACCTTCAGCCCGCAGGCGGAATCATGAATGCTTTCGTGTGTCAGCGCGTTGCGCACGCCGTTTGCGATGCGCGTGCTGAGCAGTTTGACAGGCGGGTCGTTTCTTTCCTTTCGCCAGCCGTTGACCATATCGCACTCACCGCGCTCGATATAGCCGAGCATATCGGGGATGCTTGCGGGGTCGTTCTGCAGATCGGAATCAACCATTGCGATAATCTCACCGCGCGCCGCTTTAATACCAGCCGCAACTCCCGCGCTCTGGCCTGTATTCTTCGCAAAGCAGACAACTCGAAGCTCGGTTATTTCCTCAAATACCGGAGCAAGCACTTCAAGCTGGTCGTCTGTGCTGCCGTCATCCACGACAATAATCTCAAAAGGCTTTCCAAGCCCTGCGCAAACGCTATACACTTCACGTACAAACTGTTCAATGTTGTCCCGCTCGTTGTATGCAGGCGCTATTACCGACAGATATATCTTATCGCTCATATCTTTTTTTTCTTCTAAAACGGAAGTAATTCACACAAAACACCACCAGTACAATCGGCCAGTACGGCATAAGGAACCGAAATATAGAGCTTGAACCCTCTGTAAGAGATGCCAGAAACGGCAACAGCACAATCAGAGCGATTGTTACCATACGCCAGGGCCGAGACAGATACTGCTCAGGGTACAGGTTCGGGTGGTTCTCAACTATATAGACGGCTATAAAGCCAGCAATTATCCCGACTGCCACCCCCGCGAACACGTCCGATGGATAATGCCGCAGATCCACAACCCTCATCACGCCCACACCCGCCGCCGGCAAGACCAGCAGCGCCAGCCGCCAACCTCTCATAAGAATAAGCGCAGTAACTGCGGCGAATATGCTGGCGGTATCGCCGGAGGGAAAAGACGAATTTGATCGCGGAATCTGCTCCGGCTCCATTCCTTGAGAAATATAAACCATCTGCTGCGGCCGTATCCTGTTTACACTCATCTTTACCCCCACCACCATCGGCAACACCACCACCAGCGCAACGAGCCCCGCAAGCACCGGCTCAACCCGCCGGCATGTCAGTAGCCAGAGTAGCATCAGCCACACGGGAACCCACGTTTTGCCGAACTGCTTGAAACCCTCCATCCATACCGTCCGGCTGAAGCTCGTATCGGAAGAGGCGAAGTACTCGCGCACCCTAACATCATAGAGCGCCATACTGGCAAATGAACAAATTAGAAGCACCGCCGCAAGAACAGCGATAACAATGGCGCGTTTTTTCTCAATTGTCCTGAGCATAAGCCTTTCTCTTTTCCAGTGCATAAACCATCTGATACTTTCCTTTTGTGTAGTTGAAGCCATATACATTGCAAAGCTCGCGCACGCCATCGGGGAGCTGCTCGGGAAGATACTTCTGATCAACGATGAATACGCCATCATCCACGCCGGCAAACCAGCTCTGCATATCAGCCGCGTCCAAAGACTCAATCGGTCTGCCAAGGTAGAAGTTAACCGACGGCTCGCTGTAGCCCTGCGAGCAGATTCTTGTTTCTGCTCTCAGTTCAGGGAGAATCGCATCAGTCAGACGCGGCGTAATCTTGACCCGCTCAATATCGGGTAAAAGAAAAATCGCAAAAAAAAACATAAACACCGCCAGACCGCGAACGAGAACCCGCGTGCTCTCCAACGGCTTCTCCTTGAGCTGAAGCTTGTTGGCAAGCGAGCCTGTTACCAGAAGCACCACCCCGCACACTATCGGCCAGACGGAATTAAAATCGGCCTTGCGGAAGTAATATACCATCGCAAGGCAACCGAGAGCCGCGGCGGTGTTGATGATGCCGTAAAACCAGATTCCGCCGCGAAGCAGGTGCCTGTCGAGATTGGACAGCTCACTTGCTTTGCCGGTGAGAAAGGCTGCGGTGAGTATGGCGAACGCCGGCCAAGTGAGGATGATATAATGCGGAAGCTTCGTTGCGACGCAGGTAAGAATGGCGATTACGGGAAGCGCCCAGCCGAGCAGAATCGTGCGGCCGTTCGCGCCGAGCCTGCCGCCAAAAGCCGTGGTTACGGCCGCGCCGATATGCAGAGACCAGGGATAGAAGCCGAATATCACGGCGAAGATGTAGTAAGGCAAAAAGAGGATAAAGTTGCCACCGTGGCTCTCCATAGCGCTTGTACTGCGCTCAATAACATGCTTGCCGATACCAAGGCGGAAAAATTCGCCCGCTGTGGCGTTGTTGGCGGGGATTGCCCAGATCAGGAACAGCCCTGCACCGATAATGGCAGCGCCAAATGCACGGGGCAGTATTTTACCAACGCTGACCTCGTGGCGCCTGATGAGGGATGTTACCAGAATAACGGCAAGAGGCAAAAGCCCCACAGGCCCTTTCGCAAGCAGAGCAAGGCCGAACGCACCACCCATAAGCATCGTAGTGCTAAAAGATAGCCGCCCTGCCTTGAGAGCGCGGAAGAAGAGGTATAAGACAGCCAGCATGCAAGGCAAAAGCACCGAATCCGCCGTGGCGAATGTGCCGAGCATAAAAACGAGCAGAGTGCTGGAGACTATCCCCATCGCGAGCATACCCGTTCGGCTGTCGTAGAGCAACCGCCCTGTACGGTATGTGAGGAAGGCTGTCAGGGCCGTGCCGATGGCACCCCAGAACCGGCAAGCGAAGGCCGTGGCGCCGAAGAGGCGAATCGGCAGGCTCATCAGCCAATATATCAGCACCGGCTTATCGGGGCGCAGCTCGCCGTTGAATGTCGGGTAGAGGTAGTTGCCAGATTCCACCATCTCCACCGCCGCCCGCGAGAAACGCGGCTCGTCTCTGTCCCAGAGCGTGCTACGGCTCGCTATGAACATATAACACGCGGCCACCAGAAGCGAGATCAGCAACGCGCGAATTGTATCTTTGTCAATTTGCTTCAATTATATTATTCCCTTGCAATTTACTTCTACGCAACCCAGTTATTATATCAGAATAGCGATGATGATACAATGGATTGTGAGCAGTTTGTGAGCGTTTTTGCTCTCACGGCTCAGCCTCTCAGAGAAAGACGTCGCACCGTCGGGGCGTGAAGTTTTTTTCTTTTTTTGCCGGCCGCCGGCAAAAACATATTGACACAATCGCCGGCTTTCGTATCATTACCGGCTCACCCGAAAGGGCTGTTAGCTCAGTTGGCTAGAGCACCTGCCTTACAAGCAGGGGGTCACAGGTTCGAGTCCTGTACGGCCCATTTTGCCGCTTTTTGCACTTCGTTGCAGGGAGCGGCTTTTTTGTTGCAAACAGCTGCAAATAAAGCGCTTATATCGCCTCTATCAGGGGTGGTTTCAGGGGTAAGCTGCGAGCTGTTTCTATCGCTTTCCACGCCTCGGGGGGTACATTTCGGGGTACATATTTCAGCGGTGTTTGCGGAATTCATTTTCATCGCCGCTACGCCGTTGTAAATGCTTTGTCCTGCTATATAATACTGCTGTAATATCAAGATGGCAATGTGCTTATCAAACGGGGTATCAGATGTTGGACAGTCAAGAATGCATGCGGGAATTATTTGCAGCGGCGGAAAACAGCGGAATCAGTACGCTTTTTCGAAACCCATGCAACAGGCGTGATTTCCTGAAGCAAAGCGCCTTGATGGTGTTTTCGGCAGGGCTTGCAGGCTGCGCAGGCGAGCAACATATAGGCGACGCTCGCGGTAGCGGCCTGCCGAACATTGTCTATATCCTCGCCGATGACCTCGGCTACGGGGACGTATCCTGCCTCAATGAAGATTCCAGGCTCCATACCTCCCGCATCGATTCGCTCGCCGCGGCCGGCATGCGCTTTACAGACGCACACTCCGGCTCGGCCGTATGCACGCCCACGAGATACGGCATCCTCACAGGACGGTACGCCTGGCGAAGCCGCCTGAAAAAGGGCGTGCTCGGCGGCTACTCCCCCCACCTGATCGAAGAGGGCCGCACGACCTGCGCATCCCTGCTCAAGCGCCGCGGCTATCACTGCGCCTGTATCGGGAAATGGCATCTGGGCTGGGACTGGGCAAAAAGCGGCAGCCGTGAGAGCGATGTTGATTTCACAAAACCCGTAACGCACGGCCCGCGCTCGAACGGCTTCGATTACAGCTTCTGCATACCTGCATCTGCGGATATAGGGCCGTATGTCTATGTGGAAAACGATATGCCGACCGCCCTGCCCACAGAAAAGATTGAGCGCAGCAAGGGCAAGCAGCTTATGTGGGAGGGCGTAAAAGCGCCGGACCTGCAACCCGAAGAATTGCTCAGCCGCTTCACACGGAAAGCCGTCTCCTACATCAACGTGCGCGCGAAAGACAATGGCACACCGTTCTTTCTGTACTTCCCGATGACCGCGCCGCATACTCCGATTTTACCAGCGAAGGAGTTTCTCGGCAAGAGCGGCACAAACGAATACGGCGACTTCGTCCTGCAGGTTGATGATTGTGTGGGGCAGGTGCTTGATGCGCTTGAGCGCGGCGGACTCTCCCGTAACACGCTCGTTTTCTTTACCAGCGACAACGGATGCGCGCCTATGGCCGATTTTGATGAACTCGCGGAGTTCGGGCACGACCCGAGTTATGTGTTCAGGGGCGCCAAGGCCGACATCTACGAAGGCGGACACAGAATACCCTTTATCGCACGCTGGCCCGGAGTGGTGAGGCGCGGGGAAGTAAGCGGCGATACAATCTGCCTCACAGACCTGCTCCGCACGCTTGCCGACATCACAGGAGAGAAGCTTGCCCCTGACGAGGGCGAGGACAGCGTAAGCATCATGCCGGCCCTAACGGGCAAGGTAGGAAGGCCGCTGCGCGAGGCGATCGTGCATCACTCAAACAATGGCTCGTTTTCGATAAGACAAGGCAAATGGAAGCTGGAGCTTTGTGCAGGTTCCGGCGGCTGGAGCTCGCCGCGCCCGGGCTCGGATGCCGAGGCGGCTCTGCCCCCTGTTCAGCTGTACGACCTCAGCAAAGACATCTCCGAACAGATTAACTTGCAAGACAAGCATCCAGACGTTGTGAGGCGGCTCAGCGCCCTGCTGCAACAATACAAAGACAGCGGGAGAAGCGTCCCGCTTTGAAGCAAGTTGCTAAAAAAACGGACAGAGGCGGAGAGAGTACAATCCAAGCAAAGCATTACTACTTTAACCGCAAAGCGCCCGAAAGCCGCGAAGGGATTACAATTCTGCCG
>JBFWMM010000036.1:0-12150 GCA_050251615.1 Phycisphaerae bacterium
GTTTTAGGTTTTAGGTTTTAGGTTTTAGGTTTTAAGAGAGGGTAATCCTGCATTCGTGGCGTAGCATAACGGGCATTCGCAAAAAGACAGCATCACCTGTTTGACAGGTGATGCTGTTTGCAATCTCTGTATGATTTGTCTGTCAACCAAGGGTTATCTCGATGCGCTTATTGCCGATGCCGGCTGCGGGGATGAAATTTCTGCTCGCCGAGCCATTGATATTGAACGAGCGGACATCCTTGCCGCTTCCGGACACATTCACATCAAGATTCATCGCGCGGTAGCGAATTTTAAGCCTTGCTTGAGAAATGCCCTGCGGTAGAAGCGGTTTGAACGATATTCCGTTTTCGGCAAGCTTCAACCCGACAAGCGAACCGATACTCATCCTGATGAATCCCGTAGCGCTCCAGGTCTGGCGGTTTGTTGCGTTCCAATTGCCTATCGGGCCGCCAAGCTCTTGCAGTCCGCCGTAGCTCTCGCCCGTTTCGGGGTGGTATATCTCAACGAACTGGCTGTCTCTCACAGCGTTTTTTGCCAGTGCGTGCAGCTCCCTGCCAAACTTCTCCGCCTCGCCGTAATTCGCGCAAGTCTCAGCCCAGAAACCTTGAGCATGCGGCCATACTGTCCCGCTGTGCCTGCCGAATCCGCCCATTGCAAGGTAGCGAGGGAAGCTCGGCCATAGGCAGGCTATGCCCTGTGGAGTGGTCTGCGCTTTGGAAATGATGTTTTTTGCCAGCTCGCCTTCGGCAATGCCGAACATAACCGCGAAGCTGATCCCAAGCGCCTCCTGATAGTCACTGTTAACAGGCGAATCGGCGATATAGTCGAGGGTGCCTGTTTTTGGGTTGAGGAAGTGGTTCAGGATGGAGGCTTTGAGTTTCTGCGCCTTTTGCTCTGTGCCGGCTGCGTCCTTGCCGAGGGCGGCCGCCATAAGAGGCAGAATTTTGTATGCGTTGTAGTAGAGGCAGTTGGTGGAGAGTGTTTTCATAGGTATGCCGACGCCTCGCGCCGAGCTGTGGTGATTGATCCAGTCGTGTATGCCGCTTGAGCCGCCGCAACCTTTGGCGTAAAACTCCGGATACGCCGCAACGCCGTCGCCGTAGCAGGCAGGGCCGCGGAAGAGATTTGATGTCTCATCGAATTCTTCGTACTCTCTGCGTGCGAGTGTGTTTTTAGCGGCCTCGAACGCGAGCTCAAGCATCTTTTTGTCGCCGGTCTGGAGGAAGTAGTTCCAGGCACCCGTAACCCAGATGATGGAATCCCAGTACTGCCCGCCAATGACAACCTCACCGTCCTTGCGTTCCAAAACCGACATAAGCGTGTTTCTTGCCGCTTCAGGGGCGATGAGCCCGCCGAAGTTCCATACGTTTATCGCGGTGTCTCTTGTCCAGGGGCGGTCGTAGTTGAGGCCGGCCATAATGGCGGGAGCTTCCTCCTGCATCAGGCCTGATTTATAGTTCAGGATGTTTGTAGCCAGATCGCCGATAGCGATGCGAAAGGCCTTGTTGACAGTGTCGTTGTCGGTGTGGAGGAAGGGCGGCTTGATTCCGCGGTCTCCCATGGCGCTCGGTAAGGTTGGCCGGTCTGTCGGTCTTGCCGGAACGGCTTCTGCTTTTGATGCGAGTTTTGCAGCGCAGACAACCGCGCCGCTGGCGATAAAATTGCGTCTCGAACGGTTCACCGGTTCGTTTCCCATTATGTCCCCTTCTGTTGTTTTAACGCGGGCCCGCCCAAAGGCCTGCATGCCGGAAGCTCAGTCCCAGCTTATTTCTTTTTTTCCGTTCTCTGCGGTGAGCTCGTCAACGCGCTTTTTGATCTGAGCGTCTCTCTCCCTGCTGAGGGTTTCGAGGTCCTTCTGTTGTTTCTCGATTTCCTTCTGCAGTTCTTCGAGGCGGGCTTTGAGTTCATCAAAGCGCATACGCCGCTTCTCTATTATAATGTCGAAGCGGGCAGATACAACCTCTTCAAGCTCAGCGAGCACATCCTTGCGTTTTATTTTTCCCGCGCTGTAGTTTTTGAGCAGTTCTTCGCGGCGCTGTTTGAGCTGATCGTCCATTCTCATCAGGTTTGCGAGCTCGGGGTTGCGCTTTGCTGTTTCAAAGAGGGCACGGTATTTGCCGGCGATATGCATTGTGTCCATGAACGCTGTTTCGGGGTTGTTCTCGAACGCTTCTCTGAGTTGCTTGGCTACGGTAGGATAGTTTTCCTCCAGCCACGCGAGAAATTCATCATTGCGCATGGTAAACCTCTCTTTGACGGCGTTTCGCATATTTCCGCCTCTGCCGTGCATAGATTCCATCCTGTCGGCTTCGGGCGGTATCTCCGGCCCACCCTGATGGCGGCTGTTGCCACGCATGACTCCCATACGCCTGTTGTTGATTTCTGCCGCAAAAGCGTCAGGGTCTTTTTCCCGAAGCTCTCTAAGCTGCTTTGCCTTTTCAGGGTCCTGCCGCTCAATGGCATCAAGCATTCTCTCCTGCATATGCTCGCCCTGCATTTCGCCGAGAGGAGTTTCCTCAATGAACACGTTAACATCTTCTTGAGCGGGGGCGATGGGCGCTGTTTCTGCGGCGCAGTAAAGAGTGGTGGCGAGAATTAAAAGCGCTGTAAGTCTCATGGGTTTATCCTTTCCAGAAAGCGTCTGCGAAAAGTTCTGTTTCAATATCGCTAACCTCATAATCCACATAGCCGGATTCTGATTCAGCGTAGGAAATCATATATTCGATGCTGTCGAGAGCTGTTTCGATGGTATCTGTGTCGGCGGAATTGTCCCAAAAGCTCTCTGAGGCATAGGCAAGGGAGGAGGCGTCTTCGGTGTCTGTGCCGGAGTACATCTTTACCGACACCGCCGCGGCAATCAGCAACATCGCCGCGACAGCCCAACGCGCTGCGGATCGGAATCTGCGCTTTGCCTTAATCTCACGATTCAGGGCGGCGTGCAACCTGCCGACAAGTTCCGCATCAGCGGTAACATCCGGCATCGCATTTTTAACGCACTCAAGCGAGAAGAGCTCCTTTTCGAGCTTCTCAATCTCGTCTCTGACAGCAAATATGTCTGTGTTTTTCGTTTTCATTCTATTATCAGTTTCGTTTTAAGTTTCTTCAGCGCCCTGTGTACCTTAGTGAGTACGGTCCCTATCGGTTTGCCTGTCACCTCGGCTATCTCCTTAAAGCTCATATCCGAGTAATAACGCAACATAACCAGACTACGGCTTTCTTCATCCAAGCCGTCCAGTGCGCTCACTACGTCCGGCAACTCTTCTTCCGCCTCGCCTGCGTCTTGCAGGTGAGCCATCTCTTCATGGTACTGCTGCACATTTTCACGCTCTCGCATGGTCTTTCTGAGGTAGTCACAAAAAACGCTGTACGCGATTTTGTAGAGCCACGCCTCGAATGAGCCGCCTTTGTAGCCGTCTATGCTTTTATAGAGCTTGATGTAGAAGTCGCTGAGCAGGTCTTCCGCAACGCTTCTGTTGCGCACGTTTGCGATAAAATAACTGAGCATACGGCCTGAACAACTTTCAATAAGCTCAAGCCAGGCTGCCGAATCACCATCTTTGCAGAGTCTGACAACCTGCTCTTTTTTATCGTCCGTGATCACGATTGCTTAGACGTACAAAAGAATGTTATTATTTCAAAAAAACGCATCAGAGTCCCGAAAATCAAAAGAAGTCGTCGTCTTCATCCTGCGGGTATTTCCAGTCTTCGCCTTCTTCCATCTCTTCTATCTCACGTTCTACATATCTGATAAGCTTTTCCTGTATTGGAGCGATTTTGCGGCTGCCCAGATTCTGCTCCTCAATCAGCGATACAAGCGTATCCAAGCGCATTAGCTGCCATTTACCCACACACTCCGGTTCTATGATGTTCCCGAACGGGTCGCAGAGAAATCTCCTGCGGCCGTCATCGCCCATTGAGTAGAACTCACAATCCTTGCACTGTTTCATCGCTTTCTCTTTCTCTAAAAATAAAAAAACACTTGATTTTTTAATCATAACCAATAACCTATGACGTCTCAAAACAAAACTTGTCAAAATATGAGTTAAACTCAAAAAATACGGAGCAAAACAAAAAATGAGTAAGCCAAGACGCAGACGTAAGGTCGGAAGCAAGAAAAGAAAAGCACGTTGGAAAGTCAGGCACAAAATTTCCTGATCTTTCGCTGTGTTTTTAGATAAGGAACCCCTGTGGACTCGTGGAGTCTTCAGGGGTTTTCTTTTCGGGGAAGGCAAAAGGCACGATATGCCTCAGCTGAATTGCATTTTTCAGCTCACAACAGGCGCGGGATGTAATTCAAAATTACACATTCAAGATTCAATAATCTCCTGTAATGAGTCAGTGCAGGGATTACTGCCTGCAAAAGGCTTTGCCGAAGCTTATCGCTTTAAGCTTACATCCAGTCTGCGGCGAGCGCGGCGAGGTCTGCTATGCTCACCTTACCATCCTGATTGACGTCCGTGCCCTTGCACCACTTCGGCGCGGAGCATTCGCAGTCGAGCCAGTCGGAGGCTACAACGTCAAGCTCGTGCTTGTCAACGCGCCCGTCTTTGTTCATATCAGGCTTCTTGCCTGCGAATCTCGCAAGCGCGGGCATTCCGCTGTTCGAATCCATTATCCAGTCGTCTTCGGTGCCGTCTTCCGTGCAGAGCTCGAAATCCCAGTCAGCTTCGGCAAATGTGTTGCGGTTGCGGATTTCCGCCTTGCTCAGGCCTTTCCCGCCCGCGCTGTTACGTACTCCGCTTGCGTCAACATCCCAGAAGCTGTTGGTGGTCTCGGCATTGAGTTCGCTGCGGCCGATGAGGCCTCCGAGGCGGGAATTTCCTCTCCCGCGCACGGCCTTTGCCGAGTAGCAATGGGAGACTACGCCCTCATTCACGCCGACAAGGCCGCCGGTATCTGTGATGATTCCCGTCACCTCGGCGGTTGAGACGCTGTTGAAGATTGTGCCGTAATTACAGCCGACAAGTCCGCCGGCGGAGTAGGCATCGGTTACGGTGCCGCTTGAGCTGCATCTGCGGATTGTACCGAAGTTCAGGCCGGCCAGTGCGCCGCAGTTGAGAATGCCCGTTACCGAGCAATCTTCTATCGCCAGATTCTTGACCGTCCCCTCTTCTCCTATTATACCGAACAGCCCGCCGTTGGCGTATGCGCCCTCAATCGTCAGGCCGGTAATTCTGCGGCCGGCGCCGTTGAATGATCCGGTGAAAGGTGTCTGTGCGGCAATGGGGGGCTCACGGTACAGGAGGTGCGACAAGTCTATATTCCTCACGAGCAGATAATGCGCATCGGGGTTGCGGCTTGCAACGCCGAGTCCTTCTGCGTTGGAGATGCGGTACGGATTCTGCGGAGTTCCCGCGCCGGTGGGCTTGTAGTAAACCGCGGTTGCATAGATATCCCGCACAACATTTCGCACATCAACATCCCAGCCTGCAAAGATATACGGCCGATCGGCCTCGATGTCCGGCTCGGGCGCGTCCTGATTCTCGAATACGGTAACAACGCTATCACCTCCCGCTATCGTGCCATGTTCGCCCGCATCAAATGTAACGGTGTACTGTGGCACCACATCTATGGCAGTAAAAGCGAACGGTTCGAAAAGTGCTCCTATGGCGCCCTCGTTAATAAAGTTTATCTCATCGGTTACGGCATAGATGTGGTCGGTCGCGGCATCATATATGCGGAGCTTGAAGCCCGTTCTCTCAGGCTCGCTTGCGAAAACAACAAACATAAACTGAACTGTCCCCGCAATTGCCTCAACCGGCTCACCCTTGCCCGCCATAACGCCCTCGGGCGTCCAGACGCTAAGCATGCTGCCATGCGAAGTACCGATTTGATTGCCGTCCAGGCTTACCGTGCTATAGACGTTCATCATATATTTGTCGGTAACCGGATCTCCCCAGTCCGGGGAGACGGCTATTGCGGCCAGTGCGGTAAGGAGCAGAGTTGCGGCAACAAGCGTTTGTTTCATTTGTCAGTTTCCGTTTATATGTTTTTATTACAATCTTTGAGTTGATTCTACGATATTTCGTGTCCTTGTTCAATCGTAAATTGCGTTATGGCCGTAATTTATCGCGAAAAACTGTAGAAGACCAGGGCAAGGCAGCAGGTAAAAGGCTGGTGATGTCCCGGCATCAGACATCTGCGAGCATTACCGGGCCGCACTCATTTATCTCGGTTGCGTTGTTCTTCGCCCCGGGCACATCGCCTCTGAAGAATGGTTCTTCTCTCTGCTCGCCGTGAAGCTGCTGCCTGTCGGGAGTGGGTTTGTCGGGGATGTTGTCTCCGGTCTGTGCTTTCCATTGCGCAAGGAGCTTTCGCATCATTTCGAGCTGCGCTTTGTGTGCAGGCTCCTTCGAGAGGTCGCTGAACTGATACGGGTCTTTCCTGACGTTGAACAGGAGCTCTTCAGGCTGATCTGCGCTTGTAACCTTCATCTGGTTCCCGTTCAGCTTGCCATCATCGGCCGCCTGCCAGAACTCCTTCACATCGCTCCAGTTGTAGAACGCGCTTTCCCCGCATACGTTGTATGTGTGCGGGAATGCGTTCCAGATGTAGAGCCAGTCGCCCGTACGCACCATCCTCTCGTGCAGTTGCATCACGTGCCAGTTTCTCTCCGCAAACGCCACCTCACGCGAGACGTGGGATGGGTCTGTAAGAACCTTGCAGAAGCTGACACCCTGAACGCTACCGGGCTTCTTAATGCCGGCGAGCTCAAGAAATGTGGCAGAGTAGTCAATCGAGCTTACAAGCGAGTCTGTGCGGCCGACTTTAACATCAGGCCCGTTTATGATCAGGGGCGTTTTTATGCCGCTCTCGTAGAGATATGTCTTGCACCTTATGAAGGGTCGGCCATTGTCGGAGCAGTAAACGATGTATGTGTTGTCCGCGACGCCCTGCTTTTCCAGCTCCTCCACGACAAGGGCAGTGTAGTAGTCTGTGCGGCTGATTTCGTGGTAATATCCCGCGAGGTTTTCTCTCTCCGCGGGCCCGTCATAGAGCATCGGCGGCACATTCACCTGATCAGGCGCATACTTCGGCGCCTTGTCGTTTATCTGCCATTCTCTGTGCGCATCGTGCGAGGCGAACCACATAAAGAAGGGACGGTCTTTCGGTCTCTCTTTCAGGAATTTCAGCCACTTTTCAGCGCCCGATGGCCCGCTGTCTTCGCCGCGGTCAAAGCCGAGCTGTTTGAAGTCTGCCATGTGGTTTTTGCCTGAAATGGCGGTGTAGTAGCCCGCGGCACGGAAATCGTGAATGAACGTGTGCTGTGTGGAAGGAAGAACTGTATGCAGCTCGGGGGCTCCGGTGTTGTGCGGGTAACGGCCTGTTACGATCGAGCATCTGCTCGGTGAGCAGGAGCTGATTGTCTGATAGGCGTTGTCAAAAACAAGCCCGCTTTTGGCAAGTCTGTCGATGCAGGGGGTCTTGATCTTGTCGTTGCCGTAGCAGGGCAGGTCGTCGGGGGAGATGTCGTCGGTGATGATAAATACGAAATTCGGGCTCGTCTTCTCAGCGCCAAACGCATAACATCCAAACGATACCGCGGCGGCGGCCATCCCGATACTTTTTATAAATTCTCTTCGTCTCAAAAAGCACCCATTCTGTCAAATATAATTGTCATGGTCATTCGGTCATTATGATAATCCTGCGTAGCGTTTCTTCAAGAAGAAATTGCAAGGTCAGGCACGATGCAATAGGCAATCGATGCCGGCAGGACTTATGAATCACGAAGTGCGCAGTAGGCTCAAGAAAAACGAATAAGGCGCAGGAGGCCGAAACCTCTTGCGCCTTATGTGAGACGTGGTTTTGTTTATGTTATTTGAACGAAACCTTTACAGTCGTCTTCTGCGGGAAGATAAACAGCGATTTACCCGCGACATCACTCGCCGGCACTTCAATCTTCACGAAGTCGCCGTCCGCGGCACCACCTTCGGCGATGAACGGCAGGGCGCCTTCGCGCGCTTCAACGAGCTCGAAGTCTGTCTTCTTGCCGTTTACGGTTACCTTCTTCACATCGCCCTCAACGCCAAGCGGCTTCCTCATGCGGATAGTCCAGCTACGCTTGTCCACAGAGCCTGGGAAATCGCCAACGGCAGAGTTGATTATGAGCGTAACGTCTTTGCCCTTTGTTTCGCTTTCGATGAGCGTCTTGCGGAACTCGCCGTTGCGGTAGCCGATGCCATCGCCATCATCCTCGTAGAGAGTGGTCTGAGAGGCGGCGTTTTCAGCGGGGTAAACATCCAGCGTCATTTCGCTCCAGTCCTTCTCGCCTGTATGCTGCATGACCGGTGCAAGAGGCAGAATCGCGCCGCTGCGTACAAACAACGGAAGCGTTACCATATCCACATCAAGCGTAATGTTCTTCGGGCCGGTAATCGCAGTGCCTGTCCAGAGGTCTGTCCAGGTGCCCTCGGGAATCCAGATGTTGCGCTTGGCAACGACCTTGTCGATTTTCTTGCGCCCGATGAGCTTGCATACCGCGTCGCCGCCGCGCTCATAGTATTCAGCACGGATGTCGTATGCCTTGCCCGCGGCAAGGATCTTGTCGGAATACTCGGCAGAGACGCCTTTATCTATCCATTTGTCCAGGATGAGCTCGCCGTCAACGTACAGCCTGCAACCGTCATCTGATGCGATGCCGAGCTGATACGGCTCGGGGCCGGCGGGGAGCGTGAGTTTGCCGCTCCAGCGAACGCTGAAGCTGTCTTTGTCGAGAGACTCATCGCAGGTGCCCGTTTGCCAGTCGAAGTTGACGGCTTTGTCTGTGCGGGTCAATTTCGGCTCGCCGGCAAGCTCAATGCCTGCGAAGTATTCGCCCTTAACGCCATCTTTAAGCCAGCTCTGCGGTACCACAAAGACGGGTTCTGCCGCTTCGTGTACCGGTGCGATGAGTACGTTATCGCCGAGAATGTACTGATAGTCGTCCTTGGCTTCTTCGTATTCGGGATAGAGCATATCACAGCGCCTGAGCATCGGAACGCCGGTTTCGTAGTTCTCTCTTGCCGCCGCGTAGTAAACCGGCAGCAGGCTCATTCTCATCTTCATATAATCCGAAACGACCTGCGTACAGGGCTCAGGATGAGACCACGGGTCGCGCGTGTAGCTGCGGCCGCAGTGCAGGCGGAAGATCGGGCTGAACGTCGCAAACTCAATCCAGCGGCAGTACTGCTCTGTTGTGAGATGGCCCATGTGTCCGCCGACATCTGTGCTTGTGTAGGGGTAAGCCGCGCGTACGCCGGAGTAAACCGCGTTGCGAATTTCTCTGCTGAGGGAGTCAAAATCGCTGTATGTATCGCCAGTCCACTGGAGCGTGAAGCGATGGTTGGTGATGTTGGGGGCGCGCCTGATCCAGCCGTTGTCGATGCCGTCAACGTTGCTCATGATAATAGCGCGGCGTTCAGGGTAGTAGTCGCGAGTGATCCAGTCGTAGATGTACGAGCCGAATGATTCCTTGTTGATGCCCGCCGGCGGACGTAAGGCCGTGTGCCAGTTGCGGTCGTACCACCATATATCAAGGCCGATGTCGAATAGACCGCGCAGGTTTTCGTTGCGGTAGGTTACCTCGCCTCTGTCGAGAGCCATCGGGGCCTGCGGCTCGGGGTGGTCGTTGAACATAATACGCACGCCCTTGTTATGTGCGTCTTCGATAAACTGCTCCATATTCGGGAAGAGCTTTTCGTTCACGCCATAGCCGTGCGATGCGCCAACGCGCCAGTCCGTATCGACTACAAACACATCCAGCGGAATGTCGTTCTGACGGTAGAGGTCGATTTTGTCGAGAGCTTCCTGCTGCTCGTATGGGTAGTAGCGGCTGTCCCATCCGCCGAGAGCGTAGAGGGGGATAAGCTCTGTGCGGCCGGTAAGCTCGATGAAATCCTCGCGAAGCCTGTCCACGCAGCCCTGAGGCAGAAACACATATATGTCAGTAGAATCATTCTTCAAATCCCAGCCGTTGTTTTCCAGGCCTTCGGGAGCAACATTGTATCCGCCGCCCCAGCTTGTATCAGCGGAGGCAGGCACGTATCTGGGGCTGTCTGCAATCGCCCAACTCACTGGTTTCTCTGCGGGCTCCGGCAGCCAGCGCCTGTTGCTCATAAGCGCTGCAACGCCTTCTTCGCTCTCAGGATACTCCCAGAGGGTGGAGCCGTCTTTGGCCTTGATAACGGCGCCTGTGAGGTCTTTCGCTCCTGCCGGCAGGCTGACGCTGAAATCTTTGGTTGTGAGGATGAGCCGGCCTTCTTTTGTACTCTTGCTGTACTTGATATTTTCACCAAGCTTGCGGCTCTGAATGTGGTAAGTGGGGCGGTCTTCAAAGCCGCCTGGCCCCTTTACTTCCAGCCTGACAACATCTCCGGAGAGTATGTCAACGCGAACATCACCTGTAATTTCCGCCGTCACTGCCGGATTACAGATGCCGGCTGTCATTGCCGCCAGCAGAACGAATCTGCAAAGCTTCTCTTTGAATGGATTATTTTGCATAATCACCCCTTATTTAAACGAATAAGTTTATTGAACACTAATCAGCATTTTTGCTGCTCGCATATCTGTTCTTGAACGGCCCTCTGAAAATTGTAAGTGAAAAATAAAAAAGTTTGTCTGCCCGATTTGCTCCAGGCTAAGAAAACCTATTCTATGCGTTCAAAACGATATTTCAACAGCAATTAGGGGGGGGTGAGGCGCAGCTGACGCCTTGCCAAACGGCGCGGAGAGTCTATAATGGCCGCTTTATGGTTGAGTGGGGAAAGTCACCAATGAAAAATAAGTCCATATACACAATCTTTCTCGGTCTTATCGCTGCGGTCCCTGCGATGGCTACCGATATGTACCTCGCCGCTATCCCGCATATCGCGGTGGAGTGGGGCGTTGAGAAATCTCTCATAAACCTTTCGCTCGTGCTGTGGTTTGCGGCGTACGGAATTGCACTGCTTATATGGGGCGGCTTCTCGGACAGATTCGGCAGGCGCCCGATACTGCTTGCCGGCTTGACGAGCTTCATTCTGGCGAGCCTGCTCTGCTCGTTCTCACAAAACGCGTTTCATTTCATAGCCGCCCGCATTCTTCAGGGCATCGGGGCGGCGGGGTCATCCGCGTTGGTTCTCGCTATTGCGCGCGATTGCTTTGATGGCAAGGAGCGACAGAAGGTTCTGGCGTGGATCGGCATCATTCTCGGCATAACGCCAATGGTTGCGCCGTTTCTGGGCACTTTGATATTGAAGTATGGTAGCTGGCGCATAATTTTCCTCGCACAGGCACTGCTCAGCGGCATTTCGCTTGTGATGACTTTTAAGATTTATTCCGAAACTGCCAAATCGCTTGACAGCGGCGGCTTTCTGAGCATGCTTGGCCGTTATGTGAGGTTGTCGAAAAATACCAACTTTATGCTTGCCAACGGGACTGTCGGGCTTATCAACCCGCCATATTACGGTTTTATCGCTTTTTCCGCCACCGCCTATATCCTCCATTTCGGGATGAGCGAACAGCGCTTTGCGATAATGTTCGGCGCCAACGCGCTATGCGCTATTACGGGCTCAGCAGTGTGTGCGCGTCTTGTGAAGTATTTCAGCGAGTACCTCCTTACCTCAATCGCCCTTGTCGGTTGCCTGCTCGGCGGGCTTGTTCTGCTCTTTATGGGTGAGCCGAAATGGCCGGTATTCTTCGCGGGTATGGCAATCTATACGTTTTCCATTGGGCTCAGTCGCCCGCTTATCAACCATATCATAATCACACAAGTCAATCGCGACATCGGCGCGGCATCTTCGGGGGTGGTATGTTATCAGTTTATCGCAGGTGCTACGGGAATGTACCTCGCCGAGTACCAATGGCACAGCCCGTTTCTTGCGTTCGGTTTGATGGCGACTATCTGCCCGCTTACTGTGCTGCTCATCTGGCCCGCGTTGCTCAGACGAATCATACCGGCGCGCAACATGCAGGGCGATTAAAAATAGCAATAAGCTTTAAGGATTGCTTTGCAGGGATTGCCACCTCATTCTGTCAATTCTGTTTACCCCGTCTGATTATTATTCAGTTTCAGTGCGTTTGTCATCCGCTCCATACGCTCGCACCAGCTTGTTGCTGTCGCGGTTCTGATTGTCATTACAACGCGCAATATATGTGAACGTTTGCGTAACATTAGCAGGGCGCTCGCGCGCC
>JBFWMM010000036.1:12250-28823 GCA_050251615.1 Phycisphaerae bacterium
CCGCTGTTTTATTCAACGCCTACGCAACCGCCAATTGATGCTGGTGAAGTCAAACCGACATGTAGGCGCGCGGTTTTTTTGGCCGATATCGGAAGACACACTTTACGAGGTCATTCGCGAGGCAAGCGTCCACCGCGTTGTTTACATTGATATTAATTAATTACTCTGTTTTGCTCTTGATAATCCTAAATAGACAGTTAAAGTATATGTATGGTTGATTTTCCGTTCAATCGGGCCTGTATGCGGTGATGTTCGGGATTGGAATAAAATTAATACTTATTTTATTAAAGTTGATTCAGTGAGAAATTTAATTTGTGCAATCATAATACTGGTTTTGTCGCCCTTGCTTTATGCGGATGTTATCTATCTTTCAAACGGCGACAGGCTCACAGGCGATATCAAGACTATGATAAACGGAAGTATGGTTTTGGACTCGGCGCTTGCAGGCGAGATAACCATTGCGCTGGAGAATGTTTCTTCTTTTGAGACTGAGGCGCCCATCGAGTTGCATCTCGCCGACGGCAGTAAGCTGAATCAGCCCGTGAGCAAGTCTTCAGACGGCTCAATCGAGACAAAAGAAACTGATTTGCTAAAAGCTCAGAAAGTCAGCATCAGCTCAATATCCGCGGTCAATCCGCCCGCTCCGGAAGTTCCACGGTGGAAAGGTGATATAGTTGGCGGTGTAACGGTGAGCAACGGCAACACCGAGAAAAAGACGTATAACTTCAGCGCAAAAGCCTCAAAGAGGACAGAGTTTGACAGATTATCACTCTCTGCCGACCTCGGCAAAAGCGAAGAGCAGGAAGATACGACCGAGAACTGGTGGAAAACGAAGGCGAAGTACGATTACTTCTTGAGTAAGAAGCTCTATTCTTATCTGGATGGCAGATACGAAACGGACAAGATTGCCAACCTCGAAAGGCGCATCCTGATTGGCGGCGGTTTCGGTTATCAGTGGATTGAATCTGACGAAATGAATTTCAACAGCGATCTCGGTGTCGCGTCAAGGTATGAGAAGTTTGAAAACGATCCGGATGCAAGCTCAGAATTTTCCGGTCAGTTGGGGTACTACTTTGACTGCCGTTTGTCGAAAAATCTCAATTTTGTTAACGAGCTTACGCTTTACCCGAGCTTTGAAAACATCAGCGATGAGTACTATGTTTCAACTTACGCCCAGCTCAAGTACCAGCTTAATGAAAGTATGTTTATGAGCTTCAAAACCATCCTCGATTACGATAAGTCGCCTGCTCCGAGCACAGAAGCGTCCGATACGAAGTATATCTTCGGCGTAGGAATGAGCTTCTGATAAGAATGTGGGCTCTGCCGGCACAGCGGTTTGTAAACAATAGAAAATGACAGATTTAAGTTTCAAATAATCTTCGTGTCCCCGGTGTGCTTTGTGGTTTGTAAATCCTTGAGCGCTAAGCTGCGATTTATAAAAGTATGCCTGCGTAAATTATTTCGGTTTTTTATGTAGAATCTGCCGCGATAACCATTATCCTATTGCTGTATGGTCACAGAAGGGTTGGCCTGCTAAGTGAACTTTTTGTAAGGATTATTGTTATGTCTAAAAAAAATGTATTTGTATTAGTTCTGGTGGTTGCCACGGCGTTTTTCTTTCTCGGAAGAATGCAGGTGGGCAAGGCCATTGACACCGAGGCGCGCAAGACCGTTGACAACTTCTTTGCGGAGATTGAGAAGGTTTGTGATGTTGACTATGAGAACGTTAAAACCTCTGTCGCTGATAAGAGCACCACGGTTACCGGTGTTACCGTTAAGACGCTTTTGGGGAATATCGCTGTTGATAAAGTAACCTTCAGCAACTACAAAGAAGGCATAACGGTAAAGGATTATTTCGGCAACGATAAGGAAGTGCCCGAGTCGATAGATGTGAGTGTTGAAGGGATTATCTTCAACACAGGTGGAATGCTCAACAAGCTGTTGGAGATGCCGCAGATTGCGCAGGGCATGGGGCCTGAGCAGATTGCCGCTCTGACGAACGCGCTTGATGCGCTCGGTATCAGCGAAGAACTGGTTATTGATTATGATCAGTCGAGCAAGTTCGATTTCGATAAAAACACTATGGACGTTAACCTGACCATTACCCTGCGCGGTCTTGTTTCGATTGAAGAACAGGTCAGCCTGGCCGAGTTTGACCTCGAAAAGCTCTCCACGATCAAACAGGGCGTTGCCTATAATCCCGCAGACCCTGCTTCAATGGAGGCACTGGAGCCGGTGATGGACATCATAATCGGAAATTGCAGCGTTACGCTGATAGACAATTCGCTCGTAGAGAGGGTTATAAAGCTCTCCGCCGACAATTCCAATACGAGCCCCGAAGATGTCAAGGCGCAAATGAAGCAGGCGTTCAGCGCAGCTGATGCAGATGAGGCGCCACAGTTTGCAAAGGATCTGGCAAAAGCTATGTTGAATGTCCTCGATGGCAAGTCGGACAGGTTAACCGTGAACCTGAAACCCGAAGAGGGTATGTCTATTATGCGTCTTGTCGAGCTGGGCGAGTCAAAGGATGAAGAAGCAGTGCTGAACAGTCTCGGTATCAGCGTTGTACTGGAGCAGGACTGAACTAAATGGGCGAAATCATATCCTGTAAAGATTTGCGTAAAACTTACAAACTCGGTGCCTCTAATCTGAATGTGCTCAAGGGCGTCGATCTTTCTGTTCAAGAGAGTGAGTTTGTAGCGATTGTCGGGGCGAGCGGCTCGGGCAAGAGTACGCTTCTGCACATCCTCGGCGCGCTGGATAAGCCTGATGAGGGAAATGTGCTGTTTCGTGGCGAAGACATCACCCGCACCGGCGCCGGAAAGACGGATCGCTACCGGAACAGGAGCATCGGCTTTGTGTTCCAGTTTTATCACCTCATCGAGGAGCTGAACGTCCTTGAGAACATAATGATGCCCGCCATGGCAGGCAGGTCTGTTCTCGGCTGGCTTTCAGTACGCCACGGATTCACGCAGCGCGCAAAAGAGCTCGCAGGCCGCCTCGGCCTTACAGAACGCCTCAACCACCGACCATCGCAGCTCTCAGGCGGAGAAAGGCAGAGAGTGGCGATAGGCAGGGCGCTTATAAATTCCCCCGATATCCTCCTTGCCGACGAGCCGACAGGCAATCTCGACTGGCCCACAGGCATCGAGATACTCAAGATTCTGCGCGAATTTCACGTAGCCGGCCAGACAATAATCCTCGTTACGCACGATGAGCGCATCGCCGCGATGGCCGACCGTACAATCACCATAAGAGACGGAGAGATTGTTTGAAGGTGCTCGGGATAGACCCGGGGCTTCGGGTGTGCGGGTATGCGCTGATTGAAAGCACAACGCTCGATATGCGCCTTGTTGAGGCGGGGGCCGTGCGCATCAAGACAACTATCCCGCTGGAGAAGCGCCTGCTGCAAATATCAGAGGACCTTTCCGAACTGATTGAAACGCTATCACCTGATGTGATGAGCGTTGAGAAGCTTTATTCGCATTACAAACACCCGCGCACAAGCATCCTGATGGGGCATGCGCGCGGTGTGATACTGCTTGAAGCGGGCAGGCGTGATGTGCAGGTGGAGGAGTACGCGGCAACGCGAATCAAGAAATCGCTAACAGGCAACGGCCACGCCTCCAAGCGGCAGATGCAGCTTGCGATACAGTCTGTGCTGGGGCTTGCGGAAGTGCCCGAGCCTGCGGATGTCGCAGATGCCTGTGCTATCGCGATGTGCTGCGCGAACGAAAGACGTTTTTCAAACGAAGTTATTGAGTGAAACAGGCACAAAATTTGAATACAGGCTATGAAACATTTTGCAGGATTAAGATAAAATGATAACTACTGAAAATTCAGCTCTTGTCGTAATTGATGTGCAGGAAAAGCTTACGGCTGTGATGAACGGCCGAGAAGGGTTCGTGAAGGCGGCTGTAATGCTGGCGGAGGGCGCGGGGATTCTGGGCCTGCCTGTAATCAACTGCCGGCAATACCCCGAGCGGCTTGGCGATACAATCAGCGAGCTTCGCGAGAAAATCGACCCGTTCGCGCAAATCGATAAGAAGTGTTTCTCTGCTTACAAGAGTGAGCAATTCGTAACGGCATTGAAGGATAGCGGTGCAGACTACTGTATCATCTGCGGCATCGAGAGCCATATCTGCGTCTGCCAGACCGTAATCGATTTGATACGCAATAATTACAAGTGCTATGTTGTAGCCGAGGCGGTTTCTTCGCGAGCTGCTGAAAATACGGAAATTGCACTGCAAAGGATGCGGCAGTGCGGTGCACAGATAGTGAGCGCGGAGATGGTGTTGTTTGAGATGCTTGAAAGCAGTGAACATCACGGGTTTAAGGACATATCGAAGCTGATCAGGTAATCTGCGTAAATGGAGCTTGTTCCCTGCATCCGGCACCAACTAACTACTTGACTTTTTGTGGTTTGGGGCTAATATCGGGGCCTTAAAAACTCTGTTTTCACAATTATTAGAAGATTAAAAGAAGAATGGCGAATATAAAACTGCCTGACGGTAAGGTTATAGAGGCTGCCGATGGTAGCACGATACTTGATGTGGTAACACAAATCGGCCCGGGGCTTGCGAAGTCGGCGCTTGCGGCGCGCCTTGACGGCAAACTCGTTGACATTTCCACAAAAATTTCCGGCGATGCCCTGTTGAACGTTGTAACCACTCGCGACGATGAATCTCTCGAACTGATGCGCCATAGTTGCGCGCATATTATGGCAGAAGCAATAACGACCCTCTGGCCCGATGCAATGCTCGTTTACGGCCCCGCCGTACGCGACGGCTTCTACTACGACATCGACCTCGATCACCCGCTTACCCCCGAAGACTTCGAGGCAATCGAGAAGAAGATGGCCGAGATTGTCGCGGCGGATAAGCCGTTCAAGCGCATAGAGATGAGCCGTACCGATGCGTATAAGCTCGTTGAGGGAGACCCATACAAGACCGACAATATCGACCGTGCAGATGGTGATGTGATCAGCTTCTACTATCAGGGCGAAGGCGGCTTCAAAGACCTTTGCCGCGGCCCGCATATCCCCAGCACGGGTAAAGTGGGGGTGTACAAGATAATGAGCGTTGCCGGCGCTTACTGGCACGGCGACAGTACAAAGAAGATGCTTCAACGCGTTTACGGCACCTGCTGGCGCGACAAAAAGGAGCTCAATAAGTACCTCCTGCGGCTTGAAGAGGCGAAAAAGCGCGACCACCGCGTCCTCGGCAAGCAACTCAACCTCTTCAGCTTCCATGATGAGGGCCCTGGCTTTGCGTTCCTCCATCCAAATGGCATGATTATCTGGAACAACATTATCGCGTTCTGGAAAGAGTTGCACAACAAGTACTGCTACGAGGAAATCAAGACTCCCATAATGCTCAACGAGCAGCTCTGGCACAAAAGCGGCCACTGGGACAACTATAAAGAGAATATGTACTTCACTACGGTTGACGAGGTCAACTATGCGGTGAAGCCGATGAACTGTCCGGGCGGATGTCTTGTGTACAAATCCACAAAACACTCGTACCGCGAGTTTCCGCTACGCTACGCCGAACTTGGCCTCGTACATAGATTCGAGCCGAGCGGCGCCCTGCACGGCCTCGTGCGCGTAAGACAGTTCACGCAGGACGATGCCCATATCTACTGTACGCCCGAGCAGATCGAGGCGGAAGTGGTGGGCGTGATCAACCTCGTCTTCGAGATGTACGAAAAATTCGGCTTCAAGGATTTCCACGTGGAGCTGTCCACAAAGCCCGAGAAGCATATCGGTTCCGATGAAATCTGGAACAAGGCCACCAGCGCCCTTCGCGGCGCTCTGAACACTAAAGTAATTGATTATGTTGTAAATGAAGGCGATGGGGCTTTTTATGGTCCCAAGATAGACTTCCACGTTGAAGACGCGATCGGCCGTAGCTGGCAACTCGGCACAATCCAGCTGGATTTCTCCATGCCGGAGCGCTTCGGGCTCGTTTACTCCGACTCCGACAACACAGAAAAAACCCCCGTTATGCTACATCGCGCCATCCTCGGCTCGCTGGAGCGCTTTATGGGGATCCTGATTGAGCATTACGCCGGCTCAATGCCGCTCTGGCTCGCTCCCGAGCAGGTGCGCGTGTTGCCGATCAGCGAAAAGACAAACGACTACGCAGGGCAGGTTGCCGCGAAGCTTAATGCCGCAGGCCTCCGAGTGAGCGTGGATAAGACCGATGATAAAATCGGTGCCAAAATAGCTAAGGGACATCAGGACAAGCTACCGTACATGATGGTGGTCGGGCCGCAGGAGGCCGAAAAGGACGAAGTGAATCTGCGAATCAGAGGGCAGAAGGAGACAGTCTCCATTTCTATTGATGAGGTTGCGGGGAAGCTTCTCGCCAAGGATTATGCTCGTGATGCCTCGCTGGCTGTAAACTGAAGATTGAAGGCGCCTGCGCGGGTGTCATTAACAAACTTTATTACTTGTAAGGAACGTACTATCAGTAAAGAACAAAGTACAAGGGTCAACGAAAGAATCAAACGCGGGACACCGCAGGTTCGCCTTATTGACCAGGACAACAACCAGGTTGGTGTTGTAAAGACAGAAACTGCATTAAATATGGCCTTTGATGCCGGCCTCGACCTTGTGGAGGTGGCACCGGGCTCCGAGTTGCCGGTATGCAGAATTATGGATTATGGCAAATGGCTCTACGAACAGAAGCGTAAGACGAAAGTATCCAAGAAGAAGCAGCATGTTGTGAGCCTCAAGGAGATTCGCCTTCGCCCCGAAATCGGCGATAATGACCGTGATGTTAAGATTGGCCATGCCAGGAAATTCCTCGAAAAAGGCGATAAGGTTCAGTTTACTCTGCGTTTCAGGGGACGAGAAATGGCCCACACTAGTAGTGGCGCAGACCTTATGAACGAAATTGCCGAGATACTTGGAGATGTCTCCAAGGTTGACCGCACTCCGCTTCTGCAAGGGCGCAGGATGATAATGATCCTCGTTCCGTTGAAGTAAGTTTCGGCGATTACACAGTTGTTTGAACATACATTTGCCGGCAAGCAGTCTCCTTTTGGCCGCTTGCTGCGGACATATTTCGCGCATTGTTTCAACCGATGCGTTATAAGCTTATGGCACTAATCACACTTCGCGGCGTGAATGCGGGCTACGGCCCTGTTCACCTCATAGAAAACGCATCTCTCTCTTTCGAGAAGGGAGAGCGCATCGCGCTCACGGGACGAAACGGTTGTGGCAAAACCACCTTTATGAAACTGCTCCTCGGGCAGATTGAGTGTATGGGTGGTGAGATCGAGAGGCAGGCTTCACTGCGCGTTGCGTACCTTGAGCAGGAAGTGCCGCGAAATATCAGCGGTAAGGTTCGCGAGGTGATTCTTTCGGGAGCCGGTGCCGGCGGAGAGGCTCTCGCTGAATATTCGCGTTTGAGCGAGCTTGCAGCGGGCGGCGATCCTGCTGCGATTGAGCCGCTCCACGATGCGGCGGTGAAGGTGGATTCACTTGGCGGCTGGGATTTGAGCAGCCGCGTTGATATGCTCGTTTCCAAGCTGAAGCTTCCTGACGATGTGGAATTCGGCAATCTTTCCGCCGGGCTCAAGAGGAAAGTTATGTTGGCAAAGGCTCTCGCCGGCGAGCCGGATATGCTTCTGCTCGATGAACCGACAAACCACCTCGACATTGCCAGCGTAAGCTTGATGGAGGATATTCTCATTTCAAGTGGAATCGCGCTGCTTTTCGTAACTCACGACCGCGCATTTCTCCGAAGGGTCTCCAACAGGATACTTGAGCTTGAACGAGCACGCCTGCGCAGCTTTGACTGCAACTACGAAACTTTCCTGAAACGGCGTGACGAGCTTCTCGCCGCAGAGCAGAAGGAGTCCGAGCAGTTTGACAAAAAACTTGCTGAGGAGGAAGTCTGGATACGCCGCGGGATTCAGGGCCGCCGCACGAGGAACGAAGGACGCGTTCGTTCGCTGATTGCCATGAGGGAGGAAAAGACCGCAACTCGCAAACAGCAGGGCCTTTCCAAAATGAATGTTCAGCAGGCCGGTATGAGCGGAAGGCTCGTTGCGCAGCTCAGCGGCGTTTCTTTCGCCTATGAAACGGAGTGCCCGATCGTCAGGGGGCTTGATGTTACCGTTTCGCGCGGAGACCGTATAGCGGTTATCGGGCCGAACGGCATCGGTAAATCAACGCTGCTGAAGCTGATTCTTGGCGAGCTTGAAGCCTCGGAGGGACGGGTGCGGCTGGGCACGAATCTGGAAGTGGCTTACTTTGACCAGCTCCACAACACGCTCGATGAAACCAAAACTGTCGTTGACAATGTTGCCGACGGCTATATGACAATAAACATAGACGGCTCTTCGCGCAACGCCATCGGCTACCTGCGTGATTTTCTTTTTCCCGCGCAGAGATGCAAATCGCTCGTGAGCGCGCTTTCAGGCGGCGAAAGGACAAGGCTCCTGCTCGCAAGGCTCTTTGCCAAGCCGAGTAATGTTCTCGTGCTTGATGAGCCGACAAACAACCTCGACATCGAAACAATCGAGCTGCTTGAAGAACAGCTTGCCGAATATAACGGCACGATTCTGCTTGTCAGCCACGACCGCTCATTCATAAACAACGTCGCCACGAGCACACTCGTCTTTACAGGCGGCGCGAAGGTGAAGGAGTATTTCGGCGGCTATGACGATTATCTTCGCCAGAGCGCCGAAGAAACCGCGGACGTTGAGAAACCCGCAGCCAAAGCGAAACCCAAGGCGCCCGCGGCGCCCAAGCTTTCGTACCATGAAAAGAAGGAGCTGGAAGCGCTGCCCGAGCAAATTGATGCTCTCGAAAAGCGTATTGAGAAGCTCCATGCCGATATGGCCGCTCCGCAGTTCTACAAGCAGCCCGGCGAGTCTATCGCCAAGGCAGGCGATGAGCTCGCATCTCTCGAAGCAGAGCTTGAAGCCGCTTACGACCGCTGGCAGGAGCTTGAAAGCATATAAGCGCTTTGTTCTTGAAGTCGGCAGGTTTTGGGATAGAATAACCCCTGCGGCAGTTCCGCTGCATAAGGACTGATTTTGACAACGATTATACACAGATATATTTTCCGCGATTTGATTCGCTCGTTTTTGCTTGCGACAGGCGCCCTTACGCTCATTTTGAGCCTTGGTAGCATTGTAGGGCCGGCGCAGGATTACGGCGTGAGCCCGGAACAGGCGCTCGAATTGATATGGTGCTTTATACCAGTTACGCTGGCTTTTGTATTGCCTGTGGGCGCGGTGTTTGCCGCCGCTACGACATACGGCCGATTCGCCTCGGAGAATGAATTTGATGCCTGCCGCGCGGGCGGCATAAGCACGGTCAGCATGCTATACCCCGTTCTATGCCTCGGCATTATCGCCTCCATCCTCAACATTACGTTGAATTTCTACGTTGTGCCAAGGTACATCCAGAAAGCGGAGGTGAGCGTTAAGGCGAACATCAAGCAGATTGTTTTTCGTAGCATAGAAAAGCGTGGCATCTATCAGATCTCGGATAGTTCCTCCAAAACTTACATCACCGCTGATGTCGTTGATGAGCAGAATGATACTCTTGGGGGTGTTAATATCATTCGTGTGGCCGATGGCGTTGTAAAATCTCTCATTACCACCTCCCGTGCGAAGGTTGATTTTGAGCAGACAGGCGGCGAGAATCTTATATCTATCACGGCGTACGACCTCTATCAGGCCGATGAATCCGGCTATGCGTACTCAGCGAAATTGCCTCTGCGAACGAAGGTTGTCTCACTCATCAGCGATAATATCCGCTTTAAAGAGCTTGCGGGGCTTAAAGCCATAATGGCAAACCCCATGCTTTTTGAGCCGGTTGCCAAGGTTGCCGATGAGCTTACGGCTCAAATCGCGACAGAAATCCTTGCCGGCCAGATTGCCGGTGCAAATGATGAGGATAAGTGGTTCGCTCTTCAGGGCGTTTCAAGCTCTGATCAGGGAGGTAAAGTGCTCATCAAAGCCGGCAACTGCAAGGCTGAATCGAGATTTGAGGTTGTTGCGAGCGATGTTCAGCTTCTGGAGTTTGACAGGGCAGACCAAGCCACGCCGACAAACTCCTGGCGCGCCCCCACGGCCACGCTCTACTGCACATCAGAGCAGCCCGGCGGATACTGGAATATCGCCATGACAGACTGTGTCAACTCTGCCGACGAGGCCGCAACCGTACTTCCTTCAAGGGCCATCAGAAACCTGCTTGCCCCGCCTACGATCAAGAGCATATACGACAGCACCGACAAGCTCGCCGCGGCACGCAGCCTTATGCAGGGGAGCCCCTCTGACACCGTAAGCGCTCTCCAAGAGCAGCTCAACAAGGCAATCCTCCGCACAAACGGCTCTGTCGCTGTGGAAGTGAACTATCGCCTCGTGTTCGGGCTCGGCTGCGCGATAATAGCCATAACAGGTGCATTGATTGGCGTAATACTTAAAAACTCGCACATAATGACATCGTTCGGCATCAGTGTACTGCCGCTGGCCGTGCTGATTGTCTTTATAATGATGGGTAAAAACCTCACTAAAAATATCATCGTACACCAGATGAAAGATGGCATCGCCGGCATCTATATTATTTGGACGGGGTTGCTTGTGATTGCGGTTATTATGTTCGCATTTTACCGCAGGCTCGTCAGGACGTAAGCGTGAGTGAAATGCAACGGGCGGCGGCCAGGATTATAGATGCCAACTTCAACCGCGCCAGAGAAGGCGCGCGTATGATGGAAGAGTTTGCGAGGTTCGTTTTGAACAACAAGCCCCTCAGCTCACGCGCCAAAGCGCTGCGGCACCGAATATCAGCCGTGGTAAACCGGCTTGATGCATCAAGTCTTCTCGCCGCCAGAGACAGCGCGAGGGATGTGGGCGTGCATTTACAGGTGCAGGGGCAGCTCAAGCGCGGCAATCTCTCCGATGCTTCTTCCGCCGCGGCCAAGCGGCTCGGTGAGGCGCTCCGCGTACTGACAGAAACCATACAGGCCATTGACCCCGAAATTGCCGCAGAGCTGGAAAGTGCGCGTTTTGAGGCCTATGCGCTTGAACGCGACCTTGCTTTTGCTATGAACGCACACGATAAATTCGCTTCTGTTCGGCTATATGTACTTCTTGATGCTCTTGAAGAGCGGGAATTCTGCACTATGGCACGCGCCGTGATTGATGGCGGGGCGGACTGCGTTCAATTGCGGGCGAAGGATGTGAGCGGGGAAGTATTTTTCGTTCTGGCTTGCAGGCTTACTGAAATCTGCCGCGAGGCAGGGGTTGTGAGCATAATAAACGACCGGCCTGATATCGCTGTTGCAAGCGGTGCAGATGGCGTTCATCTCGGCAGTGGGGATGTGCCCGCTAAAGTGCTTCGCGCAATCGCCACGCGCCCGATGATCCTCGGCCTCACTACGCACAATGCTTCTGAGCTTGCCTGCGCGATAGAACAGGGCGCTGATTATGTCGGCATTGGCCCGTTCGCGAACACCCCCACTAAGCCTGAGCTTGCGTCTTCGGGCATTGCGTATCTCAAAGAGGCGCTTGTCGCGCTCTCGGGCACAGGTGTCTATCACACCGCGATAGGCGGTATAACCACCGCCAACATATCAGAGGTGTTTGGTGCCGGTGCAATGTGCGCTGCTGTGAGCTCGGCCGTAACAAAAGCCGCAAGCCCACGAGACGCCGCCGCCGCGCTGAAGGCGCTCTGCCCACAAGCTTAAAGCTTAAAACCTAAAACTTAAAACTTAAAACCTAAAACCTAAAACCTAAAACTTCTTCTGATATATATGGCAGTAGGGCAGTTTGCCTGTCTTCTCGTAGTAATGTTGGTGGTAATCCTCCGCAGGCCAGAATACAGACGCCGCAGTCAGCTCTGTTGCCACATCAAGTCCCTTTTCTTCCAGGATGCCGATCAGCTTCTCTGAAATCTGCTTCTGATCCTCCGTAAGATAGAACACCTCGCTTCGATACTGATTGCCGATGTCCGGCCCCTGGCCGTTTATCTGCGTGGGATCGTGCGTCTCAAAGTAAATCTTCGCTATGGTTTCATAGTCGCATTTTGTATTATCAAACGCTACAAGCACTGCCTCGGCGTGGCCTGTCGTGCCCGTGCAAACTTGTCTGTATGTCGGGTTAGAAGTAGTGCCGCCAATGTAGCCGGCTTGTGAATACAGAACACCGTCAATCTTGTTCAGATGGTGCTGCACGCCCCAGAAGCAACCGCTTGCGAATATCGCCCGTTCTATTCTTTCGGCCGGTAGAAAATCCATGCTTATTGAGTTGACGCAGTGCCTTGTGTTTTTATCCGTGAAGCCCTCGCCTTCAAATACATGTCCCAGATGCCCTCCGCAGGCGGCGCAGGTGATCTCAACACGACTCCCGTCAGCATCAAGGCTACGCTTCACTGCGTCATCAATCGCATCATCGAAGCTCGGCCAGCCGCAGCCGGAGTCGAATTTGCTCTCCGATTCATACAGCGCCGCGCCGCACTTCCTGCACGTATATATGCCTTTCTCGTTAAAGTCGCAGTACTTGCCTGTGAAAGGGCGCTCTGTGCCCTTATTCTCGATTATCATCTTCTCTTCAGGAGTCAGTTCGTTCATTTTGTTCTCCGTTTTTACAGTTGCCGCAGGATATTCGGCCGGCTTTTCCTTATCACATCCTGCCATAAGGCAGCACAATACTAATGCTGAAACACATTTTCCACTGAGGTTCATAAGCTTTTCCGCCGAATTACAGTTCTCATTATACGCCTTTTGCCTTCTTTTCTTATATGGAATTTAACAGACTTTTGTTCATTGAGCTGCTGTTCGGGGCTTCTATTCAGCCACAAAACGTTGTCTATGAAGCGTTTATCGAGGCTAATAACTGCTTTTTAACAGAAAAACACCTTTTTTGCTAAAATACTGATTGACTTGAAAAAATGTATTTCTATAATTTGCCGTTCCTCGTCGGGGAAGCCTTGAAGCGGAAACGGGTCGAAGAAATTAATTCGGTACGGGTCGAAAAAACAGGTTGACACGGAGAGGTTAAAACGTATTATAACGTTTCTCGCCTTACGGCGGGGTGCTCTTAAAAGTATTGGAATGACAGGTGCCGAAGCGAGCTTTTGTTGCGGCGAGGCCGTATAAGCTCATTAACAATGGGCTCGTAGCTCAGCTGGCTAGAGCGTTCGCCTGATAAGCGAGAGGTCGGAGGTTCGAGTCCTCCCGGGCCCACTTATTGAAGGCTTCCTGGCAACGGGGCTGTAGCTCAGTTGGGAGAGCGTCTGGTTTGCATCCAGAAGGTCGTCGGTTCGATTCCGTCCAGCTCCACTGTTTTTAATAGCAATGTTCTTAAACAATTGAATAAGGAAAGCAATAAGGTTAAATTGTACGTACCATAACGACATAGAAATATATTGTTGTGCGGTGCAATTTCACTGGTAAATTGCCTAAATACCTGAGTTAGTAAAACTAACTTAAACAATGGCGAATTATGAGCGCATCAGTCCATGATTGATGTGGTCAAGTTACTAAGGGTATATGGGGGATGTCTAGGTGTCGAGAGGCGATGAAGGACGCGGCAGGCGGCGATATTCCCGGGTTAGGAGTCAAGCATCCAATGATCCCGGGGTTTCCGAATGGGGCAACCCGTCAGGGCCAGGCAACTGTTCCCTGACATTGCCGGCTGAATGTATAGGCCGGTTAAAGCGAACGTGGAGAACTGAAACATCTCAGTACCCACAGGAAAGGAAATCAACCGAGACTCCGTAAGTAGCGGCGAGCGAAAGCGGACTAGCCCGCACCATATCGATATAAACGCTATACGAATGCTTCTGGAAAGTAGAACCGCAGAGGGTGAAAGTCCCGTAGTTTGAACCGTTTATATTGTTAGTGCATAAGAGTAGCACGGAACTCGTGGAACTCCGTGTGAACGTGGGGGGCCCACCCTCCAAGGCTAAGTACTACTCGACAACCGATAGTGCAAAGTAGCGCGAGCGAAAGATGAAAAGCACCCCTATAAGGGGAGTTAAAAGTACCTGAAACCATATACCTACAAGCAGTTGGAGCCCGTTAATGGGTGACAGCGTGCCTTTTGCATAATGAGCCGGGGAGTTACTGTCTGTGGCAAGGTTAAGTCCTTCAGGGACGCAGCCGTAGGGAAACCGAGTCTTAATAGGGCGTAATAGTCGCAGGTAGTAGACGCGAAACCAAGTGATCTACCCATGGCCAGGTGGAAGGGAGTGTAAAAATTCCTGGACGACCGAACCCACTAACGTTGAAAAGTTAGGGGATGAGCTGTGGGGAGGAGTAAAAGTCTAATCAAACTTGGAGATATCTCGTTCTCTTCGAAATAGCTTTAGGGCTAGCCTCAAGTGATACCCGTCGGGGGTAGAGCTACTGATTGGGATTGGGGGGCCACCAGCCTACCCACCCCTACCAAACTCCGAATACCGACGTGGCTTATCTTGGGAGTCAGACTGCGGGTGATAACATTCGTAGTCAAGAGGGAAACAACCCAGATCGCCGTCTAAGGTCCCGAATTCTTGCTGAGTTACAAAGGAAGTCGGATTGCAATGACAATCAGGATGTTGGCTTAGAAGCAGCCACCATTTAAAAAGTGCGTAATAGCTTACTGATCGAGCAGTCCGGTGCCGATAATGAACGGGAATAAGCAAGAAACCGAAGACGCGGAAGACAATTTAATTGTCTTGGTAGAAGAGCGCAGTATTCAGCATTGAAGCCGTACGGAAACGAGCGGTGGAGCGGATACTGGTGATTATCCCGGCATGAGTAACGATAAAGCAGGTGAGAATCCTGCTCGCCGAAAACCTAAGGTTTCCTGGGGAAGGTAAATCCGCCCAGGGTTAGTCGGCCCCTTAGTCGAGGCTGAAAGGCGTAAACGATGGAGAAGCTGGTTAATATTCCAGCACCGTGTAAGTGGACGTAAGCAGTGACGTATTTTCTTAGGATGTCCCGTGAGTAGTCGAGCGGGTCCCGCAAGGGCGAGGATAATTTCTTCCGAAGCATCCATCGAAGGTACCGAGAAATAGCTGCTGTAGGATGAAGCTTGCATGACCGTACTAAAACTGACACAGGTAGGTGAGGAGAATATCCTCAGGCGCTCGAGAGAACCGTCCTTAAGGAACTCGGCAAATTGACCCCGTAAGTTCGCGAAAAGGGGGCCCTACCCCACTAGATGGGAAGGGGACAGAAAAGTGGTTCTGGCGACTGTTTACCAAAAACACAGTTCTCTGCTAACACTTACAGTGGATGTATAGAGAATGACGCCTGCTCGGTGCCGGAAGGTTAAGGAAGCTTGTTCACGCTCGCGACTGAAGCCCCGGTAAACGGCGGCCGTAACTATGACGGTCCTAAGGTAGCGAAGTTCCTTGTCGGGTAAGTTCCGACCTGCATGAACGGCGTAACGACTAGAACACTGTCTCGAGGACGGACTCGGTGAAATTGTAATCGTGGTGAAGATACCACGTACCCGCGGCAAGACGGAAAGACCCCGTGAACCTTTACTGCAGTCAGGTATTGGCACCTGGCTCATCATGCGTAGGATAGGTGGGAGACTATGAAACGGACATTCTGGTGTTCGTGGAGTCAACCTTGAAATACCACCCTTGGTGTGTTAGTTGTCTAACGGTGTTCCTTGAATCAGGGCACCGGACCGTGCTTGATGGGCAGTTTGACTGGGGCGGTCTCCTCCTAAAGAGTAACGGAGGAGTGCAAAGGTACACTCAGCATGGTTGGCAATCATGCGAAGAGCGTAAAGGTATAAGTGTGCTTGACTGTGAGAGTTATTACTCGAACAGATGCGAAAGCAGGTCTTAGTGATCCGGTGGTTCCGTGTGGAAGGGCCATCGCTCATCAGATAAAAGGTACTCCGGGGATAACAGGCTTATCTCCCCCGAGCGTCCATAGCGGCGGGGAGGTTTGGCACCTCGATGTCGGCTCATCACATCCTGGGGCTGTAGGCGGTCCCAAGGGTTCGGCTGTTCGCCGATTAAAGTGGTACGCGAGCTGGGTTCAGACCGGCGTGAGCCAGGTCGGTCCCTATCTGCCGTGGGCGTAAGAACCTTGAAGAGATGTTTCCCTAGTACGAGAGGATTGGGAAGCACTGACCTCTGGTGTACCAGTTGTGCTGCTAAGTGCATCGCTGGGTAGCTAAGTCAGGAACGGATAACCGCTGAAAGCATCTAAGCGGGAAGCCAACTTTAAGATAAGGGTTCTATAGTTCCCTGGAAGACTACCAGGTTGATAGGCCGGATGTGTAAGTGCAGAAATGCATTAAGCTGACCGGTACTAATGAACGGATACTTGACCATATCAATCATTGATTGATGATAAAATTCAGCCATAAGCTCTAAGCGATAAGCTTGAAGCCGAGGTATGATGGCAATCAATTGCTTTCCTTCCAATTGTGAACGAATACTAAGAGTCGTAAGACTCACGTAAATAAGTTTGCCGGTGATTATACCGTCGGGGAAACGCCTGATCCCATTCCGAACTCAGAAGCTAAGCCCTTCGGGCCGATGATAGTTAACGCGAAAGTAGGTCATTGCCGGTCTTATGAAGCTCCTCAGGGAAACCTG
>JBFWMM010000037.1:0-28794 GCA_050251615.1 Phycisphaerae bacterium
TCCACCTCTGCCACGACCACGAGATTGATGTTGTGCTCAAGCACGACTACTCTCACTGACCCGGCTTGTGCAGCTGATTACAGGACATTTCGTTGAAGACCGCGATTCGTTTTCGCGGTCTTTTTTTTATATTCATCCAAAGGTCCGATTACGCGAGCAAGGCGATAAAGTTGTAAATGCAGGGCGCTGCGCCGCAGCGAGGCACAAGGCTCCGCATAACTCGCCTGTGATTTGCGCTCAGGCCCGCCTGTGGTATAATCTGCCGGAACGTATTATTCGCATAACAACCAACTTTACCATAGGATAGATATGGCAGAAAGAAAATTATTCGGTACCGACGGCGTTCGCGGTCTTGCGAATGTTTACCCGCTCGATGCGGCGACAATGCAACGCGCCGGAATGGCGGCGGCTAAGGTTTTTGCGGGCGAGAAGAAGCGCCCTGTATTTGTTATCGGGCGCGATACGCGCGTCTCAGGCGAGATAATCGAGGCAGCGCTTGTCAGCGGGCTATGCGCGATGGGTGCGGATGTGAAGCTTATAGGCATCCTGCCGACTCCCGCAGTGGCTGTAGCCGTGCGGCAGCTCGGGGCGGACGCCGGCGTTGTGATAACGGCTTCGCACAATCCCGCAGAGGACAACGGAATCAAGTTTTTCTCTGCCGGCGGCGTGAAGTTGCCCGATGAGAAGGAGCTTGAGATTGAACAGCTCATCCTTGCAGGCCAGCCGGACACTTCCCACGTTACGGGCGCAGGTATCGGGCGCGTGGAGCGGGTCGGCTTTGATGCGGCCTTCGCCGATTTTCTCGTAAACACCGCGCCTGCCGGTGCGCTTTCGGGCTTGAAGCTCGTGCTCGACTGCGCCAACGGCGCGGCCTCATTCGTGGCAAAGGGTATTTTCGAGAGGCTCGGAGCGGAGGTTGTCATTGTGAACAACGAACCCGACGGGCTCAATATCAACGCAGGCTGCGGTGCGATGCACCCCGAAAACTCCGCGAAATACGTGCTTGAACATAATGCAGACCTCGGCATCACATTCGATGGCGATGCGGACCGCCTTATCGCGATAGACGAAAAGGGCAATGTCGTTGACGGTGACATCACAATATACCTGCTTGCCCTCGAGCACAAGGCTTCAGGCAATCTTGACGGCGATACCGTCGTGGTTACGGCGTACACAAATCTTGCGATAGACGCCGCGCTTAAAGGGCAGGGGATTTCCACTGCGAGAGTGGCCAACGGCGATAGATACGTCATCGAGGAGATGCTTAAAAAGGGCTATGCCCTCGGCGGCGAGAAGAGCGGCCATATAATCCTCGGCAAACACAACCACACCGGCGACGGCATCCTTTCGGGAATCCACTTCGCCAAGATGGTAAAAGACAGCGGCAGGCCTCTCAGTGAGCTTGCAGGCGGCGTAACGTTGAATCCGCAGGTGATAAGCAAGGTGGAAGTGGCGAATAAGGTGCCCTTGGAAGAGATTGCCGGCTACAACAAGCTTGCCGCTGAGGTGGGAAAGCGGCTCGGAAGCACTGGCAGGCTCTTCGTTCGCTATTCCGGCACGCAAAACGTCTGCCGCGTGATGGTGGAGGGGCCGGAGCTTCCCATACTCAAAGAGATAAATGAGCAGGTCTGCGCGGTTATCGCGGCAGGCACTGCTTGAGGAGAAAAGATGAATATATTCTGTTACGCGGCGGCGAAGGCCCCAGAATGTGAACCGCTCACGGCCAATAAGCCGGCGGCTCTGCTTAAAGCGCTCGACAAGACGGTAATCGAACACAACCTGCTGGCCTGTATCGCGGCGGGAGAGGTGAAGGAGATTGTTGTCGCGGTGGGCTTTGAGGCGGCACGAGTGATCTGCTCGCTTGGCGAGGAGATCGGCGCAGTAGCCGTGCGGTATGTGGAAACGGAAAGCTCGTTCGCTGATACGCTCGAAGAATGCAGGGCAGAGCTCACGCAGAGCGGCAGGAACGTGCTTGCTTTTGAGTGCGACTGCCTGCTTGATGCGGCGGATATGAAGAGCCTTGTGGCAGAGCCGGAAAGCGTGCTTCTGGATGACAGCGGCGAGCCGAGGGCAATTTATTCCACCCTCGCAACTGCTGCCGCGGCCAGCATGCGCGCGGTTCCCGCGCATGGGCTTCTGCCGATGAAGTACCCCTGGCACAGTCTGGAGGCGAATGTGGAGCTGGTGCGCCGGCTTGATAAGCAGCAGCTGCTCGGCCAGATCGAAGACAATGTTACCATCAAGGGCAATGTCTATGTCGCAGAAGGTGCGAGCGTAAAGAGCTTCAGCTATATTGAGGGCCCGGCGTTTATCGATTCCGGCAGCATGGTCGGCCCCTTCGCGTACGTCCGCAAGGATACCGTCATCGGCAAGGGCGTGCAGATAGGGCGCATGGAGCTGTATGATGTCGTGCTGATGGACGGCTTCACAAGCAAACACAACAGCTACGCGGCGCATTCGGTTATCGGCGAAAACGGCAACTTTGGCGCCGGCACGATCACCGCCGATTACCGCCATGACGGAGGCAACCACAAAACCCTCATCTGCGGCGAAAAAATAGACTCCGGCCGCCGCAAACTCGGCGCGTTTCTCGGCGATGGCGTACATACGGGAATCGGCACGCTCATCTACCCGGGCCGTAAGCTCTGGCCCGGAACGGGCACTTTACCCGGAGAAGTAATCAAAAAGGACGTAATTAACTCTTGACTGCAACGCGAGATATGATTAACCTTTAGGGTTGTTTTTCTCAGGCAGTTTTACAGTATTGAAAGGCCTATATATGAAATCAGGTATTATGCTTGCTCTTGCCGCGATGGTGTTCTGTGTGGCAGGTTGCAGTGAAGACAGAAAAAACAGCTCCATTTATACAGTTGAGCCGGCGAAGTCGATAGAAATCGCTTATGACGCAAATCCCGATGCGAGCGAAGTTGACCTTGTGGAGAAGCTTACTCAGCAGCGCTCGGAATACTTCGAGGCGCTCATCGAGCTTAAGAATTATTATGAGAGCGTGGGCAATTTCCGCAAGACACAGTGGGCAGAGAGAGAGCTTGCCATGCTCGGCGAGATCCCTCAGTACAGCTTTATTATCTCCGGCGAGATGATGAAGGAAGGCGTGAAGTCCTTTGTGGACGTGCCCGCGGCGAATGCTAAGTATGCAGAAGCAAAGGAACTCTACGACAAGGCCAAATTTACAGCGCTTCTCGGCGATAAGCCTTCAATGCGTAAGGCTTTGGCTATGTTCAACGAAATCATAGAGACCTGGCCCAACAGCAGCAAGGCTGACGATAGCGCATACTATGCCGGCCAGATTTACTATTTCTTCAAGGACTACAAGCTTGCCGCGCTGTACTACAAGCGTGCGATTCAGTGGAATCCGAATTTCTCCGGCGCCCCCATCCGATACCGCCTCGCAAGCACGCTCGACCTTAAGCTCGGCCGCCGCGCCGAGGCCCTCACCTACTACAAGCTCGCGATTGAGAAGGAAAGCGGCTACAGCGCCAACGAAGATGTGGCTCGGAACAGAATCAGGGACATTGAAAAAATGAGAGAGCAGGGAGTTAAGCTCGACTGATTTACAAGCCTCGAATGATGATATTTGACAGGCGTCTTCCATTGCGGAGGGCGCCTGTTTTTTTGAGATTCATTTCGGCTTGACGTTAAAAGCATTATACAAACATCAGCCCCGATGTTTCAACAGGGAACACGCAATGCAACACAAAAACATAATACTTATCGGTATGCCTGGTGCGGGCAAGAGCACTGTCGGCGTGCTTCTGGCAAAGCGGCTGAGCCGCTGGTTTATTGATACAGACGTGCTGATTCAGTCGATTGAGATGCGAGCGCTGAAGGACATCATCGCCGAACATACGCTCGAAGGTTTCCTTGCGATTGAGCGCGCCCATCTGGAAAGCATTGAGGCGGCAAATGCCGTCATTGCAACGGGTGGTAGCGCTGTCTATTCCCCCTGCGCGATGGAGAAGCTCAAGAGCGGCTCACTCTGTGTGTATCTGGATGTCCCGCTGGAGGAGATTGAGCGCAGAATCGGCAACATCACCGAGCGCGGCGTTGTCATCAGTGATGGCAAGACAATCAAGCGCCTCTATGCCGAGCGTGCGCCGCTCTACGAGCATTATGCCGACATCACCGTCCCCTGCGCAAGCCGCTCACTCGAAGAAAATGTCGATGCCGTTATCGAAGCGATCACCGCTTCAGTTTGAGGCTGCGCGGGCCGATGATATAAATCGGCTCCGACGAAACCGTAACAGGCAGGCTGCCGTTTTCGATCTTCAGCGGGGCTTTATTGCCGAACATATCGAACGCGCTTTCGATTTGCCCGTCGATTTCAAATTCGGCTTTCGTCTCGGTTGATGCCGTCCATACGGCGTAAACCCTGCGGCCGTTTGCATCTGTCCAGCTCGGATAGTACAGCGTGCCATCAGAGGCCAGGCCGCTACCGACGCTGCCGGCCGGCCGCGCTTTGTTGAGCGCCTGCATTGCGGTATATGCGGGCTTAGGCGTGAGGTCTTTATGTACGATTCCGAAATTCGCCTCGTTGTAGAACGGATCCCATTCGCCCGCGCGCAGGTTGTACCAGAACATCTTCTCAGCGCCGCATTGCAGGGCGATAATGTACGAGCGGGCAAGCATTGCGGCCTGCCTGCGTTCGCTCACGCCGCGGCAATCCTGCATCAAAGCGCTCACAATAACGGCGCCTTTCATCTCGCCGCCGAGTTTGTACAGAGCGGCCGCAACTCCCGTAAAATCGCCCTTTTTCGCCAGCAATAGCGGTACGAACTCATCGCCTTCTCTGATGGCGGAGTCTGTGAGGAAGCGGGCGGCTTTAGCGCTTGTGTTCGTGAGGTCTATCTTGCCGGCAAAAGCCTCCGCCGCAGTAAGCTCAGCGGCTTCCTCCGGTACGCCCTCTTTTGTCCACCAGGCCTCCCAGCCGATACGCAGACGCCTGCGATGCGATTCGTCTGCGCCGCTCCTTGCCCAGGAGCCGTCGGGGTTTTGGCTTGCCGCGTAGTACAGGGGCACGCCGCTTGTGAAGATGACGATTCCGCCATCGCGCACGAAACGCTCTATTTTGCCGAACAGCTGCTCGGCAAACGCCTCTTCGGGCGGCCAGATAAGCGCGTGATATTTGCTTGCCGTGAGGTTGCCGAAATCGGCGAGGGTAAGGCGGGTTATCTTTCCGCTTCCCGGGAGCATCTGCTTTATCTGCTCATCGGAGAAGCTTGCCTGCGTGGGGTAGCCAGGGTCGTCAAAGACGGCTATAATCCAAATGGCGCGGTCCGGCGCCGCGGCTTCGAGGCCAGCGCGGACAATATCGGCGAGCAGGTCTGTTTGCGGTTTGTGTGTGGGCCAGCCGATTTCGGTAAACCATATCGGCTTTGCCTCATCTCCATACTCCGCCATCATATCTTTGAGCTTCAACATATCTGCTTCGAGATTATTCGCCTCGGGCGAGCCCGGGTAGCGGTAGGGGTGTACCGCAAGCACATCGAAGAAATCCCCGCCGCCTGCTTTGTATATGCCTTCGAGATACTCAAACGGTATGCCGCTGAGGCCGCCGAGAACGACGGTGAGCTCGGGGTTTATGTCTTTTATCTCCGAATATGTTGCTTTGAGCAGGGTTGTGTAGTTGGCAGGGTCGGGCGTTTCGCGCCAGAAACCCTCCAGATCCTCCTCATTCCAGATTTCCCAATACGGCAGGCGGTCTTTGTACCGGCTGACGACCGCGCGAACATAGCCGAGCCATTTGTCGAGGTGCTTGTATGCCGGCCGGGCCCAGTCAACGTCATAGGCGAGAATCGGCAGGATTGTTATGCCGGCGTCCTCGGCCATTTGCACGGTGCTGTCGAACATCTCGAATTGCCACTCGCCGCCATCGGCCTGCTGAAGAGTTGTCCAGTCGAAATCTGTTCGGGCGTATCTTATGCCCGCCTCGCGCATCAGCGCAAACTCCTCTTTCGCGAGATTGTGGTCGCTCCAGCGCGAGACATGCGCGCATATGCCGTACGGCGAGCCCGCATGCTCTGCGGCGACTGCCGCAACACAAATAAACATCACCCACGCAATCATCGCACGCTTGCCAGAAAACCAATCACAACGCATTGTAAGCCCCTTTCCGAAGATTATTTGCTCACAAAAAATACTAAAAAATACGTCCCATGCAGTGGTGCGATTCATCGCGCCCTTGCCTGGCGTTGCCTTTTTACCGTAAACCATTGAGACGCAAGATTTTGCGTCTCTACACGCGATGCTCGCACGGCTCCGCTTTGCGCGCGTAACGGGATATCAATCCGTGAAACTGCGGTCAGTGGCCGGTCATCCAGTTCTTGCCCCAGCCCACGTCCACCTTGAGCTTAACGCTCAGTTTGATCGCGTTTTCCATAATCTCCTTGATAATCGCGGCGTTTTCGGCGGCTTTCGCCTCGTCCATCTCGAAGACGAGCTCATCGTGAATCTGCATAAGCATCTTCGCATCGAGCCTGCCCGAGCGGATTTCTTTGTGTATATTCACCATCGCCACTTTTATAAGGTCTGCGGCGGAGCCTTGGATTGTGGTATTGAAAACCATTCTCTCCGCGGCGTTTACCGCCATCTTCGATCCTGTTGTGAGCTCTGTCGCGGCGCGGCGGCGGCCGAGTATCGTCCGTGCGTAGCCTGTCTTGCGGGCCTCATCAAGCACCTGTGTCATAAAGCTCTTAATGGAGCTGTACCTCTCGAAGTAGCCGTTGATGAAGTCTTTTGCCTCTGTCTGCGATATCCCCAGCGACTGCGAGAGCGCATAGGCGCCCTGGCCGTATATCACGCCGAAGTTCACGGCCTTTGCCTTGGCGCGCATCGCCGAATCAACATCCTCCTCACGCACGCCGAACACCTGCGCGGCCACGAATCTGTGGATGTCTTTGTCTTCGTTGAACGCCCGCACAAGCTCCTCATCGCGCGAGAGATGCGCAAGAAGCCTCAGCTCCACCTGCGAATAATCCGCGCTCAGTATCACGCCGTTTTTATCAGCGGGGATAAAGGCAGAGCGTATCAGGCGGCCTTCCTCTGTGCGCACGGGTATATTCTGGAGGTTCGGGTTTGAGCTGCTCAGGCGGCCCGTCGCGGCGATTGTCTGGTTGAATGAGCAATGCAGGCGGTTTGTACGCGGGTTCACCATCGCGCCGAGCTTGTCGAGGTAGGTGCCTTTGAGCTTGACGAGCTGGCGGAATTGCAGGATGTTGCCGATGACGGGATGAAAATCCTGCAGTTTCTCAAGCACGCTCGCATCGGTGCTGCGTTTCTTTATCTGCGGCAGGAGAAGCCTGTCGAAGAGTATCTCGGAGAGCTGTTTTGGCGATTCTATGTTGAACCGGTGCCCTGTTTGGTCGTATATCGTTTCGGTCAGCTGTTCGATACGGTCAGCCATATCCGCAGCCATTCTGCGCAGGAGCTGCGAATCAATGCTCACGCCCGTCATCTCGATGTCCGATAAGACATGCATCAGCGGCATTTCCACCTCATCAAAGAGCTTTTGCAGCTCAGGCTCGGCGGCGAGCTTCGGCGCGAGGTACTCATAAAGCCGCAGCGTAACATCCGCATCCTCAGCTGCGTATTCGCAAGCAGCTTCAAGCTCGACAGTGTCGAAGGTGGTCTGCTTTTTGCCCTTTCCGATAAGGTCGCTTATCGGAACACACTCATACGCCAGATAGTCCTTTGCCATCGCGTCCATCGAGTTGCTGTTGCGCTCTGCATTGAGTAGATAGGAGGCTATCATCGTATCAAAAGTAATTCCCGCTAACTCGAAGCCGGCGTTCTTCAGGATAGCCATATCATACTTTATATTCTGGCCGATTTTTTTTATCGATTCATCTGCCAGAACGCCCCCGATCGCATCGCGTACATCGTCCACGGCAAGGCAATCCTCGCCGAAAGGCGCGCGGACGGGAATGTAAAACGCCTTACCCGCCTCCCAGCAGGCGCTTATCCCCACAAGCGAGGCGCGCATGGAGTCTAAGCCTGTAGTTTCGGTGTCTATGGCGAAGAACTTCTGCTTCGAGAGCTCGGTGGCAAAATCGGCGAGCAGCTCGGGCGTATTTATCAGCTTGTATTCGTGCGGACGCGTTTTAAGCGTCTCGGTTGGCGGCGGCTCGGCAGCTACGGGCGCATCAAAGAGCCCCGCGGTTTTGCTGTGGTGCGGCTGAACGTCTTTTTCTATGCCGAACTGCGCGAGCAGTTTCTTGAAGCCCAGCTGAGCGAACACCTCGCCAAGCGCCTCCTCGTCATACTCCTTTACCGCAAACTCATCCCAGTCCGGCTCAAGCGGGCAGTCTCTGCGTATCTCGACGAGCTTGCGGCTGAGCATCGCCATATCCTTGTTGCTGCGCAGTGAATCTCCACGCTTGCCTTTTATATCATCAACGTGCTCGTATAGGCCGTTAATGGAGCCGTATTTCACAATCCACTGCTCCGCCGTTTTCGGCCCCACATCCCTCACCCCCGGCACATTGTCGGCGCTGTCCCCCATCAGCGCCAACACATCTGCAAACTGCTCGGGCGAAAGCCCTTTATTCTCTTTGAGCCATTTCAAATCCTGCACGACATCATTTTTAATATCGTACATAAACACCCGCTCGTTGAGCAACTGGATCATATCCTTGTCTTTGGAGCAGATGTATGTTTCGAGCCCCTCTTTCTCGGCCTTGGCCGCGAGAGTGCCGATGATGTCGTCCGCCTCGAAGCCGTCCTGTGTGAGCACGGGAATCCTCATAGCTTCGAGAATCTGCGTAATCCGCTCCACCTGCGGCTTCATATCCTCAGGCATCGGCGGGCGGTGAGCCTTGTACTCCGGATACAGCTCGTTTCTGAAAGTCTTTCCCGAATCCATCGCCACAACCAGATAATCCGGCTCACGTCGGCTCATCATCCCCAGTAGCGTTTTGACGAAGATATACACGGCCTTCGTCGGTTCACCCGTCGGGCTGGTGAGATTATTCATCATGGGGGCGAAGTATGATGAATAAATCAGCGCATACCCGTCAATAACGTACAGGGTTTTCGGCATCAGGTTGTTGCGTCCTCATTCTGGTCTTGTTCAGTTTCGGTTTCCGGCAGCTTCTTGCCTTTGAGCAGGAATATCTCCTCCACGACAACATAAAGAGCCGGAATGAATATGATTCCTATAATACTTGCCATGAGCATACCGCCGAATACTGTCGTGCCAAGCGACTGTCTGCTCGCAGAGCCGGCGCCTGTAGCAAATACCATCGGGAATATGCCGAGGATGAATGTGAAGGCGGTCATCTGGATCGGGCGGAAGCGAAGCTTTGACGCTTTCACAGAGGCGCTGTAGATGTCCATGCCTTCTCTGCGGAGTTGTTCTGCGAATTCCACGAGCAGAATCGCGTTCTTGCTCGCCAGAGCCACCAGCAGCACAAACCCGATCTGGGTATATATGTTGTTTTCCATAGCGCGCACCCACGTGTAGCCGATGCCGCCGAAGATGGCGATTGGAACCGTAAGCACGATCGACAGAGGGGTTGTCCAGCTCTCGTACTGCGCTGCGAGGAACAGAAAAGCAAACACAACTGCCAGCGCGAAGATTATCGCGGCGGTGTTGCCGGCTGCGAGTTCCTGGAATGTAGTTCCCGACCATTCATAGCCGATATCTCCGGGCAGGCTTTTCGCGGCGGTTTTCTTCATTATGTCGATTGCCTGCATGCTGCTGAGGCCCTCAATTGGAGAGCCGGTTATTTTGGCTGAGGTGTACATATTGTGGTGCGTTACGATGTCCGGGCCGGCAGAATCTTCAGCCGTCAGGAGTGTTTCCAGAGGCACCATATCCCCGCTTTCATTGCGCACCCTAAGCCTGTATATGTCGTTCAATTTGTCGCGGAAGGGTTTATCGGCCATCATTTTCACTTTGAAAGTTTGGCCGAAGAGGTTGAAATCGTTTACATACGCAGAGCCCAGGCTGGCGCTCAGGCAATTGAATATGTCGTCTATGCGTACGCCGAGTTTCTTGGCCTTCTCCCTGTCCACTTTCAATTTGACCTGTGGAACCGTTGCGAAGATGCTCGCGTTGAGCTTTTCGAGGTTACCGGTGGCGGAGGCTGCATTGGTGAGGTTGTTGGCGGCTTCCTGCAGTGCTATTATGCCTGCGCCACCTTTGTCCTCAAGCTGCATTTCAAAGCCGCCCGTTACGCTGAGCCCTACAATAGGCGGTGGCACAAACGCGAACGAATACGCGTCTGTAATGCCCATGAGCTTGCCTTGAATCTCGCTGACAATATGGTTTATATCAAGCCCCATCTTCTCGCGTTCGGCCCAGTCCTTCAGCTGAATAAACCATGTTGCGCTGTTGTTGCTGTGCGTGGAGTTCACAAGAGATAGCCCGTTAATCGTTACAAAGAACTGCACGGCAGGGTTGTCTTTCAGTATCGCGTTTACCTTCGAGCTTACCTCCTGGGTACGTCCGAGCGTGGCGCCATCGGGCAGCTGCGAGGACACTAAAAACATTCCCTGGTCTTCTGTTGGTATGAAGCCGCCGGGGACGTGCTGGAAGCATTTCACAGTCAGAACGCCGAGAATCGCAAATACGACAAGCGAAATGGCGCTTCTGCGCACAATTGCATGCACGATATCGCCGTAGCCGCCTATAACACGCTGCAAGCCGTTGTTGAACAGGCGGAACGGAAGCGCTCTCCTCTCGGGGCTCGGACGCAGCAGCAGGGCGCAGAGCGCGGGACTGAGCGTGAGCGCGTTGAGCGAGGAGAAAACCGTTGCGGTGGAGATAGTTATCGCAAACTGCCTGTACAATCGGCCGCTGATACCTGAGATAAGTGCCGTCGGCACGAATACCGCCAGCAGCACGAGGGTTGTTGCGATGACGGCGCCGAATATCTGTATCATGCTCTTTTTGGCCGCCTCTCGGGAGCTGAGCCCCTCTTCGTCGATGATGCGCTGCGTGTTTTCCACAACCACAATCGAATCGTCCACAACCACGCCGATAGCAAGCACAAGCCCGAACAGGCTGAGTGTGTTGACGCTCAGCCCCAGCATGTTCATCACGATAAACGTACCGATGAGCGAGACGGGGATTGTGAGCGCGGGAATGATGGTTGCGCGCAGGTCTTGAAGGAAGATGTAAACCGTCAGGATAACCAGAATTACCGTTATAAGGAGCGTTTGGGACAGCTCACTTATGCTTCGGGAAATGAATTTTGACGGGTCGTAAGCAACGCTGTATGAGAGGCCTTCAGGGAAGTACTCTTTGACTTCTTCCATCTTTTTGATGACGCCCCTTGCCACGGCGAGCGCATTTGCGCCGGGAAGCTGATAAATGCCGACAGCGATTGCGTTTTCGCCGTTGAACTTTACGTTCGTATCGTAGGATTCTGTGCCCAGCTCTACCTTCGCCACGTCCCTCACGCGCAGAACGGCCCCGCTTTCGACCCGCTTGACGATGATATTCTCGAACTCGTCAACCGTGTTGAGCCTGCCGCGAGCGTTTATGGTAAAGTGGAGCTGCTGCTCTTTCGGCGCGGGCTCTCCGCCGATAATACCCGGCGCAACCTCGATATTCTGCTCCCGTATCGCGGCAATCACGTCTGTTGAGGTGATGTTGCGCGCTTTGAGTTTGTCGGGGTTGAGCCAGATTCTCATGCTGAAATCCTTGGCACCGAAAACAGTTACCTCGCCGACGCCATCCACGCGCTTGAGCGCATCGACTACGTTTATATTGGTGTAGTTGCTGATAAACACATCGTCGAGAGAGCCATCAGGGGAGTTCATGCATATAACCTGGCTGATGGTCGTGCTTCGCTTCCGCGTAACAATGCCGAGCCTCTGCACTTCTTCGGGGAGTGAGGGCGTAGCCATGGCAACGCGGTTCTGCACGAGAACCGTTGCCATATCAATGTCTGTGCCGACATCAAACGTAACCGTTATTGAAGCTGAGCCGTCGCTGGATGAAGTGCTGGAGAGATACAACATCCCCTCAACGCCGTTTATCTGCTTCTCAAGAGGCAAAGCCACTGTTTCGGCAACGGTCGAGGCGCTGGCGCCAGGGTAGGTTGCCGAAACCATTACCGTAGGAGGGGTGATGTCGGGCATATTCTCAACCGGCAGTTGCGTGAGCGCAAGTGAGCCTGCCAGTACGATAAAAATTGATATTACCGCCGCAAAGACAGGGCGGTCTATGAAAAACAGACTGAACATACTTACTCACCGACCTTTTCTGCACCTTCAGGAGCGTTCATCTGCGCACCGTCCGGAATTGGGCTTACCGGCACCCCGGGACGTGCCTTCTGGACACCCTCAACTATGTATGTATCTTCGGCGGTGATTCCGGAAAGTATCACGCGCATATCGCCCTCGAGCTGGCCGCATTCCACATTCGCCTTGCTCACGATATTGTCCTCCCCGCTGACAAGATAGACGTACTTGCCGGAGAGGTCGGTACAGATAGCGCGTTCCTTTATCAGTATGGCGTTTTCTTTTTCACCGATGGGGGCCTTGATGCGGACGTACATCCCGGGATAAAGCATCTTATCGGGATTATTTATTATGCCACGGGCGCTTATTGTGCCGGTGGACTTATCCACGCGGTTGTCGATATAATCAAGCTTGCCGGAGAGAGGAAAATCATCGCTTGACCCCGCCCCTACGTAAAGATCCATACTCACATCCTTGTATCCCGTTTGTGACTGCGTACGGAAATGGTCTGCGATCACATCCTCGCTTACATCGAAATATACATACAGTTCATCCATGCTCACTATGGTTGTCAGCAGGGTGTTTGTGCCCGAACCCACAAGATTGCCTTCATCAACTAAGTTTCTGCTTACTCTCCCGCTTATAGGAGCGTAAATCTTTGTGTAGCCAAGGTTTATTTCAGCATTCTTATAATCGGCAAGGGCGCCTTCCAGAGTAGCGGCGGCCATGTCTCGGGCGGTCTTTCTCTGGCTTACGACTTCCTCGCTGACGCTGTCGGGGCTGGCCTGGTTGGCCGAGAGAACGCGCTTGTAGTCGAGTTCTGAGCTGTCGAGCTTAGCTCTGGCGCTCTGCACCAGAGCCGCCGCCTCACGCAAGCGGGCGCTGTAAACATCAGGCTCGATCTCAAAAAGCAAATCGCCTTTCAAAACGTCCGCGCTGTCCTCGAAGTAAATGCCTGTGAGCTCGCCTTCAACACGTGCGCGTACATCCACGCTCTTTGTCGCCTCGGCGTATCCGGTAGCGTAGAACCAGTCGCGAATCGCCCTCACCTCGGGCTTGTCCACGGTAACAGGCATCGGGGGCATCTTCACCGGCTCAGGCTTCTTCTGCCCTGTTTTGTAAAAGTAAATACTCGCAGCAGTTGCCACTATAAGTACGAAAAGCGCTGCAAACGCTGTTACACCTTTGTTGTTCATTTTTTCATCGTCCATTTTTAGTTTATTTGTTAAGTTTAAAATCTTTTGCTATGTATTTCACAACTCCGTCGTCAATGTTGCTCGCGCAAACCCTGCTTGCTACCGCGCGAATCTCCGGTATCGCATTGGCCACGCACACCGAAAACGCGCCGCGCCTGTTGAGCTTCATCATCTGCAAGTCGTTATGGTTGTCCCCGAATACGACAATCTCAGTGAGGTCTCTGCCGAGTAGCTCGGCCGTCTTTATGATTGCGTTCGACTTCCTCGCCAGCCGGCTGTGGATTGTCAGCCAGTGCCACTCGGGGCAGTACGGGTTTGCGAAGAAATAGCAGTCAACGGTTTCGCCGTAAGCGGCCAGAACCTCATCACGCACGAGAGTTATCTGCGCTTCGGGGCCTATCGTAACAAAGCCCACTGTGGGGCTTTTAAAGAGGCTGTCGTCTATACTTTCCTGCCTGGATTTGACAGTGTGGTTTTCTGTTTTGTCATCAAGAAACCACCGCATCCCGTCATTGACAAGGCCTTCGTAAAACAGGTGGTCGCGGCCGTCTATATTGCAGAAGACAAATGGCATTGCTCTGTGTGAGTCTATTATTCTGCGCAATCCTATACAGATGTCACTTTCGATTGGTTCGATATAAAAATGTTTTTCGCTGCTGTAATCTGTGATAAAAGAGCCGTTTATTTCAATTATCGGGTCTCTGAACGGTATCTCACCGAGTATTTTCTTTATCGAGGTAATGCTCCTTGCACTGGCCACCGTTATGTCGCAGCCGGCTTCAAGCAGGCTGATAAGTTCGCGGCGTGAGTATTCGGAGAGCTTTGCTTCAGGGCCAAGGAGCGTCCCGTCAAGGTCTGTAATGTACAATTTATTCATATTGGTGTTGCAGGTCGGTTATTGCTGTGGGAGTTTGGATATCTCAGACTCTAAACCGCCCAGTATAAGTGTATCGCCGCTGTAGATTACCGTCAGCGGCATTGGTGTACAGATTTTGTCCTGGGGTTCATCACCGGCGTTGGGGCCTCTGCTTATCAGCACGACGTTCACGTTGAACCTCTGACGGAGCTGAAGATCGGCGATTGTCTTGCCGACAAAGCTTTCTGGGGCCTTTAGCCTTGCGATTTTATAGTTCGGGGCAATGTTAATTGTTTCTGAAATCTGCGGCGTAACGAGCTTGCAGGCCCATCTCTCCGCCGCTTCAATCTCCGGATACACAATCTCCGTCGCGCCGACAGCCTTGAACACCTGCCCTGAAACCCTGCTGATGGCGCGGGCATAAATGTGCTTTACGCCAAGATTCTTGAGGTTTACCACCGTGAGGATGGCCGCCTCGAACCCGCCGCGCCCTTCGCCTATGCCCACAATCGCGACATCAACATTCTGGATGCCCTGCGATTTGAGCGCCTCTTCATCGGCGCTGTCCAGGCGGACGGCCATAGTGACCTTGTCGCGGATGGATTCTATCTCTTCACGCTTGACGTCTATCGCAATCACTTCCGCGCCGCTGCCGGAAAGCTCTGTTGCCAGACGCATACCGAAGCGGCCGAGACCTATAACTGCAAATTTTCTCATGCTGGATTCCTTGTAATCATTGCGCGCTTATTATACGACATATTGAGCTGACTGCAAACGCCAATCATTGTTCGAGAAGCCAAATTATAAACCGGCGCCATTTTATAAGCCTTGAGTAGGGGTGCGATTCATCGCGCCCTGCTTGCGACGCACAACTCTTTCACAAGGATAAACCGAAATGAAGATGAATGAAACCTTCTTCCATTTGCCGCGTTAAACATTACAATTAAAAACGCAAGGCGCTTTTCGCCTCTTTTTTGATATTGGTTATGTTTTTCAGAGGGTTATCTATGCGGTCGAAAAAAATAAGTGCCTCCGCCATAGCGAGGCTGAATCTTCTTCTAACTGCTCTGTTTTTCTTATGCGGAGGGCTGATTTCAGCTCATCAGCAACTCTCAGGCCGGTACGGTATTCACGATCCGTCTTCTATAATCAAAGACGGCAACACCTACTACACCTTCGGCACAGGAGAAGGGGTGTACTGCCTTTCATCGAATGATATGGATTGGTGGACTCAGAGTTCAAGCGTTTTTTCGAGCGCGCCAGCCTGGACGCTCGAAGCCGTGCCGGGCGGCTCGCCTAACTTTTTTTGGGCGCCCGCAGTTGCGTATTTCAACGGCAGATATCACGTTTACTACTCCTACTCCGAGTGGGGTACGATTGATTCGGTCATCGGCCTTGCCACAAGCCCCTCGCTGAATAATCCCGTCTGGACGGACCGTGGGAAGGTTGTGCAGTCCGATTCCGCATGGATGGCAACAGAAAACACCGACTACACAGACCTCAACTGCATCGACCCGAGCGTGCTTGTAGATGATGACGGGAGAGTCTGGCTGGTTTTCGGTTCGTATTCTTCGGGCATAGTTATCAGAGAGCTTGCCCCGTCAACGGGGCTACCGCTGAACAACACAACCACCCACATTTCCAACTCTATCGGCGGCGGCTGGGGCAACACAGAAGAGGGCGCAGGCATCTACAAACACAATGGCCTCTACTACCTGATGGTAAACGATGGCGGCTGTTGCAGCGGAGTTGACAGCACCTACCATATGCTGGTCGGGCGAAGCACAAACCCGCGTGGCCCGTATCTCGACAAGAACGGCGTCAGCCTTGAGTCAGGCGGAGGAACGCTTTTTTATGAAAGTTCTGGCCGCTATATCGGTCCCGGACACCCCGAAATCTTCGAGGAAAACGGCAGCTTCCTGCTCAGCCACCACTACTACGATGGCGTTTACAACGGCGCACCCACATTGGGTATCAGCGAGCTAATCTGGGATGCAGACGGCTGGCCCGTTGTACTCGGAGACTGGCAAGCTTCGTACAGCTTTGATATTGACGGCCGCGATGACAGCGATGTTTTCGATGCAACGCTTGAAAACGGAGCGGCTGTTGTGAGCAATTGGGCAAGGGGGGAAGTGTTATATCTCACGGGAGAGCAGCAGTATGTGAGCTTCCCGCTGTCTGTGGGCAATGCCCGTACGTTCGCTACGTGGGTAAAATGGGATGGCGGCAACGCCTGGCAGCGCATTTTTGACTTCGGCACAGGCACAAGCGCCTATATGTTCCTCACTCCCTCTGCTAACAGCGGAAAGATGCGCTTTGCAATAAACGCAGGCTCGGGCGAGCAGATCCTTGAAGCGCCCGTCGCTTTGCCCATGAAGCAGTGGTGCCATGTCGCGGTAACTCTGGAAACAGGTGGCAAGGGAACCCTCTATCTTGATGGCGAGCCCGTTGCCGAGGCAGATATATCCATCGCGCCGTGGTCTTTGCTTGCGCGGGAGCTTTACGTCGGGAAAAGCCGGTTCACCGCCGACCCATACTTCGCGGGCCGCATTGACGATTTTAAAATCTTTGGCACTGCGCTGGGAACAGCTGATATAGCGGCTCTGGCAGGCGTAACTCCGCCGCAGGCGCCCGCATCCCTCTCCGCAAAAGGTGCTGTTTCCGCCGCACAGCTTGATTGGCCCGATAACGGCGAATACTATCTCACCGGCTACAACATCTACCGCTCGCAGTCGTCGGGCGTTGGCTTCGCCCTCATCGGCAATACCGTCGAAAGTGAGTATCTCGACCAATCCGCAAGCGTTGGCAGCATAAATTACTACGTTGTAACTGCTGTTGACAGTTTTGGAAATCAGTCTGCTTTCAGCAACGAAGATTCCTGCCTGCCTCCCGATCTGACAGGCGATTATAAAATTGACTTCGCAGATTTTGCAGAGATTGCGCGCCTCTGGCCCGCCGAATACGACATAAACGACCTTGCCATAATCGCCGAATACTGGTTGATAGACTGATGTTCATCGTGCCATCGTTGCATTCCGGGCCGCGCGAAACGGACTCATCATTCCCAGCGTTGTTGATTATGTTGCATGGGCTTAGAGGTTGCTCTTAACGTAGCTTACGGCGTTGTTGAAGATTGTCATGCCGTCTGCCGTGATATCCTCGGGCAGCCTTGTCCACTGCGGGTGTTGCGTGCGGCGGACGAATCTTTCGGGGTGCGGCATAAGCCCGAGCACGCGTCCTGTACTGTCGGTGAAGCCGGCGATGTCGTCGGTTGCGCCGTTCGGATTAACGGGATAGCCGCCGCTGTTGCCGTCTGCATCAACGTAGCGCAACGCGATATGCCCGGCCTTTTGCAATACAGCGAGCGTCTCTGCGTCTTTCGTTACCACTTTCCCCTCCCCGTGCGCCATGGGCAGATAGATGCGGCGATCTTTATCGAGGAAGACGCATTTATCCGTTCCTGGTTGCAGATAGACCCAGTTGTCGTAGAAGCGGGGAATGTCGTTGTGTGTGATGGTTACCAGCGGCTCCTTGCCGGCGCCGGCTATGCCCGGAAGAATGCCCGATTTTACAAGCACCTGAAATCCGTTGCAGATGCCCAGCACGAGCTTACCAGCCGCGATGAAGTCCTGCACGCGGTCGTAGAGGTGGTGCCGGATCTGGTTGGCGAGGATTTTGCCCGCGGCGATGTCGTCGCCGTAGCTGAATCCGCCCGGAAAAACGAGAATCTGGTTTTCTTCGAGTACCGACTTATCCCTGATGATTTCGTTAATGTGAAGGCGGCTTACAGAGGCGCCGGCCATTTCAAGGGCGTTATCCGTTTCGAGGTCGCAGTTGATGCCGGCCGCTCTCAAAACCAATGCTTTTACTTGAACCATTTTGTCTTCCGGTTGAGGTTATTTTTATTGATTCGCCACACCCTCGGCAGCGAAGCCTGTATTATACCGCCGAAGGCGCTTTTTTCAAGCGCAAGCCGCCGCCCCGCTTGCCTCGAGTTGTATTTTCAGCTCACGCTCTCCGCAGTTGCAACTGAACGGCAAAAAACGAAATACTCGAAAGTGATACAATCAGGGGTTCCATATTCAATGGCCAAAAAAAAACTGCCGCACACCCGAAGGCACGCGGCAGTATGGAGTCATTGCTTTTCAGCAGAATCAGTTGATGCAGCTCGGGTAGAGGCCGCAATCGAGCCAGCCCGTCGCGAATGCCGCGAAGTCTGCCACGTCAACGATGCAGTCTCCGTTGATGTCGTAGGTGCCTGAAGGCCTGTTGTCTTCAACACAAACCACTTCGCCCGTTACGCCGTTGTAAATCGCGGCGATTTCGAGGTCGGAGAGGATGTAGTTGTACAGCTTCACTTCATCAATTGCGCCTGTAAATACCCTTTCAACGGGATATGTGAGGACGGTGCCGATTGCGATTACGTCATTAACGTTCTTCGAGCCCGGGTTGCCGGAGCCTGTTGTTTCAAGATGACCGTCAACATAGATCTTTATCTGTCCGGTAGCTGAATCACGCGTCGCAACGCAGTGGTGCCACTGGTCGTCGTTGACATCTGAAGTGGAAGAAAGTGTTATATCGCCGGTGTTGCTGCCGATACCAAAGGCAAACTTGCTGCCGAGCACACTGCTGCCGAAGTCGTTAGTGCTGCCGGGATATTCGGAGTCAACGAGGCCGTAGCCGTTCCACCAGCCGCCTGTGCCGCCGGTAAGGGTTGTCTTGAACCACATTTCGATTGTCATATTGTCCTGGACCATTCTGGGAACCTGAACATACTCGCCCTTTGCATTCTCAAACACAACTGCCTGGCCGTCAACGCCGTCAGCGAATGTGCCGCCTGGGAAGTTGGGGTCTTCATTGATTAGCGTGCCGTCGAAATCGTTCTGTGAGTCGGTGAAATCGCCGCCGAAGGCATACCATGCCATGAGCTGCTCGCATTCCACTGTCGAGCCGGCGGATACTTCGCTGTTGCCGCCATCGTTAGAGATAACGCAGGTGTAAACGCCATCATATTCCGGAGCCATAGAGGTGATTGTCAGGGTTGCTGTTGTCGCGGTAAGCCCGATAGTGATATTGCTGTCCGCCGTGTTAACCGGTGTGCCGTCAACATACCAGTTTACGTTCGTCGCCGGTGTGGCGCTGGAATACTGGGCGGTGATTGTTGCCGTTGCACCCTGCGGGTAGAGGGCGTTTGCCGGCTGAATGGAAAGGATTGTCGGCAGAGAGTAAACCGTGCGGAATTCCCATACCTGGCCCGTAATCGTGCCGGCAGGAGTAACTTCGTCAACTCTCCAGCGGTAGTTTGTGCCGTAGTCAACTGTGAAGGGGCCGTAAGAACCGCTGTCGCCTGTCGCGGGAACCGTTGCAATCTTCTCGAAGATTACGTTAGGGTCAGCTGAGACATTCGCTACATATACTTCGTGTGAGGTGATGTCGGCGTTTGTTGTGCCGCCGGCGCCGAGGCCTGTCGTCCAGGCAAGGTTCATCTCGAGTGCTGTGCCGTTGAGGATACCCTGATCAACAGTTCCTGACGCGGGAACGGGGTTGATTGCGTAAGGCAGGTAAGAGATGTTTGTTACATCGTTTACGCTGTCATACTCGACAACCGCATCCGCGGCAACCTGGAACCAGCTCTGATTCACGATGTCTCTCTGGTCGCCTGCAAGAATAATTTCGCCCGCGTTGAATACGAACCCGCTACCGGCCAAAGCGCTTTCGCCGAGGACGATATAGGAGCAGTTGAGCGTGCCGCCGTTCATCTCGTAAATGGAGAGAGGCGTACTGACGCGGCCGATTGTGATTCCGCCGCCGCCAACGATGCTTACATCGCCGGAGTTCTGCCTGACTGTACCGCTTATTGAGTCACCACCATCACCAATCCAAATGCCGTTTGGAGAGTTGACAGTGAGAGCGCCGCCATTGAGCTCAAGAAGGCCGTTGCTGTTTTCGCCGCCGACAACAACACCGCCAACCGCGGTTGTCGTGATGTTGAGAGCGCCGCCATTGAGGATCACTTTTCCCTGATCTTCTGCATAGTTCTTGCCAATGATAAAGTACTTCATGTTGGTAAAGTTTACAACGCCTGCATCAATCTGAATAAGGCCGTTCTGGCGAATGTATATACGGCGGTTATCGAGATTGGAGGCAGCCGCTATATTGACTGTACCGCCCTTGACCAGCATTGTGCCATCGCCGTCGCTGTGGCCGATGAACTCATTCCAGAAGTCATCGTTCTGTGCAACGTAAGTTACATTGAACGAGCCGCCGGTGATGTTGAGCATTGAACCTGAGCAGTAGGCGTTATCTGCGATAAAGAATCCGCGGTTAACGCTGGCGTTGAATGTGCCGCCGCTCATGCTGAAAACGCTCGCACTGGAACCGGCACCCACGATGCAGTAGTCGCCTGAGTTGGTAACTTGCGCATTGCCGGAGATGCTGAACATTGCCGAACCGTCAGCGCCGCTGAGGAAACGCTTGCCGGTGATGGAAAGCACCGTGTTGCCGGTGATGTTCGTTGCGCCGCCGCGCGTCCAGTTGCCGCCGATGTTGTAGGAGACTGAACCTGCCGCGTCAACGGTAACATCCGTTGTGCTGCTCGGTACGATGCCTGTGTCCCAGTTGGCCCCGTCTGCCCAGGTTGTGCCGTCGCCGCCGCCTGTCCAGACTGCACCGAAAACCGATGCCGATGCAATGAGGACCGCCGAGGCCGTCCGTAGTTGAGTGAGTAGTTTCATACTGATACCCTTCATAAATGGTAAAATATCCCAAAACAGAACTGTTCTGTTTTTCAAGATTGCGATCTCGTAAACACTACCGGAAAGAAAACCGGTACCGATGCAACACCAATTTGCATGCGACAGATCATTTTAGCACAATGCGATATTATGTCAACAACTGCATATATAATAAGTTCGCAGGGGGGGGGAAGGGGGCATAAAAAGGGTAATGCGATAAGGGTAATTGGTTAAGGTTTGAAAGGTGTGTTTCAAACTGCCCTCTACTGACCGCCTGAAGCGGCATTACAGCAAGTGCGTTGACTAATCGCGGCATTTCCGCATACTTTCATTTTTCCGCTTTTAACACAATATCAGCAAAGGAACAGAAGAATGGGAAGGTTGCTTACAGTAATTGCAATAATGTTCAGTGCAGTCGCCGCTTTCGGTGCCGCACCGCTTATCGAGAGGGGCGAGGCGTTGGATCTGGCCGCGCAGATTACGGTGGAGAAGTATCCAGATGCCGATGAGGCGCTTGTTTATGGTTACACCCAATCGCGCTACAACCCCGACGGTAGCGGCGTGGACGTATCCGAATGGTACACGAAAGTGCTTACGGAGAAGGGCAAGCGCTCCAACCAGACAATCTCGCGCAGCTATACGCTCCCGTACAACACACTTCGCTTTGAGCTTGTAGAGCTGATCAAGGCCGATGGCTCGGTGGAGGCGGTTGACGTTGAAGCGAACAGCAAGGTGATGACGAACAACGCCAGCATGAGCGCCAATATATACAACCCCAACGACAAGCTTCTTGTTGTGAGCGTGCCGGGGGTAGAGGTTGGCGATGTGGTGCATTGCATTGTTACCGACGAGAACCACAGACCGCGCATGGCGGATACTTGGAGCAATTATATCGTATTCGAGGAAGAGTATCCTATCATCAAGGATGTCTATGAGGTTTATGAGTGCGCGGATCTGCCGATAAGGAAGTTTGCGCTCAAGGGGGAAGTCGGCAAAACGGTAACATACGAGAAAATTGACACAGATGAGGGGACGCTGTACCGCTGGACGGCGGAAAACGTGCCCAGATTCTTCCCCGAGCCATCCATGCCGGACTACTGGACATGCGTTCAGAGGCTGCTTATCAGCACTATCCCCGACTGGCAGACGGTTTCCAGATGGTACTGGAATATCTCCGAGCCGCATTTCAAGCAGACCGCCGAGATGAAGCAGATGGCCGGCGAGCTGACAAACGGACTGGAGAGCGATGAGGAGAAAATCCGTGCGATATTCAAATTTGTTTCGCAGGAAATCCGCTATATGGGTATCAGCATCGAAAAGGATGCGCCCGGCTACGAGCCGCACGATGTAAACCTCACGTTCGCGAACCGCCATGGCGTGTGCCGTGATAAGGCGGCACTGCTTGTTGTAATGTTGCGTGAGGCGGGCTTCGAGAGCTTTCCCGTGCTGATACACAGCGGGCCGAAGAAGGATGTGGAGGTGCCCCTGCCATACTTCAACCATGCGATTACCTGCGTGCGTACCGGCGAAGGGCAGTATATGCTGATGGACTCGACAGACGAGAGCACACGGCAGCTTCTGCCGGCGTATTTGAACAATTGCAGTTATCTCGTCGCCGATCCCGACGGCGAAAAGCTGCTCACCTCCGCCGTTGAGCCTGCGGACGACAATATGCTGAAGATCGTTACAGCCGCATCGCTCGATGCGGACGGCAATTATCAGGCAAAGAGCTCGCTCAGCTTTGAGGGCATCAATGATAATGCCTATCGCGGCGCGTTCCTGCGCTGGAAAAGCGAGCAGATTGAGACGTATTTTCAGGATATACTCAAGCGCTTCCTCCCTGGCGGCAAGCTTGATTCGCTCAAGATTGAGCCTGAAGACCTGCAAGACACCTCGCGCAATATAAAGGTGGAGCTGGAATATCATGCAAAGGATGTTCTTGTGAGCGGAGACGGCAAGGCGCTTGCCCCCATCTACGGCATCGGCACGAAAATCGGCACGGCGAATTATGTTCTTCGCGCTACCGGCCTCGATAAGCGCCGCTTCACCCTCGAAACCGGCACAACCTGCGGCGTGAGCGAGGTGATCAGCCTCGACCTCGATGATTCGCTGGAGATATTCTCCCTGCCGGAGAAGACGGTGATAGACCGCGATTATATGTCGTGGGTCAGCGATATTTCAGCTAACGGCAGTGAGATTTCGATCAAGCGTGAAACAAAATTTGAGGCGGTTGAGTTTTCGCCCGAGCAGTACCTTTCTCTCAAGGAAGATTTGAAGCAGATTGAGTACAACTCACGCAAACAGATCCTGCTTAAGGAAAAACCGTACGATGGCGCCGATTCTGTCCTGCTCTCTCGCGTGGTTACGTATGACCTTGCCGATAAGCATAATTGGACACTTAATACGGTAATCAGGCAGAAAATTCTCACGTACAAGGGCAAGAAGGACAACTCCGAGCTGAAGCTGGGCTATGTGCCCGCCTGGGAGCAACTCACGCTCGACTATGCGCGCGTGATAAATGGCGACAGTGTGAAGGAGATAAGCGAGGTTGAGAAAAACGTTATGGATGCGGGATGGGTGGCGTCGGCGCCGAGATACCCCGAGGGCAAGCTGCTTGTGGCATCTTTGCCGGGCGTTGAGAACGACAGCGTCATCGAATACAGCGTAACGCGGCGAATCAGCGGCCGGCCGTACTTCAGTATGTACAAGCCGGTTCAGTCTTCGATGCCCGTGGAGCATATCGAGATAATTATGAACATCCCGGCGGGGCTCGACATCCTCTATGGTGATGACGATAACGGCATCCTTTACGCAGATGCGGAGGATGTGCTGAAGAAAACCGTAACCTCCGCGAACGGCAAAACTTGCGTTCGCTGGCAGGCGGAGAATATCCCCGCGATCAAGATGGAAGACGCGCTTCCTCCGCTCTACGCCTTTACTCCGTTCGCATGGGCTGTTTGCGGCGAGCCGGCTGAATTTGCCGCGATGGTGGGGCAGTTTGCTGAGAAAGCGATTGCTTCCAATGAGGCGCTTGTTGCGCAGAAGGCGGCCGAGCTTGCGGCCGGCTGCAAAACCGATGACGAGAAAATAATTTCCGTGCGGGATTTTGTCGCAAGGCAGGTGCGCGGCGCGGGCCCGGCGTTTACGGGAATTCCGCTTGAGGCGCATTCGAGCTGTGCGGCAGTTTTGGCCGATGGCTACGGCAACTCGCTCGACAAGGCGATTCTTACCGCGAAACTGCTCGGCCTCTGCGGCGTGGAGAGTGAGATTGTGCTTGTGTCCAACGCGCCACTCGTGAAAGAGCTGGAGGATTTTGAGGTAAGCAGGCTCGGCGCGGATGTGTTCTCGGGCGTTCTCGTGAAGACGAACGCCTCGTCCGGCGTATGCTGGCTCGGCGATACAGACCAGTACGCCGCGCTCGGTACGACAGGCTCCGAGCATGCCCTTGCAATCAGCACGCGCAACGGCGAGCTTGCCAGAATCGAGCCGGCAGAGATGTACCGCAGCCGCTCGGAACAGGTGATCAGCTCGAAAATGTGGCCAAATGGCGATGCGGAGCTCTCCGGCACGAGCCTTGCGCTTGGCACGAGCTACGGTTCGCAAAATCGCTATTTCACCGAGCTTACCCCCGAAAACAGACGCCGCTACTATGAAAGCCTGATCTCCGGCATCTCGCAGCTTGCAGAGCCCGCGGGCGAGCTTATAACCGATTACAGCGAATACCCTGGCAAGATGGGCTATTCTGCGCTTGTGAAGAAGTGTGCGGTTATTGATGGGGAGCTGATGTACTTCACGCTACCTGCCGGCCCGGGCTCGCTCGGCCTGCGCGAGGACAGCCGCGAGAACCCGCTCTATATGCCTGGCTATTCGCTCAGCCATACGGAAATTTCGCTTGAGCTGCCGGAAGGTGCTGAGGTGCTGATTATGCCGGAAGCGCAGACGGTAAGACTGCCTGGCGATGCGGGATGGTTTGCGGTTTCGACCGAGCTCAGCGATAACCGGCTTGATATTGCCTTTGACGCGCAACTGAAACCTGCGATCGTTGAGACATCCGACTACGATGATCTTTTTGACATAGATACCTGGCTCAAGCATGCCGCGCGCCGAACGATAGTAATCAGCTGCCCTGTGGCGGAGTAATCCGCGCTTCGAGGCTTGCCAAAGACCTGTTTACTGCTAAAATACGTCTTTCTCGCAAACAGACAACCGATAATTAAGGCATAAGATGAAAATACTGGTAACAGGTACAGCAGGCTTCATAGGCTTTTTTCTCGCGAAAAAGCTTCTCGAAAGAGGGGATAAAGTTGTCGGCATAGACAATATAAACGACTACTACGATGTCCGCGTAAAGCATGGCAGGCTCGCCGAGACCGGTATCGACCATAAGCTCTGCGAGTATGGCAGGGCGGTTAAGAGCGAAAAATATCCGAACTATACGTTCCTCAAGCTTGGCCTGGAGGACAAGGCGGGGATAGATGCGCTTTTCGCGGCAGAAAAGTTTGACCGCGTCTGCAACCTTGCCGCGCAGGCGGGCGTTCGCTACAGCCTCATCAATCCGAGCGCCTATATTGAGTCTAATCTTGTGGGCTTCGCCAACATACTCGAGGCTTGCCGGCATAATAAGGTGGAGCATCTGGTTTATGCGAGCAGTTCGAGCGTCTATGGGCTCAACGAGAAAATGCCCTTCAGCACGAAAGATAATGTTGACCACCCCGTGAGCCTGTACGCGGCCAGCAAGAAGAGCAACGAGCTTATGGCGCATTGCTACAGCCATCTTTACAACATCCCAACGACAGGCCTTCGCTTCTTTACCGTTTACGGCCCCTGGGGCAGGCCCGATATGGCGCCGTTCCTCTTTACGAAAGCGATTACCGAGGGCAAACCGATAAACGTGTTTAATTTTGGTGATATGAAGCGCGATTTTACGCATGTTAATGATATTGTCGAAGGCGTGATGAGGGTGATTGATTCGGCTCCGGAAGGCAATGCGGACTGGGATGGGATGAATCCAGACCCGAGCAGCGCGCGCTCGCCGTTTAAGATTTACAACATCGGCAACAGCTCGCCCGTACGCCTGATGGACTTTATCGGGGCGATTGAAAATGCGCTCGGCAAGAAGGCCGAGAAGAATATGATGCCGATTCAGCCCGGCGATGTCCCTGCGACATGGGCTGATGTTGATGATCTCATCGAAGATATGGGCTACAAACCCGATACCCCTATACAGGAGGGTGTAAACAGCTTCGTCGAGTGGTACAAGGAATTCTACGGCATCTAAATGGCGTCCCGCGGCAAAATCAAGATCATCTGTGTGTGCGGCGCGAGGCCGAACTTTATGAAAATCGCGCCGATAATGCGGGCTTTTGAAAAGCGGCCGGCGATTGAGGCGCTTCTCGTGCATACAGGCCAGCATTTCGATCGCAATATGAGTGAACTCTTCTTCACCGAGCTCGGTATTCCTGAGCCTGATGTGAATCTGGAGGTGGGCTCGGGGTCGCACGCCGTTCAGACGGCGGAAATAATGAAGCGATTTGAGCCGGTTGTCCTGGGCTATAAACCCGATTTTGTGCTTGTTGTCGGCGATGTTAACAGCACTATTGCCTGCGGGCTTGTGGCTGTGAAGCTGGGAGTAAAGCTTGTGCATGTCGAGGCGGGGCTTCGCAGCTTCGACCGCTCCATGCCCGAGGAGATAAACCGCATCCTTACAGATTCGATCAGCGATTTGCTCTTTGTTACAGAGCCGTCCGGTATTGACAATCTGCTCAGGGAAGGGATAGCTCCGGACAAAATGCATCTGGTCGGTAATGTGATGATAGATACGCTTCAGGCAAACAAGGCAAAGGCTGAAAAATCTGCTATTTTACAGAAACTGGAATTAACAGAAAAAAAATATGCCGTTGCTACGCTTCACCGCCCGGGTAACGTTGATGACGAAGGCAATTTGAGAGCTGTACTTGAGGCCTTTGCTGAAATTCAGCGGGACATTCCGGTGGTGTTTCCGATGCATCCGCGCACGAGGAAAAACATTGCAACTAAAGGGCTTGGCGATATAATCGACGGCTGTCGAGATTTTCGAGTCGTTGAACCGCTCGGATACCTCGATTTTCTGAAGCTGATAAGCAATGCGGCGGTTGTTTTAACCGATTCCGGCGGCTTACAGGAAGAGACAACCGTTTTAGGTGTGCCCTGTATGACGTTGCGTGAAAATACCGAGCGGCCGATAACCTGCTCAAAAGGTACAAACCGCCTTGTTCCTATTGTAAAAGGCGAAATTATGCGCGTCTTTGCAGATATCAGAGACAATGGATTTGAAACCTCAGGCTGCGCGCCCGAGTATTGGGATGGCCATGCCGCGGAGAGAATAACAGAGATATTAGCGGATCAATGAGCAAATAATCTGGCATATGAGAGTTGGGATCTATGAGTAACGAAAAGAAACCTTATGTAGGTGTGGTTGGGCTTGGATATGTCGGCCTGCCGCTTGCGAGAGAGTTCACGCTCGGCGGAGCGAAGGTAATCGGTTTTGATGTTAATCAGGTCAATGTTGACCGCATCAACTCCGGCAAGAGCCCTCTGAAACACATCCCCGATAGTCAAGTCGAGTCTATGACTTCAAGCGGCCTGTTCAACGGCACAACCGATATGTCCCGCATGAACGAGCCGGATTGCCTGCTTATATGCGTGCCGACGCCGCTCACGGAAAACCGCGAGCCGGATATGTCGTATGTCATAAAGACATGCGAGACCATCTCGAAGAATATGCGAGCCGGCCAGCTGATTGTGCTTGAAAGCACGACATACCCGGGCACAACAAGGGAGCTTATGCTGCCGATCCTCGAAGAAGGCTCAGGGCTCAAGGCAGGCGCGGACTTCTATCTCGCATACTCCCCCGAGCGCGAGGACCCGGGCAACAAGAGCTTCCGTACATCCACAATCGCCAAGGTTGTAGGCGGGTACGACAAGCAGTCGCTGAAGGTGGCGCTGGATATATACAAATACGCCATCGACACGCTTGTGCCGGTGGAGAGCTGCGAGGTGGCGGAGGCGGCCAAGATTATCGAAAACACATACCGCTGCGTGAATATCGCGATGGTGAACGAGCTGAAAATGCTCTTCGACCGCATGGGAATAGACGTCTGGAGCGTTATCAACGCCGCGAAGACCAAGCCGTTCGGCTATCAGGCATTCTACCCTGGCCCGGGCCTCGGCGGACACTGCATCCCGATCGACCCGTTCTACCTCACCTGGAGGGCGCGTCAATACGGTATGCCGACGAAATTTATCGAGCTTGCAGGCGAGATCAACACCTCAATGCCCGAGTACGTTGTGCAGCGCTTGATGGAGGCGCTCAACAGCCATAAGAAAGCGATTAACGGCTCCAGGGTGCTTGTGCTTGGCCTGGCGTACAAGAAAGACATTGACGATGTGCGCGAGTCGCCGTCTCTGGAGCTCATCGAGCTGCTCAGAGACAAGGGCGCGAAAGTCGATTACAACGACCCGTACATCCCCGAGACTTGGAAGCAGCGCAAATATAATCTGAAGATGAAGAGCAAGCCGGTAACAAAGGCCGCTCTCGCTAAATACGATGCCGTGCTGATCGCAACCGACCACAGCGAATACGATTATCAGATGATTGTGGACAGCGCGCCCCTCATCGTGGACACCCGCAACGCATGCGAGGGCCTGCGCGGCGCGAAGAAAAAGGTCTGGAAGGCTTGATTTGAAGAGAATCATCGTAACAGGCGGCGCCGGCTTTATCGGCTCGGCGCTCATAAGGTACCTTATCAGTGAGACGCAGCAT
>JBFWMM010000038.1:0-26832 GCA_050251615.1 Phycisphaerae bacterium
ATCAGCTTTCCGGTATGCTGTCGATATGCTTTTTGTACGCCAGCACGATTCCGCTGAGGACGAGGTCGTCAACGAAGTTGTCCACAAACTCGCATTCGTCCTTGAACAGCGCTCCCGCGGCGCCGGTTACGATGGTCTGCGGCCAGCCGCCAAGCTCCTCAGCGAATTTGCGCACGCTCACCTCGATGAGTCCTGCGGTAGCGTAGAAGATGCCGTTGTTTATGGCCTTCTGCGTGTTTGCACCGATAGGCAGCTTGGGCTGCTCGATCTCGACAAGCGGCAGTTTTGCGGTGTTTTCGTGCAGAGCCTTCGCGCATAGGCCCGGGCCTGGCGCTATTACCCCGCCTACAAACTGCCCATCCTCATCGACAGCATCCACGGTAATCGCGGTGCCGATGTCCGCCACGACAACCGCATGCTGCGCCACAATCCAAGCCGCTGCCGCCGCGAGTACTCTGTCTATCCCTGTATCGGCGGGGAAGTCCGTAACCACCTTTATCGGTAGCTCAATGTCTTTGCCGATGCCAATCTCAAGCACCTTCTCGCCCAGCTCGTCTTTGCAGAGCGCCGTAAAGGCCTCCGTTGCCGCACCATTCACGCTTGCCAGCACGATAACGCCCTCCTTTTTGCCCTCCGTGGAGCGTTTCGCCGCAGGCACCATATTCCAGAGCTCCGCGAGCTTTGCCGCAAGCGCCTTGCTGTCTGTCGCCGCGATGCTCACCGACGGCACGCGCGAGCTGTCGAGAAAGAGACCGAGCTTTATGTTTGTGTTTCCAATATCAACTGCAAGTATGTTCATGGTTAATTATCTCCATTAGTGTTTATGCCAAAGGATGCTCTCTGTGGTTCACAAATCTTGTTTGAACCGATTTGCTTCTGCGCTTACAACTCACTGATGAGCTGGTCAACCGTTTTGAGCTGTTCGCAAAGCTCTGCGAGCTTAATGCGCGAATCCATCACGATTGCCGGCGGCGCATTCTTGACATAGTTTTCGTTGGCGAGCCTTCCTTTTATGCTGCCTATAGCCTTCTCCAGCTCTGCCCTCTGCTTTTCGAGGCGCTGCCTCTCGGCTTTGCCGTCTATAACGCCATGCACGAACACCTCAACCTCGCCGAGTACGCTTGTGGCGGTGGTTTTCGTGCGGGCGATTTCGCTGCCCACCTCAAGCTCGCTGAGGCCTGCGAGCGTTTCAATCAGGTTGCTTTGGGCGCTGTAAAGCGCGGCAAATTGTTCAGGCGCCGCGATACCCGCGCTAATCTTAGCGCTCGGTGCCACGCCGTGCTGACTGCGCACTTCCCTAATGCAGCGCACAATCTGCTGTAATTCGCTGATCTGCTGCTCAACATCGGGGTCGCGCAGGAGCTGTTCTTTCACGGGCCATTTAGCATTTATCAGAAGCTCTTCGCGCTCCGGCTCGATGATGCCATTGAGCCCTCTCGCCGGCACATACTCGCCGAGCTGGCCGAATATGCCCTCGGTGATAAACGGCATAAACGGGTGCATCAGGCGTAGTGTCCTGTCCAGGACAAACGCCAGTACGTTCTGGAATATCGGCCTCTGCTCTTCGTCCTTCATGCGTGGTTTGCCCCATTCGAGGTACCAGTCGCAGAAGTCGTTCCAGAAGAAGCGATAGAGCATATTAACAGGCTCGCTGAACTTGAACTCGTCGAGCATATCGGTAACAGCGCCGGCGGTATCTTCGAGGCGCGAAAGAATCCACTTATCCGTAAGATCCATTTTTTCGGCGTCGAATGCCGCTGGGGCAACGTCGTCGAGGTTCATCATGGCGAAGCGCGAGGCGTTCCAGAGCTTGTTACAGAAGTTGCGGCCAATGTCAAACTTCTCACTCACGTTGCGCCCCTGCTCGTCCTGCTTGACGGGCATACGCATATCCTGATTGTCGGTGGTCATCTGGGCGAGGCTGAAGCGCATCGCGTCCGCGCCGTAGGTGTCTATGATGGCGAGCGGGTCTATGCCGTTGCCCTTGCTCTTGCTCATCGTCTCGCCGTTGCCGTCGAGAATCTTGCCGTGAATAAACACATCCCTGAACGGCACATCTCCCATATTGTAGAGCCCCATCATCACCATCCTCGAAACCCAGAGCGTGATGATGTCGCGGCTGGTTACGAGCAGGTTTGTGGGGTAGTAGAATTTGAGCTCTTCTGTCTGTTCGGGCCAGCCGAGCGTGCTGAAGGGCCAGAGCGCCGAGCTGAACCATGTGTCGAGCACGTCCGCATCGCGAATAAATCCATGCTCTTCGAGAAGCGCTTCCGCTTTTTCGTCTTCATCGGCGATGCAGATGTCCACACGCACAAATCCGGGCCTGTCTTCAACCTCACTCACCTGCAAAGCAAACTCGCCGAGGTCTTCGGTAAATTCGAGCCAGCTGAGCTTTGTCATATTACTGATGAGCTCTTTCACTTCATCGCTTATCGGCTCTTTCGATCTCGGTTGCGCCTTGCCTACTTCCAGCTCCACGCTCCAGATCGGAATTCGATGCCCCCACCATAGCTGCCTGCTGATACACCAGTCGCGGATGCCTTCGAGCCAGTCGAGATAAGAGCGGGTGTAGCGCTCGGGGTGGAATTTCACTCTGCCATCTTTCACCGCTTCGATTGCGGGCAAGGCAAGCGGCTGCACGCATACAAACCACTGATCGGAGAGGTATGGCTCGATAATCGTGCCGCTACGATCACTATGGCCGACTTCCTGCTCCCTCGGCTCGATCTTAACCACCAGACCCAGCTCGTCAAGCGCCTCAACCACCTTCTTCCTCGCCTCAAATCTGTCGAGGCCTGCAAAGCGGCCGCCGTTTTCGTTTATCTTACCGTCGGGCGTGAGCACGTTTATCTGCTCAAGGTTGTGCCGGAGCCCGATTTCGTAGTCGTTGGGGTCGTGAGCGGGGGTTACTTTCAGGCAGCCTGTACCCTCGCCGCGTTTTACGTAGTCGTCGGCGATTATCGGAATCAGCCTGCCTGTTAGAGGCAGAGCGACCATGCGCCCGATAAGCTCGCCGGCGCGCTCGTCTTTTGGGTTCACCGCCACAGCCGTATCACCAAGCATCGTTTCGGGACGCGTCGTTGCTACGGTTACATACTCATTGCTGCCGGAGATCGGGTAGTTGATGTAGTAGAAATTGCCCTGAACCGTCTTATGCGCTACCTCATCATCGGCAACCGCCGTTTGCAGGTGCGTATCCCAGTTCACAAGGCGTTTGCCCTTGTAGATGAGCTTGTCGCTGAAGAGATGGAAGAACGTGCGGCGTACGGCGCGCGCGCAGGTATCATCGAGCGTGAAGCGAGTGCGCTGCCAGTCGCAGCTGGCGCCGATGCCTTTGAGCTGCTCAAGTATTGTGTTGCCGTACTGCTGTTTCCAGTTCCAGATCATCTCAACCAGCGCCTCACGCCCGACATCGTGGCGGGTGTGGCCGTGGTCGTTGAACAGCTTCTTCTCTACAACGCTCTGCGTGGCGATGCCGGCGTGGTCTGTGCCAGGCATCCAGAGCGTGTTACAGCCCTGCATGCGCTTGAAGCGAATCATTATGTCCTGAAGCGTGTTGTTGAGCGCGTGGCCCATGTGCAACATGCCCGTTACGTTCGGCGGCGGTATCACAATTGTGTAGGGGGCCGAATCCTTACCGCCCTTTGCTGGGGGCTCTGCATGAAAGCTGTCGGCCTGGAGCCAGAGCTGCTGAGCGAGTTTTTCAACGTCTTTGGGGTCGTATGTCTTGGGTAGTTCTTTTGCCATTTCGCTAACCTGATAATATCCATAGTGTGTAAACGGCTTATCGTAGCGAATAACCGCATTATGTAAAGCGTTTTCACCCAGCAACCGCGGCGATTATTTCCGCATTAAGCTCGGTGAGCGAGCCGACGACAAAGTCCGCAAAACCCGCCAATTCTTCGGCGCTGTAGCTGCCGCAAACGGCGATAGTGCGCATGCCGGCGCTGCGAGCTGCCTCCAAGCCCCAGTGTGAATCCTCCACCACCACACATCTTTCCGGACGGATAAAGCTCTCGCGGTCGCTGCTGAGCAGCTCCATGGTCTTTTCGTATCCCTCGGGATGGGGCTTGCCGTCGGCGACATCTTCCGCCGTTACAACCACATCGAAGAAGGAGAAGTAGTCTATGCCGCTGTGCCGCCGCGCGCATTCAAACACGCCTTCAATGTCGCAGAGAAGGGCACCCGAACAGATAGCCATCGGAACACCCGCCTCGCGCAGGCTCAAAAGCAGCTCGGTAACCCCGGGCAGTAGGCTGTTCTCCAGCCGAACAAACTCATCGAAGCGCGCGGCCTTCTCGTCAATCAACCAGCTGAGCTTGTTTGCATTGAGCGAAAAGCCGAAATCGGAGCTCATCTGCTCGAATGCCTCCTTGTCTGTATAGCCGAGATACTTCTCCCAGTACACATCCTTTTCAAGACGTACCCCTTCGCTCTCCAGCGCTGCGCAAAACGCGCGGTAATGCAGGAGCTCTGTATCGGCGAGAACGCCGTCAAAATCAAATATCACCGCTTCAAGACCCATCTTATCTTGTCTCCTTTCGCCTGCCGGCAAAATCTTCGTTTATCAATGAGTCCCTATGATAAACGCTCCGCCTCACTTTTGCAAGAAAAGCGCATGTTCCGCGCATGGCTCGGAAGGGATGATAAAACGCAAACGGAATGACAATCAGAACCGCGACAGGCGGGCTTCTTGCGAAGCGCCGCTCTTCGTGCGAGCCGTTCCGCGCGCGGAATGATTCTCAATTGAATAGAATGCCTGCTCGCGCAGAGCGGAGGCGCACAAGCGCCCCGCTAATGTTACGCAAACGCCCATCCATATTGCGCAATCGACTACAATCGCATCGCTTTGGGAGATTGCAATGCCGGAGCGCGTTTTCCTTTGTTTACGGTTCGGCAAACCTTGCGTTGCGAAGCGGTTCGGATTATACTGCGATAATACGGCAACCGATATGGAAAAAGAAAGGGAATTTACCATGCGAAAGACATTTCTTGCAATGCTGATTTTCTGCGCAGGCGCACTCTCCGAGGGCAAGCGCCTTGAAGAATTCCGCGCGCACGATCCGTTCATCCTTGCCGACGAGGCCAGCCAAACCTACTACCTCTACACGAGCGTCGCTTCCGGTGCGATTGAGCGGGGTAATAGCGGCGTGGTTGCGTATAAAAGCAAGGATCTGGATCTGTGGGAGGGGCCGCAGGTAGTTTTTAGCGTACCCAAGGATGGTTGGGCAAACCCCGCACACGGCGCCTGGGCGCCCGAAGTACACAAGTACAACGGTAAGTATTATCTCTTTGTAACGCTGCATAACCGCGACAAGACGATTTCAGAAACGGGCCCCAGCCTTCAGAGAACTCATATGCGAGGTACGCAGATTTTCGTCTGCGATGAGCCGACAGGCCCGTTCAAGCCGCTTGCCAACCACCCTGCCACCCCCGAAGAGCTGATGACACTTGACGGGACGCTGTTTATTGAAGACGGCAAGCCCTGGATTGTTTATTGCCATGAATGGATTCAAACGCTCAACGGCACATTCGAAGCCCTGCGCCTCAATGACGAGCTTTCTGCCACGCTCGGCGAGCCCCTCCTGCTCTTCCGCGCATCAGATGCGCCCTGGATAACGCCATGGAACGCGAAGCCCGGCGACAAACCGCGGGAATTCGTCAGTGATGGCTGCTTCTTCTACCGCACAAAAACTGGCCGCCTGCTGATGCTCTGGTCGAGCTGGCAGGAGAACGGCAAGTACGCAGAAGCCGTTGCCTATTCGCTCTCCGGCAGGCTCATCGGCCCCTGGCGCCAGAGCGAACCGCTTCTCACAGACGACAGCGGCCACGGCATGGTATTCAAAGCGTTCGATGGCCGCCTGATGCTTGTTGTGCACAGGCCCACAATGAGCCCGCTTTCCCGCGCGCGCGTCCACGAACTCGAAGACACGGGCGATAGGCTGCGAATTAAAACAAATCACCCTCAGATGAAAGGGATTGGAGAATGAAGAAACTTGCAATGTTACTGGCCGCGGTTTTTGCGATGCAGATACCGGCCGCTCAGAATATCGACGTGCACGACCCCGAAATCATCAAATCGGGCGATTATTACTATGTTTTCTCGACCGGCCGGCGCGGTAGCCTATTGCAGGCTGTACGCTCGAAAAACCTCATCGACTGGAGCCCCGCGGGGCAGGTCTTTGGAGAGATCCCTGACTGGGTGCGCGAGTCTGTGCCGGGGTGCAGGGGGTTCTGGGCGCCCGCGGTTGCGCAGGTGGACGGCAAGTTTTACCTGTACTACTCCGCCTCCACCTTCGGCAGGCAGACCAGCGCGATAGGTCTCACCGTCAGCAGTACGCTTGACCACACCGCTCCTGACTACGGCTGGGAAGACCGCGGGCTCGTTGTCAGCTCCGACCCGAGCAAAGACTTCAACGCCATCGACCCATGCATCATAAAGACACCCGAGGACAGGATGTATCTGGCGTTCGGCTCGTTCTGGGGCGGCATCAAGATGACCGAGCTGAATCTCGAAACGGGCAAGCCGCTCTTCGAGGATGACCCCGAATTCAAAACCATCGCCACGCGCGCCACCGACAACAACGCCATCGAGGCGCCGTATATCATCCGCAAAGGCGATTACTACTACCTCTTCGTCTCCTTCGACCGCTGCTGCATCGGTATCGCCAGCACGTACAAAATTATGGCCGGCCGCTCGAAAAATGTTGACGGGCCGTATGTTGACAGGGGCGGAAAGCTGATGACAGAAGGCGGCGGCACCCTCATCCTTGAGGGAGGCGAGCGCTTCAAAGGCACCGGCCACAACTCCGTATTGCTGACAGATGCCGGAGATTACCTCGTTTATCATACCTACGATGCAGAGAGACGTGGCAGACCCACTCTTCAAATCAGGAAACTCACCTGGACAGAAGACCTCTGGCCCGAGGCGGGGGAAGTTGTCTCGGATCCGCGGAAATCTGACCCTACCGACAACGAAATGAGTTGCCGAAAGTAAGATCGAGTACAAAATATCGATAATTGAAAAAAACATTTGACTTGCCAACAACTTTTATTTACCATTGGCAAGCACTTACTCAGGCTTGAAAGACAGGATGATTGTAAATGCCTGCCCTGTATGTAAATCTCTTCACATGGGTGATAAAATGAAAAGACGTGCTTTTACACTGATAGAACTTCTTGTCGTCATATCGATTATAGCGATGCTTATGGCAATTATGATGCCTGCACTCGGCAAGGCAAGGGCTCAGGCCCGCAAATCAATTTGCAAAACCAATATGCATCAGATCGGCATTGCGATAGGGATGTACGAGACTGCGTTCAATTTCGACATCAAAAGGTACGCAACCGCGGCGAATGTAAACAATGACGCCGTTCAGCTGGCGAGGCGCTGGGCCTGGACCAACGGAACGGGCGACTACGCCCACGAGCCATCTCCTTTTTCCGTAACGTATATCATGGAAAACAACCTGCTGCCTGACTATAAGGTATTTTTCTGCCCGGGTATAAGCAATCTGTCTTACGAACAGAATTATGTGCTCAGCGATGTTGTAGCCGGCGACTACCACAATCCGATTGAGACCGGCGAGATATACCGGATGATAAAAAACGCCAAGCTCTCCTCAACCGACAGACCACTCTTCTGGAGTACGCATATATGGCTCTGGAGGAAGGAAATACGCGCGCAGATTACTTCGGTGAACAATAGGTCGAAGGATGCGATGATGTGCGATATGACAAACGGGGCGTGGGAATTCGCCTCCGCCACATACCCTGCGCTTGGTTCACTGATAGATACGGCGGGCATAAGAAGGGTGAATCAGCACCAGAACGTTTTGATGGCTGATCTCAGCGTGCAAAACCCCTCCGACAAGGACGAAGATATTGTTCAGTGGCTCTGGGATTCCGAGAGATGGGCAGGCACGGGCTATTAATCGCGGCGGGCATGATGAGTCTGAGCCGGTTTTGACTTCTCCGGCATTTTGGCGGGGTTCTTGCGAAGCGCCGCTCTTTTGTGCGAGCCGTTCGCGCGTGAAATGATTCTCAATTGAGCACAAAGCCTGCTCGCGCAACAGCGGTGGCGCGCGAGCGCCCCGAAATTGTAGAGATGCAAGATTTTGCGTCTCTACCGGCGTTTGAATTCACCAGCGTTGGTGGGTGTTTACGTGAGCATTTTCTTCGCATTGCTTGCGCAATGGCGCTGTTTTGGTTTGATTTCACCGGCATTGATTAGTGTTGCGGGAGTTTTTTTTCGCACGGTTTGCACCGTTGGACCGAGCGCGAGTTCCTCATTACGGATTGTTATGGGTTCTTGTCGTAGCGATGGTAGTTGTAGAGCCAGAGGGCCGAATCGACGGCAACGAGCATGAAATTGAAGCAGTACGCGTAGAAGGCGATGTAGTAGTCGGCCATGAAAACTTTGCGGGCGATTCCGAAGATGTATCCTACCAGGACAATCAGCAGGAATACAAAACTCTTGCCCTTTGTGGTCCGCGATTTGACCGACCTGTGTATGCTTATCGGCCATGCCGCGCCGAAGCAGGCAATCATGCCGAATTCTAAAACTTCACTGACTATGTTATCCATATAAATGAATCAAACTCACGAAGGCCAAAGAGAGCACTGAGAATTTCAACAAACAAAAACTCCGTGTCCTATTTGCCTCCGTGGTGAAAAAATCCCTTAATCTGTAATGCCTAAGTCTTCTTTTGTTACGATGCTCGCGAACTCGAAGCCGGCTTCATTGATGTTTTCTTTCGCGCCCTGCTTGCGGTCTATCACGGCCACGATTTTCTTGACCTTCGCCCCTGCTTCCACGATCACCTTCGCCGCCTCGATAACCTGTCCGCCCGTTGTTGCGATGTCTTCCACGAGCAGTACAACGTCGTCAGATGTAATCTTACCGCCCTCAACCACATTGCCCGTGCCGTAGCCCTTCTTGCTGTTGCGCACGATAACCCACTTTTTGCCCGAGACCATTGAGGCGCTTGCCGCCAGCGCTACGCCGCCGAGCTCGGGGCCTGCGATCAGGGTTACATCATCGGTTATGTGCTTTGCGAACTCTTCGCCGAGGGCTTTGAGAATGTCGGGGCAGGCCTCGAAGCGATACTTGTCCATATAGTAGTTGCTCTTCTTACCGCTACGGAGAATAAATTCGCCTTCGAGGTACGCCTCTTCTTTGATTCTTGCTGTAAGCTCTTGTTTAGTCATTATTTATGCCTTTATAAGATGTTTGCTTTTGTAAATTTCAGGGAGTATCGAGCCCCAGCTCGGCATCGCGAAGCGCGGGCGCGATGAAACACGCCCCTGTATGTTATACTTTCAGTTCTGCCTTGCGCTTCAAGCTGTGCGCGCTTTTTTTGCGTATCGGCTCGACAACCTGCTCGATGAATTCGTCCACCTGCTCGGAGCAACGGCCCATATAGAGCGCCGGTTCGAGGATAGCATCCAGGTCGATTGCATCAAACGCACTGTCCTTCTTGAGCCTTTCGATGAGGTCGTTGGGCTTGCCCTCGATCTTCACCTGTGCGGCGGCTTCGTGCGAGTGAACACGAATCAGCTCGTGGAGTTGCTGGCGATCTCCGCCCGCTTTTACGCCCGCCATGAGGATGTCTTCAGTGGCCATGAAAGGCAGCTCGCTACGCAGACGCCCCTCGATAACCTTCGGATATACCACAAGCCCGTCAACAATGTTGATCAGAATTTCGAGGATGCCGTCAACAGCGAGAAATGCTTCGGGAAGTACGAGCCTGCGGTTGGCGCTGTCGTCGAGGGTGCGCTCGAACCACTGCTCCGCCGCCGTCATTGCGGGGCTGGATGCGAGTGAAAGCACGAATCTGCTAAGCGCCGTTACCCTCTCGCTACGCATCGGGTTGCGCTTGTATGCCATGGCCGAGGAGCCTATCTGGTTCTTGCCGAAGGGCTCTTCCATCTCTTTGAGGTTGGCAAGCAGGCGGATATCGTTGCACATCTTATGCGCCGACTGCGCGATAAGCGCGAGCGTGTTTACGACCATCGTATCGATTTTGCGCTGATAAGTTTGGCCGGTAATAACGCAACAGTTGGCAAAGCCGAAGGCGTTTGTTATCATCTCGTTGAGCTGCTTCACCTTGTCGTGGTCGCCGCCGAAGAGCGAGAGGAATGATGCCTGCGTGCCCGTAGTGCCTTTGACGCCGCGGAACGGAATCGTTTCAATGCGCCTTTCCAGCTCGTCATAGTCCATCGCCAGCTCATAGGCCCATAGCGAGGCGCGCTTGCCGACGCTCGTTACCTGCGCGGGCTGGTAATGCGTGAAGCCGAGCGTGGGCATATCTTTATACTGCGCCGCAAACTCCCCAAGCAGGCTGATAACGCTCGCCAGCTTGCCGAGAGTCATTTCCATTGCCTCTTTGAGGATGATGAGGTCAGCGTTGTCACCAACATAACAGCTCGTCGCGCCGAGATGGATTATGCCGGCGGCCTTCGGGGCGGCATCGCCGTATGTGTGTACGTGCGCCATTACATCGTGGCGGAATTTCTTCTCATACTCGGTTGCTTTGGCATAATCGATATCAGTCAGATTAGCTTCGAGCTGAGCAATCTGCTCAGCTGTTATATCAAGGCCAAGCTGTTTCTCGGCCTTTGCCAGCTCAAGCCAGAGCCTGCGCCAGGTACCGAATTTTTTGTCCGCGCCGAAAAGCTGCGCCATCTCTTCCGAGGCGTTTCTTTCGACCAGCGGTGATACGTATTTGTTCATATATGCGTTTCCTGTGTCAGTATGCAAAAGCTGATGAGAGCCAAATTATTCACAGCTCACGAAATACACGAAAGGCACGAAAAAAGTTTTGGGTCATAAGCTACTCGTGTGCCTTTTCTGAAAGCGCTCATTATAGCTATTTTCGCGGCGCTGTAAATCTGCGCTCTACAAAGGAAAAGGGTTGTAAAGCGAGGCCGTTTGTGTATAAAAATGTTTCAAACTAAAACTTAACATTCAGCCGCCTTCCTCTGAGTTCGGCGGCGCTGGAGATATGATGCTGTCAAACGAAGATAAGATAACCGGCTATTTCGCGGACTGCCGCGAGCTTAGAAGCGATGTTTTTCCCATAGGTATCGGCGATGATATGGCTCAAATGCGCACCGGCTCGGATTCGAGCGTGCTTGTGAGTACGGATATGCTGCTCGACGGCAGCCATTTCGACAGCTCCCTTCACAGCCTCGAAGAGATTGGCTACAAGGCGGCGGCTGTAAGCATAAGCGATGCGGCGGCAATGGCGAGCGTACCGCTGGGGCTGGTTGCGGCGGTCGGGTTGCCTGCGGGCGCAGGCGAAAAAGAATTGAGAGAGCTTCACGCCGGCCTGCTCAGGGCGTGCGACGAGTGCGGATGCGGCCTGGTGGGCGGCGATATAACAAGCTGGCGCGCGGGCGGCAAGCTCACCCTCTGCACATCCGTCTTTTCTACCCCGGGGAAAACAGATCCCATCCGGCGCAATGGCGCAAAAGAAGGAGATCTAATCTGCGTTACCGGCTCGCTCGGCGGCTCACTTGCCGGCAAGCACATATCCTTCACGCCGCGCGTGCAGGAGGCGCTCTGGATCGCCGAAAACCTCGCGCCCACAAGTATGATAGACATAACAGACGGCCTCTCAAACGACCTCTGCCGCATCTGCGAGGCAAGCGGAGCAGGAGCCGTGATAGAGGCAAAGGAGATACCGCTGAGCGCCGAGGCATCGGCAAAGGCGAACCCTCTCCACAGCGCTCTTTGCGACGGCGAAGACTTCGAGCTACTCTTTACAATACCTCGCGAAAGGGCCACGGACATAAACAAAGCCCGTTTCAAGATAACCTCCATCGGCGAAATCACTGCGGCGGGCGTAATGAAGATCGAGCTCGCCGGCGGCGGCAGTATGGAGCTTGCACCCTGCGGCTACGACCACCTCTCTCAATCAACGGAAACAGGACAAAACCAATGATAAGCACAAGCGTTTCGCAGACAATCGACCTTGGCAGAAAAATCGGCGCTCAGCTTCGCGGCGGAGAGGTGTTCAGCCTTGTGGGCAATCTCGGCGCCGGCAAAACGCACTTCATCAAGGGCGTGGTCGCGGGAGTATGCAGGACAGAGGGTACAGAGCTCGTAAGCAGCCCCACGTTCGTTTTAGTGAACGAGTACGAAGGCCCGCTGACGGTCTATCACATAGACGCGTACCGCATCGAATCGGATATGGAGTTCGAGAATCTCGGCTTCGATGATATGTGCTACCCGAATTCGGTGGTGCTGATTGAATGGGCAAACCGCGTCTCAAACTGCCTGCACGACCTCAACCTGATTTCTGTCGAGATAAAGCACCTTGGCGAAACCGAGCGCGAAATCAACCTCGCAAACCTCCCCGATTACATCAGCGCCTGACAGACGATAGAGACGGGGAATTTATCACGAAATGCCGCTTTCAAGCAGCCACTCGGCTACTTTGGCGCAGTTTGTTTCCGGCAGAACCAAACCTGCCTCTATTGAACCATAGAGGAGCAGGCGGTCACAAACTTTGTTCACTTTTGTTGCTCCCTCAAGCCCTTTGAGCTCTCTCTTGATGTTATCGCGGGAGAGCACATCGGTTACCTGCACTGCCAGAGGTTTCCTGCCCGAGCTGAAAGCGTAAAAATCACACTCAAAGCCATTTTTCAGGAACGTAACGTCCTTGTACAAGCGCCGGAGATGAGTAAAGACAAGGTTTTCGAGAAGCTTGCCTCTGTCTGAGAAGACTCCGTACCTTGTTGCCGAGGCGAGACCGTTATCGTACATATAAACCTTTTTATTGCTCATCTCCCTGTTAACCGTTGACGGGGCATACTTTTCGACACTTTCCATCATATAGACTGAAAAAATCATGCCGACCAGCTCATAGACGGTGTTGTTGCCGACAGACAGACCCATGCTTTTCAGTTCTTTGTATATTTTGTTTACCGAAAATTCTTCAGTAAGAGAAGAAACAAGCCGTTTGAGTACATACTTCAGAAGCGGAAGATTAGAAATGCCATACCTTTCCAACAGGTCGTGGTATATCATTACGTTGTAGTACTCCTGAAGTACGTTGGCCTTAAACTCTGACGGAGTGTTGACAAGCTCGGGATACCCGCCCCACAGCAGATATTCTTCAAACGTATGCTCAAACTCTGCGGCACCTTTCGTGCTGAACCTTGAAGCGGTAGCAAAACCTTTGAAGCGCATAAATTCACTGAAACTGAGCGGCATCAGCTCAAATGAAAGACTCCTGCCGCGAAGAGATGTTGCGATTTCTTTTGAGAGCAGGCGCGAGTTTGAGCCGGTCAGAAAGATATGCGAGGTAACGGTATCGCTTATTCTGCGCACATACTTTTCCCAATCGGGCAACTCCTGCACCTCGTCAAAAAACACATATATATCCGAGCCTTTTGTGTTCGGGTACAGCTCATAGTATGCTTCAAGTATGGAATCATAGTTCGCGGGGCCGAAATCAAACCTCTCATCCTCAAAGTTGATATAGAGGATTCTCTGCAAACTCACTCCCTGTAACAGTAGCCGCGCCATCTGGTTGTACAGAAAAAAAGTCTTACCGGCCCTTCTGGGGCCGATTATGGTAACTATTTTTTGCATGTCGAGCGGAACGTGCAAATCCCGCTCTTTTGAAGACGGCACACCGTTGCGGTGGAAGTCTGATATTATTCTCTTGACTACTTCTTTCATATTTCCTTCCTTCCATAGGACATTTACTCAATTATTTCCTTTGCGACAAAGAAAATATACCACATACCAAGCAGGCAGTCAAGTCCTTTTAGAGATTACCTTTATGATAAAGGATATTTTACCGTTGAAATTTGACTTCTCCAACATACAAGGGTGCGATGAATTGCCGGCGCCTGCCACCGGCAGAATTGTATTATCTTCGTGCTCTTCGCGGCCTTCGCGGTAAAATAAATACCTTAACGAACAAGGTTTATGAACCACTAAGCGCACTAAGCTCACGAAGAAAGAAAAGAATGCAATAGCGGAGGCGCGGGGCGTTTTTATTCGCGCTTTCCGTCCCTGCGGGGGTGGTATTTGCGGTGCGTCTCTGCGAGCTCGTCGGCGCGTAGGTGCGTGTAGATTTGCGTCGTGGTAACGCTGGAATGACCAAGCATCTCCTGCACGCTGCGGAGGTCTGCGCCGCCTGTGAGCAGGTGGGTGGCGAAGGAGTGCCGGAAGCTGTGAGTCGTAAAATTCATAAGCCCCGCGCGCGCGGCGTATCCTTTGACAATGCGCCAGATGTTTGTGCGGTCGAGTACATTACCGTTGCCGGAGAGAAAGAGGTTGTCGGGGCCGCCGGGCTTCTCAAGAAATGAGCGCTCTTTATTGATATAATGCGTGATGTAATGCGCGGAGGAATCGGCCAGCGGCACAATCCTCTCCTTGCTCCCCTTTCCGAGACAGCGGATATAGCCGAAACGGAAGCTGATATCCTTACGGCGGATTCTCTCCATCTCGCTAGCGCGCATACCGGTTGCGTAGAGCATTTCGAGGATGGCCTTGTCGCGGTAGTAGAATTTGTCGCGGTCAGGGTCGGGGGTGTTAAGAAGCGAGACAATCTGCTCGATACTGTAGATATCGGGAAGCTTCTCGCCGCGCCTGGGCGATTCGATGAGCAGTGTGAAATCGTCCTCTATGATATGCTCGCTCACGCAGTACTTGAGGTACGTGCGAATCGCAGCGATGGCTCTTGCGATTGTCGCAGCGCAGCTACCCTCTTCGCTCATCAGGCGGATATACGTAGAAACGGTTGTAAGGCACATTTCTTCGGGGCCGCTGATTCCCTGTTCTTTGCAGTATGAGAGGAAGGCGCGCAGGTCTTTTCCGTACGCCTTGATTGTTTCGTTGCTGAGCCCCGCTTCCACCATCAGCGAGTTGAGAAATTCGTATGCCGCGGGCCCTCCTGGCAGCTTCACAAGGCTCTTGAGGATGTTCGTCAGCTGGACATCAAGCATTTTCATCTTCCCAGCGGTCTTGCCTTTATTATGTTGTACTGCCGCGGGTATTTCCGCGGCGTACGGCGCAGCTTTTTCGCGATGACAAGGCGCAGGCTCGTGCCCTCTTCGCCGAAATTGCTGTACGGAATCTGCACGGGCTCATCGAAGCCGAGTATGCCGAACGCCTTACGTCCCGCGATGATTTCCTCGTCCGCTCTGGGGCCCTTATACGAAACGAAGTACCCGCCTTCGCGCACGAATGCGCCGGAAAGCTCGGCGATAAGCGCCAGATTGCCCACGGCCCTGTTCGTGGCAAAGTCAAACATACCGCGGTAGTCTTCGAGGGATGCAAGCTCTTCGGCGCGGTCGTTTATCACTTCGACATTGCGCAGGCCTACTTCCTCGACGACGCGGTACTGAAAGTCCGCTTTCTTGCCCGTTGCCTCGATGCTGATCATACGCCAGTCGGGCAGGGCAACAGCCAGAACAAGCCCGGGGAAGCCGCCGCCTGAACCGATGTCGGCAAGGGATGGCAACCAGTCTATCGCTGCTGCATATTCCCTGAGCAGAGGCAACGCGGCGAGCGAGTCTTCAAAATGGCGCACGCGCACCTCCTCTTCGCTTGTGATGCGGGTGAGGTTGAGCTTTTTATTCTCTTCCACCAGCACGCGGTAGAAGATTTCGAGCTGCTCTCTTTGCTCTGCTGTGAGCTGTTGTATCAGGCTTTCGCTCATCGTCTATCTTGATTAAACGTTAAAGAGGAAGTTTACGACGTCCCCGTCTTCCATTATGTACGCTTTGCCCTTCTGGCTCATTTTCCCTGCCTCTTTGGCCTTCGATTCGCCGCCGAAGGTGATGTAGTCGTTGTACGCGATGACCTCTGCGCGAATGAAACCGCGCTCAAAATCGGAGTGTATCACGCCGGCGGCCTGCGGGGCTGTCCAGCCCTGGCCGATTGTCCAGGCGCGAACCTCCTTCACACCGGCGGTGAAGTAGCTCTGGAGGCCGAGGGCGTGAAAACCCTTATGGATGATCTGCTCAAGACCGCTCTCTTCAATCCCCATGGATTCGAGAAACTCATGCTTCTCTTCGTCGCTCATATCAACCATATCCTCCTCAAGCTTCGCACATATCTTCACGAGCTCGGCACCGCGTTTCTCGGCAACCGCCATAAGCTGCTTGACGTAATCGTTATCTTCGAGGAGCCCCTCCTCATCGACGTTCGCCGCGAAGATTACCTTTTTGGAGGTGATGAAGCCCATATCCGCCTGAAGCTCCTTGAAAGCGTCTTCATCCTTCTTCGCAAACTCGCTCGCGGGGCGCCCTTCTTCGAGATGCGCCTTCAGCTCATCGGCCAGAGCGAGCATGGGGCCTGCTTTCTTGTCCATCCTTGCAAGCTTACGCAAACGTTCCATCCTGCGCTCAAGCTGTTCGAGGTCGGCAAGGATCAGCTCGGTTTCAATCGTTTCAACATCGCGCACGGGATCCGGGTGCGCCGATACATGCACAACATTATCATTATCGAAGCAACGCACAACATGCACGATAGCGCTCGTCTGGCGGATGTTGCCGAGGAATTTGTTGCCGAGGCCTTCGCCTTTGCTCGCGCCTGCCACCAGACCCGCTATATCAACGAACTCAACCGTAGAATGTACGATGCGTTTAGGCTTGACGATTTCCGCAAGCTTATCGAGGCGCTTATCCGGAACGGGCACAATCGCCTTGTTCGGCTCGATTGTACAGAAAGGGTAGTTTGCCGCCTCTGCGTTCTGCGTCTTTGTAAGCGCGTTGAATGTTGTACTCTTGCCCACGTTTGGCAGACCGACTATACCTATGCTTAAAGCCATTTATCAATACTCTCTGAAAAAAAGGATTTAGTTACGGGGTATTATACAGTGAATGGGGCGGCAACTCAAGCTCTGGCAAATCGCCGGATTATTCGTCGATGTGGACGATGCCGTTTTCCACGCGCAGAGCGCCGCGGCAAAAGAGCCTTATCGCCTCTGGATACGCAAGGCACTCCTGCTCGAATACCCTCGCGGCAAGCTCGTCGGGGGTGTCGGTGGAGTATGCAGGGCAGGTGCGCTGGAGAATAATCGGACCATCATCATATTCGTTTGTGCAAAAATGAACCGTGCATCCGCTTACCTTGCAGCCCCTCGCCAGAACCGCCTCGTGAACGTGATGCCCCCACATACCCTTACCGCCAAAGCTCGGCAGCAGGGATGGATGTATGTTGAGAACCCTGTTCTCGTAGCAGTGAGGTATGTTCCAGAGGCAAAGCCAGCCGGCCTGTACGACAAGGTCAATGTCGTATTCGGTGAGTTTCTGCTCGATGGCGGAGCTGAACAGCTCCAATGATGAGAGATCTTTCCTGCGGATAACGGCAACATCTATCCCCATCTCGCGGGCTCTGTCAACGCCCTTGAGGTCTTCGCGCGAGCTGATTACCAGGGCAATGGAGGCATTGAGCCGCCCCGCCGCTATCTCTTCGCCAATATTGAGCATAGTACGGCCGCCGCCGCTGAGCAGTATTGCGATTCTTGTCGGACTCAACGGTTCAAAACCTCACTGTGAAAGCGGATTGATTACGACTATCCTGCCGCAGCTCGGGCAACGGATAATTTCGTCCTGTGTGAGCAGGCGGTTCCATGTCTCGCTTGTGAGGCTCATGAAGCAACCGTTGCAGTGGAACAGCTCACGGCGCGGGTCGGCCTGTTCGATGTAGGAGACGGCGCTGCCTTCGTATGTGCCGGCGAGGCGCTTGAACAACTCAAGCACATCCGGCGCAAGCGCTTTGGCGGCCACTTCCCATTGCTTGCTTATCTCTTCGATAGCCTCTGTGCATTCGGCAACCCTGCCGGCCGCCCTGGCCTTAACATCTTCGATAAGCTGCTTCTGCTCTTCAATTGCCGCTTTAAGCTCTTCGCAGAGTTTCTGCTCGTTCTCAATCATCTGCATAATCTCAAGGCTCTTGTTTTCGAGCTTGGAATTGTCTGCTTTGTTGGTGTTGAGTTCTGTGAGAATGGCTGCGTAATCGCGGTTGTTGCGGGCAGTATTCAGGGCTGCCTTGTATTTTTCTACGGTTTCCTCTCGAGATTTGATCTCAAGGTCAATCGCATCGGACTCTGCCTTCAAACGCACAATGCCCCGTCCCTTGAGCGCTAATTCCGACTCAAGCTCAGCGAGCTTATTTTCTTGAAGAACAACCGCACGGTTGGCGCGTTCGAGACGCTTTGTCATACCGCGAAGCTTGTCTTCCTCAATCTGCAACTTGTAAAGTCCCTCGAGTAAAGGCCCCATCGTCTGCTCCGTATTCAATTATTAAAACTTATGCAAACGACAGATTATGCACTATGCAGGCAATACTTCAACCAAAAAAAAATTTTCTTTGCGGCAGCAAGGAAAAACATGAAGAATTCGCATAGCAAACGCAGCAATTTGCAAGCAATGCAAAAAACGCTGCCGGCATAACTTTCAAATTCGGGGTGCTTTATCAGCCCGTAATGAGGAACCCGCGCCCCAACTACGGTACCTTGCCGTTAATGGCTCTGTCTGCTTAGAAAAGCCTGCCCATGGAGAAGCTGAATACCTGCGTTTCATCATTATCGGCCTTGGAAATTGGCGCGGCAAGCTCAAATCTCATAGGAACCGGACCGAACCACTGGGGTATGAGAATCTCAATGCCCGTGCCGATTGATGCGCGCAATTCGTTGTCGTCGAGAGCGCCAGCGTCAACGAAGAACAGCCAGTTGTAGCGGTCGCTTGACAGCGGAATTGCAACTTCGCTTCCGGCAAGCAGGACCCAGTCGCTGCCGATCGGATCGTCAAAATCGCCGGGGGTTGTGGAGCTTTCTCCTCGCGGGCCAACGCCGCGATAATCGAAGCCGCGCAGGCTGCCTGAGCCGCCGGCGTAGAATTTCTCGAACAGTGGCGCATCTCCAACGATTCCCGCGCCGTGCAGTTTTGTCGTAAAGACGGTCTTGCGTCCGGCGATGTCTTCGTGCAGTGTGCGGTAGTTTGTAAGTGTGCTGCTGGCGATGCCGAAGCTGTAGTCCCCGCCGACAAACTCATAAGACATATCAAAGCGATAGCCCTTAGTCGGGAGGAAGCGGCTGTCTGTCTCGCGCTTTGTGATAGAAAACTTGCTGCCGAACAGCGTTGTATCGCCGGCCACATCAAACACCTCTGCGGGGGCTTCTGCCTCAATGCTCTCAACGCTGACACGTTCAATTCTAAAATCCATACCGAGGTACCAGTTGTCTTCATAGCGGCGGGTGAGGCCGAAATACGCCTTATCCCTGACCTCATCGAAGCTCTCACGACCGCGGTAAAACCTCGATGAGCCGAGGTTGAATGAAAGCGGTCTGTCCCAGGCGTAAGGCTCTGTGAAGTCGAGCGAATATCGGCTCACATCCGTGCCTGGCTCCATGCTCAGGCGCAAAGACTGGCCTGCGCCGCGGAAAGACTTACCACTGAAGAATTCCCCGAAGCTTGAGGGCCAGTCGAGTATGTCGAAATTCCTCTGCTCTATAACAACCTGTCCGATGAGGCCGTTGTTGCTGTCAACGCCCGCGCCGAACATAAGCATACCTGTCATGCCTTCAGTTATGGTTACGAGCGCGTTCTTTGTGTCGGGCTCATCGCTGTCAACGGGAGTTATCATCACATCGCCTGCGAGAGAGGCACGTTTTATTTCGTTTTCGATAAGGCCATTGCCTGTGCCGGGGGCGTCTTTTGCGTTGAACCAGCGGCCGGGTTTGAAGCCTGCGTAATCAAGCTCCCGCCTGATGATTTTGTCGTGTGTCTCGAAGTTGCCGCTGATTTCCACGAGCCCGATCTTGTAGCGGGCGCCCTCGTTCACCTCGTATGAGAGATTCACATCGCCGCTGTCGGTAAATTTGCGTACCGGTTTGACTGTCGCCTCGATAAAGCCGTCTTCGCGGTATTTGTCGCGGATTTTGTCGGCGGTGCGCTGTACGGCTTCGCTGTAGTAGGCATCGCCTTCTTTTTCGTCCACAACCTCTTCAAGCTCGGCAGCCGAGTAGAATTCCGCACCTGTAATGTTTATGCTGTTGATGGAGTATTCGCGTCCCTCTGAGATGCTGTAAACGATATTTGCGCGATTCATTTTGCTGTTGAATTCCGGAATCGCCTCACAGCTCACATCCATATAGCCGCTTTCGAGGTAGAGCGCTTTGATGGCTTCTATATCCTCTTCAACCTTCTTTTTGTCGTAGGAGCGACGGATAAAGAACAACACCTTGGAATCCAGACTCACCGCCTTGCGCAGCTGGCGTTCAGTGAAGACGCTACTGCCGTCGAAGCGCACCGCGCCCACCTTGATCCGCGGCCCCTCTTCCACACGCACGATGACGCTACCATCAGCGAGAGCATCTTCGTCCAGATCCACTTTGGCGAAGTAGTACCCCTTTTCGGAGTACTTCTCACGGATTTTGTCGAGAGCTTCAGCTACCGCGATGTTGTCGGGGTAATCGCCTTTTGACAGATCTATCGCGCGCAGTAAAACGCTGTCCTTGAGCTTACTGTTGCCGAAAAAGGTGATGCTTGAGATGAGCTTCTTCTCCAGCACAACGAACGTAACACGCATTCCCCCGTCGAGCTCCTCAGCGTTGTAATAGGCATAGCGCACGGCATCCAGCTCGCCCAACCGCATGGTATCGGCAGTGAGGCGGTCTATGTCGTATAATTGCCCTGGCCTTGCGGCAACCTTACTGAGAACTTCCGCCGAAGAGAGTGTAACGTTTCCCTTGACCGCAAGCTCGACAATCCTCCTCTCGTCGGCCAGGCCAACCGAGAAAAGTGAAAGAGCGAACATCAACACTAATAACTTTTTCACTATCATAATTCCTTGAAATAATCTCGGAGGCAATTTTATCGATATTACTTCCGCCTGGCAAGTATTATCGCGGAAGAATGGCCGATTGAGAAAGAATAGCCTTATTCGTAGTCCATGCCCATATTGTCTATAACATTGTCGAAGCGAGTGTATTCGCCGTGGAACATCAGCTCGACAATACCCGTCGGGCCGTTTCTCTGCTTGGCTATGATGATTTCCGCCTGATTTGTATTCTCGTAGCTCGGGTCGTTGCGGTGGTAGTAGTCTTCGCGGTGAATCAGCATGACAACGTCGGCGTCCTGCTCGATACTGCCGCTCTCTCGGAGGTCGCTCATTCTGGGGCGGTGGTCTTCGCGCTGTTCGGCGGCTCGGTTGAGCTGGCTGAGCACGATAACCGGCACATCAAGCTCCCTGGCAAGCTCCTTGAGCTGCCTTGATATAGTGCTGATTTCGTTCTGTCTTGATTCTACCCTCGAGCCGAGGCTCATAAGCTGGAGATAGTCGATAAAGACGGCTTTTATGCCGTGTTGCGCCTGAAGACGGCGAGCCTTTGCGCGCATTTCCAGAGGAGACATACCTGGCGTATCATCTATGAAAATCGGAGCGTGGGAGAGGTCGTCGCTGGTGCGGATGAGGTCGTTATAGACGTTTTGGTCTGTTATTCCCCTTCTCACCTGCTGTGCATCAATCATTCCCCTGCTGCAAAGCATACGTTCTGCGAGCTGAAGCTTGCCCATTTCGAGCGAGAAAATCAGCACTGGAATTCTTTCATCTGCGCCGATATGCTCGGCGATATTCATCGCAAAGCTTGTCTTACCCATACTCGGCCTGCCCGCGACGATTATAAGCTCACCGCCATGTATGCCGGTGGTCATATGGTCAAGCTTGGTAAAGCCGGTCGGGATGCCTGTGATTGTCTGTCCGGTTCGCTTCTGGATCTCGTCGAAGGCCTGGAGCAGGAGCGCGCCCATATCCTCGGCCTCGCCCGTAACGCGGCGGCCTGTGATGGCGAAGATGCGCTGTTCGGCTTGATCGAGCTTGGATTCAGGGTCTCCGGCGGGGTCGTATGCCTGTGAAAGCACCTCACTGGCGACGCCTATAAGCTCGCGCAGAAGGTGCTTGTCCTTCACAATCTTTTTGTAGTACTCAACGTTTGCCGTAGTGGCAACGCTGGCGGGAATCTGTTTGAGATACTCAACTCCGCCTGCGTCTTCGAGCTGATTTCTTTGCGTCAGCTCGTTCTTCAGCAGAACAAGGTCAATGTCCTTATCCGGCGGCAGGTTCTCATACAGGCTCACAAGCGCATCATAGATGAACCTGTGCTCCGATTGGTAAAACGCTTCAGCCTTCAGCTCCTGCACAATATCGCCCACGCAAGTCCGGTCTATAATCATAGAACCGAGCAGGCTGGTTTCAGCCTCGCGTGAGTGCGGCATGGTCTTGTCCGCGAACATTGTCGAAGTCAAGACTGAAGCGTCGTTTATGTCGGTATTACTCGTCGATCTGTTCTGTTTCAGATTCTTCGAGCTGCCCTTCTGTGTCGCCATCGTTATTCTGCCCTTCCGCTACAACATTAACCTCTACACTTGCCTTGAGGTCAACTGCGAGTTTCAGTGTAACAACGTGAACGCCCGTTTCTTTGATGTGTCCGCCGGTAACCATTTCATCGGCGATTTCAAAGTTGGCTTCACGAAGAGCTTCGGCAACCATAGCCTCGGTTACAGAACCGAACAGGTGTCCCTGGTTGTTTGCCCTGGCAACAATCGTAACAGAGGCGCCGTCAACGGCTTCCTTAACAGCCGTAAGCTTTTCGTAAGCGAGCTTGCGCTCGTTTGCGCGCTTGGCCTTTTCAGCCGCGATTGCATCCATATTATCCTGTGTGGGGATCGTAGCCAGGCCGTAAGGAACGAGATAGTTCCTGGCGTAGCCGTCCTTTACGTCAACAATGTCGCCGAGCCATCCCAGGCTGACAATATCATCAAGAAGCAAAACTTTAATCATTTGCTCTTTCTCCAAATAGTTGTTTTCGTTTCATCATAGCAGCCCGCACGGGGCTTGCCTTCAATGGCGGTTCAGTTCTGGTAAGGCAGAAGCCCCATGAACCTTGCGCGCTTGATGGCGTTTTGAACCTTACGCTGGCAACCTGCACAATTGCCGCTGCGTTTTCTCGAAAAGATCTTACCACGGTTGGTAAGGAGCTTCGAGAGCGTATCAATGTCCATGTAGTCAACATACTCGGTCTTAGACTTGCAGAACCTGCACTGGCTCTGCTCGCGAATGGTAGAAGACCTTCTTTTTTTCTTGTTTTTCTGGTTTCTTGTGTTTTTCATATTAGAACTCTTTCAGTTAGTCCATGTTCCGCTGTTCCATCGGGAAGGGCGGTTTGAAAACGTATATATAGCAAATTACTTAGAACGGCACGTCTGTCGGATCGTAGTCGTCGTGGGAGCCGTACGCTTCGGGATGCTGCTGTGGCGCCTGAGGCTGTTGCGGTGCCTGAGACTGGCCGTATCCCTGCGGAGCGTCTTGATAGCCGCCGTAGCCGCCACTATTGCCGCCTGAACCCTGCGTGCCCCCGCCGACAAACTCGAAGTTTTCGGCCTGCACGCGGAGCCTGCTGCGCTTTGAGCCATCCTGAGCGGTCCAGCTGTCATAGACGAGACGTCCTTCGATGAGAATCGGCGAGCCTTTTTTGAAGTACTTGCTGATCACCTCGCCGCGCTTGCCGTACATACGGCAGTCGGTAAAGCAAACCTCTTCGCGCTGCTGACCATCCTGGCCTGTGAATTTACGATTTGTAGCCACTGAAAACTCAACAGCCGCGGTACCGCTGGGCAGATAAGAGAGCTGCGGGTCTCTTGTCAGATTGCCAAGCAGAATTACTTTGTTAAAACTTGCCATGATACTCGCTCCGTTCTAAAAACTTGTAACGTTAATTAGTCTTCCGAGCCGGCTTTTGCTTTAGAATCAGCGGAGTTCTCAACGCCTGCCGCTTCTTCTATCTCACGCTTAGCCGCTTCTTCGCGTTCAATCCTGTCAGCCGCTTCGAGGGGAGTTTCCTTCTCAACGCCTGCTTCCTTGTTGACGAAATCAGCGCGGAGTATCATAGCACGCATAACGTCTTCAGAGAGGTTGATATCTCTCTCAAGCATCATGATGCTGTCGGGCTCTGCGTTGAAATATACAAGGATGTACGTGCCGCGAGATTTATTCTGAATCTCGTATGCGAGCTTGCGCTCATCCCACTTCTTCAGGCTGACAATCTCCCCGCCTCTTTTATTGATCATAACGGTGATCTTTTCAACCAATCCTGTCCAGTCGCCGGCAGCAAGAGCTGAATCGACGAGGAACAGTGCTTCGTAAAGTCTCATTGTTGTATCCAAGGTTACAACCTCCAATTTACAAAATATTATTCTGCCCCAATGGGCTTAATTGTTAAAATTTGTCATTGCTTTATCAAGCCCCTCGCTGATGAGCGTTTCAATGCAGCTCACAGCTTTGAGTTTGGCCTGGTCGAGCAGAAACCTCTCATCCTGAGACGGCTTGCCGAGTACGTAGCCGGTATAGTCCGGAAACGGGCTCCGGCCGATTCCGACGCGAAGGCGAGTAAACTGATCTGTGCCGAGCTTCGTGATGATGTCTTTGAGGCCGTTATGGCCGCCTGCGCTCCCTTTGCTGCGGAGCCTTATAACTCCGGGCTCAAGCGCCATATCATCACTTATCACAATCACATCCGCAAACTCTATTTTGTAGAAACCACGAGCCGTTGCTACAGCCTGTCCGCTTCTGTTCATAAAGGTTTGCGGTTTCAGCAGTACGACCTTTTCGCCGTTAATCGAAACCGTAACAGTGAGCGAATTGAACTTCGTTCCATTAACAGACGAGCCATACCTGGCGGCAATCTCATCGACTATTTCAAAGCCGATGTTGTGCCTTGTGCCCTCGTATTCTCTGCCCGGATTACCGAGACCTGCTATCAGAATGTTCCTGCTCATAAAGCTTCAGCCAAATTACTCTTCGCTTTTATGCTTCTCTGTGATTATTTCGGGCTCTGCTTCTTCTTCACCTTCTTCTTCGATAGTCTCAACCACTTCGTGGCAGTTGACGATAACCGCATCGGGGTCCGTGAGAAGCTCTGCTCCCGCAGGCAGCTTGATGTCTGAAGCAAGGATTGCCTCGTCAAGACCAAGCTTTGTGATTAGCACTTCAAACGCCTCAGGAATGCTCATTACAGGGCAATCAATGAGAACATGGTCGAGGTGCATGTCAACGATACCGCCGGCGTTAACGCCCGGCGCGGTGCCCTTGAGTACCACAGGTACGGTTACGTGAGCCTTCTCGTCGCGGTTTACGCGCATGAAGTCAACATGCAGAATGCCCATGTGGAAGTGGTCGTACTGGAGATCCTTGAGAAGCAAGGTTTCGCTCTTGCCTTCAAACTCCACATCGAACAGCCTGTGGCCGTCTTGAAGAGCCTGTACAAGCAGCTTGAGGTCAACTGCAATCGAAACCGAATCCTGCTTGTGTCCGTAGATGACTGCAGGAATAAGCCCCTGCTCACGTACCTTGACAGCAGCCTTCGTCCCGGTCGCCCTTGGCTCAGCTTTCAATTGAAATGTTTCTGTCATTTTATCCTCACTGTTAATTTAGTTTACAATGCTTCTGCCGGCAGCAGTGAACAAGCCGGCCAAAGCCCTATATCTTACAGCAGCAAAAGACTGCTGATCGATTCATTTCTGTGTATGCGCTTTATACCCTCTGCGAGCATCTCCGCCATACTCAAAATCGTTACCTGCTTCAGAGCTCTCAGCTCTGCGCTCGGCGGAACGGTATCAGTTACGACGAACTCGTCGATTTCCACATTCGCGATGCGTTCCATTGCCGGCCCGCAGAACAGACCGTGCGTCACGCCGACAACAATGCTCTTTGCGCCGCGAGATTTTATGAGCTTCGCAGCCGAGCAGATTGTGCCCGCGGTCGAAATCATATCGTCCACCATAATCACGTTACGGCCCTCTACATCGCCTATGATGTAGTCGCTGGAGACTTCCTCTCCGCTGAGCCTGCGCTTATGTACGATAGCCAGCTCCGCGCCAAGATGCTCAACATACCTCGAAGCGGTCTTTACATTGCCAACGTCCGGCGAGACAACTATCGGCTTGTCGATGCGCTTGTTGCGAAGATGCTTCGCCAAAAGCGGCTCGGCCATCAGATGATCGACGGGGATATCGAAAAAGCCTTCCATCTGTCTGGCGTGCAGGTCTATCGCAAGCACACGGCTGGCACCCGCGCTCGTAAGCAGATTGGCTACGAGCTTGGCCGTAATCGGCACGCGCCCCTCGTCCTTTCTGTCCTGACGGGCATAACCGCAGTACGGCATTACCGCCGTGATACGGCTGGCGCTGGCACGTTTGAGCGTGTCTATCATAATCAGCATTTCCATCAGGTTTTCGTCAACCGGCGTGCTGGTGCTCTGGATTATAAAGCAATCCTTTCCACGGACGTTTTCGTCTATCTTGACGAACTTTTCGCCGTCCGGGAAGCGCCGAATGACAGCGTTGCCCATGGGGACATCAAGCCTCTTGCAGATTTTGACCGCAAGCTCGGGGTTCGATGAACCGCTGAATACTTTCAGACTCTCATTGAGAAACATCTTAAAAAAATTCCTTTCGCCGGCCATCCGGCATTTCTTGTTTCAATTGACGGCCCTCTATCCCATTTACGACCATATCAATCTGACAAAACTACCCGGCCTGGACTCGAACCAGAAATGCCAGTACCAAAAACTGAAGTGTTGCCAATTACACCACCGGGTATTCGGTTTCCAACGACGGAATGCGGCGAGACCGCAAAAAAATGTCGCGAGCCTGAACGTGTCAGGCGGAAAGTCTCCGGTTTGAAGCCTGAGCCGACCATGTCGCGAAACTGCCGACCCCTCGCTTTATGCACACTTCTTGCACCGAGAGAACTGCGTATTATATAAACTGCGCCCGTGCGGGCAAGTTTTTTTTATTTTTTTGCCA
>JBFWMM010000038.1:26932-28709 GCA_050251615.1 Phycisphaerae bacterium
ACGTTTCCCAATCTTCTTGAGTCTTCGGTGCGCAGTTTCTAATTGCCTTGGAAACAGCACCGACATTCCTGCTGAAATTCAGCTGAAACCTGTTCATTGCGCTGTTGAGTATCCACTCTTTAGCCATTTGAAACCCCGCTTAGCCGTATAAATTTGTCCCTGAACTTGTAGCTGAAATCTTTGTCAACATCCACTAAACCACTTTTTATCAAATGCGCGTTAACAAATGTTTTGTTCTTCAAGTAAAGATAGCAACAAAGCGTATCATTAGAATCATATTTTTGCTCATCATATCTGACAAATACTCTTTGCCCTTTTGCCTTATCGTACAGAAATTTGACGGCTTTTTCTTCAGTGATTACATTTTTCTTAACCCCGATCAGTCTTACGGTCAACCCGCTGCTCAACTCGACCATTTCAGGATTGATTATTTCCTTTACGGTATAATAATCATCTCTGTCGGTAGATTCCTGGTTTATTTTTGAACCGTACTGAAGTTTTCTGGGGTCTATCTTCTTGTCAAATTTAATCGGGTCTGTAAAGATGTATGGCAGTTTGGCTAAATCAGACGAGTAGTCAATTGAATTGCATGAAGGGGTTATGAGTTCAAACTCCGCACCATTTCCAAAAAGATTGCTTTCATCCATACCTGTTCTCTCTTTGATGATTGGAATAAAATCTCTGTTAATTTCGTATCCAATGGAGCTCCTGCCCAAATTCTTTGCGGCAAGAGTGGTTGTTCCGCTACCGAGAAATGGGTCAATAACAGTCTCGCCAACATAGGTAAACATCTTAATAAGCCTGCGCGGAAGCTCTTCAGGAAACATCGCTAAATGTTTCCCCTGCTTTTCCCCTGCAAAGTTCCAGTGTCCGGAGAAGTACCGGTTCCACTCCTCAGTGGTCATTTTTGATATCTCTTTTCGTTCCCTGCTTACCTTTCGAGGCTTGCCGCCTTTCTTAAACAGTAAGATGAACTCATAATCAAGCTTCAAAATTCCATTTCTCGGGTAAGGGAAAGACCCCATCACGGCTCCGCCGCCTGTTGTGTTGCAAGTAGTTACTTTTTGCCATATGACAGCGCCCATATAGTCGAAGCCGACAGTTTCACAGAACCTTATAATTTCCGTTCTGATGGGAATGACTTTATATCTTCCGTAATACACGGAACGCGCGAATTGATCGCCTATGTTGACGCAAAGCCTGCAACCGTTTTCAAGAACGCGGTAGCATTCTTGCCAGACCAAATTGAGATTGTTGATGTAATCTTCGTAATTGTCGTTAAAGCCGATTTGATTTGAGCTGCCGTAATCTTTAAGTTGCCAGTAAGGAGGAGAGGTTACTACAAGTTGAATAGAAGAATCGGGAACTTCAATCATTTTTCTTGAATCGGAGATAACAATCTTGTGTTTTGTTTTCATTGTAACTCGTTCTAATCTTCCGAAACAGTCATTGATTGATAGTATGGCTGTAATTAAACAGATAGCGGAGAGAGGGGGATTCGAACCCCCGGTACAGGGAATACCCCGTACGACGGTTTAGCAAACCGTTACCTTCAGCCACTCGGTCATCTCTCCGTTTTTATACCTGTTCAGTTGTGAAAGCCCGCCAAAGTTTGGCAAGAAACGAAAATATACGAAATAATTGCCGTCTTGCAAGATAATTTGCTTGAAATCTTTCAAGATTTTTGTAAATTATCTCTCTGCTCGCCGGCGCGGCGGGTAAGTGGATGCGCCAGTAGCTCAACTGGACAGAGCATCGGTCTACGGAACCGAAGGTT
>JBFWMM010000039.1:0-4931 GCA_050251615.1 Phycisphaerae bacterium
GTGTCAACCTGTTTTTTCGACCCGTACCGAATTAATTTCTTCGACCCGTTTCCGCTTCAAGGCTTCCCCGACGAGGAACGGCAAATTATAGAAATACATTTTTTCAAGTCAATCAGTATTTTAGCAACTTTCGGCTTTTTTTCGTTAAAGCTGATATTATAATGGGGTGCGAACAAGAAATGTTTTTTAATTACAGGAACACTTATGGCTTGCAGACAGATACTTTCAGCGCTGATAATGGCGTTTTTAATGGCCTCTACCGGCAATTCTGTGGAGATTCCACAGGATGGCCTGCTCGTACGTGTGCAGGCGGCGCAGGTGCGGAACAACTCGGACGCCTTTCTCACGAGCATATCAAATTTGCAGAGAAACGGCATTATTGCGCAGCAAACAGATGTCAATAAAAGGCCTCTGTTCATAAAAGACTACGCACAATCGCAGCCTGCGATAAGCGTTGCGGGGGCGAGAGGTATCAGATTTCGTACAATTGACAGGCCCGCTGCATACAATTTAATTATCGGCTTCTACGCAAAAAGCTACGATGAAGAGTATCCGAGTTTTATGACGGCGGTGTTCAATGAGAGGACAAGGGCAAACCAGCAGAACGGGTTTTCTTATGTTTTCGAGAACCGCTCGCTCTACCTCACAGGCGAGCCGGGATACGATTGCGCGATTACGGAGCTTCTGTTCTACAACCGGAGGCTCGGCGAAACCGAGCTTGAAGACGTGCTTGGAAATCTGGAATCCACTTACGGCATCCGCACTGATGCGCGCTATGCCGATAACGGCATAAAAATCGATGCCGAATCGCTCTACGGCTTCTCCAATATGCTCAAGCTCTCCGATGGGACGCTTTTATGCTTTGTAGTGAAAAAGGCGATGCAGAGCGGGCTTGACTACAACAAGCTTGAAACCGTGCGCAGCTACGATTCGGGGCGAAACTTCAGCTCGACATCCAACACGCTGAGTAGAGTCAAGTTTTACAATATACCGTCAGTATCAATCTTCCAGCTTGACGCAATCAACACATTCGCCCTTGTATTTGCAAGGGATGAGCTGTCGGACCTGCCGCAGATGGAGCAGGAGGCGGAGAATCCTGAGGTTTACAATGGCCTTTATATATACCGTTCGGCGGATGAGGGCTTTGAGTGGATCAGGCACACAAAGATTGATGCAACTATCGAAAAGGCGAATGTAAGCTCGCTCTCAGGTGCGGTTGTCGCGGGTGATATGGTATATTTTCTCGTGAACCGCAACAACAACGTACCGCTGCTGGCTTCGGCCGAAGCTGATACAACTTCGGTTATGAGCAGCTCTGCCTGGAGCTTCGAGCCGATTAACAGGGTTGTGGAGATACCGCCGAGCATAGACCCTGCAATGGAAAGCTTCAGTCTCGCCTCAGACGGCGAAACCCTCCACATAACATACGCCTCACAGCGCGGGCATATCCTCAAGGCAGAGGCGAAGAGCCGCCCCACCGCCGAATTGAAAGCCGCTTCAAGCTACTGCCGCTACTTCGACGGGAACTATGTGATGGTGCCGGGGACGATATTCACGCGGCTCGACACCGCCAACGATAATGGCATGATTATTCTCGCGCAGATGCGCAGGGCAGACGAGCCGTCGTATGTGAACGTTATAACCGAATCCAAAGACCTCGACGGCAACAGCAACGGCTGGAATCAGCCGGAGGTGCTGATGTATGCGCCGAGTACAAAGTCCGACAAGTTTGAACTGATCAACATATTCGAGCTCGCCGACAAACCTGCTCTGTTTTACAAGGCCGGCGACACTGCGCGCCTGCAATATGGCGATCAGAAAATTATCAGCTTTATGTCGCGCGATATGAAGCTGCGCAGCGCGGAGGAGCTTGTGCTCGAAATCAGCAAAGGCAACCTGAATAAAAAGAAGACAGCCTTCGCAAGCCGCGCGTTCAAACTGGAAGATGAACCCGTTTTCGGGCTCACGCTTGAGCTCTTCGCCGAGCTGAAAGATGACGATGCGCCCGAGGAGCTTGTCGTGTTCAACGAGCCGGACAATGGCATCATCATCTCACGTTCGGACGCAAATACATTCGTTGCCGAGTTCAAAAAATCCGCACGAACAATCAAACTCAGCTTCAAGGCGCCGCTCGTGCTTGACAACGCAATGAACCACTTCAGCCTGATTGTTGATTACAGCTCGGGAATCACCTATGCGGTAATCAACGGGCAGATTGTCCCTGCGGAGACCGCTGACTTCCACGCGTATAACCTCAAGACGAAAGTTGAGAGCGTCAGCTTGGGCTCCGGCGGCAAGGGGAAGATTGAAACCGTGCGCGCGTATGACAGGGCGCTCCAGACCGCAGAAATCATCCGAAACCCGGAATAAGTTCCGTAGAACAAAAAAAACCGCAAGCCCTGCCAACACCGGCGGGGCTTTTTTATTTGGTACAGTATCGAAATAATCTTTACACGTATCAACTATATTGTATAATTCTTTCTTCGGCGTACGATAGACAGGAACATTTTCTCAAAATAGAAAGGGCACTAATGGATTTATTACGGAAGTTTGCGATAGGGCTGGCGGCTATTGCGGCCGTTCAGGCGTTTGCTCTGGAGACAGGTAAGGCACGGATTCACGTTCGTGCGGACAAAGTTACCAACGAAGTCAGCCGGCTGACAACCGGCGCGTGCATGGAAGACGTAAACCACGAGATCTACGGCGGCATAGACAGCCAGATGATATTCGGGGAGAGCTTTGAGGAGCCCGCACCGGCAGCAACGATAGCCGGCTTTATATACGAGGGCACGGAGCACAATATCACAAGCCAAAGCCCATCCTGGCACGTGGAGGAAGGCATCCTCACAGGCCCCGCGGCGGAGGGCGCAAAGCTTCTCGCGCTTGATTCGGTTGTAGAGGAAGGACAGATTGATGTTGAGCTGTTTTTTGAAGACAAATCCAGCGGCGTTGCGGGACTGATTGTGTCGGTGAGCGAGTCAGCGGCGGGCGCAGACAACTTCAACGGCTACGAAATCTCGCTTGACCCCGCCGGTAATCAGATCATCTTCGGCAAGCACCGCCAAAACTGGCAACCCATCGGCAATATCGACTGCCTCATAAAAGCAGGCGAATGGAATAAGCTCTCTGTAGTGCTGAGCAAAGGCAAATTGCGGGCAAGCGTCAACGGCGTCCAATACATAGACTTCACAGACCCTGCCCCCCTGCCGGCAGGGCTCATCGGCCTGCGCACATGGGGACGCGAGGCGAAATACCGCAATCTGCGCAGCACAGAGCGTGCTTACGAGTTTGAGTACGCCGGCGGCTCACAGGCCGAGCAGGTCAGCAAGATGTGGAGCGCGGTTTATAAAGGCAGCGCCGGGGGCGGCTTCGCCATCGAGAGAAACAACACATACAACGGCCGCCAGAGCCAGCGCATCACTATGACAGGCGGCAACGGCTCGGCAGGCATCGCAAACTCCGGCCTCAACCGCCGCGGTATGGCGTTTGTCGCGGGGAAGGAGTACGAGGGCCTGCTGCGCGTCTGCGCGGATAAAAACGCGGAGCTCCTGCTTACGCTCGAAAACGCCGACGGCTCCAAAGTTCACGCGAAGAAGAGATTGCCCGTTGCAGGCAAGGCAGGCGCCTGGCAGCGAGTTGAGTTTACCCTTACTCCGAACGCCGGCGATACGCACGGCAGATTCGTTATTTCGCTGGATAAGCCGGCGAGCGTATCGCTCGGATATGCCCTGCTTCAGCCGGGCGAGTGGGGCAGGTTCAAAGGCTTGCAGACGCGAAAAGACGTAGCCGAGGCGCTCGTAGAGCAGAATCTGACCGTTTTGCGCTACGGCGGGTGCATGGCCAACGCAGAAGAATACAGGTGGAAGAAGATGGTCGGGCCGAGAGACGAAAGGCCGCCTTACAAGGGCTGGTGGTATCCGTATTCCTCGAACGGCTGGGGCATTATCGATTTTATCAAGCTCTGCGAGGCGGCGGGCGTCGAATGCGTGCCGGATTTCAACATCGAGGAAACGCCGGAAGATATGAGCGACTTTATTGAGTACATCAGAGGGCCTCTCGACAGCGAATGGGGCGCAAAACGCGCCGCAGACGGTCATCGCTCCCCGTTCGACATCAAGTACATCCAGATCGGCAACGAAGAAACCGTTGACGCCCATTACCTTGAGCGCTTCAAGCTGCTCGCCGCCGCCATCTGGGAAAAAGCGCCCGATATTATCCCCGTCGTGGGCGATTTCGCGTACAACGAACACATCTCCGACCCGTACAACTTCGGCGGCGCACCGCGAATAAGCTCGCTGGAAGCGCAGAGGGAGATTCTTCGCTTCGCCGCGGCGCGTGGAAAGACGGTGTGGTTTGATGTGCATATCTGGAACAACGACCCGCGCGACCCCGACAGGCTTGATAAGGGCTTAGGCCTGCGCAGCTTCGTAACGAGGCTCGAAGAACTCGCAGGCGAGGCGAATTTCAAGGTGTGCGTGTTTGAAGAAAACGCCACCAACCACCGCATGCGCCGCGCCCTCTCGCACGCGCACGCAATCAACGAAATACAGCGCTACGAGCATGAAGTCCCCATCCTCTGCGCAGCAAACTGCCTCCAACCCGACGGCCACAACGACAACGGCTGGGACCAGGGCCTGCTGTTCCTCAACCAGTCAAAGGCGTGGGGGCAGCCGTCGTATTATGTTACGCAGATGTACAGCTCGCATTACCAGCCGCTTTGCGTGGAGAGCTATGTGGAAAGCTACAACGATTCGCTGGACGTTACCGCGTGCCGCAGCGAGGATGGCAAGCTGCTGTCGATTCGCGTTGTGAATCTGGACGAGTGGCCTGTTTCGGCAGAGATAAGCTTCGACGGGTTCAAAGCAGAAACCGCTTCGATTACGCAGCTGCAAGGAGAGCTTGACGCCCGGAATACGGCGGAAAATCCCGAG
>JBFWMM010000039.1:5031-27403 GCA_050251615.1 Phycisphaerae bacterium
CGTTGTGAATCTGGACGAGTGGCCTGTTTCGGCAGAGATAAGCTTCGACGGGTTCAAAGCAGAAACCGCTTCGATTACGCAGCTGCAAGGAGAGCTTGACGCCCGGAATACGGCGGAAAATCCCGAGGCAATTGTACCGGAAACAAGCACTGCAAAGCTGCAAGCCGGCGCAATGAAACACAGCTTCCCCGCATATTCTGTTACGATAATAGACCTGACATAACACTACCGTACAATGGCACGGGGCGTAATAATTTGCGCCCCGTTGCCGGTAGTTATCTTTCGATATGTAGAATAACGCAACACTCGCGCACAAGCGCCCCGCTAATGTTGCAATCTCCGGATTGATAAAACATTCCGCAGGAACATCGTATATTGTAGAGACGCAAAATCTTGCGTCTCATGCGGTGTTTGAATTTACCCGCATTGGTGGGTGGGAGCGTGGGCTTTTCTTCGCATTGCTTGCGCAATGGCGCTGTTTGCGGTTTGAATTCACCGGCATCGGTGGACGTTTACGTGAGCGTTGAATAAAACAGCGGAGGCGCGCAAGCGCCCCGAAATTGAAAGTTAAGCCCGTTGCGTTTTTCCCACGGTTCACCATTACGGATTGATATAACATTCCGCGCGAGAATTGTAGAGACGCAAGATTTTGCGTCTCATGCCGGGGTTACGAACGCATATTATCCGTGGCATCGGTTGGCATTTGCGCAATCGTTTTGGGCGCGATGAACCCGCGCCCCTACATTATCGCTTTTCTTATACTCCCGGTGTGCCCGCTACGGCCTGCCAGTTGGCGGGGTCGTTGCCGTAGAGGGGAAGGCTGATGCGCTCAAGCGATAAGCCATTGCCATCTGCCTCAACCGGCCAGAGGTCTTCATCATCATAATTAACGCGATCAATACGTATGTAATACCGTTCGCCAAGCTCTTCATCGCCCGGTTTCGATATTTCCACTCGTTCGCCGCCGTTGTCGAGCTTTCCGCTCCATGGACCGAAGATAATTGAATCGTCAACCGCCGGATACATAGCCTTGAACGCCTCGATATTGCCGACAAGCAGAATTTTCCCGCCGGCGGGGATGGAGTCGCCGTAGGCAAAATCAAAGTCCACGCCGGATGTTATGCGCCATCCGGTATTGACCCTGAGCAGATCATCGTATTCCCAGAGATTCACGCTGCTTGAGCTGATATTCGCAAGCTCGATATACTCGAACTCATCATTGTCGTAGCCGGGGCCGAGCGGCGGATTATACATAATCTCACTGATAACAATCGGCCCTACAAGCGGCGCGCTGTTGGCTGCACCGGCCGTCTGCGCGGCCATTGCCACAAAGTTCCAGGTGCCGGTGCTTTCTTTGTAGTAGCGGCCGAAGGAGACATTGCTATCTGCGGCGCCGAAAGATTCACTTTCCTGGTACCCGGTTATCGTACCGCCGGCTCCGGAGCGCAGGAACAGAGTTTCGCCGCCCTCGCTCAGCGCAAACGTCTCGTTGCAACCTTCTGCGGAGGCATTGCCGAAGTGTTCATTTTCCGTGAATACGGCATAGCCATGTGCCGCGATAATCGTACCGTAAGGGATCTGATACTTCTTCATCTCCAAGTCGCTCGCATCGCTGTCGGAGAGAAACCAGCCGCCGATATTGATCGGTTCATCGGTTGTGTTGTAGAGTTCGATCCAGTCGGGTGCGAGTGAATGCGAGTGCGAGAGCAGCTCGTTTATCACTACAGAACCCACCGCGGGGATAAAGCCCGTATCATCGAAACCGGGCGAGCCGAATGAATACGCGCTCGGGCGCCACATATCTTTAGAGCTCCACAGCTTAGGGTCGGCCTCTGTTATGTTAACGGCAGTGAGGCTGAAGCCGTCGCCGTCGGTGGCGCTGTACCAGCCGTCATCATAATCGAAGTCTGCGATGATTCCGCCAAGAGCATCCACGAGCTTAATCTGTTCGCCGCTGTTGTCGAGGGAGCCGGCAGTCCATTGCAACACAGGCACATCAATGTTCAAGCCGGCATAGTACTGCCGGAACATCTCGCTGTTGCGCGCAAGTATGAGGAAATCACCGGCGGGAATCGTAATATCGCCGAAATCGCAATCAATTCCTTTGGAGAATCGGGCGAGGTTCAGGTTGATATCTTCGGCGGATATATTGCGCAGCTCGATATACTCATGTTCCGGATTTACCGGATGATACATAATCTCGCTGATACGCAAAGCAGATGCGAGGTCACCTACTGCAAACGTTACATCTTCGATTGCAGACCAGTCGGGAGCATCGAACGCCCTTGTCTTGATTCGCGTGCTTTTGGTAAGCGTAAGCGGAGAGCTGTAGAGTTGTGCGCTGTCGCTCTGTTGCCCGGCGGTGGGTTTCTGACCGTAAAGTTTCACATTCATCAGGAAGTCCGAGCTGGCCAATGAGACATTCAACGCATGGACACTAAGATAATTCTTCCCCGCCATGAGCAAGCCGGCATAGGAGGAAATATCGAAAGTGGCGTCTTGAACGGCGCTGCTGTCCGCACGGACAGCCGATGATGCTGAATTCCACGCCGGCAGGCCCGAGCAGTTGCTCCTGGCCACTTCCACCCCGTTAAGATAAGCTACAAACCCGTCTTCGTAGTTCAGGGTGAGGCGCAAACCGCTCACAATCGAGCCATCATGCTCGAATGGAATACGTACATAGCAGGTTGTGTTCTTGCCGTACATAATATCTTCGACATCTATCCCGCCGTCAAGGTATGGCAGGTAATCGCCCACAGTCGAGCGCTCGTACACAACCGCTCCCGTGCCGCTTGTCCACTGAGAATCATCGAAGCCCGGAGTTGTCCAGGCGTAACCGCCGGGCAGAAGATATTCCCCTTTGATAACTTCAACCTTGGTCGAATCCGGCATAACCCACGCAACGGAGAGGTGGTCATCGCCGGTGCTTTCCTTCATCAGCGAGCGAATGTGGTACCTCCTGCTCGCTTCAAGCGAGATAAGGTCGGAATGCTGGCTGGTGTACGTTGTCCAGTAGTGGTAGCCTGTCGCGGATGGCACATTCGCTATCGACTGGTCGTTGTCGGGGTTTTCGTCGGTGCTGAGTAGCAGCTCCGCGGTGTCGTTGGCGGCAATGTAAAATCTGTAATCTCCTGTTACGGGGGGGTAAAGCCAGCCGCTGAGCTGTAAGCCGTAATTATCTGTCGAGTTTCTGTCGTACATCTCAAAATCCTGCCAGACAGCTCTCTTTGTCGGGTTGTTAGGGTATCCGGAGTAGGAAGTGAGGCTGGAAACAGCCCAGCCGGCGAGCTCTTCCCAGTAGTCGGCAAGAAGGCTGTTGTATCTGGCTGTGCCGGTGAGTTCTTCCGTCGGCACGAACACTTTCTTCTCTGTGCTTTCATCGATGAAGGTAACGCTTTCGACTGTTGAGGAGATGCCTGTACGCAGGCGCGGATCGGCGCCGTCATCGGTGAAGTAAATCTGATCGCCTGCACTGCCGGCTGTCATCTCAAGCTGATAGCCGTTCGGAACATATCCGCCGTACGCGCTGAGCTCGGGAGCGGCGGTTTTCGGCAACCAGTTGACCGCGTCAAATTGCGCTATAACACGCTTGTCGCGCGGTATCATACTCCAAGGCTGCGAAACGGGGAAATTTGCTGTGCTTGTGCCGTAGATGAAGTCTTGCATATGCCGGATAGCGAGTAGCCAGGTTTCTCTGTTTCGCGCCGGGTGCGTAACGGCATCGCCCCATCGGGCGCTTTCTGCGATAATCGCAGAATCAATCTCTTCTGCACGCGACATAACCCTCTCCCAGACCTTGTCGCAGGTGAACGCGCCTCCGTTGTAGAAGAGCTCCTGAACGCGGTCGGCGAAGTCCATACGATACTCTTCATTCTGCGTTATCAGCTGTTCGTGGAGCCAGTGCGGGCCGAAATATACCAGGTTGGAGCCTGCTGTGGTAAAAGGAGTAACAATCTGTTCGTAGTTGGGCCAACCGTTTCCGGAGTAGCCCATGGTGTGTTCGGAGTCGTGTTCGATAAACTTGAATCCATCGGGGTTTACCCTGTTGTAAATGCAGTATGTGTTGTTAGGGTGTCCCACAAACCTGCTCGCGGCACCATCATTGTCTGCCGTGTAATAGTTGAGGAGTTGGTAGTCAATAAGATTCTTTACATCGAGCAGTTTTTCTCCTTCGGGATCGTCGTTGCCGTCAACATCCTTGCCCTGCATCGCCATATAGGTTTCTGTGCTGTACATCCCGCCTGTGGCATATCTCCAAAGTCTTGTGAAGGCATCCATATTACCATCGTTGGCCATCATCTGGAGGCCGTAGGCATTGTCCGTCCTGATCACGTCAAAATTATCGCTCTCATCCTCCAGATACGAGCTTGCAAAGCGCGCATCGGGGCGCTCTTCTGTCTGGTACAGGCCCCAGTAGATGCGATTTATGTAGAGGTGGTAGTAGCGGCTGCGGGTGTATGGCTCGCCAAGCTCGCCCATCGTATCGCGCGAGAATACATCGCGGATGAATGTGTTGTGGAAGTTATTGCCAGAGTCGTTAAACGCCCAGGAGCAGTTCTGGCTTGTGCGGAGGTCGAGCTTATCGAATTTATCAGTGCCCTCATCGCCGAACATCGGGTATTTGAGCTTTCCTTTGCCGTACCGGCTGCGGAAGAACAAACGGAACGCATGCTTGGGGTTGCCGTCCTGGCGGCTGTATCCGCCTCGGATTCCAAGGCCGCAGTCGATCTGGAAGCCGTCTGTGCCGTCGGGGTAGATAAGCTCAAGCGAACAGGGTTTTTCCTTCTCCACTGTCCAGAAGTCGTTGTCGGAGCGGGCATCCGCCGCGTTAACGTATATGCCTGTGTGCGGGTCAAAGAGGTTCGGCAGATCTGTGGATATGCAGAGCGATGGGATTGCGGTTAGTGCATCCTCTATCTGATGGCCGTAAGCGGATGAATTTACAATGTCCGGATCCATGCCGTAGTCTATCCTCTGGCCGTTAACCGAATAGCCGGGATCCGGCCAGCGCACGCCGGGCTTGCTGCCGTCGGGTTGCTGTCTTCCAACATCCCCGGGGAAGATATAAGTTTGAGTATCTACATTACCGGGAATGTGTCCGGAAAGATACGTGCGAGCACGTACGACAGTAGTCCAGCTCACTTTGAATGTCATGCCAGGCTCCCATGTTTTACCGTTGACCAAATCAGGCGTGGAGCCGTTGAGGGTGTAGCGGATGAGCGCATCGGGACTATCGCAAGTAATGGCGAGCTCGAAAGGCTCTGTAAAAAAGCCCCTGTCAACGCTGAATTTTGTATCGGGTGAGAGGCCGGCGTAATTCTCTGAATTTGCAGCGGCCGGAGAAGGCGGAGAAAAATAATTGCAGGCGGTGAGGTAATCGGTGCGGCCGTATGAAACGTTGGTTTGCTGCGGAGGATAGCCGAATTTGCCACCGGAATACTCATACTCCGAAAAATCACTTGCAATCTCCATATCAGGACGCACAAGCAGGAGGGCTCCCCCGTCGTTATCGAGAGAGAAGTTGGTATGTATGTACTCTCCGCTCACGTAATCATTGCCCGAGGCGTAAAAAAGCATATATTCGCCGGCGCCAATGGTTATACCCGCGGGGAATTGCCATTTCATCATATCGTTCGGGTCGTTGCTCATGTACCAGCCGTCGAGAGAGACAGCCGCATCAGAAATGTTTGCAAGCTCAATCCAGTCAACATTTTCACCTGTCTCATCGAACACTTCCCACGCATCGGGAGATATATCGGGAAAATCGCTGCCGTTGTCGGCCATAAACTCGTTTATAATGACCGGACCGAAGGTCTTTTGCCAGGTAGAGCTGATGAGGGTGAAGTCTTCCAGGTCAACCGAGCCGTTGCCGGTCAGGTCGGCGCAGCCGGCTCCTGAACAATTCAAGACAGAAAGCCATTGCTCGGCAAGAATCACGCAGTCAGCCATAGACACCGTGCCGTCATAGTCGATGTCGCCGGCGGGAAAGAACTTCATAAAAATATCATAAACCGTTACCATCAAATCTGTTACGACGATATTGTCATAGGCGTAATCGCTACTGGAAACGGCAAACGAAACAGCACACTGCTCTGTCGACTCTTCTATGCCGTCATCAGCTGCCGATACCGAAACCGATTGAGCAATGTTCCAGTTCTCATCGGTAAAAGCGAGAGTGAGAGACTCGCCCGGGAAGCCGCCGCCGAGTTTGAGATCTTCCGAATTCGGGCTGACTGTTATGTTTACATCATTTGCCGGTATCGTATCCAGACGCACGGTAAAGCTGTCTGAGCTGCCAAGCTCACGGACGGCTGTATCGCCGCCTGTTTGCGTTATCACGACCGCACCGAATGAGGCACACGCCAGAAATGACAGAGTAAGAATACCAAACGCGAATAATTTCATAGACTGTTTTCCTTGTAAACACCAATTAACACCGCCCCGCCGGAGACAGCGAAATAAAACGGTTTTTTTAGTTGAAACCTGCATTATAGTACGATGAAACTGAATGTCTTGTTTTTTTTGAAAAAATACGGTTCATCCCGCCTTGCGATGTTTCAACCTACAAAGCCGCGGCGGTCTTTCATTGCGCCTGAGGCATGCGCTCAGGCGCAATGAACCTGAAAAAACTTCGCACCCTTGTAAAGCAAACCGTAGAGATTATAATACGCCCTTTTGTAATGAAAATGCGGGGCGAAATCTCTGCGGTAAATTGAAACAGCTTTTAGACTTAGAATTATGGCAAAACTGACAAAACTCGACGACATCGTTTCGCTGTGCAAGAGGCGCGGCTTCATATTCCAGTCCAGCGAGATCTACGGCGGCCTTGCGAGCTGCTACGACTTCGGCCCGCTCGGCAGCGAACTCAAGCGCAACGTACGCAATGCCTGGTGGAAAAGCACCGTCCAGATGCGCGACAATGTTGTCGGGGTGGATTGCAGCATTCTGATGCACCCGATGGTGTGGAAGGCATCAGGGCACGCCGATAAATTCGCCGACCTCATCACAGAGTGCCGCAAGTGCCACGCAAGGACGCGCGTTGACCACCTTCTCAACGCCGACGGCAAGAGCGCCGAAGAGCTCGGCACCGACATAACCGACACGAGCGACAAAGTTTGCCCGAGCTGTAACACAAAAGGCGATTTCACAGAGCCCATGCCTTTCAAATTGATGTTTGAAACGCAGATGGGCGCCAACGCCGACGACACTATGACAGTTTATATGCGCCCCGAGACCGCTCAAGGCATCTTCGCCAACTTCCGCAACGTGCTCGACAGCACGCGAGTGAAGGTTCCGTTCGGCATCGCGCAGATCGGCAAGAGCTTCAGAAACGAAGTTACCACGAAGGCGTTCATCTTCCGTACGCGCGAATTCGAGCAGGCGGAGCTGGAGTTCTTCTGTGAGCCAGGCACGGATGAAGAGTGGTACGAATACTGGAAAGAGCAGCGCTTCAACTGGTACGTTGAGCACGGCATCAATCCGAAAAACCTCCGCATGAGAGACCACGCCAAAGACGAGCTCGCGCATTACGCGAAGGCTTGCGTTGATGTGGAGTACAAATTCCCGTTCGGCAGCGGCGACTGGCAGGAGCTGGAAGGCATCGCCAACCGCACCGACTACGACCTCCGCCAGCATCAGCGCGGCATGAGAAGCGTAAACAGCTACATCGAAAACGGCAAAGACCTCACGAAGGTGGAGCTGAAATCAGAGGCTGAAGATTACCAGAAGGGCCCGCTGTCATTCTTCGACGAACAGAAGCACAAGCGCTATGTTCCGTTCGTAATCGAGCCGAGCGCCGGCATCGACCGCAGCACATTGGCGTTTCTCGTGGACGCGTACGACGAGGAGGAGCTGGAAAACGGCGAAACTCGCAACTTGCTCCGCTTCCACCCCGCAATCGCTCCGGTAAAGGCGGCGATATTCCCGCTTGTGAAGAAGGACGGGATGCCGGAAATCGCACACGAAATATGCGATCAGCTCCGCGCTCATTGGCCCGTTTTCTACGACGAGAAAGGCGCAATCGGCCGCAGATACCGCCGGCAGGATGAGGCGGGGACGCCGTTCTGCATTACGGTTGACGGACAGGTGAAAGAGGACGGCACGGTTACCGTGCGCCACCGCGACACAATGGAGCAGGAGCGCGTACACAAGGATCGGCTCGCCGCATACCTCTTCGACAAGATGGCCAACTGGAACAAGGCCTGATAACAGCAACAACGAATTCAAGAAGGCAGACGCTTAACCGCGCCTGCCTTTTTATATGCCGGAGCTTTGCTATGCTTACGATAATTCTGCTGATTATATCGAACATCTTTATGACGTTTGCCTGGTACGGCCACCTCAAATTCAAATCAGCCCCCCTGCTGACGGTTATTCTCGTGAGCTGGGGTATTGCCCTGTTTGAGTACTGCTTTCAGGTGCCCGCGAATCGAATCGGGCACGGGCAGTTCAACGCCGCACAGCTCAAGACAATCCAGGAAGTCATCACCCTCGTTGTCTTTTCCGTGTTTTCGATTGTCTATCTAAAGGAGGAATTCCGCTGGAATTACCTCATTGGCTTTGCAATGATCATCGGCGCGGTCTTCTTCATCTTCAAAAAATAAAAGCGCCCCGAAATTGTAGAGACGCAAAATCTTGCATCTCTACAGGTTACGAACGTATATTATCCGTGGCACCGGTTTGAATTCACCTGCATTGATGGGCGTTGCGTGAGAGTCATTTACGGATTGATATAACGGGCCGCTCGCGAGATATCGCTATCCGGCAATCTCCGAATCGAATCTGTACGAGCCTGATTTCAGGTTGTAGATGGCATACCCGTCTTCGTATCCGGCAAAAGAGACGCCCTCTGCTCGGCCGGCAGGCTGCTTTGATTCTTTCACCGCATCAGCCTCAAGCGCCGGCACATAGACAGTCGCCGTAGTGTTGGCGGGGATTTGAACTGCCCACAGGAAAGACTTGCCTTCTATCTTCCAAGCGCTTCCAATACGGCCACGGATAGACTCGTAAGATGCATCAACCCGCGTTAACCCGGGGAGCAATCTCGGCCTTAGAACAAATTGTTTGAACGCCTCGCTGCCGGTAATATCGGGGTTCAGGTTGATTCCGGCAAGATTTTTATAGAACCAGGCCCCTATATCGCCAAACATAATATGGTTGAGAGAGTTCGCGCCTTTCCAGTCTTCCCAGAGAGTCGTCGCACCGCGATTGATCCAGTCTGCGTAGCTCGGGGCGGTCGGATTGATTACCATCCTGTACGCCGCCTCGTGCTCGCCGTTTTCCGAGAGTACATTAAAGATAGACTTGGCCCCCAGAATGCCGGTGTCGATATGATAATCCTGCGAACGCACATTCTCTGCGAGCCTCGCAACCACCTTCTCCTTTTCACTCTCCGGCACTAATCCGCTGTAAAGCGAGAAGCTCAGGGCCGTCTGGCTGCCGATTGAGTAGATGCCGTCGCCTTTGTAGAAATGTTCGTTGAATGCGGCTTTGATCTTCGCGGCAAGCTCTGAATAAGTCTTCGCGTCCGCCTTATGGCCGAGAATTTCGGCTGAGCGGGCGGTTATAAGAGCATCCATATAGTAGAATGCGGTTGAGGTTATATCTGTCGGCGTGGCCGTTTTTGCCGGCACCCAGTCGTTGAGACCGAAATTGATTATATGATTCTCAGCCCTGCCGGAGAGGTAATCCACATACCTCTTGAATCTGTCGAAATGGGTTTCGAGTATTCGTTTGTCGCCGTAGTAGCGGTACATCTCCCACGGTATAATCATATAGGCGCTGTCCCAGGCAGGGCCATTGCCCCAGGCATAACCCCAACCGCCCGTTGGAACGATTCCCGGCAGCTCGCCTGAATCGCGCTGTGCGTCCTTGATGTCCAGCATCCACTTTGTATAGCCGCCGCCGTTGGCCCAGTTGTACATAGCCTGCTCTGCCGCCAGATGCGCATCACCCATCCACCCGTTCTTTTCACGTTGGGGGCAGTCGGTAGGGTAGCCCACAAAATTTCCGCGGTAAGACCAGAGTATGCAGCTCTGGAGGCGGTTGAGAAGCTCGTTGGAGCAGCTGAATTCACCCGTCTGCTCGAAGGCCGTATTGACCACGCGGCCTGCTATCGAATCCGTTTCGGGCTTGCCCGGAAAACCGGTAACCTCAACATACCTGAATCCGTGATAAACAAACCGAGGCTCCCAAATCTCCTCACCCTTACCCTTGAGGATGTACGTATCGGTCTGAAATGTGTCCTCGTAAACGTGCTCTTTAATCGGGTCTTGCGTAAGGCGGCCTTCTGCATTGATTCTTTCGCCGTACCGCAGCTGCACTTTCGTCCCCGCTTCGCCCGAAACCTTCAGCCTCGCCCAGCCGGCTATATTCTGCCCCAAGTCAAAAAGATAGACCCCTTGCGCGGGTTCTGTGAGCTTAACAGGGGTTATAGTTTGCGTTATCTTGACTGCCGGAGCCATCTGCGCCCTGAGCGTTCCGGCCGGCGCAGGCACAATTTGAGGCTGCTTCCATGAGCTGTCGTCAAACTGAGCGGTCGCCCAGCCGGCCATCTCCCTTCGCGCATCGTAATACTCACCCTGACGAATACCGTCCAGCACAACCGGGCCGGCTGATGCCTTCCACGTATCATCGCTGGTTATCATTTCGGTTGAGCCGTCGGTGTATTCGATGCGAAGCTGCGCCAGGAGCTTCGGCTTATCACGCCAGGGCGCGCTGTCGAAGTTCCAAGCGGCTCTCGTAAAGACATTGTACCAGCCGTTGCCCAGCATGACGCCGATGGCATTTGCACCCTGCGAAACCATTTCCGATACATCATAGCCCACGTACAGGCAGGAGCGGTCATATCGCGTGAACGCGGGGTCCAGAACATGGTCTCCCACCTTGTTCCCGTTAAGATAAGCCTCATAAAAGCCAGGAGCCGAAATGTACAAAGCGGCATGCCTGATGTCTTTGTCGAGGGTGAATGTCTTTCTGAGCAGGGGCGAAGGCTCACTCTGCTTCCACTTGCCCTTCATGGCCATATCCTGTTCGCTGTAGGGTTCGCTGAAGCCGAGCCACCGGCCCGCCCACTCACCGGCGGATAGTACCCCCATCGACCAGCGCGCCTGCTCGCTCCAGCTTGACGGCCTGCCGTTCTCATCCCACACGCGCACCTTCCACCAGCACCTCTGATAAGATGAAAGCGCCTTGCCGGCATAGGGAACGTGGAGAGTGCTGTCTGACTCGACCTTGCCGCTGTCCCAGAGGTCGCCGCGGCCTGTATCGAGGATGGCGGGGTCAGATGAAACCAGAATCCGGTATGCGCTCTGGCTGCGGCCCCTCTGCGAAGATGTTACAATCCAGCTCAATCTGGGCGAAGCGACATCGATTCCCTCCGGATTGACGCGATATTCACAACGCATCCGTTCGACCTGAATCGCGGCATCCGCCGCTTTTGCGTTCAGCTGCACACAAACGAGCGCCGCCACTGCCATCAATAAAGACAATTTTCCGGTTGTCATACGTTTCCCTTTCCACTTCTATTTTTTTGTGTTGAATGAGCTTTCGGGCAATAGCGCCATTCGATTCAAGGCGGCACTGCTGCCTGTGGCTGTTTCTTATATCTTTTTTCTTCTCTTTTGCAAGACCATAAAACTCCCGCGGATGCTCCCTTGCCCTGCCGAAAAATGAAAATAAGAAGCGCGCAAGCAATGCGAAGAAAATGCTCACGTAAACGCCAACCAATGCCTGAAAAACCAAACCGATGCCACGGATAATATACGTTCGTAATCCGGCATGAGACGCAAAATCTTGCGTCTCTACAATATACGATGTTCCCGCGGATTGTTTCATCAATCCGTAATGACGCTCCGCAAGAAGCCTGCCAAAAACCTTTTCATATTTGACATTTCCCCGTTTTTCCTTATAAGTACTTGGTTTGTAAAGCGGACGGGTTTCGGATAAGGCCGTGCCGCGCAGTTATTACTATTTCTAAGCAGCCGGAACTGATGTCACTCGAAGATCTGAGAAAAAAAATAGACTCGCTCGACAAGCAACTCGTCGAACTGCTCAACGAACGCGCGCGAATCGTCGTGGAGGTGGGCAATATCAAGCGCGAGACGGGCGAAGCCCCGATTTACGCGCCCGACCGCGAGAAGGAAGTTCTCGCGAAGATCTGCTCGCTCAATGAGGGGCCCCTGCCCGATAAGACGCTCAAAGCCGTTTGGCGTGAGCTGATGAGCGGTTCGTTCTTCCTCGAACGCCCGCTTCGCATCGCGTTTCTCGGCCCCGCCGGCAGCTACTCACATCAGGCCAGCATGACGAAATTCGGCCGGAGCGTGGATTATGTACCGCTGAAAGCCATCAGGGGTGTTTTCAATGAAGTCGCCCGAGGCCAGTGCGATTTCGGGGTTGTACCGGTGGAAAACAGTACAGGCGGAGGCGTCATAGAGACGCTCGATTCCTTTCTCGAAACTAACATAATGATATGCGCCGAGATGGAGATGCCCATACATCACAACCTGCTGAGCAACTGTCCGCTCGAGAAAATCGAAAAGATATACTCCAAACCCGAGGTGTTCGCGCAGTGCCGCAACTGGCTTGATGAAAATGACTGCGAAGCCAAAATCGTAACAGAAGCCTCCACGGCCAAAGCCGCCAAGCTTGCAAGCGAGAATGAGAACTGCGCCGCAATAGGCTCGGCGCTCGCAGGCACAATATACAATCTGGCAATACAATATGAAAATATAGAGGACCGCCCCGACAACATCACCCGCTTTCTCGTCATAGCAAGGCACGACACCCCTCGCACCGGCGACGACAAAACGGCTGTGGTATTTACCACGCCCCACCGCCCCGGCTCGCTGTTTGAAGTGCTGGGCATTTTTGACAAGTACGACATAAACCTGACGAGAATCGAATCGCGTCCGAATAAGACGAGGAACTGGGAATACCACTTCTTCGCCGACCTCGCCGGCCATAAAACAGACGACAACGTCCTGCGCGCGCTCGACCGCATCCGCGAGACAACGATACAGGTGCAGGTGCTGGGGAGCTTCCCGAGATATAAAGACGAACTGTAAATACGAAGCGCAGAAGAGCCTTCGACAAGAACTGATAACTTACAACAAACTATCGGAGCATAAAATGAGAAAACCATTTATAGCCGCAAATTGGAAGATGAACACGAACAGCCAGTTCGCAATTGAGCTTGCAACGGGCCTCGAAAAAGCAATCGCGGATGTCAAGAACGTCAGCGTGGCAGTATGCCCGCCTTTCGTTTACGCGCAGTCTGTGGCAAAGAGCCTGCCCGCCGAGGCGGTTGTGGCAGTGGGTGCACAGGACGTTTACTTCGAGGGCAACGGTGCTTTCACCGGCGAAATCAGCTGCGAGATGCTCAAAGATATCTGTTGCGAATACGTCATCACGGGCCACTCTGAAAGAAGGCACATAATCGGCGAGAGCGATGAGCTTATCAACAAGAAAACCCGCGCTGCTCTCGCAGCGGGCCTTAAGCCCATCTTCTGCATCGGCGAATTGCTCGAACAGCGCGAATCAGGCGAAACTAATGCTGTCTGCGAAGAGCAGATCCGCAAAGGCTTCGAGGGCATCAGCGCCGAAGACGCACTCAAGGTAACCGTGGCTTATGAACCCGTGTGGGCCATCGGCACCGGCAAAACCGCAACCAGCGCACAGGCACAGGAAGTGCACGCTTTCGTTCGCAGCATACTCGCCGACATCTACGACCAGGCAACAGCTGACAAGATGGTCATCCAGTACGGCGGTTCGGCAAAGCCCGAAAACACAAAAGAGCTCATGAGCTGCCCCGATGTTGACGGTCTGCTTGTCGGCGGCGCGGGATTGAAGGTTGACAGTTTCTCCAAAATGGTGAAAATAACCGACGCCCTCTACGCCTGATAAGCGAAGAGTAAAGAGTTAGATATAACAGCCGTCCCGCCTTCGCTTCTGATATGTAAAAGAAGCGTATTTAAGGCGGGCGCGGCTTCTTTGGAAACAAAAGGAAAAGATAATGTTGTTACTACTTGCAAAAGTATCGTTTCTCGTTGGCCTGGCAGCTGTTGTCTGGGCTATAGCGGGCATCCTGCTTATCCTTATCATCCTCGTACAGAAGGGTAAGGGAGGGGGACTCGGCTCTGCCTTTGGCGGGGGAAGCTCAAGCCTTCTCGGCACAAAGACCGGCGACTTCCTCACATGGTTCACGATCGGTCTTGTAACCGTTTTTCTGCTTCTCAGTATCATAATGGCAAAGGCGTACCGCCCGAGCGAACTCGACATCCTGAAGTCACAGCAGGCTGATACAGCAGCGATTGATGATTCTCTCATGCTTGACGAAAAGCTCCTCGAAGACACAGGTGATTCGACTGCCGAGCCGACAGCTGCCGTAGAAGAAACGACAGAATCCGCGCAAGAGGCAGTGGAACAGGCAACTCCTGAGGCTACTGCCGTAGAAGAAACGACAGAATCTGCCCAAGAGGCAGTGGAACAGGCAACCCCTGAGGCTGCTGCCGTAGAAGAAACGGCAGAATCTGCCCAAGAGGCAGTGGAACAGGAAGCGGCCAAGGCTGCTCCGACTGCCGAATAAGCGCGTTATTTTTTCATAGAAACCAATCGGGCAGCAGAGGGGCACGCGCTCTTTCTGCTGCCTTCTCTGATTATGCGGCCCTGTGCCAAAAGCGGAAATAGAGCTATGCTACAAAGTATGACAGGCTTCGGCGAAGCGGAAATAGAGAGTTGCGGTATCCTGTTTACGGTTCAGATAAAGACGGTAAACAACAAGTACCTCAAAGCGGCCTGCAAGCTCCCCGAAGTTATTTCTTTTCTCGAAGAGAGCGCAGAACGTGTGCTTCGCGGCAAGCTCTGCAGAGGCTCGGTGAGTATGTCAGTAACGGCGAGAAGCGTGAAGCAGGCTCCGCTGGTACAGGTGAGCGGTGAGATGCTCCGCTTCTATATTGAGCAGCTCAGTAGCGCCTCACACGGCCTTGCGTCCATAGACGCCTCCGCCCTGCTCTCCATGCCCGGCGTGATTGAGCCGTACAAGATTAACCAGGCGAGCAGGGATAAAATCGCCGCAGACATCGAAACGGCAATCGGCGCTGCCTGCGAGGCGGTGATCGAGATGCGCCGCGCAGAAGGCCGGCTTCTAAAAGAAGACCTGCTGGACAACTGTACGAAAATCGAAGGGATTCTCGCTATCATTGCAGAGCGCGTGCCGGTGGTAGTACAGCAATACCGCGAGAAACTGCGCACCAGGATTGATGAGCTGATAAAGGCCGCCAAGATAACCGTGGACGAGGCGATACTCATCCGCGAAACGGCCGTATTTGCAGACCGCAGCGACATATCCGAGGAGATTCAGCGCTTGCGTTCGCATATCGTACAGTTCAGGGCAATCTGCGCAGAGGGTGTGAACGTGGGCAAGCGGCTCGACTTCCTCACGCAGGAAATGTTCCGCGAGGCAAACACAATCGGCAGCAAGGCATCCGATGCCGAGATATGCCAGAGGGTGGTTGATGTGAAGAGCTGCATAGACAGAATAAAAGAACAGGTGCAGAATGCCGAGTAAGAAGGGAAAGCTGTTTGTTATCAGCGGCCCCAGCGGCGTAGGCAAAGGGACGATAGTAAAGGCGCTGTGCCCCCAATATGCGCAGGTGAGCGTAAGCGCGACAACCAGACCGCAGGGAAAAGGCGAGGTTGACGGGACAAACTACTACTTTCTCACGAGGCAGGAGTTTGAAAGGCGCATCAGCGAAGGCTTATTTCTGGAGCATGCAGAAGTGTTCGGCAATCTCTACGGCACACCCGCCAAAGAGATAAAGCGTGAGCTGGAAGCAGGCAGGAACATCATACTTGAAATTGATGTTCAAGGCGCTTTGCAGGTTAAATCAAAGATGCCGGAAGCCGTGATGATATTCATCCTGCCCCCGAGCATGGAAGAGCTTGAGCGCAGAATTCGCGCAAGAGGCCGCGATACTGAAGAAGTTATTGCGGAGAGGCTTGAAAAGGCCGCACTCGAAATGAAAATTGGAAAAGAACATTACGATTATTTCGTAGTAAACGATATACTTGAAAACGCTGTCCGAGAAACAGCAGAAATTATTGACAGCAATAATTGAAGGAAAAGAAAAATGATCGAAACACTCAAATACGATGAGATCTCCAACAAGGTGGGCGGAAGCTTCAAACTGAGCGTACTCATCCAGAAGAGAATGAAGGAAATCATGGAAGGCGCAAGGCCTCTCGTCGAGGATACCAGAGGCAAAACACTGATGGAGATTGTTGTTCAGGAAATCATGGAGGACAAGATCACTTTCGAGATGGAAGCCGAATAAGGCACATCAGCGCAAGCTGAGTGAAATACCGATGAGACTTGAAGGAAAAACCATTCTCCTGGGGATTACAGGGGGCGTTGCCGCGTACAAGACGGCGGAGCTCGCCTCCAGACTCCGCAAGGAGGGCGCCCGCCTGCGGACCATTATGACAGCAAGCGCTTGCGAGCTGATAACGCCGAAGCTGATAGAAGCGGTAAGCGCCGGCCCCGTATTCACATCGCTGTGGACGCAGCCGGAGAACTATAAAATTGGACATATCGAGCTGCTTGACGGCGCGGATATTGTCGTGGTTGCGCCGGCCACGGCCAACATCATCGGCAAATTCGCATGCGGCATCGCAGACGACCTGCTCAGCACCACGCTTTGCGCGGGCTGGCATAAAAAGATGCTGTTCGCCCCCGCGATGAACAGCGGTATGTGGACAAATCCAGCAACGCAGCGCAACATTGCCCTGCTCAAAGAGCTGGGCGTTTCAATCATCGGGCCGGCTGAAGGACATCTCGCCTGCGGAGTCAGTGATGTGGGCAGAATGAGCGAGGCGGCGGAGATTGCCGAGAGGGTGATCTCGATATGCGCGCAGCGATCCGTCTAACGGAAGCGGTTTTAATTCAAAGTGAGGGTTTGTACATGGTTGACAAGACAGATATAATCCAAGTTCTGGCGGCAATCGACAACGAAAAGGATATGTCTCAATTCTTGAGCGAGATCCTTACCCCCGGGGAAAATAAAGACATAGCCTTGCGATGGCGTCTTCTGCATATGATCAGGGAAGGCGTACCGCAGCGCAAAATTGCCTCTGAACTGGGCGTGAGTCTGTGCAAGATCACACGTGGTTCAAGGATACTGAAAGACAAGAAAAGTATTTGCAGGCGTTATCTGCCCGAGTGATGTAACTCGCGCGATTTCGCGGGCACAAGGCACGGGCGAATAAGCCCACGCCGTTTTAACACACAGCTAATAGCTGGGAAGCTAATAGGAGACCATTTTATGGCACAGGTAAGACTGCAGAAAATTCTGGCAGCGGCGGGTATAGACTCCCGCAGAAAATGCGAAGAACTCATCCTCGAAGGCGAAGTACGCGTGAACAGGAAGGTAGTTGATGAGCTACCCGCTTTCGCAGACCCCGAAAAAGACACTATCACTTGCCGAGGCAAGCGAATTGAGCCGGAAAACAAGGTATATTTCCTGCTCAACAAGCCCAAAGGCTACCTCTGCACCAGCCACGACCCTTTCAACAGGCGTAAAGCGATTGATTTAGTGCCCGTGAGCCAGAGGGTATTTTGCGTCGGGCGGCTCGATGCCGACACAACCGGCGCAATCATCATCACCAACGACAGCGAACTTGCCAACCGCCTCACACATCCACGCTACGAACTGCCCAAGACCTACGAAATCAAGGTTGCAGGTGAGCTCGACGGCGAAACTATCGAGCGGCTTAAGAAAGGTGTATGGCTCAGCGAGGGCCGCACAGAACGCTCGGGGATGAGAATCATTCACCGCGGCCACAACGAAACGGTCGTGGAGATGACAATCAGACAGGGCAAAAACAGACAGGTCAGGCGTATGTTTGCCAGGCTTGGGTATAAGGTGAAGAAGCTCAAACGCAGCAAGATCGGCGTTATCACGCTTGACGGCGTGGGGCTGGGCAATTTTAAGCCGCTCACCGGCCGCCAGCTCTCCTATCTGCGCAAGGCTACAAAACTTGCCGGAGAGGACGATAAATGAGGACGTTTATCGCGGTTGTACCGGAGAAGCAGATTATAAAAAAGCTCGATGATGTGCAGAAGCAGCTTCGTCTGGAGATGGCCGGCCATCGCAAAGACACAAGCTGGCCGAGGCCAGAGCAGGCGCATATCACGCTTGCATTTCTCGGGGATGTGCCCGAGGAGAAGCTTGAGAGCGTCTGCGGGACGGTGGAAAACGCCGTGCGAGGCCTGCGCTCGTTTATGATTAACGTGCAGGGCACTGGCTTCTTCGGCAAAAACGCACATACCTTCTTCGCTACGGTTACAGAGGGCGCCGGAGAGCTCGGCAAACTGCGGTGGAAGGTGTCTGAGCCGCTCGCGAAAAAGGAATTTTTCGCTCCGAGCAAGAAATTTGAACCGCATATCACCCTTCTGCGCCTCAAAAGCGCAAAGCCAGGCAGGCTTGTGAAAAACATCAACTACTCCATGAGCCGCCAGCCTTTCGGCAAGACACGCGTGCAGAGCGTGTGCGTGTTCACCTCCGAGCTGACAAAGACCGGCCCCGAATATACCTGCATCGCAGAGTATTTCCTTGATTAGCAACAAGGGCGCGATGAACCCGAGCCCATACATGTTGGTTTGAATTCACCGGCATTGGTGGGCATTTACGTGAGTTTTTCTTCGCATTGCTTGCGCAATGGCGCTGTTTCGGTTTGGTTTCACCGGCATTGGTTGGCGTTTGCGGGCGGAATAACACAGCGGAGGCGCGCAAGCGCCCCGAAATTGAAAGTTATAACCGTAGCGTTCTTCGCATTGCTTGCGCAATGGCGCTGTTTCGGTTTGAATTCACCGACATTGGTTGGCGATTGCGCGGGCGTTGAATAACACAACGCCCCGCGCACTCCCCCTCCCCGCTGCTTTTGCCCTCTCTTTTCCCCTTCACTATTTTTTACCCCTCTCCGTTCTCTGCGCCCTCTGCGGTTGCATTTCCCGGCGGTTGCATTTCTCGCTCCCGCACGGGTAAAAAAACTTGAAAAAATTGCGATTAGCGTTAATATCTTAAAATGATAAATTGCCGGTCTCTGATTGGCGTTGATATTATGTTTATGCGTTAAAATTTGAGGTGCAATGTGCGTAAGTTTACAGGACTGCTCTGTGTGTTGGTTATGGTTTCGAGTTATGTATTCGCGGGGGAATCGATCTCCCTCTCGGGCGAGTGGCGCTTTGCCATAGACCGCCAAGACTCCGGTCTTAGCGGCGCCTGGTACAGCACAAAACTACCCGATTCAATCAGCCTGCCCGGCTGCCTGCAATCTCAGGGCTACGGCGACAAAATCGGCACGCACACCCCGTGGGTGCTGTCTCTCTACGACCGCGACTGGTTCCTGCGCGATGGTTTCAGCGGCGAAGTTGAGCGTGAGGCGCGCGGCGAAGATGTGCGCGTGCCATTCCTCTCGCAGCCGCCCATGCACTACCTCGGCGCCGCCTGGTACCAGCGCGACATAGCCATCCCCGAGAGCTGGCAGGCGACCTCCATCACGCTCACGCTTGAGCGCACGCGCTGGAAAACAACCGCCTGGCTCGATGATACCCCTCTCGGCTCGCAGGACAGCCTCTGCGCCCCGCATCGCTATCAGCTTCCCGCGCTCACAAAGCCCGGAAAGCACGTGCTCACCGTTTGCGTGGACAACCGCAACCAGATGGACTACCGCCCCGATGCACACAGCGTCTCCGATTCGCTCGGCAGCACGTGGAACGGCATCGTCGGCAAGATTGAGCTTGAAAGCAGGCCGGCGGTATGGCTGGAAAATGTGGAGTTGTATCCCGACTGCCAGACGGGCGAGGTTCGCGTGGACGTTCTTATAAAGACGCTGGGCAAGAGCGCGGGAGAGGGCTTCCTTGAAGCGGCCGGAGAGAAATGCGCGGTGAGCTGGCACGGCGGCGCAGGCAAGGCGAGCTTTGTTTGCATGCCCCGGGAAAACCCCACTCTCTGGAGCGAGTTTACGCCTGTACTCTACGAGCTGGAAGTCTCCCTGTCGGCCGCGGGCACAACAGACACAAAGACAATCCGCTACGGCTACAGAGACATCTCCACAGACGACTACCACCTCCTCGTAAACGGCCGCAGGAGCCATTTCCGCGGCACGCACTCGGGGGGCGATTTCCCCCTAACCGGCTACCCCGCAACGGATAAGCAATACTGGCTCGATCTCTTCAAAACCAATCAGAAATGGGGACTCAACCATATGCGCTTCCATTCGTTCTGCCCGCCCGAGGCGGCTTTTGAGGCGGCTGACGAGCTTGGATTCTACTTGCAGCCGGAGCCGGGCATGTGGAACGTAATCAGCCCGGGTACGGAGATGGAAAAACGCCTCTACGAAGAAACCGAGCTGATGCTTCGCGAATACGGCAACCACCCGTCATTCGCGCTGTTTTCACCGAGCAACGAGCCGAAAGGGCACTGGAAAGAGGCGCTGACGGCTTGGGTGGAAAACGGGCGCAAGCGCGATAACCGCCGCCTTTATACCGTCGGCACAGGCTGGCCTCTCATTGAGGAGCCCGGGCACGTCGAGGGCGCCGATTTCCTCGCGGTGCACCGCGTGGGGCGCAGGCCGGTGCGCGGCAACAGCGCGTGGTTCGGCCGCAACTACCTCTACTCCGTCAGAGGGGTGGACGTGCCGATTATCGTCCATGAGCTTGGGCAGTGGTGCGCGTATCCCGATTTTGACGTGATGGACAAATTCACCGGCTACCTGCGCCCGGGTAACTATGCCCTGATGAAAGAGTCTATGGAAAAGGCCGGCCTGCTTGCGCTCGACAAGCAATTTGCGTACGCCTCGGGCAAGCTGCAGGCGGCTTGCTACAAGGAGGAAGTGGAAGCGAATCTGCGCACGCCCGGGCTGGCGGGCTTCCAGCTGCTCGACCTCCACGACTACCTCGGCCAGGGCACCGCGCTCGTTGGCGTGCTTGATGCGTTCTGGGAGGACAAGGGCTATATAACAAGCGATGAATGGAGCAGATTCTGCTCGCAGACGGTGCCTTTGGCCGTGCTCAAGAGCTACATTTACACAACCGCCGATGATTTCAATGTCGAGCTTCAAGTTGCAAACTACGCCCCCGCGCCGTTTACCGCGCCCGTTTACTGGCGCCTCGAAGACGCCGGCGGAAATGCCGTACTCGAAGGCGAGCTACCCGAACGCGAAATCGGCCTCGGCAGCGCCCTGCCTCTTGGATGGATAAACGAATCTCTCGCCTCGCTCAAAGCGCCCGCGGCATATAAGCTTGTTGTCGGTCTTGGCGGTGTGCAGGCCGAAAACGACTGGGACATCTGGCTGTATCCCGAGCCGAGGCCACGTAGCGACATAAGCAACGTCTTAATCACAGAGGACTTTGACCAAGCCGCGGCAGTCGCCGCTGAAGGAGAAAATGTGCTCCTGATTCCCGCGGCGAATCAGCTCGCATGGGACTGCCCGCCAATCGGCAGAGACCCGATTTTCTGGAACAGGCTCATGGGCCCGGCTTGGGAGCGCTTCCTCGGGCTCACTTGCGAAAATGAGCATCCCGCGCTTGCCGGCTTCCCCACAGAGAGCTGGTACGACTGGCAGTGGCGGGATGTTTTTGGCAGCCGTTCACGCGCCATGAACATAAGCGCTATGCCGGAAAGCCTCAAGCCGATTGTGCGTATGATAGACGACTGGAACCGCAATTATCCTCTCGCGGCGATGTTTGAATGCAGTCTCGGCAAGGGCAAACTGGTTGTCTGCTCCGCCGATATCGGAGGCGATCTTTCTCGCAGGCCGGCCGCCGCGGCTATGCGCGAGAGTATTATCAGCTATATGCGCTCGCAGGAGTTTGCGCCGGAGACAACTCTCACAAAAGACGAGCTTTTCAGCATCAGGCAGGATACCTCCATTATGCGCAGGCTTCGCGCCGATGCGCCTCAGAGCGCCATAGACGGCAACCCCAATTCATACTGGACAAGCCCGCTGCGCAACTACCCGCACCGCCTCAATATCGTATTTCCGGGCGTTGTTGAAATAAGCGGATTGCGCGTTATCAATCGCCAGGACCAACGCGAGCATCAGGGCGACATCCGCGAGTACGAGGTGCTCATCAACGAAGACGGTGAGAGCTGGACCGTGGCGGCAAAGGGCGAGCTCGCAAGCACGTTCAACCCGCAGGTAATCGATTTCGGCAGAACCGTCAGCGCGAAATGTATCAGATTCAACGCCATAAGCGGCTTCGGCGCCGACCGCACCGCATCCATTGCAGATATTGCCGTCATCTATGAGGGCCGGCCGATTGAGCAGCTCGTTGAGAGCGAGGCGTATGTTAAAACCGCCAGCGCCACAGCCG
>JBFWMM010000040.1:0-11773 GCA_050251615.1 Phycisphaerae bacterium
CGTAAGAGAGGGGCAGAGAGGATTCCTGCGCCCCTGCCAAGCCGGCCACCGTAAGCACGACTGAAACCATAACTGATAAAAAATGTTTCACCTTTACTTACTCCTTTTGTGATTCGATTATTTGCCAGTCCCGTGAGAGGCCGCGCAAAACGAACATAGCTTTCAAAAGCGCATCTATTTCCGACGCGTTGACAGGGTATCCTGCGCCTGCCATAATCGCAAATCCTTCCCTCGCCCCCGCAACAGCCTGCCGGACAATCCCCGCCTTGGCATCAGCAAACTCTTTCTCCAAATCTACCCCCGCTTCCGCCATCCCGATAAGCTGCTCAAAGCTCGTTCCTGCCTCGTGAACGGCAACCGAAGCGAAGAGATTGAGCTTGTTTTCCGAGATGTCTTCCAGAATATCCTGGCAGTCATCAAGCATCTGAAGGGAGAGTCCTATTTTCAGAACGCCCTGCTCGTATTGCTCCAAGCTTTTCAAGCAGGCTGTTTCGTTTTGCAGAGGCGCCACAAACGACAGTTGCAAAAGCTCCGAACCGATCTTCCTGTGTACCTTGTCTATTATCTCCTGCGGCTGCGGATAAGCGCCTGTGCAGTGGTTATGCGCAAACGCCTCTCCCACCGCGACAGAATGCAGGCAGGAAAGCAGGCGATTGAGCGTATTTTGGGGCTCATATGAAACCGCGGCGGCTTCAGTGGATATAATATTCTGCATGGCGATGGTTATAAGCACGTTTCCAAGCACGTTTCCCGTGCCGGGCAGCTCAAGAAAAATCGTCCCTTTGCTCTCATCGTCAATGATATTGTCCGTGCAGGTAACTATCGCGCGCAGGCAGTGCAGGATAGTTCCGTAGCAGCGGCGGCGCTTTTCTTCAATCCCCGCTGAGATAAACAGGCTCACAAACAGTATGCTGAAAAAATTGCGCTGAAAAAACTCACTCGTGCCCCCCTGCTCACGAAACGAAAGCTTTGCTTCCTTCGGCAGCTCGCGGCGCAACAACTCATTTACGTATCGCTCAACGCTCCTGTATTCGCGCGTCGCTTTGAGGAGCAGTGAGATGAATGCGGGGTGCTTAAGACCCAGAGAGGAGAAAGCGCCGAGCTTGTCTATGAATGGTGTTTCGTTGCTCATTTTGTTATGGCCTCCGCGAGCTGTATGAGGATACAAGACCGAGCCTCTTTTTTACGAGCGTTATCTCTTCAAAGCCGGCATCCTTCATCAGGCTCGGCATAACGCCATCGCTGTTTTCCTTTATGGCCGGCTGCATCAGAAGCACATACCCCAGCCATGCCGCCGCAAAGGCGAAAAAGTTGTCGGGCTTATCAACATCTATTACGTGAAACGTCCCGCCGGGCTTGAGCACACGGAACGCCTCTTTGAGAGATTCCTTCTTCAGCTCGATGGGCAGGTGGTGGTAGAACATACTGCTCACGCAACTCTCGAAGCTGTTATCAGGGAAAGGCAACTTTTCCGCAAGCGCATATTCAAAGCTGCAACGCTCTTCGAGGCCGCGGCGTTCGAGGTGTTTTTTTGCGACATCTATCATCTTGTGCGAGGCGTCTATCCCGACAACCTCCCCGCTCGTGAGCATTGAGGCAAGTTCGAGCGTCATTGTGCCCGTACCGCAGCCGAGGTCGAGGATTCGGTCTGTTGGTTCGAATGTGAGCGTCTCAATCTCGTCTCTGCGCAGTTTGCGCTCTCTGCCGAAGCTGAGGGTGTTCATTGCGAAATCATATACGCCCGCCGCGTGGTCGAGCGTACGGCCTTTTGTGTGCAACTTTTCAACCATCACATTTCTCCTTTGCGGCGATTATAGCCGGCAAAACAACAAGAGTAATCAGCAAACAGAATATAAATCCCGATACCGCCGTAACCGCCAGAGCCCGAAAGCCGGGATTCGATGCGGGAAGAAGGCTCGCAAACGCGAAAACGGATGTGAGGGTGGTGGCGAGTATCGGGCGGCAGACATGCCCGAGCGCTTCGGCAACGGAGCCGTCTGAGCGGCATCTGCTGATCAGATGAACGCCATCGTCTATGCCGGCTCCGAGAAGAAGCGGGAAAACGACAATAGTAAGTATGGAGAAGCTCATCCCTGCGAGCGCCATAACGGTTCCTGTAAGAAGCAGGCCAAGGCAGACGGGAGTAAGCGCGAGAGCCGTATCGAACGGCTTTTTGAGGCCGAGCAGCAACACCGATACCACCAGCACAGTCGCCGCCAGAACACATCTCAGCAAGTCCCGCTTTATCTGCGAGGCAAGCTCGTAATTTATAAACGCACCGCCGGTAACAAGATTCCCGCCACCCGTAAAGATGGCAGACGCTTCATCGGCAAATTTCTTCAACCGCAAAAACGGAGCAGATTCAAACGGATTTTCTATCGGATATGCAAGCGTCAGCAGGGTGCCGTCCTCGGCGATAAAGCGGCTTGCGTCCAAGCCAGCGGCAAGAGCGATTGTGCTGTTTTGTACCACATTGAAAAGCTCTACGCCTTCGGTGAGCAGGTACTCTGTTTTAAGCTGCTCGGTGAGCGCGTCCGGCGAGACAAACATAACGGGAGCCGGCGAGAAGCCGCACTCTTCCAGAAGTTCTTTTTGCAGTTGGTAAGCAGGCAGGCTTGTGTCTGCGAGGTCGTTTTGCTCGGTACTGAAAGAAAGGCGGGAACTGAACAGGCCTCCGATAATCAGCACAAGAGCGACACCCGCGGCAAGCCTGCGCGGATGAGCGGCAAGATAACGAGCAAGCGCAAGCCAGTGCCGGCCACCGCCGCGCATATTGACAAAACGGTTTTGCGGGCAAAAGCTGAGCAGCGCGGGAAGGAGGGTTAAAGACAGTAGAGACATAATGAGTATGCCAGCCGCTCCTATGAGGCCGAACTGCGCGAGCCCGTCACTGCCGGCAAAGCATAGCGAAGCAAAGGCAAGGGCCGTCGTGCAGGAGGCAATGAGTAGAGGCCTTATCACATCCCGGCAGGCGTTTTTTACCGGCTCTCGCGTGCCCGAGGAGCATCGCGAGCTTACCGCATAAAGCAGATGCAGAGAGAAATCCACGCCAAGCCCGAGCAGGACTGCGGGCAACGTTGCGGTTATCAGGGCAATGCGAGGCGAAAAGAGCGCCGCAAAGGCAAATGTAAACAGCAAACCTGCCAGAAGAACTGCCGCCACGCTCAAAACTGCGCGCGCGGGAATCCGCAGAAACACAAGCAACAGCGAGACCGCCGCGAATGTGATTAGCACGGCCAGAGTCATATCTCTGTTTGTAGAACGGGCCGATTCCAGAAGCACCTGGCAGCTTCCCGTAAGCTCGGGCTTTATATCGAGGTCTGTCAGATTTTTCTTAATCAAATCTGAGAGCAGGCGGCCGGAGCCTAAGTCTGTGGAATTGAAAGCTGGCAAAACGGACAGAACCGTGATGCCGGAGCTGAACCGGTGCGGAGGTGAAACCGAATCGACAAGCTCGCTGACTGAAATCGTCTCAGTTAAACTCTGCACTGCGGCTTGAGACGCATCCTCTCTCAACACAACTACAAATGCGTCTGTAGAACCAAAATTCTTTAGCACGTATTTATACTCGTTCACGGACTTATCGCGCGAATCAAGCATAGAGAGGAAATCGGCATCCATTTTGATGTTGTTCAGCGCAAAGCCCGAAAGCAGGCATATCACAACATAAACAGCCAGCACCGCCCAACGCCTGCGAAGGACAAAACCGGAAAATCTATCTTCAAACATCTCAATCATAGCCGCGTTCCGTTCGGGTGTTCAGCTTTCAATCAGAATAATCGTACCGCCGGCAAGAACCACGTCATCATCGTAAAACACGACCTTCTGCCCGGGAGTCGGCGCAAAGAGGGGCTCAGCAAACTCAATAACAGCCTCGCCGTTTTCGAGCGCGATTATGCGGCAGCTCTTCGGCGCCGAATAGGAGCGAATCTTAGCCGCCAACTCGGCACCCGCAAAGACCTTCTCCGGCACAAGCACATTGAACTGCGCGGCGCGGATGCGCTTGAAGCAGACTTCCTCGCGCGTGCCTATGCTGACGGTATTCGTGGAGGCATCTATCCGCCCGACGTACCTCGGCTCGCCGGCGGCAAAGCCAAGCCCGCGCCTCTGGCCGAGGGTGTAGTTGGCGATGCCCGAATGTTCGGCAAGTACGTTTCCGCTCATATCAGTCAGCTTGCCGGGCTTGTTTATCAGGGCGGGGTCGAGCGCGCTGCGGTAGTCGCCGTGGCCCGCGAAGCAAAGCTCCATGCTCTCGGGCTTCTCGCTGACGTGCAGCCCTATCTCGGCCGCGAGCCTGCGAACCTCAGTTTTTTCGATGTCTGCAAGGGGGAAATACAAATGTTCAAGGCGCTCGCGTCTGATGCCGTAGAGGAAGTAGCTCTGGTCTTTTTTGTTGTCGTCCGCTTTGCAGAGATACGCCTTGCCGCCCTCTCTGCGCACGCGGGCATAGTGGCCCGTGGCCAGATTGCTCACGCCGAAATACTCTTCGATGAAGCTCCATACCCGCTCGAATTTCAGAACGCTGTTGCAATCAACACAAGGGTTTGGTGTGCGGCCGGCAGCGTATTCCGAGCGAAATTTCTCAATCACTGATTCATTGAATACATCGGTTGTATCGAGGAAGTAGTGCGTAATACCAAGCTTGTCACACACAAACGCCGCATCCACACCGCAACAGCCCGCCGCCGCATCGCACGCAACCGGAATCTTCATCGTTATTCCGAGCACTTCCCACCCTGCTTCCTTGAGGATGTGCGCCGTTACGCTACTGTCAACGCCTCCGCTCATCATTACGGCAATTCGGCGCGACGGTTCCAACTTCGGCTCCCACGGCTCAAAGCTCGGGGGCATAGCTTTTATTTCTGCAGGCATATCGGTCAATCAAACATAATTGTGCTTGTGTATCGTTCGGCCGTATCGGGAAGCAGGGCAACGATATTCTTGCCTGCGTTTTCGATACGTCTTGCGAATTTAACCGCTGTTGCGGCAGCCGCGCCGCTGGAAATACCGGCAAGAATGCCTTCTTCGGCAGCGAGCTTTCTGGCATACTTCAAAGCGCGGTTATTGCTGACCTTCTCGATGTAGTCTATCACGCTGAGGTCAACGTTCTTCGGTATGAAGCCCGCGCCGATTCCCTGAATCATATGCGGGCCGGGCTGTCCGCCGGAAAGCACAGCTGAATCCCTCGGCTCTACCGCCACTATCTTGACATCGGGGTTCTTTTCCTTAAGCACAGTGCCAATGCCGCTTATGGTTCCGCCCGTGCCTACGCCTGCAATGAAGATATCGACTTTGCCGTCTGTATCTGCCCAGATTTCCTCTGCTGTGTAGAGGCGGTGGGCTTGCGGGTTTGCCGGATTGTCAAACTGTTGCGGCATAAAATAGCCGGGGTTTTTTCTGACAATCTCTTGCGCCCTCTTTACAGCGCCGGTCATACCCTTCGAGGCGGGCGTAAGCAGGAGCTCGGCGCCAAGAAGAGTAATTATTTTGCGACGTTCGAGCGTCATTGACTCCGGCATAACAAGCACCATCTTGTAGCCTCTTGCCGCTGCGACCAGCGCAAGAGCGACGCCCGTATTGCCGCTTGTGGGCTCGATGATTGTCATTCCGGGCTTGAGCTTGCCGCTCTTCTCCGCCTCAAGGATCATATTCAACCCGATTCTGTCTTTCACGCTTGAGCCCGGGTTGAAGTACTCCAGCTTTACAATTACATTAGCCGAATATCCCTCTGTGAGCTTATTCAGTTTGACCATCGGCGTTTTGCCGATCAATTCTGTTATATCATTTGCTATATTCATAGTATTTTTTTATTAAAACATCTACTTAGTTTTTACGCGGTTGCCGTGGCCTGAGCCCGTTTCACGGCCTATTGCATAAATACGCCCTTTGATGCAGTGCCTGCAATCGTTGGCCGTTTCATTTATGCATACTTTCGACGGATATATCTCGTAAAGCGCTCTGTACTTGAGAGGCGTTATATTCGGCATAACGACATTCGCACCGCGGTTCAGACCATTTTCGCGGCCGGAATCCCTGTTGAGAGTTGCCAGAGCGGTTGTGCTGGGGATGTTGGCCTCAGGGCAGAGGAGCCTTGTCAGCGCGACGGCCTTATAGGCCATAAGCTCAGTATTGGGCACCTGCCCCACCTCCGCTTTCGGCGCATGATACAGTGGCGTGTCCTCGTGCGGGATGTACGGCCCTATGCCGACCATATCGAGATCCAGCTCACGGAACAGCTCAATATCATCTGCGACAATATCGTATGTCTGGCCGGGAATACCAACCATTATCCCGCTGCCCGCTTCAAGGCCTATCTCCTTGAAGTAACGCAGCATATCCACCCTGCTCACTTTGTCCTTGGGGAGCGGCGGATGAATGATTTTGTACAGCTCGCTGTTGCTCGTCTCAAAGCGCAGGAGGTACCTGTCTGCACCGGCCTCGCGCCAGGCCTTAATGTCTTCGAGCGGCCTCTCGCCAAGACTGAGCGTTACCGCGAGGGGAAAGCGCGCTTTTATCTCCGAAACGACATCCGCGATAAACTCGCGCGTGAGGCCGTAATCTTCGCCGGCCTGCATCACAACGGTTCCGTAGCCGTATTCGGCAGCCTCTGCGGCGCAGTCGAGGATTTCCTGCCTCTCCATGCGGTATCTGGAAAGCTCTCCGCGCTCCACATTCAAACCGCAGTACGCGCATTTGCGCACACAATAATTGCTCAGCTCAATGAGCCCGCGCAGATGCACCTCATTGCCCACATACTTTTTGCGCGTTTCATCAGCCATACTCCAGAGCTCCTGGAGCTTTTTTTCGTCAGTCTCCTGCAACCAGCGCAGGATAAATTCTCTGTCTATACTTCTCGTCATACGTATCCGTTGATTTCCATGAAACTCATTTATTCTTCTCGACCGCCATTGACAATACTGATATTAAAACTTATGCACTGTAAGTCAAGCGCGTTTGTGAAGAATTGATGTTTTTTCTCGTGAAGTATTGTTAAAAAAGAGCAGGTTTGTTACCCGCTCTGAAATGTTGCAAGCTCTATTGTGGAAAGCGTAATACTGAATTAAATAGACGCAGACCACTTCGCCGCAAGCGCGGCGCAGTCTGCCAGGTCAACAATGCCGTCTCCGGTGTAATCGGCTTCGAGACAGGCTGACTCGGGAATGTAGTAAGCCGTATCACTGAGCCACCACTTCGCCTGATTTTCGAGCTGCGAAAGGCCCGTAGCGGCAGATGCGAGCGCCTCAATCTCTGCGAGGCCGAGACTGTGGTGATATACGCGCAGCTCATCAATCATACCGCTGAACAGCGGGTCTGCCGCAAACTGGCTGCCGGCGATGAGATTGTTGGTCGCGTTCAAATCCCGCGCACTGATTGTAAACGTATTTGAACCTGCTTCCGTGCCGTCAATATAAATCTTCGCCGCACCGTTACTCCCGCGCAGCTTCACCGCCACATGCACCCATCTGCCTGTTTCAAGGGTCGGCGCGTAAACAACCTGCTCGCCCGCGCCATTGTTTATGGCAAAGCGCATATTGCCGCCCCCGTTCGGCGTGAGGAACATATAGTGGCTCGTGTCTGTGCCGAAGTCAAAGATTCTCTGCCAGTTGCCACCGCCGTTCCAAAATACCCACGCAGTTATCATAATGTCTTCGGCATCTGCGATTGCCTCCGGCAGTATGACGCGGTCATCAAAGCCGTCAAAAACAATCGCAGCCTCTCTCACGCCACCCGTAAAGGCGGGTGCGCCTGAGGAGTATGCATGATAGAGGCCTGTGCTGTCCTCAAGGCCCTCGTCAAAACGGTAGTATGCGGCGAGCGGATCAAGGGCGCTGTAAATCTCAAGCTCGGCGGCGCTTGTGCCGGTTGCATCGGCTGCGGATATTGTGAACACATTCAAACCCGCATCAGTTTCAGACGGCGTTCCCGACAAAGTGCCGTCCTCAGAGACGGTGAGCCAATCGGGCCCGTTCACCTTCGCGTAGTTAAGCGCATCGCCATCGGGGTCAAAGGCAAGGCCCGCTATTGAGCGACCTGTCAACGGAACGCCTGCGCCCGTTCCGACCACGCGGTTCAAACTGTTTATGAACTGCGGGGCGTGTTCAACTGCGTTAGAGCCTGCCATCACGGCTTGGATCTCGCCGATATTCAGGCTGCGGTTATAGATGCGCGCATCATCAATTGCACCCGAGAAGAGAGGGTCGGGCCACTGGCTTTTGCCAATGTAGTTTGCGGTTGTGTAAATATCGTTCGGTTTTTTTGTAAAAGACGCGGAGGCGGCCTCCTCGCCGTTTACGAAGATTCGGCCTGCGCCATTGCTCCCGCGCAGTTTCACGGCAATATGCGTCCACTCGCCCGTCGCAGGCGCGGGGCAGTCCATAAACTGTTCGGTTCCTGCTGTCTTTATAGCGAACCTCATCGTTCCTGTGCCGGAATATGGCGTGAGAAAGATGTTATTGTCTGTATCGTTGCCAAAATCAAAGACTCTTTGCCAACTGCCGCCACCGTTCCATTTTATCCAGGCGGTTACCGTTATATCTTCGCTGAAAGCGATGCCGTCGGGCAGGTCAACGTAATCATCAACGCCGTCCATCTCTATGCAGCCGTCAAGCAGCCCGATTGTAAAATTCGGTTCACCGTTTGTTGAGGCATTTTCATCGTTGAAAAGGTCGAAGGCATTACCCTCAAAGCGGTAGATTGCTCTTGCATCTCTCACAAGCAACTTGATTGTCTTATCGGCGAAGGCACCTGAAAGGTCAACCGCCTGAACTACCGCCTCGCTTACACCGATATTCTCTTCGGAGGCAGTGCCTGAGAGGTTGCCATCTGACGAGACGCTGAGCCAGTCTGGACCGCTTATCAATGCAAACGAAAGCTCATCGCCCGAGTCGGAGTCTGAAACATCATCTGTTAAATTATGCGAATAATTCTCACCGCAGGCAAGCTGGGCTGTAATCTGCCTTGCCTCGTTCCAAACGGGCGCGCCGTTGGTATTTTGAACACTTATCTTGAAAGATGCATCGTCAGTGGCGCCCTGCTCATCTCTCACCCGCACAACTACAATCCACTCCCCCACAGAATCATTCTTCGGAAGGCCCGTTATAACGCCACCATCCGAGACGTTCAACCAGCTTGGGCCTGTTACTTTCTCGAATGTAAGCGAGGAGGATCCCGCTTTTTGAATGCAACCGGCAATATCCTGCCTGTAATGAATACCCTCTACTGCACCGGCCAGATCGAACCAGTCTTTCTCAAACTCCGGTGGCAAGTTTGCGCTTTCGGCGCCAAGCTGCCATATTTCCGAGCCGCTGAGCGCGTAGTTGTAAATGCGGAAGTCGTCGAGCAGGCCATTGTAGAAGGCATCCCCGTTCCACATGCTCCTGCCCAGATAGCAGTAAATCTGCGAAAACAGCGGGTCAACCATATCCACTACTGCGCTGCCGACGGGCCTTCCGTCAACATACATCGTGGCGGTGTCCCCATTGAGAGAGACGGCAATATGCCTCCACGCTCCGATGGACATTGCTGCGCCATATACGTTGCCCGTGCCGTCGGCACCGCGAGAGGTGGTTATCCGGAACTGCATCGCAGAGCCGTTCGACGGCGTTATAAAGATGGTTTTCTCAATCTCCGAGCCGAAATCAAAAAATCTCTGCCATGCGTTGCCCCCGTTCCACTTTGCCCAGAATGCGATTGTAATGTCCTGATAGTTGGCTATGCCTTTCGGAAGCTGAACGTACTGCCCTTCGCCGCTGAAGCTTATTGCCTGCCCCGACTTTCCCGAAACGAATGCAGGCGCCCCCGCGGCTCCGCCGAGAAGCTCGCCGTCCTTGCCGCTGATGCTGTCGGAGGCGTCCCCATCGAAATCATACCTGCACACAAGCCTCTGCTCTGACGCCGCTTCAGGGCTGTCGGCGGTTTCGCCGGCGTCGGTGTCAGCTGAAATCACGTAGTAATAGCTTTGGCCCGATGCAATATCGTCATCGGTGTAGTAGAGATCTTTATTGCCCGCAGCCGCTATCAGCGCATACGGGCCGCCGCTTGATTCGGCGCGCTTGATGTTGTACCCTGTGGCGCGGGCCGTGCCTTGCCAGTTGAGGGTAATCCGGTTCTTCGTACGGTTTATTACGATACCGCTCGGCGCTATACCGCACCCAATGGGCTCTTTGGAGAAAGTGAGCGTGCCCATGCCGAACCAGTCCACCTCGCTGGGATGTATCGCTACGTTCGGCCAGCGCTCCGGACGCACTTTTGCCGCGGCTTCCTCGTTGTACGGAGCTGCCATGCCCTTGATGTTAGTGTAGTGGTTGTAAACCAGCTCATGGAAGAAATGCAGGCGCCCCCAGTCGTAGGCGAGTGTCTCTGTGTATGCCAGGTCTGTGTTACGGTGATAAACCCACGGCACGGCGTAATACAGATTGTGCTTGGTTATGTACTCAAATGAGCGGAGCAAGCGGTTGTTGTCGTAGGAGAAGAGGTCTTCACCCTGATTCCAGGCAATCTGGCAGATAAGAGCCATCTGATACATACTCAGCACGGCGTGCCCCTGATCCCTTCCGGTCTCTTCGCTCTGAGCGGTACCGTCGGGATGTATATACCAGGCCGCTCTTTCGACGCGCCCGTTGCCCGGGCCGTGCTTGAAGAAGTCTATCGCCTGCTCATAAACCGCCCTGTTGTCGCAGAGGACGCCGATTGCCGCCATGGAGAGCATATTGGCCGAATCCCAGTTGAGGCGGTAATGCGTGTTGCCGCCGCGGGTGAAAGGCGTGTCGTGGTGGCGCCAGAGGAAGTCGTGATTGGCGGGGTAAAACACGCGCATCATCATATCTTTGTACGCCTGCTTCTCCGCCTGCGGCCAGCCCTCATAGCTGCTCAGAAGCTCACCGCCGATTGCGAAGAGATAGCCGCAAATGCCCGCCGCGAGCGAGGCGTTTGTGTCGCCCTGAATGCCGAGCAGGTCAGACCAGACATTAGCGATGTAAACCGCCCTGTCGGCATAGGCTGTATCGCCTGTAAGCTGCCACATAAGCGCCTGATTGTAAATCAGCTGCGCATCCTGCTGGCTGCGGGTGTAGTTGTTGCCGGTTGCCCCGCGGATGATATAATCCACATCATAAGCAGGCCAGCCAAGATTGAGATAGGGGCTCGTCTGAAACATTTCCCAGCCGCTTTTCCACGGTTCCTCCTGCGCGGCTATTTTAGCCTTCATAAGCTCTATATCAGCGCGCGTATGGAGGGAGCTCGGATGCGCAAAACTATCGGCAGGGGCTTGGAGAACATCAATATCAAGCGCAAACACCCTGTCGCCGGCAAGTTCGGCTATGCCTGAGCCTGAGGGGTTGTACGCGGTGCCGCCGGTGTAAAGATCTTCGTTGCTGCCGAGCCACTCGAAATAGTTATCGGAGCCGTTTCCGACAACAAGCTCAAAACAGTAAACCGTATCGGGCTTCAGGATTGTGGTAAAGGGCATTTCAAACGAAATCCACATCCCTGCGCCGTTTACACTTGCGCCATTGCCGGGATTGCCCGGCGCGCCGGCCTTAAAGAGAGGCACCGATACATACTTCGTCTCTTCGCCGGAAAGCTCCTTCAGCGCAACCATAATCGGTCCCTCTGCGGGGTTCAGATTCCAGGCGCTGCCGTTGGGAGCGGTTGCGTTATTGGCGGAATAGCCGGCCATCTGCACGCTTACGGCATTGAGCTGATAGCCATTTGTGTTTGAGCCGGTTCGGAAGCTCTGCCCCTGCCTCGGCTGGTTGTTTGCAACATAAGTGAA
>JBFWMM010000040.1:11873-26868 GCA_050251615.1 Phycisphaerae bacterium
TTTGCCGAAACACATTCATTATCGGCTACCGCAACCGCCACTTTCATCGAAATATCATTAAATGCAAAGTCGCTGCTCCGGGAGATAATTCTGATGTCCGATGAATGCGGGCCTTCAATCCACTCATCATCAATCGCGGTAACCTCCACAGTTACAGGGATATTCCAATTGGCCGCGGTACAGGTGATTGTATCGGGAGATATGGCCAACTGATTCGGATTTGCTGTTTCCGCAAGCGTCAAAACGACATCAGATACCGGTGCTTCAGTCAGCTGCACATCAAACGTCTTTGTCTGAGCCTCTGTCAAATCCAGCGTTCTGACAGATGTCGTAATGACGTTGTAGAAATACTTCTGATACATATCTTTGAGAATTATCTGCATCTCAGCGCCGGAAAGCATTCTGTTGAACACCATAAGCTCGGCAATATCGCCGGAATAGTAGTCGGCGGTGCCCAGAGAACCGTTTATCCAGCTCGTGCCGAGTGTAAGCGTATTGCCGGTAGCGGGCAGAGTAAGCTGGTTGGTTTCGCTTGCTTTATTGTCGAATACCTGTGCGGAAAGCTGATCAACATAATATGCCCCGCTCCGGTACTGCCACGACTGGTCAATCTGCAAAAAGACTATGTGGTAGTTCGTATCGAGCGGGTTGGCCGCTTTCACAAGCATCTTACCATTATTAAAGCGGTAGCCGGAGCCGCCATCTGCGCCTTCAGTATCGGTAGAGGCGTCAAACACCACAACTTTACCCGATGCTCCCATCTTATCACCGATTCCAAACGCGCGCTCACCCGTCTGCCCGGAGCTATCGCCAGTCAAAACGGCGCAGATTGTCAGCCCATCATTTACATCAAGCCAGCTGAAATCGCCCGTACTTAAAACTTGCCCGTTCGTGAAGCGTACTGCGGATTTTCCGTTTATGGTTTCGCTGTGGTATGTCGGCAATGCGTTGGACCCGACAGGAAAGAGCGTACCGTTTATGCTGTCAGCCGTTGCAATATCCGTCCACTCGCTCACGTCATCACCATCGGCAAGCTCTGAGATCGATGAAGCGTCGAGGTGTATAACCATATCATCGGTAACGGGCGTGTAGTCGCCGAGGCCGTATTGGCCTGAGAGATAGTCAACCGCCTGCTCAATTTCCGCTTCGCTCAGCTCGCTGTTATATACCAGTATCTCGGCGAGATCGCCGGTGAACATATCGCTCGTGGCCACGGAACCGTTAACCCAGCTGCTACCGACAATGAATCCGTTGCCTGTGGCTGGGAGAGTTATTTTGTTGGCGGGGTTTGCGAGCGTATCAAACGTTTGCGGCTCGGAGCTGTCAACGTAGTAGCGCACATCCCGATATGAGTCGGATTGTCCAATCGAAAGAACAGCCACATGGAAGCCTGTATCCAGCGGGTTTTGCGCGGCCACAAGGCTCTTGCCGTTGTTGAAACGAGCGCCGGAACCGGTATCTGCGCCCGCGACAGATATGGAAGCATCAAAAGCCAGGTACTGCCCCGCTGTTCCATCGGCCTTTCCGATGCCGCAAAGCCTTTCTCCGCTGAGCCCGCTTTGGTCGCCAGTGCAGACGGCAACAATCGTAACCCCGCTACTCACGTCTGGCCAGTCAAACGAATTCGTTCCGAGGACTTGCGAATTGTTGAACCTCACAACAGGCTTCCCATTCAAAATATCCGTCGCAAGGACAGGTGTATTTTTGCCTGTAATCGGCAAAAGAGTACCGTCAACAAAATTCGGATCTGCCAGGTCCTGCCACTCGGTTACAGAGTCACCATCTTTCAGACCAAGCTGCTGGAGTGTGGCCGCCTGGAACCGCATAATCAATGAATCCGAAGACGGTATATCAGCCAGAGCCGGCAGGCTCAATGTCAACATCAATGCATAAGTAGAAATTTTATTCATAATCGATTCCTTTATTATTCTCAGTTTCAGTTCAGTGCTCGGCATTGCAAAAACTAAGAAGAAAGCCAGTTTTGGGCGATATTGCTGAAATCTGTCAGATTGCTCTTCCCATCGGCGTTAATATCCGAGTTGCGCGGAATGCTTGAGCGCCAGTCTTTCAGCTTTCGGTACAACTCAGTTACAATCTCCGGCCGTGTCTTGCTCAAATCATTATCCTCGGAGAGGTCGTCCGGCAGATAGTACAGCTCCAGAGTGCCGTCGTTGAGATGTTCGAGTAATTTCCAGTCTCTGCTCCTGATGGCTGCCACGTTCTTATAGGGATAGTACCAGAATAAATCAGCGCGGTCCAGGGTAGCGCTCGGTTGCGTGAACAGAGGAGTCAATGAAATGCCGTCCATCGGCTGATCGGCAGGCAGAGCGATGCCTGTCAACTCGGAGAACGTCGGGTAGAAGTCGCAGCATATAACAGGTTCACTGCAAGTGGAATTAGCCTGAATACGCCCTGCCCACGACATTATCAGCGGTACGCGTACGCCACCCTCATATAAAGACTGCTTGCCATCGCGTAGCGGACCGTTCGTTGTTACGGCGTTTTCGCCGCCGTTGTCGCCCATGAACACGATAATCGTGTTTTCCAGGAGTCCCAGCTCCGTGAGCTTGGCGACAATCTGCCCCACGCCCTCATCAATCGAATAGAGTTGCGCCGCGAGATGAGGATTGTTGTCGTTGGCCCAGATACCCGTGCCACTGCCGGCCTTGCTCTCGAAATGGCTCACCAGATCAGGCTTGCCTGCAAGAATCGTGTGTACGGCATAATGGCTCAGATACAGGAAGAACGGCTCGTCTTTGTGGCGCTCAATGTAGTTTAGCGCTTCGTAGTTGCACCTGTCGATAAGATATTCGTCTTCGTAGTCAGGATCCAGTGGCGGGTCTATCTCAGGGATTGCCGGATTCATAATCACGCTGTAAGGATACCAATAAGAGCCGTTGGCGATGTATTTATTTGCCGCGACCATATTCTCATCAAAGCCGTGCTCAGTCGGCGGTACTTCATAAGGCGCCCCGCTTTGCAGATAGCCGGACAGATGCCACTTGCCCACAATTCCAGTGGAGTAGCCGGCGGACTTGAACTGTTCGGCCATAGTATGATATGAGCGGGAAAGGTATTTGGAGTCATTGCCTTCCAGCCACCTGTATATGCCGACGCGCGCAGGCACCTGCCCCGTCATCAGGCTTGCCCTGAAAGGCGAGCAGACAGGCGCGGAAGCGTAGCCGTCTGTGAAGCGCATTCCCGATTGAGCCAGCGCATCGAGATTGGGTGTCTCGTTGTAGCTGTTGCCGTAGCAACCAAGTTCATGCCAGCCGACATCATCACCAAGAATAAAGATTACATTCGGTTTGTTTGCGGGAGCTTCCACCGCACGCGCACCGGCTAACCCCGCACAGCAGAAGGACAAACCTCCAGCGGCCGCATACTTCAAAAAATCTCGACGAGAATGGACGTTCTCTTTTTTACAACAATCTTCCATTGCCTTGCCTTTACATAATTGGTTAGAATAACTGTGAGTGATGAAGTGATCCCCAAACACCCACCGTTGCGGTTTAACTGCAACATCAGCTCTTTCAGCCGATTCCTATATTATATTTATATCCGCAACTGTACAATTATTTCAGGAAATTTTGAATAAAGTTGATTTGAGCGAGAGATTCGACTGTGGCAAACTCATCTTAAACTTCAAATTATGATATTTAATCCCTGCAAGTAAAAGGCGGAGTTTCACGTTGACAGCACTTCAATGAGGGATATATTTTACATTTAGAATAAATTTATTCAGGAGCATTCAATGAAAATATCAGTTGTGGGCGTAGGGTACGTAGGTCTGGTTGCGGCGGCTTGTCTGGCGGAAGGCGGAAACGACGTCATCTGCGTAGATAAAGACAGCGCCAAAATCGAAGGACTCAAAAACGGCATCATCCCGATATACGAGCCCGGTCTCGAAGAGCTTGTGCACAAAAACACCGAAGCAGGCAGACTGACCTTCACTACCGACATCAAGCTCGGCATAGAGGAATCCGGCGTAACGTTTATCGGCGTTGGTACGCCGAGCAGCGCCGACGGCTCCGCGGATATTTCCGCTGTGAAAGCGGTAGCAGGCGAGATTGCAAGGCACATGAACGGCTACCACGTCATCGTAACAAAAAGCACTGTTCCCGTGGGCACACATAAACTGGTCTCGGAGATAATAGCCGCCGGCACAAACCACCCTTTCGATTACGTATCAAACCCCGAGTTTCTCAAAGAAGGCTCTGCGGTGAACGATTTTATGAAGCCGGACAGAGTCATCATCGGCACGACGAAAACCGAGGTGTTTGAGTTGATGACGAACATCTATGCGCCGTTTATGCGCAAGAGCAGCCGTATGATTTTTATGGACCCCGCGAGCGCAGAGATGGCCAAGTACGCCGCCAACGCAATGCTTGCGACGCGTATTACGTTTATGAATGAGCTTTCGGCTCTGAGCGAGTCATTCGGCGCAGACATCGAGAAGGTGCGCATAGGCATCGGCTCGGATGCGCGTATCGGCAAGGATTTCCTCTTCGCCGGCCTCGGATACGGCGGCAGCTGCTTTCCGAAAGACGTCAAAGCACTTTCGATCATGGGCGAGCAACAGGGAATCTCAATGACAATTGCAAAAAGCGTGGAGGCGGCCAACTACCACCAGCAGGATAGATTCGCGGAACGCGTAATCGCATACTGCAAGGAAAACGGGCTCAAATCTATTGCTGCCTGGGGGCTGGCGTTCAAGGCAAACACAGATGATATCCGCGAATCTCCCGCAGTGAGATGTATCCGCAAGATGATAGAAGCCGGCTTGAGCGTGTGCGCGTTTGACCCCGAGGCCATGTCGAACACGAAGGCAGAGCTCGGAGATGCTGTAACTTTGGCAACAAATTCGTATGATGCGCTTAAGGGTGCAGATATTCTTGTGATTTTGACAGACTGGCAGGAGTTCCGCTCCCCTGACTTTGACCGGATCCGCAAAACACTCTCCACACCCACCGTCTTCGACGGGCGCAACCTGTACAATCCGCAGTTCGTTGCCGGATACGGCCTCGAATACTTCAGCATCGGCAGGTAACAGGAAAGAGTACGTCTGAGAGCGCGGATTGCTCGTTAAACAAAAAAGACCCGGCACTTTTAAGCGCCGGGTCTTTTTTATTATTAATTATTTGCCCTGTCAGAAATCGATTTTGTACGTTACTGTGGCGAAAAGTTCATCCTCAAGATTGTACACATCGTTTGCTATTGCTCCCTGATAATAAATTGCGGGAACGAGCTTGCCTACGCCAAGGTCGAACTCGGCGGCAAGACCCGCCAGGACACGCGAAAATCCACTTTCCTGAATATCCTGTTTACCATCGTTGTAGAACACGTCAACACTTGCGTACACAGGTGTGCCGTAATCGTTGAGGGTCGTCCTGAGACCAAGCGCATGCTCAAAGTATGCAACATCCTGACCAAGCGGCAACTCATTATCACCCTGGCTGTAAGCACTGCCACCGTAGCCGCCTGCTTCAAAGATGTAGGCGAGTCTGTAGTGGGGAATGATTCTGCCGTCAATCAGGTTCGGCATCTCGATATCAACAGCAATTTCCTGAAGGTCGCGATCTTCACCAGACCAGTCAAGGGTCTTTTGACGCATTGGACCACCGATAGTGTTCAGCGTTTCCCACCTCTTCACATCACCGAAGTGATAGTAGCTGTAGGAAAAGTCAATATCAGCCTGACCAATATCACCTTCAAGGAGCGTCTGGAGAACACCGACAGTAAAGTCCCATTCATCACTCTGGCCGATGGGGTATCCCGTCTCGCCCGCAGTAAGAATGTTGTTGTACTCCTCAGCATTTGTGTAAGCCCTGCCTGACCCCATAGGGGAGATATAGCTTACATCAGCATATGCGGACAGCTCTTTGCTCGAGATACTGACAGTCGTTTTGAATGCCCCTTCGTTGTCATAGAGGTCATAGCCGTGCCAGAGATACTTGCTCATATAAGAAGCACTCACACTCACATCAAGGTTCTCGGCAGCCGCTGCTATAGAGACTGTGCTGAGCATTGCCACTACTGCTAAAATAGTTAGATTTCTCATTGTTTCAGTTTCCTCTGATTAAGATTAGCAACTACCATTTACTTGATGTTTCCCGAGATATTGGCGCCGGAGAGCTCGCCGACATACCTCGCTGCCGCAGGGGCAGTGATGGTGCCGGTAAAGGTAGAGCCTTCAATAAGACCTCTGTTAGTGCCCACGAGTCCGCCGACTGCTTCAGTACCGGTTACGGCCGCCGAAGAGGTGCAGTTGCGTATTGTGCCTCTGTTCTCGCCGACAAGTGAACCAACATACTTGGTGCCCGTTATGGTACCCGTTACTGTAACATTATTTAGGAGGCTGTCAGCGCTGTAAGCAATTACGCCTGCGACAACATTGTTTCCTGTTACTGTTACATCAAACGTTAGGTTGGTAATTGTTGCGCCATTGGCTACCGGAATCAGAGCTACATAGTCCAGACCTGTTCCATCGAGGCTGTACTTTATTGTACCGCCGCCGCTGATAGTGCCTGTGAACGGCTCGGTAAGTACGATGTCCGCAATAGCGGCACCCGTGAGGTCAACCGTACCGGTTACGGTGAAGTTGTCCCCTGCGTTACCTGGCGCAAGTAGCTTGTTTTTCCAGTCATTGGCATCATAAATCAGCCATGGGGCCATCTCGCTGCCATCCTGGAAGACGGAAGTGTATTGAGCTGTAACTGTCAGATCGGAAGTGATGTTGTCAAAGACAACGTCCCATCCGGCGAACGTATATCCGCTGTCCGGTGTAACTGTCGGTGCTGTGGCAGGGAAACCGAACGGTACAGACTGCAGGGCCGAGCCTGCTGTGATTGTACCATGGTCGCCTGCATCGAACAGGACAATGTAGGAAGCGAGAGTATATTGTGCCGTGATGGTCATATCACTCTGAACGTTAGTCAAGGGTGCATCCCAGCTGTCGAACGCGTAACCACTGTCCGGCGTGATTGTCGGAGCGGTGGCTGCCGAGCCTTCTTCTACCCACATCGCTGTATCTCCGGCAGTTATCGTGCCGTGAGCGCCTGCGTTGAAGTTTACTACGTAGTAGTTCATAACAGTCAGGGTGTATTCCTGCGGATTCCACAGCTCACCAACCGAAGTGCCGTCAATGAAGTCGATAGTCTCAATGACGTTGTAAACCATACCGGTTGCCGAGTCATAGACCTTGAACCTCATTTGCTCAACAGGTGATTCATTGCTTGCGATAAGCATATTGAAGTAGTACCCGTTGGGGCCCTGTGTAACATCGTTCACAACACCGGAGCAAGAGCCGTCAAGCGTCCATGCGCTGAGCATGCTTCCGCTTGTCGTTGCAACCGGAGTGCCGTTCTGGTCAACTACCTGCGCATAAACGAGCATGTAGAGTTCCAGACCGGTCGGATGCGTCCAATCCGGGGCTGTTATAGCGGTGTCGCCGGCAGTAGCCGAGAATACCATCGGAGTAAAGACTGATCCGAGAACGTCACCGTCCGCGAAGTCGATCGTAGTGTCGATTGTATAGACGGTATCCACAGCCGCATCATACGTCTTGAGAACGATACCGGTATCTGGTGTAACATCGTCCCAGACAGTAATTGCAAACAGCTTTCCATTCGGGCCGTCAGTTACTTCATCCACAACTCCGGCAATCTTGCCATTGCTCGTCCAGGCGCTGAACTTGCTACCGTCTGCCGTGGCAATCCGGTTGCCCTGATCATCCTGAATCTCTGCGTAGAGAGTCATACTGTACTGTTTACCCGTTGGAGCAATCCATACAGGCTCGCCGCCGCCGGTTGATGTTCCTGTGGCGCCGTAAATCTGTGGTACTGCAACGGAGCCGATAATTGTTCCGTCTGCGAAATTGAATTTTTCGTCAATATCATATACGGTACCTGTCGCTCCATCGAAGACCTTGAGCTTGAAGTTGCTTGCTGAAGCATTTCTGCTGAATACAGTCAAGGCAAACAGCTTTCCGTTCGGGCCGTCTGTTACTTCATTCACAACGCCTGCGATCGTGCCGGTTGCGTTCCATGCGGAAAGCATACTGCCACTTGCAGTTGCGATTTGAGCGCCGAGCTGGTCATTGATCTGAACGTACATGCTCATGGAGAATTCAAGACCGGTCGGAGCTGTCCATCCGGGGGCTTCGCCGCCGGTTCCGCTTACGGTGTAAACCCGCGGAGCAGCAACACTGCCCAGAACGTCCCCGTCAACAAAGTTGATAGAGGCGTTGAGGTCGTAAGTTGTATCTGTGGCCGCGTCATATACCTTGAGGGTATAGCCGCTCGCAGGAGTCGCATCGCCGAAGATTGTCATTGCGAACAGCTGGCCGAACGGGCCTGTTGTTACCTCGCTGACAACGCCTGCGATTGCGCCGGTTGTGCTCCAGGCGGAAAGCATGCTGCCGTCAGCAGTTGCAATCTGTGCGCCGAGAGAGTCTTCAACCTGTGCGTAAAGCGTCATGCTGAATTCTGAACCCGTCGGAGCAACCCAGCTGGGTGCGCCGCCGTTGGATTCGCCGGTAACTGTATAAACCTGCGGAGCAGCAACACTGCCCAGAACATCCCCGTCAACAAAGTTGATAGAGGCGTTGAGGTCATATGTTTTATCGGTTGCCGCGTCATATACCTTGAGGGTATAGCCGCTGGCAGGAGTTGCATCGCCGAAGATTGTCATCGCGAACAGCCGGCCGAACGGGCCTGTTGTTACCTCGCTGACAACGCCTGCGATTGCGCCGGTTGAGTTCCAGGCGGAAAGAATGCTGCCATCGGCAGTTGCGATCTGTGCACCGAGCTCATCTTCAACCTGTGCGTAAAGCGTCATGCTGAATTCTGTGCCAACGGGTGCGATCCAAGTCGGGATTCCGCCGCCGCCTGTACCCTCTTCGAGAGAAGCGAATACTGTCGGTGCGAACACTGAGCCTTCAACACCACCATCAACAAACACTACCGTGTCATTGACGTTGTAGTACTTGCCAGTTGCGGCATCATAAGCCCTCAGAACTACTTCAGAGCTGTCATCTGCATCATTCCAGATTGTCATTGCAAAGAGGCTGCCGGTCGGGCCGGCCGTTACTTCACTGACAACGCCGAGAATGTCGCCGTTTGACGCCCACGCCGAAAGCATACTGCCATCAGCTGTGGCAATCTGGTTGCCGAGATTGTCCTGAATCTCCGCAAAGAGAGTCATGCTGAATTCCTTACCGACAGGCGCAACCCATGTTGTGGGCGCGGCCGCGGCAACCTGCGGAGCAGGCGTACCGGAATAAGCGAATGTCTGCGGCAGAGAAATTTTTATCCTGTAGCCGGCACCCGGTTCAAGGGTGTCAAGCGTGCCATACCACTGGCCCTGGTAGTATTCAGCTATCTCACCGGCCGAAGACTTGACCTGATCTCCATCGAAGAGAGTCAGTGTTGCAAAGGCATCTGCAAGGCCCATTGCCGTCTGCGGGGTAAAGCCAATCCAGTTCCATCCACTTTCAAGTCTGATTGCGGTATCCTCGCTTACAGCATCGCCGGATGCGGTGAATTCTGTAGCTGAAGCAAGCTTGAGCACATATTTTTCCGCAGCCTTGATAGTTGAAAGGTTGCCCCACCACGAACCATCATAGTATGTGGCATAGCCATCTGACTGCGAACTTATCGTATCGCCGTCAGTAGCGCTGAGGCCCGCGAATACATTGTTGATGCCGTTGTCGGGAGGCAACAGATTAAATGATATCCAGTTGTATCCTGCTTTGAGGTTGTAGGTGAACTGTTCGGCGATGGTCTGGAGCCAGTACTGGCCGAAGACGCCATAATCACCGAGTCCTACCCACTTGTTGCCATCAATATCTCCGAAAACATCGCCTGTGAACGCGCTTGCCTTAGTATCCGCGGCAAGAGTATCCTGAGCGTAGAGCCAGCTGTTGGCTATAACACCGAGATCAGCTGAACCTATGTAGCGGTCGTTATCGAAGTCGGCGCTGTACTTGTCGGGTGCACCGGCGGCCTGGTATCCTGCGGTTACGGTAATATCTTCCGTAATCGAATCAAAATCAGATGCCTGATACTGAAGCGGGCCGTCAAACCATCCCATAAATTCGTAGCCGTTATCGGGAACGAGCATAGGTAGCTCAACGCCTTCGCCATCGTAAACAGTCTGCGAAGCACCTGAGAGAACCGTTCCGTTTTCGCCCGCGTTGAATGTAACGGTGTACTGCGGAACCGCACTGTACATGGCTGTTACAGTCAGGTCGCTTGTTACATTATCAAACGCAACATCCCAGCCCGTGAAAATCCAGCCGGTGTCGGCTGTAATCGTCGGGGCGGTAGCCGCGCTGCCGTGTTCAACGATCTGCGAAGCGTTGCCTGCTACAATTGCGCCGTGGGCGCCTGCCTGGAACAGAACAGTATATTGCTCTGCGCTGTACTGCGCAGTAACCGTCAGATTTGATTTTACGTTGGTAAAATCAGTATCCCATCCAACGAAGGTAAAGCCTTCGTTCGAGGTTACTGTCGGAGCAACAGCGTCGTTGCCTTCAATAATCGTCTGAACCGCATCACCAGATGTGATTCTGCCGTGTTCTCCGGCTACAAATGTAACCTGATACTGGCCGACTAACGGTGAAAATACAGCCGTCACAATGAGATCGCTTGTTACATTGCTGAAATCAATATCCCAGCCGTCAAAATGCCATCCACTGTTCGCCTGAACTGTGGGTGCGACAGCGGGATTGCCATATGCGATGGTCTGCGTTGCTTCTCCGGCTGTAATAGAGCCGTTCTCGCCTGCGACAAACGTTACAGTATATGTTGCCACGCTATATTGTGCAGTTACCGTGAGGTCGCTTGTTACGCTGCTGAAATCTGTATCCCAACCGGTGAAGTTGTAGCCGGCGTTCGGAGTAACCGTCGGAGCGGTTGCCGCCTGGCCATGGCTGATTGTCTGCACGACAGTCCCTGCTGTAATAGAGCCGTTCTCGCCTGCGACAAACTCAACACGGTATGTTGCAATATCATAAAGCGCGTTGATTGTTACATTGCTTGTGATGTTGTCGAAAGGAGCGTCCCAGCCGGCAAATACATAGCCGAAAGCGGCTGTAACTGTGGGGGCTGTGGCGGAAGCGCCTTCATTAACCACTTGTACCGCATCGCCAGCGGTGATAGAACCGTTCGCGCCTGCGTCAAAGGTAACTGTGTACGTAGTTACCTGCGCAGCTTGATATTGCGCGGTAACTGTGGTGTCCTGAGTGATGTGAGTGTAAGCAACATCCCAGCCGGTGAATTCCCAGCCGGAATCAGCGTTTACCGTTGGCGCTGTCGCATCCTGATCCTCATAAACCGTCTGAACAGCATCACCACTTGTAATGCTACCATTTACGCCTGCGTCAAAGGTAACGGTGTAGCTCGGCATTTCTGTTACATCGCCAAACTCATAAGGGAAAAGAAGGGAGCCGAGGGCTCCTTCATCTTCAAAGGTCAAGGTTTCGTTTATAACGTAGTATTTTTCCGTTGCCGCATCATACAGTTTGAAAGTCATCCCTGCTTCAGAAGTCTCCGAGTTGAAAAGAACACCCGAAAACTGCGTTGCCTGAATAGGCCCTGGAGAAGGGGTAAAATAACCCGCAAGGACGCCCGAAGGCGTCCATACGGTTAATACACTTCCATCTGCTGTTGCTATCGGCGAACCGCCGAGTGTTACGTAGCAGTACAAGCTCATCATGTACTGGTCGGTAACAGGATCCCCCCAGTTGGGTGCTGTTGTTGCGGCGAGGAGATCTGATGCAGCTTTTTTAGCCCCAGCTGCTAGGGCGCCATCAAAAAAAAATTCTTGAGCTTCGCTGACTTTTATCTTGTACCCCACACCCGGCTCAATCATAGTCAATGAGCCATACCAAGCCCCGTTGTAGTACTGAGCTATCTTACCGTCAGGTGAGTTAACCTGATCAAGATTTGTGAGATTAAGGTTGCTGAATGCGTCTGCTATTGCAATGTCTTCCTGAAGGGTAGAACCAATCCAGTTCCAGCCGCTTACAAGAGCAATTGCTGTATTTTCATCAACCGGCAAACCATCAACACCGAATGTAACCCCCGTGGAAGAGTTCACCTTGAAAGTGTACATCTTACCGGCTTCGATTGTACTGAGCGTGCCATACCAGGTTCCGCCGTAGTACTGAGCGAGCTTGCCGCTTGCCGAGTTGATCTGGTCTAAGTTGGTAGCCTGTGCTGTGTATTCGGCAATAACGGTTGTAAGTGTTGCGTCTTCGGGAAGAATCGGGAACGAAATCCAGTTGTAACCTTTTTTCAGTGTGTATTCAAACCTTGTCTGAACAGCACCGGGTGTATCGCCGAGAACCGGCTCGCTCTGGAGTACAGGGAAGCTTGCGCCCATTTCCCATACATCCGCGAAATTAAAGGCTGTGAATGAAGCCTGTGCCGCCATTTCAGCGATTGAGAGAGCTGTTGCGGTTGCCGCGTCGCCGTAGCCTGCCGTAGCGTTGCCCATGGCGAGCTCGCTGTTGTAGTATGCGCCGGCTTCAGTTGAAGATGCGTTCCAGCCGTAAATCGTACCTACGTACGCGCCGCCGGCATTGTCAACGATGAGTGCGTTATTGTGTACGTTTGTGAGAGCGCTTGTGCCTTCTGCCAGGCCGATAATGCCGCCAAGAACCGCGTTAACGCCGTATGTCTCCATGCTGCTTACGGTACCTGCCGCGTAGCTGTCGATAACAGCGCTTGAGCTGCGTCCCGCGATGCCGCCTGCGTAGCCGTAGTAGCCAACCATTACAGAACCGGCTGATGTAGCTTCACTGATTGCTGATACATCAGCATAACCTGCGATACCGCCTGTGTCTGCAAGCCTGCCGCCGATAACTGATGCCGAGCCGTCAAGCTTGACTGCCACGAGGTTGCTCTCAAGAGCGTAACCTGCGATACCGCCGACGCTCTGAGTTGTGAAGAGCGAGTAAGGCGTGCTTACTGTGCCTGTAGCGTAGATAGCGTCTGTTACAGATGCGTTAGCCGTGTAACCAACGACGCCGCCGACTGCCGACTGCTGTGCGTTTACGGTTATCGCTGCTTCGCTGTCAACTGAAGCTATTTCAGCGCCGGCGTATGCATAACCTGCAATACCGCCGACAAGCGTCATATTGTCCATATCCAGTGCGCTTAAAAACTCAGTATCGGTAACAGAGATTGTGGCATCGGTTGAACACCATTCGATGAGTCCGTTTGTCTCACCGGCGATTGCGCCAACATAGTTGCCGTAGCCTGCTGCAATAGAGCCTGATACGGTGCAACCGCTGACAGTACCGCTGTTGGAAGCAACAATGCCGCCGATTGCAGAACCTGTAACGCCTTCGGCTGTTATGTTTGCCGCAACGTTAAGGTCTGTGATAGTACCCTGATTCCACTCGAACAGGCTTTCTGCAACGGCAACTGTGTAGCCACTGCCGTCAAATACACCTGTGAAAGCGCCGGCAATCGTGCCGCCCGCGGTAACATCGTTTGCCAGCTCGTAATAAGCTGCAAGGTCGTTACTGACACTTGCAAGATCCGCGGCGGTCGAAACCATATATGGATCTGCCGTAGTTCCGCTACCCGTCAGAGCAAAGGAACTTGAAACTGTTGCAAAAATGCAAACTGCTAATACTAATAGTGCTTTTCTCATTTTTTCATTCTCCATGTTAAGGTAACAACACCACGGTTAGTTGTCTTTCTTTTTCATACGTCTTGCAGCTATTCCGGCCGCGCCCGCAACGAGCAGGGTGATTGTAGCCGGTTCCGGAATTATCGGATTAGGGGTAAGCCCTGTGGGGCGCCTGTAATCAGGCGCGGTAGTATCTGTGTACTCGGGAGCATCTGAGTTACTGGGCCTGTCTGCCGCAGCAAGATATGAATTTATGTTGCTGCTGTAGTTTGTCTGAGTGATGGAGCTGCTTGCGATAGCTCCTGTGGAGATTGACCTATCAACACCACCCTCTTCAAGACTTTTAATGCCAAGCTCTATCGAATCGTTCGATTCGAGAACCTGAAATGATGCAACGATATAACGAGGTCCGTCCATGACCACCTTCGTTGTCCTGCTTTGCGGAGACTCCACATCACCAATCCAGCATACAAAATCATAGCCGTTGTATGGTTGGGCGGTAATGGTCACTACTTCACCTTCCTCGTAGTAGTGAGCCTCCTGAACCGACGGCGTAATAACGCCGGCCTGGGCCAGTGTAGCGTCAGTATATAGCATGTAGCGCTTGGCTTGCGCCGCCCCGCACAGCAGGGCAACAGCGAGTGCTATCGATATACCACGCCCAAATTTGTCTTTTAAGCTCATCGTTAAACCTCGTACAAAAAATTAAAGTTACTTCTACACCTGAACAGTATAGCCTTTAGCTTAAGCCTTTTCAATAGGAAAATATATTTTTTTTTCGTAAGCGAACATGCCAAAGCTAAATAATCGTGTACGTTACTATTTATGCTCGGCATTCCACGAGTCACCTTTTCATTATAGTGTGGCATTTTTATTATCCAAGAAAAAAATTAGAAAATGAATTACACAGCACTACTTATCTGTAAATGAAAAACCTCAGCTACCGTCATTAACCTACGTACTGCGCTGTAAACGCCGTTTTTTTAAACGGCATTCGTGGCACTTTGTGTAAAATTATTTTTAAAACTATATTATATTTTTCTATTTTTCTTTAAGGCGGGCATAAACAACCAAAACGACGTAGCATCTGCCATGCGCGCGTAAGCTATATATATAGTAAACCATATATAGTTTACGCCGAGCCCCGCTCAACTCGCATCTCTGCACCAATCGAATTCATCAGCTCGGCGAACGTCGGAAATGTAACAGCCATAGCCTCGGCGGTATCTATCGTCATTTGCCCATCAAGAGCCGCGCCTGCAACGGCGAGCGCCATTACGATGCGGTGGTCGTAATGCCCGCAGACATTTCCGGCCGAAAGCTTCCTGCCTCCGTGAATCACGAGCCCGTC
>JBFWMM010000041.1:0-26834 GCA_050251615.1 Phycisphaerae bacterium
AGAGAACGAAATGTACCCGCCATTTCAAGCAAAATCTGCTATGTATCCGGCCTCCGGCTCGCTACGCTCACTTGCAGCCGGATACATTGCACTTCTTTGAATTTACAGAAAGTATTTTACACAACCTGGAATGAAAGAATACTTATACATAGTTTGTCTGGACAAACAAAACACTCAGAACATTGAAAAGAGTAACTATGCCAGCTTCATCGAGGAGGAACACCCAAGCGAAGCTTCACAAATTCTAAAGAAGTACAACAAACTTCTCGTAGAGCGCTACTTGGATGCAAGTAAGTCTTTAACTGAACTTATTGAGAACGAAACCAGGTTAGACGTATTAAAAAGACTTGCAACCATGTCCGTTGCAACAAGAGAGAATACGCGAGAGCACATCATTTCTCGTTTTATCAGTTTCTACAACTTCAGAATTGAAGCAGCTACTATAGGCAAGTTATTGGAATTATCCGGCAACGAGCAGAATCGCATAGCGCTTGATGGTATGTTGATTATCGTCAGCAGTGATGAAGATCGCCCGAAAGAGGGCTTCACGATTGATATGGCAACAGAGATTTATAATTTGCTGTTTTGCGCTAATGGCATCTCAATAGATAAAACGCTCGGGTCCATCGACTCGGCAGTACTCGTAAAGCTTATTGACTACATGATGACAGTATTCAACACACCAGAGTTAATTGCTTTCAAAAGCGGATTTCTATCGGCAAAACAGAAGTGTGCTTCTTTTTTGAAAGACAATTCGCTTTCTCTCTTAGATCTTGATACATTAAGAAAGCTTAGTGAAAGGCCTGAGGACGATTTATGGAAGCCACTGATTCTGAATGAAATTTCCAAAAGGGATCAAAACGAAGCGGATGAAAGTTATAAACCTCATACGATTGAGAAAGTCAAAAATTTCTTGCTTAAAGGTACTGTCGTCAACGAAAACGATTTCTGGACAGAAATGTGCCATCGCCTGAAAGATATAAAAGACACTATTGAAGCAAACAGAGACAATGACAAGAATGTGTTTTACGATGGTGGCAAACCCAAGCACGAAAATACATGCAGGGACATCATTACACACAGACTCAAAGACAGATATGGTAATGAGCTTTCTTTTAACGTTATCAGGGAAAAACATGAGGCTGATAACAGAGCAGATATAAGCATTGAATATACCCCCCAGCCTGCACAGGGGCAGAAATTTACAGTTCAAGTGGAATGTAAGAGGGATAACAACAGGGACTTAATCAATGGAATTGAAACTCAACTCATTAATAAATACCTCTCCATCGAGGCTCCATACGGAATTTATCTCGTATTCTTGTTCGACAGTAAAAATGACGAAGCTCAAGTCGAAAACGATATTAAAGAGCATATCTCAGAAGAAAACAAAAATAAAGTTGCCGTAATCATCATAGACCTGAGAAAATAGAGGTTATCGCCAAGGAAGCGAGGTACAGGTTATGTTTCCTTTACTTTTCCATCTCTCCTGCGATAATTGACGGAACTTATTTATTCTTTCGGAGGAAACGATATGGAAATTGTGTTACTCATTATCGGTCTGGCTGTCGGAGCGGCCGCCGGCTTTTTTTACGCGAAATCAAAGCTCTCAGCCAGAGATGCCGAGCTCGGCATGCTCAAAGAAAGCGCGCAGCAGTACAAAGAGCAGCTCTCGCAGAGTCAAACTGAAATCCTCAGGCTTACAGGCGAGCTGTCCACATCCAAAACAAAGCTCGAAGAGCTCACAACGGGCCGCGAACAGCAGAAAAATGAGTTCAAGGCGATTGCCGCGGAAATCCTCAAAAGCCATACGGCAGATTTCTCAAAAACCAGCACGGATAAACTTTCCTCCCTCCTTGAACCGTTCGGCAAGGAAATTCACGAATTCAAGAAGCGCATTAACGAAACGCACGAAAGCCAGATTACAAGGCAAAGCTCCCTTGAAGGCCAGATCAAGAAGCTTACCGAGCTCAATATAAGAATCAGCGATGAAGCCAACAACCTCACAAAAGCGCTTAAAGGCGACAATAAAAAGATGGGCAGCTGGGGCGAAATTGTGCTTGAGCGCATTCTGGAAGAATCCGGCCTCATCAAGGGTGAGGAGTACAAGACGCAAGACTCATTCACAACGGAAAGCGGTTCACGCCTTCAGCCTGATGTTGTTGTGTATCTGCCGGACAAAAAACACCTCGTCATAGACTCGAAAGTTTCTCTGATTGACTACGAAAGCTACTGCTCCGCTGATAGTGAAGAGAAGGCGATTGCCGCGCTCAAGGCTCACATCACCTCCCTGCGCACCCATATCAAAGGGCTTGCTTCCAAGAGCTACGAATATATCAGCGAGCTGGAAACACCCGACTTCGTGATGATGTTCATCCCGATTGACGGGGCCCTGTTCTCAGCGCTTCAGGAGGACAAAAAGCTCTTTATGGACGCGTACGAGAATAGGGTGTATCTTGTCAGCCCGACAACCCTTCTATTCGCCCTGCGCACCATCGCCAACCTCTGGCGCTACGAAAAGCAGAACATAAACGCGCTTGACATTGCAAATCGCGGCGGCAAGCTCTACGACAAACTCGCCGGATTCGTTGAAAGCTTCGAAGACATCAGCAAGAAGCTGGGGGCCGCTCAAGCCAGCTACGACAAAGCTCTCGGACAGCTTTCCGAAGGCCCAGGCAATGTTATCTGGCAGGCGCAGCAGCTCAAAGAACTTGGCGTAAAGGCAAAGAGAAGCCTGCCGGCCGAGATGCTTGAAAGAGCCGGTTCAGATGCCGCCTTGATAGAGCCGGCAGTTGGAGAAGAATAACGCTTTCTGTTGAACAAAGCCGGCGGCATACGTATAATCTTACGGGCGCGGGTTTTGCGCGCTACAGGATTATACATAAGGAAATACAATGCGAAAAATAACGTTACTGGCGCTTGCGGCGCTTGCGGCGCTGGCGTGCCTTGCGCATGCGGACCAGGCTGATAAGCTCCTGAAAAAGACAGCTGAGGCAGTAAACAATCTGCACTCGATCAGCGCGGGGCTTGAATACACGGTTTACGAAGACAACGGCATCTTCGAAACGACGACCGTTTACTCCGGCTCGTTTGATTTCTCGAAACTGCCCTTCGACCCGAACGCCCCCGCCCCTGATGAGCTGTTGCCGGATGCACCTAAAGAGCTGGCCGCGATCCACTTTACGACAAAAAGTGTTGATGGAGCAAAACCTGTGAGCGAGGAAACAAAGTACATCTTTGACGGCGCCTGGCTGACAAAAATCGACTATCCTCTCAAAGAGGTAACGCGCATTCAGACAGCACCTGCAAACAAACGGCTTAAAGCGATTGAGCTGTTCAGCGATATGATCCCCGTTTCTGTGTTTACCGACAGTAGCAAACTGCTTGCAGAGTATGAAGTGAAGCTTGTGAGCGAGTGCGAGGCGGGCGCGGTTATCAGCCTCAAGCCGAAAAAAAAAGTAAGCGCGGAATTGCTCACAATCGAACTCAACAAGACAAACGGCCTGTTCACAAAGATTACTACCACCCTTAAAGACGGTGGAAAAAACACGCTGAGCTTCAGCAATCTCAAGCTCAATGAGTTATTGCAGAAGGAGCGCTTCAACGCCGAAACGCCCGCAGGATTTACAGAAAACATTAACCCGCGCGAGGAAGAAAAAAGATAATGGCAAAAGGACTCGTAATATACTACACCCGTAGCGAAAACACACTGGCAATGGCCGAACAGATTGCCGGCGCAATGAATGCCGCAGGCGTTGAAACACGCCATCTGCCGGTGGACAAGGTGAGCGTGGAAGATATCTCCGCCTCCGATGCGGTTGTGATTGGCTCGCCTGTTTACTACGGCGCTATGACATACGAAATCAAGAAGCTCATAGACGAGACCATCCGCAGGCACGCGCGGTTGGGGGGGAAAGTCGGCGGGGCATTCGCCAGCGAGGTGAACGTGGGTGGCGGTGGCGAAACCACAATCCTCAGCATACTCAACGCCATGCTCATACACGGATTCGTCATACAGGGCGATACGCAAGGCAGCCATTACGGCCCGATTTCAGTGGGCAAACCGGACGACAAAGTGAAGCAGCAGTGCGCAAGGTACGGCGACAGAATCGCCCGCCTCACCCTGAAACTCCACGGCTGACGGCAATCAGACGCATATCTTCTGCACTGACTCATTATATACAAGAGATAAATACCACCGCTGAGCACGCAGAGGGCACAGAGAATATTTCAAGCTCAAGATCGCCTTTTGCCTGTCAAAGGAAGCGCTGTTCGATAATCGGTATCAGCTCGGATTCGGTGTTTGCGGCCATGATCTCCAGTAGCACTTGCTTGCGGTCGGGATGGCGCTTGCAGTACTGCGCAGCGAATTTGCGGAAAAACCGCGTTACTTTGCCAGGCTCCTGAATTGCCTGAAGCATCTCGATATGGTGCAACATCACCCGCCCCACTTCTTCCAAGCTCGGTGGCGCGGGTAGTTCTTTGCCGTCAATCAGGGCGCGTGCCTCGCTAATGAGCCAGGGATTGCCAACAATCCCCCTCGCCATAAGAACGCCGTCCACAATCTTGAGCCGCTCTTTAATAACTTCCGGCTTGAAAATATCGCCGCTACCGATAACGGGCAGATTCGGGTGTGCCTTTTTTACCTGCTCAATCGGTGTCCAGTCAGACTTGCCTGAATACTTCTGTTTCGTCGTGCGGCCGTGTATCACCAGCGCGTCCACGCCGTTCTCAACGAGCATATCGCAGATTTGATAGAAGTAATCGCGGTACATCTCACCCTTGTCGTAGCCGATACGCAGCTTAACCGAAATGGGGAGTGTGGTGGCGCCTCGTACGGCCTTGATTATCTCCGTTACCTCATCCGGTCGGCTTAGCAGATGGCCGCCGCGACCTCGCCTGAGCACCTTCGGCGCCGGGCACGCAAAATTGATGTCGAGCAGGTCATAGCCGACATTCTGCAAATCACGCGCAGCCTTGGCCATTATGTCAGGCTCGGTCCCCATAATCTGCGCACCGATTGGATGTTCGCCGTCGTGGGGGCGGAAACACTGCTTGCTGAGCACCTTCGGTATCGCAACGCTCTTCGCGAGAAAAACCCCCGGGAACGTAAGCTCGGCGCCGAATTCACGGGAAAGCTGTCTGAGCGCGTAGTTTGTATATCCGCTGAGCGGCGCAAGCACAAGCGGGGAGTTCAATTTTATGTTGCCGATTTTAAGCATAGGCGAAAATTAAAGAAACTTTGCCCGTTCAGTCAAGCGAAAAGCACTTTTTAACGTAACAAGGCGAATTATTATGTGCGCTCAAAGCATATTTTCATATAATTGTGAGGCTATGAGATGTAAAATGAGGTATATATGTCTATTTTGAGCCCGTTGAACGCGCTGTACGAAAAATTTGGGGCGGCTTTCGAGCCGTACCACGGTTGGAGTATGCCGGTCTCTTTTGACGGCTACCCCGCGCCGGAGGACTATCCGGCCGATGCAAGCATTGCTTACGACCTCTGCCCGTTCAGGCGCTTTAAGATGAGCGGAGAGCATGCGGCGGAGGCGCTTGAAGCAAAAACGGGCGTAGTGGTAAATGAAGGCAGTTGGAAGGCGATAAAGCTTGATGATGCGGTAATTCGCGCGGTCAGGCTGCCGGGCAAGCTGCTCATCCTCACCCACCCCGCGCAGGAAACAGCTCCTGCGTCAGTGGAGAGTTTCTGCAAAGATAATGCGCTCTCCTGCAAAGACATAACCGAAAGCACCGCCATGCTCGGGGTTTACGGCCCTTCGGCGTACCAAGCCATGACCGAACTGACCAGAGGCATGGTGTCGCTGGAAAGAAATCAGGCGAAAATCGTAAGCGTGTTTGTGTTTCAGGTTACCGCTATTCGCGGCAGCTGGACGGGCACAGACGGACTTGAAATTATATGTCAGAGCAATCTTGCAAAGCTCGCTCTGGCTCCGATTGACAAATACCATAGACAGGCGGGCATTCTTCCCGGCTCTATCAAGAGCCTCGATGAAGATTCGCGGAGATACGTTGCAAGTTTTTGATAAACTGCGGAACTTACAATATGTTTGCAATAATAAGCGATATACATTCCAATATCGAAGCGCTGAGTGTAGTGCTGGATGATATTGAGCGGAAAGGGATCAAGAAGATTTACTGCCTTGGCGACATACTCGGCTACGGGCCCAGCCCGTTCGAGTGTCTGGATCTTCTCATTGATCGTGCGGACGTATGCATAATGGGCAACCACGATTACGCCGTCCTCTACGAACCGACAAACTTCAACTTCGGCGCGGAGGTGGCCGCCTATTGGACGCGCGACACGCTTGACGCCGAACCCGATGTGCACATCGCGGCGAAGAGGTGGAAATTCCTTACGGGCCTGAAAATGCGCCACAGCTTCCCGCTCACGATTGACGGGACGACGATCAACGTGGACCTTGTTCACGCCTCGCCGCGCAGACCGATAAACGAGTACTTGTTCCCTGACGATGTCTTTGCATCGCCGTCAAAGGTTACCGCACAATTCAATTTTGTGAAGAACGTATGCTTTATCGGGCACACCCACCTGCCGGGAGTTTTCCTGGAAGACCCAGATTTCTTCACTCCCGATGAGCTTGGCGGCTTCTACCCGCTGAATCCGGACGAGAGAGCGATAATAAATGTTGGCTCGGTCGGACAGCCGCGAGACAGAGACAAGCGCTCAAGCTACGCCTACGTTAAAGACGGCCAGGTGCATTTCGTGCGGCTGGAATATGACATAGCGTCCGTTGCTAAAAAGATTTACAGCATCCCTATGATAGACAACTTTGAAGCCGACAGGCTGATTGAAGGAAGATAAATTTGAATAGATTTTTTGAAAAAATGTTCCGTTTCCTGCCGCTTGCGGTTATCCTGATTTTCAGCGCTCCACTGCTTGCCGAAGGTGAAAGCACCGCTGTGGTGCAGGAAAACAGCACGAGCAACATAGACTGGGCTACTCTCTCTGCGGATAACGGCGACGAGAAAGTGGTTGTATTAGGCTCGGTAGAGCAGGATTCTGGATACAATTTCGAGCTACAGCTCTCAACAAAAGGCGCCTCAATCAGCAGTGCGCGTTTGAACGGCTACTTCGACAGAAACGAAAAAGAAGTACCGCTGACCGTGCTCAGGCCCGTGAAGGCGTTTGGCGGCAAGGAAGTTTTGCCTCTGGCAAACTGCTACCTCTCTTTTGACGGTATCGAAGGCAGATTCCCGCTCGACAAGCTCTACTGGCAAGCCGGCAACCTGCACACAGGTGACGACGGCTCCGAGATGGTCAGCTTTACGGCAATCCTCAAAACCGCCGTTTACGGAGACCTGCTCAAGATCGTAAAGACCTACGCAGTCGCGAAAGACAAGCACCATTTCGAGATTCAGATTACACTCAAAAACCTCGCAGATGTACCAATAAGCCCTCGTTTCGAGCTGCAAAGCGGCGTTGGGTTTCCGCTTGAAGATAACCGGATGGACAGTCGCACTATCGTAGCGGCGTTTATCGATGAGAAGAACCCGCAGAGCATCAAGAGCGGCAAGTGGGAATTTGCAAAATTGCGCCGCAATGAAGTTGACTATATCAACAGCGGCTTGAAAGAAAAGCTCGAAAAAAGCATAATCAAGGCCCCCAAAGGCTCAAATGAATTCAGCTGGTTAGCGACGAGCAACAAGTACTTCACTAACATCCTCAAGCCCAAGACCGCAAACGGTTGGACGGTTACGCCCTCCCGCGCAGAATACTACGACAGCAAGATTGTCAGAGGGTTGAAGGAAAAAGAGCAGCGCAAGGCAGATTCGACCGAAAGCATCGGCTGCAAGCTCTGCTTTAGCAACATTACCCTTTCTGCGGCAGGCAGTAATGGCAGCTCGCAAAGCGTAAACATAATCAGCTATCTGGGCCCGAAGAAAAAAGACATCTTCGAGAAAATACCCCCCTACAAGCAGCTGCACTTCATCCATGTTATCGACTTCAAGAGCTGCTGCGGAAACCTTTTCCGCCCGCTCACATTCGCCATCCTCGGCTTTATGAACATCGCATACAAGGTGATTCCCAACTACGGCGTGGTAATCATCATCCTCGTGCTTCTGGTTCGCGCGGCTCTGCACCCGCTTACAAAAAAGGGGCAGGTGTCAATGTCGAAGATGAGCAAGCTCGGGCCGAAAGTAGAGCAGATCAAAAAGCAGTACGCCGACAACCCGCAGGAAATGAACAAGCGCGTAATGGAGCTGTACAAATCACAGGGCGCATCTCCCATGCTCGGCTTTATGCCGATGATGATTCAGATGCCTATCTGGATATCTTTGTACTCGGCCATCAACGCCAGCATCAATCTGCGTAGCGCACAGTTCCTGCCCTTCTGGATTACAGACCTTTCCGCGCCTGATGCCCTTTTCTATTTCCCCGCGTTCACAATACCGCTGGTAAACATTACGCTTGATTCATTTAATCTGCTGCCAATCCTGCTCACCGTGGCAATGTTTATGCAGCAGAAGATGATGACAAGCACTCAGGCCGCGCCGGCAAGCCCCGAAATGGCTCAGCAGCAGAAAATTATGCAGATTATGATGCCTTTTATGATGCTGATATTCCTCTACAAAGCACCCTCCGGCCTTAACCTATACATCATGGCCAGCTCCTTCGGCAGCGTCATCGAACAGAAGATTATCAAGAAGCACATTGACCAGCAGCAGAACGACGGCAATGGCAAGGTCGTCATACAGGGTAGCAAAAAGGCCGGCAAGCAGAAAAAGAAAAAACCTAAAATGTACTGATCGCAAATGGGGTTGCGAGATCAGGCTTCGCCCATTGACAATTCAAGATTCAAAGATTGTTTTTTGAATCTTAAATCTGTTATTTTTAATCTTGTTCTCCGCGAATTCTGCGGTTCAAATACAGGAATCTGTGTAAAATGAAAGAGATAATCCGACTATCAAACGTCTCTCTGGAGAAATACGGCAAGATGATTCTTGATGGCATCGAGCTTTCGCTCAGCCCGGGCAGTTGCTGTACGGTTGTCGGGCCTAACGGCGCGGGCAAGTCCAGCCTGCTAAGTGTTCTCAGCGGATACGACTGGCCCAGCACGGGCGCAGTATCCTTTTGCGGAGAAACTTACGGCGATGTTGACCTTTTCAGCGTAAGAAAGCATATCGGGGTCGTCAGCAATTCGAGAGTACCGGAGTTTCCGGGCTTTTTTACCGTAAGACAAATTATCGAAACCGGCTTCTTTGGTTGCCATATGATACCGTTCGGCGAAAGAATCAGCCCGCAGCAGAGCGCCGCTATCAGCGCCATGCTCGAAAAATACGAGCTGGTACCTTTCGGCGTTCGCCGTTACAACAGCCTGTCCACCGGCGAAAAAATGAAGACTCTCATACTTAGGGCAATCGTGAACGAACCGCGTCTGCTCCTGCTCGATGAGCCGGCTGCGGGGCTTGATATTTACAACCGCGCTGTTGTGATGTCGTTCATTGAAACGCTCGACCTTGCCGAAAAAGCAATGTTGATAATTTCTCATCACCTCGAAGAAGTCCCCTCACGCTCAGACAACATCATGCTTCTCAAAGATGGACGCATTTTCAAGCAAGGCCTGCCGGATGAAACGTTTACAAATGACAATATGAGCGCCCTTTTCGGCTGCAATGTGAAGGTGATGAAGATTGATTCACGCTTCTACACCCGTGCAGAGCTCAAATGAACAAAAACACTCATGGAGAATAATATGAAACCCGCATTGCTCGTTATGGCGGCAGGAATGGGCTCGCGTTACGGAGGCCTCAAACAAATCGACCCCGTCGGCCCAAATGGAGAGGCCGTAATAGAATACTCCCTCTACGACGCGGCTCGCGCAGGCTTCGGAAAGATTGTTTTTATCGTACGTGAGCAGTTCAAAGACCTGTTCGATGAAAAAATCGGCTCGAAAGTAAAAGGCGTTACAGATGTTGAATACGCATACCAGGAGATGCACAAGGGCATCGGCAGCTATAAGGTTCCGGAGGGCAGAGAAAAGCCCTGGGGCACGGCGCATGCCATTTTGATGGCTAAAGACCTGATAGACACACCCTTCGCCGCGATTAACGCAGACGACTTCTACGGCTACGGCTCGTTTGAGGTGATGGCGAAATATCTCTGCGAACCCCGGCAGGCCGGCAGTTATTCTATGGTGGGCTTTCCGCTGAAAAACACTCTCAGCGAAAACGGTAGCGTTTCGAGGGGCATTTGCAGGATGGACGAAGACGGCTTTATGGTGGATATTGTCGAGCGTACGGATATTTCGCAGGCCGGAGGCGTCATCACGGCAACCCTCGAAGACGGTTCAAAGCTCGCCCTGCCCGAAGACACTATGACAAGCATGAACTTCTGGGGATTCACCCCTGATTTATTCGACCACATCAAAGAGCAGTTCGCCGAATTCCTCGCAACCAAAGGCGGCGAGCTGAAAAGCGAATTCTACATACCGTTCGTGGTTGACAGGCTCATCGCAGAAAAAAAGGCGAGCGTGAAGGTCGTCCCGACAAGTGAAAACTGGTTCGGCGTAACATACGCCGAAGATAAGCCGCTGGTTCAGAACTGCATAAAGAGGCTTGTTGACAGCGGAAAATACCCTGCATCGCTGTGGGCGTAGTATTCTGCTTGAAAAATACGATATTGAATACATAATCTAATCCCATAAAAAGACCGCCTGCCCATTGCGCAGGGTCTTTGTGTTTCTGTTATTGTGTTAGCAGACGCACCGTGCTGTTTGCTTCGTGTTTTGTAATGTGTTTTTAAGGAACGATACAACAATGTTGATGGTTGCTGATTTTCTTGAAATTTCTGTACTGATGTTTTACCTCGTAGCGGTTATGATGTTGGGCTGGCTCGGCTATTCACAAACAAAAACCGCTTCAGACTATCTCCTTGCCGGCAGGGAAACCCACCCGTTCATAATGGCAATGAGCTACGGCTCGACATTCATCTCCACAAGCGCGATTGTCGGCTTTGCCGGTGTTGCGGGTATGTTCGGCATGAGTGTACTCTGGCTCACGTTCCTCAATATCTTCGTAGGCATATTCATCGCGTTTGTGTTCCTCGGCGAGCGCACCCGCTACATGGGCCACCACCTCCAGGCACACACGTTCTGCGAGCTGCTCGGCAAGCGCTTCGACAGCAAATCCGTACAAGTAATATCGGGGCTGATTATCAGCCTGTTTATGCCGCTCTACGCAGCGGCGGTGTTTATCGGCGGCTGTGAATTCATATCTTCACATTTCGGCATCAGCTACAACGTATCCCTGATTCTCTTCGGCGTAATCGTGGCGGCGTATGTCGTTACGGGCGGCCTCAAAGGCGTTATGTATGTTGATGCGATGCAGGGCTCGATAATGTTTGTCTGCATGATAATCCTGCTTGTTCTCAGCTACAAGGCTGTAGGCGGAGTTGTTGCCGGGCACACAGCTCTGACAGATATGGCTGACCAGGTATTTGACGGCTTCAAGGCCACCGGCCATCAAGGCTGGACAAAGATGCCGAAGTTCGGCTGGGGCAGCTCCGAATACGACCTGTGGTGGATTGTAGTTTCGAGCATTATATGCGGCGTCGGCTTCGGCGTACTCGCACAGCCTCAGCTCACTGTACGCTTTATGACCGTAAAGAGCAAAAAAGAGCTTAACAGAGGTGTACTGATCGGCGGACTTTTCATCCTGCTGATTCCGGGCACGGCCTATACGGTTGCCAATCTCAGCAACGTGTATTTCTTCGAGAAGGAAGTAATCACGGGCAAGATTGTACAGATTACTGAGCATGCGGATGTTATCGTGAAAAAGGAAAGAGGAATTGAAAAGACAATCCCCTGCAAACTGCTCCATATCGACACTACCGGCGATTCAATCGCTGACTGCAACGTAATCGCAAACGGAATCGGTGGGGCTGCGGCGGCTATGCCGAAGGCAGAAATCACAGAGCTCGACGATGGGCTCGTAGAGGTGCGCCCGCACGGCACCGCATTCAAACGCGCCCTCGCGCAGACAAGAGACGGCCGCTGGATGCTCAACGCAGACAGCGTAATGCCGAATTATATACAGTCGGCGATGCCGAAATGGTTTGGGATTATCTTCCTTATAACGCTACTCTCGGCAGCTATGAGCACGCTTTCCAGCCAGTTCCATGCGCTCGGCAGCTCGTTTGCGCATGATGTTGTGTGCAAGCTCTCGGGGAAGGTGGAAGATACAATAAAGATCACAAGAACCAGCATTCTGGCCGGCATAATGCTGGCAATGCTTATCAGCATCTATGCGAGAGGCGGCTATATCGTGGCGCGTGCTACGGCCATCTTCTTCGGGCTGTGCCTTTCGGCGTTCCTGCCGTCGCTCATCGGAGGCCTCTTCACAAAACGTATGACAAAAACCGCGGCGGTCAGCTCTATGCTGGCGGGATTTGCGGTTACGCTGTTCTGGCTGCTGCTGGTTAAGAGCAAAGAGGCTTGCGCAATCGGACTCGTTCAGGCGGTTACAGGCGGCAAGACGAGCATTCTTGAAGCGTATCCGAACTGGCCCAACGTTGACCCGTGCTTTATAGCACTGCCGATATCGGTTATCGTGGCGATTGTCGTTTCTGCCTGCACAAAGCCAGAGCTCACAGAGCAGGTGGCCAAGTGCTTTGAGAAACGCAAATAAACCGAGCAGTATTTGAATTCACTTGCACATAAAACGGGCAGTTTCCAATCCTGCCCTTACAATAACTCTGGCGAACCGCAACGAGGCGGGTATTAACGACATCGGCGCGTTTACCGTTGCGGCGCTCCGTTACATGGCTTGCGAAATGGCACCGGAGAAATCTTCTGCGCTGTGCGCCAGGCTGATAAAGCAGCTTTCGTATGCGGATGGCGGCAGGAGTATGCCGCGGCGCATCATATCGGCGTGGAATGAGGCGTACAGTGATGTATCCATCCGGCGGAGGTCGTCAAAGGAGCGAACTTTGCCACCATCAACGAAAAAGATTGTAAACATGGAGCCGACACGGTTTATCACAAAGCTGTCGCCGCGAGCTGTGAGGAAGCTTTCAAAGGCAGAAACCACCTCCCCCGCAATTCGTTCGAGTTGCTCGTATATGCCGGGGGCGGCAAGTTGTTTTAGTACCTCAATTCCCGCGGCCACCGCAACGGGATTGCCCGAGAGCGTGCCGGCCTGATATACCGGCCCAAGCGGAGCGAGAAGCTCCATAATATCACATTTGCCTCCGAAAGCCGCGCATGGAAAGCCGCCGCCGATAATCTTGCCGATTGTTGTAAGGTCCGGCGTAACGCCGTAAAGAGCCTGCGCCCCGCCAAAGGCAATGCGGAAACCCGTTATCACTTCATCGAAGATTAGCAGAGCGCCCGAGCTGTCGCAGAGAGAACGAAGCGATTGTAAAAATCCTTCATCCGGTGGCACAACCCCCATATTCCCCGCAACCGGCTCGACAATAACCGCAGCAATATCGCCGGCGAAAGCGTTGAAAAGACGCTCAACTGACGCCGCATCGTTGTAGCCTGCCACAAGCGTATCGTCCGCCGCATGGAGCGGGAGGCCGGAGCTCGTCGGCACGCTGAAAGTCGCAGGGCCTGAGCCGGCTTTCACGAGCATCGCATCGCTGTGGCCGTGGTAGCAGCCCTCGAATTTCACGATTTTAGAGCGGCCCGTAAAGCCGCGAGCAAGACGAACAGCGCTCATTACCGCCTCGGTTCCCGAGCTGACCATCCTGACAAGCTCCATTGAAGGCATCGCCTTCCTGATAAGTTCTGCAAGGATTGCCTCATTCTCATGGCACAGGCCGAAGCTGCTGCCCTTTTCTATCGCGGCGATTGCAGCCTTGTTGACGGCGCCATCGGCATGGCCGAGAATCACGGCACCCCAGCTGCAAAGCAGGTCGAGATAGCGATTACCCGATGCGTCTTTGAGGTATGCGCCTTTGGCGGATTCGGCGAACAACGGCTCACTGCCCACGCTTCCAAACGCGCGCACGGGGCTGTTTACACCGCCCGGAAGCACATTCAGCGCCCGCTTTCTTCTGTCGTTCATTTTCTCAACCACTCTATCATCTCCTCGGCGTAATATGTTATCACGGCATCAGCGCCCGCCCTTTTCATCGCCATGACAGACTCCATCGCCACCTTCTTCTCATCTATCACGCCCGCTGCCGCCGCAGCCTTTATCATAGAATACTCACCGCTCACCTGATACGCGGCCAGCGGCAGGCGAGTCTCCGTGCGCAGCTTCGCAAGCACATCGAGATACGCAATCGCAGGCTTAACCATAAGCCAGTCGGCGCCCTCCTGTTCATCGAGAAGCGCATCATCGAGAGCTTCGCGGGCGTTTGCGGGGTTTATCTGGTATGCACTTCTATCGCCAAAGCTCGGCGAGCTGCCGGCGGCATCTCTGAATGGCCCGTAGAAGGCCGAAGCAAACTTTGCCGCATACGACATTATCGCAGTATCGCAGAAGCCCGCTTCGTCAAGCGCCTCGCGTATCGCGCGCACCTGCCCGTCCATCATCGCAGACGGCGCGACCATATCAGCGCCCGCGCGTGCATGGCTGAGAGCCATAGCGGCGAGAAGGCTCAGAGACGAATCGTTATCGATTTGGTTGCCTTTGCTCAAGACGCCGCAGTGGCCGTGCGGGGTGTAAGCGCAGACGCAAACATCCGTTATTACGGCGATGTCGGGGCGCGCCTGTTTGACAGCTCGCACAGCTCTTGAAACGAGGCTGTCTTCGTATGTCGCGGCGGAGGCCGATTCGTCCTTGCAATCCTCAGCAACCACACCGAACAGCAGTACAGCCTTTGAGTGAATCTTTTTCACTAAAGTAGCCGCCCTGTCGATACTCAGCCGCGAAACGCCAGGCATAGAAGCAACAGGCTGCTCAACCGCCATGCCTTCAACTATAAACAGGGGCAGAATGAAGTCGTCCGCGGTGAGAGCTGTCTCACGGGATAACGCCGACAGCGCCTTAGAGCGGCGGTTTCTCGTTTTTCTTGTCTCAGGAAACATATGGCAGGACTACCTCCGAATCAAAACCGAATTTACGAATCTGCTTGCGTGTTACATCGCCGATGCTCCATATTTCGCCGCGGAAGCCCGCCTCGCCGTAGCGCTCATGGAACGCCCTTACGCCCGAAGGGCAGGTGAAATAGACAACATCAAACTCCGGCAGGCGCTCCGGCATCGCCGCTTTCGGCACAACCCTGTGCAGACGTAGATGCGTAACGGCGCCGAGTGAACGTGAGATGCGGTTGGCCATGGCTTCGGGGGCTGTTGCGCTTTGAACAATCAGCACGTTACCTCCGTCCAGGCCTTCTGTTTGCGAGAGTATGCCGGCAGAGCCGATGTCATCGGGGATGATGTCGGCACGGATGCCGTACTCTGATACAACCTGTGCTGTGCCGAGGCCCGCCACGATAACCGCAGTGCCGCGGAAAAGCCGCATATCGTGATTTGAGGCGCGCACGGCATCGAGCAAGAGCCTCGCGGACACCTTGCTTGTGATAACGACATACCTGAAGAAGCCGCTTTTCAGCTGCGCGAATACCTCGCTGAGGCGTGCGCGCTCGCTTGTCTTCTCAATTTCAATCACGGGCCAGTTTATCAGCTCGCCCATCGAACGGAAGTTGGCAGGGTCGAGCCCTGTAAAGAGGATTCGTTTGCGCCCGTTGATCGGCTGCTTCCGCGCCGCCTCGCCCACAACGAAAATCGCAGGCGAGCGCAACCCCTCCTTCTCGCTCACGGCGGGTGCCGTGCTGAGGGTGGCGAAAAAATTCCGCTGAAACGGCATACAGCCGCGCTCTATTATGAATACCGGCGTATCGGGGGCAAAGCCTGAATCAATTAGCCTCTCTGCCAGATCCGCAAACACCTCCACCGACATAAACCAGCAGAGCGTATCGGCATAGGGAAGCTTCTCATTTACATCTCCGCCTGCGAGCCGGCCTGTCGCAACGGCAAAGGAACGCGCCTCGCTGCGCCTGGTAAGCGGCATATCGGAGAGCCCCGTGCCGGCGCTGAAAACGCTTATCCCCGGGATGTATTCCCACGGAACTCCGCGTTCGGAGAGGAACTGCTCCTCCTCAAGGCCACGGCCGAAGATGTGAGGGTCACCGGTTTTTACCCGCGCCACCTTTTTCCCTGCAAGCGCATGCTCCAGCACAAGAGTGTTAATTTCGTCCTGGCTCATCCTGCGGCCATTCTCCACGAGCCTGTACAGGCGTTTATTTGCCATATTGATGCCAAGTTGCTCAAGAAAATCATCCGGCAAGAGCGAATCCATCACCACCACATCGCTCGCCGCAATCGCTCGCAAGCCGCGGAGGGTAATCAGGTCCGCGGAGCCCGGCCCCGCACCCACAAGATATACAATTGATTTACCCATCGACTATCCCATATCCAGAGGCTGCAGGAAATCCCTGAGCCTGCTGTCTGTACTTCTGATTACCAGAGCAAGTGAGCCTTGCCCCGAGGTTGTTTCCATTACATCCTGCGAAAAAATCTCGCTGATTCTATCTTGAAGGCCGAGCCTTATCAGACCGACCGCCGCAAGCACAAGCGCATCATAAGCGCCGCCATCGAGCTGCGCTATTCTCGCAGGCACATCCCCGCGCACTTCCTGTACGCGAATATCGGGCCTCAGCTTTCGCAGACAATCAGCGCGTCGCTTGCTGGACGTGCCCACGCGCGCACCTTCCGGTAGCTCTGCGAGAGAGATGCCTTCACGGCTCACAAGGCAATCCCACTGCACAAGAGAAGGCGTCCTTGCGGCAATGGCAAGCCCCTCGGGCAACTTTTCCGGCAAGTCTTTGGCGCTGTGAACGGCAAGGTCAATTTTGTGTGAAAGCAGGGCTTTGTCGAGATCGCGGGTGAAAAAGTCTTCTCTGCGAACCAGAGGCAGGGGCGTTTTTTTATCCCTGTCTCCCGGGCTGCTCATAAACACCGGCTCATACTTAAAATCGGGCGAAAGCACTTTGAGCAGGCTACCGATTTCCTTTAATTGAGCGCGTGAAAGCTCGCTTGAGCGCAGGCCGATGCGCGTTGCTCCGGGCGCAGCGGTGGCGAAGAAGCTTCCATTCCAGCGCAGGCTCTGCTCCATACATTCAAGCGCGGCATTCGCCCTTGCCAGAGACTGCGGCACGGTTATCCGGCTTTCCGCAATCTCGCGCAGGCCGAAACCATTCTCGCCGCCGCTTCCTTCAAGGTTCAAAACGATTTGCTCATCAGCCGTGTCGAGCGGATATTTCCCGCTAATGGCCGCGCGTATTCTTTCCACAAACGCGCCTTCTCCGACCAGCCTTACAGCCGTCTTCTCCGAGTCTGCGCGAGTTGCAAGAAAGGACAAAACCGCATCCTGCCAGCTTGCAACGGGCAAGGCGGACAAATGCCGCTCTCTAATCCGCCTGGCTTTCAGCAGGCCGCAGGAAATAACGTCCGCAATCGGGCTCTGCGGCCTTGCCCAGTGTTTGAGCGCGGAATTGAGCTGGGCGGTGATGTCGGTTTCGCCGAACAAAAACGAATCCAGAGACGTTGCCACGCGAAGAAAATGGTGAAACGCCGCACTGCCGCGCTTCTGATACATTTTTCCGCTCATCAGGGAAATATCAACGCCCGTTTCCCTGTGCACTCTCTCAAACAGGCTCCGCAAAAGGTCATTGGCTCTTTCGCTGAATATGTACAGCTCCCACCTTCTGCAGGTCGAAACGAACATAGTTTCACCGTTCGGCTCTGAGGAGCTTTTCACAAACTCATCGAGAGCGCGAGCGCTTTCCTGCGGCAGACTCTCGCGGTAGAAGCCCGCGATGACAAACTCATGGGAGTCTGTGCCGGAGAGGAACTCGGCGATGCGGTTTTTCGTATATCTCGACTTGAGACAGTCGGTGCCGTTTGAATGCACGGCCACGCTGATTCCGTTTTTGCGGTACCGGGCGGGGAAGATCAAATTTGAACGCTTCGCCGATGATGCCACGCAATACAGGCAGCCCGACTGCGCGGCGAGCTCGCCGATGTACGCGTTGAGGGCGGCATCGTTTGTCGCCGCGATGACAATGCTCCTGCCGGCAATGTGCTCGTCTGTAAAGCGTTCGCGCAACAGGCGCACCGCCCCGCTCGCCTCAAGCTCTGAAAAGCCCACGGCAAACTCCGGCGAGACAACCGTAATGCGGGCTCCACCCTCGGCGAGGCTGCGTGCCTTGCGCAAGGCTATTTTGCCTCCGCCAGCAATCAGGCATTCCATTCCGGAAACATCAATCGCAAACGGCAGGTATTGCCTTATCTCATTCTTCTCCGCATTCTCTGCCACCATCACTTCAACCGCTTCACCACCAGACGAAAATGCTCTGCGTCCGGCTTGATTTCCACAATCTCCTGCCCCTGAGACTTGAAACTCTCGGGCACATTACGTATCGGTTCGCCGTCATCAAGCAGTACCTCCAGCTCGCTTCCGAGCTCAAGTTTTTCCAGAGCAAGCTTCGCTTTCACAAAATTCAGCGGGCAGGCCACACCGCGCAAATCGGCGGTTGCACGAGAAGCAACAGGCTCCTGCTGCGGTTCCTTTGAAACAGCCGGCTCAAGCGTAAAGGCAAGCTGGGCGTTGAGCGATTTGAACAGCGCTTCAATCCTGTCAACAAACGCCTGCACCTGCGAGGAGTCTTCGGAAATCTTGTCAACATCCCCGAGCTTCCAGTTCAGAGCCGCTTCGAGAAGGCTGCCGGCTTCCGCGCCTACCCAGCACTGCTCAAGCAATTCCTCGCCGAACAGCTCTACGACCTCTCTGTCCTTGCGCGGTTTGTGGCCGCGAAGAACCAGAAGAGAGCGTGCGGCACAGATGAGAGCGGAATAGTAGTTGCTCTGCTCATCGCCTGAAGCGGCGGCCCTGAGGCAATCTTTTGCCCTGTCAATATCAAGCTTGACAACATCCATAATGCTCGCGCTACACTCGCCCGGGCCTCTGCCCTTGAGCGAAAATTCTTCCTTGGCGCCATAGTCGTAGAAGTAGTCATCGGGAAAATCACGTGTAAAATCGCCGTAGGCCTCAAGGAGTTTGTTTATCGCATCAAGGCTGCGGTCTGCCCGGTAGTATTCTTCCACAAACGCGGGTATATCCTTTGCGGGGATTGTTCCGACACGCTGAGCGAGAGCCGAATCGCCCTCCTGCATCCTGCCGCCGTAGAACAAATCATAGCTCGGCAGAAGCCTCTCGCCTATGCGCTTTGCCTTGCCCTGAAAGCCCAGCTCCGAAATGCTGTGATGGCCGCAGGAATTCGGGCAGCCGCTTATGCGAATCAGCTTGCGAGGGCCGTCGTAATCTTTGAGCTGCTCGCTTATTGCTCCGGCGAGCCCCTTCGAGAGGCAGAGCCCGAGCTTACAGGTGTCAGCGCCGGTACAACAGACAACATTGCCCTTGAGCCTGCCGAATACATCAACGCTCATCTCGCGAAGACCCGCACAAACCACCGGCACATTCTCCGCCGGCACATTCGTAATCTGCAAATCCTGCGTCTGGGTGGTATGTATGTAGCCGAAGCTGTACTTGTCGGCGAGTTCGGCAAGCCTGACGGCATCCTCTACCGGAATATCGCCGAATTTCAGGCGCAGCTCAACGGTGTACATCCCGGGCACTTTTTCCGCAAGCACGTTATTGGGGAAGCCGTCGGTAGCGAAAGAATCAAAGTTGGAGAAATGCCTCTCTTCAAAATGCCGTATGGGCGGAATTTTATCGGGAAGGCCTGCCGCCCTGACTTCTTCTCTTGTGTCTTGATACAGCTTGCGGAACGCCTCTTCGCCCATATCTTTCAGCACGTAGCGTAGCCTTGCACGGTGTTTGTTGGAGCGGTCTCCAAGACGGCTGAAAATCAGTTTGACGGTTTCTGCGACTTCATATATCTCATGCTCGGCAATGAAATCTTCGAGCTTGATTGCAAGCAGAGGATTATTGCCGAAGCCGCCTGCGCCATAGACGCTGAACCCGCGCAAGCCGCGTTTAGTATGCGCAAAAAAGCCCACATCAGATACAGAAGCCATTGCGCAGTCTGTCGGGCAGCCGGAGAATACCACCTTGAATTTACGCGGCAGATTGAATGAGCCTGGGCTTTGGAGCAGGTATTCGGTGAGCGCGATCGCGTGCGGAGCCACATCAAAATCCTCATCAGGGCAAACGCCCGCACGCGGACAGGCCGATACATTGCGCACGGTATTTCCGCCACCGCCTCGCGAGGAGAGCCCTGCTTCAAGCAGCTCTTCGAGTACGTCTGCGACATGCTCAATCTGCACATCGTGTATCTGTATATCCTGCCTCGTGGTAACGTGCAACTTGGTTGCTCCGTACTTTTTGCATATATCGGCCATCGCACGCAACTGGCTCGTGAGAACAAGCCCCGCGCTCAGCCTGATGCGAACCATATAGTTGCCGTTTTCGCGTTGCTCATATACGCCCATCGGGACGCGATACGCACGAAACGCAACTGCATTCGTCTCACCGTTTATGTACCGCTGCACCTTCGCACGAAACTGCGCTGTATCTTCTCTGATTGAATCGTTAATTTGCTGCAAGCAATTGTAACTCATAATTCACACTTCTTTCCTGCTTCGGCTAAACACGCCTTCACGGCGCGGCGATGCCTCAAATTATTTCCAAACCAACCTCAACAACAATCCCGTCGGCAATAAGAAAACCCTTTCTTACAGGCGCATTTCTTTCTGCCAGAAACGCTATAATATACACACACAACATCCATTGTCAACGCCAGCTTAATATCTTCATCGGAAGGTCTTGCCGGCGTTGCAACGGTATTATCCACGACAAACGGAATCCGCGCCTTGCGCGCCATCTCTGATATGCCGTCAAAATCCGGCACATCGAGGGACGGGGTGCAGATTGACTCAACGAATATCATCTTTGTGCGTTTGGTCAACACCGCCTCGAAAGCCGAAGCGTCTGTCGGGTCTGCGAAAACAGTCTTTACGCCGAAGCGCGAAAGCTCTGTATCAAATTTCATGCTTTGCTCCTTAGAGGTAATACTCTATCAAATACTTCTGCTCTCGCAGCAGCGCCTTAATCTCTTCTACAACCACCTCGGTAGCGGTGCCCTCGTCTATTTGCAGATCAACACCGGAATCCGAGAGCAGGTTGTCGCCGATGTTCACTATCCGAAAATCATTAGGCCTGTTAAGCTCGGCGATTATCTCCAGCTCGTAGGCCTGCAAATCACTGACCGTAGTTATCAGGATCATACCTGCATCAGTGAACAGATGCGAAATCTCGCCAAGCCGGCGGATGCTCTCATCGCGCTCCTCCTGGCCGGCAATATCCATATCGATCCCAAGCAGTGAGTTGGAAAGCCCGAGGTAGTAAACGAACCTGCCACCGGCGAAGAGGTTTTCTTCAAGCGCTTTGGCTATCTTCTGCTTGCCGAGCCCCGCACGGCCGCTTATCACGACGAGCGTTGATTTCTGGTTGTATCTGCTCGCACGCAGAGCGGGCGTAATGCTGCTACGCTCCCAGTGCTTTTCGCGCCTTGTAACATGCTCGCTTATCAGGCTGCTTCCCGCATCTGCGCGGCTTAACACAACACCGCCGCCTGCGATTTCGTAGTTGTCGATGATTACGAATCGGCCCGTACGGGCAATTTCACTGCTGAGGTCGAATGCGACGGGCTTTATTGTTTCCAGCACACACTCGGCCACATCATGGCGCTCGATCTGCGTGCGGTTGGAGTCTGTCGTGAGCTCGGAGGCATCGAGTACGTTCACAATCTCACGCAGCCATACGGGAATACGCGCCGTACCGATTTTCAGCTTGTACTTCTTGTTCGGGATCATAGGCTGGCGCCCCATCCAGAAGATGTTCACGCGAACCTGCCTACCAACGAGAGCGGGCGCCTCATCTCTGCGGCAGACAACCTCCCCGGGCAGAATATAGAACTGCTGCTCTATGGTAAAGCCGGTTGATTCTCCCGCCGCTGCTTTTTTCTGCGGCGGCCTGTTGAAATTCTCAATCGTTTTAACTTTCGTCTCCTTGCCCGATGGCAGAAAGACAACATCATCACCCACTTTGAATGAGCCGGTCTCGATTCTGCCGGCAAAGATGCGGCGGTCATCGCCCTGCGCGGTGAACTTGTACACATCCTGAATCGGCAGGCGGAACGGTTTATCCTCCGGCGCCGGCTCCTTGCGGAACAGGTCCATGGTTTCGAGAATCGAAGGCCCTTCATACCAGCTCATCTTATCCGAACGCCCCACGATGCAATCGCCCTCTCTGGCGCTCGCGGGGATAAACTGCTCGGCTTTGATGCCGATCTCGGCAAGAAAGGCACTGTATTCTGCCTTGATGCTCTCGAACACCTCGCGGTTGTATCCTGCGAGATCCATCTTGTTCACGCATACCGCAACTTGAGTGATCCCCAGCATGCTGAGCAGGTAGCCGTGGCGGCGCGAGTTTTCCTGAACGCCTTCCTTGGCATCAATCACAAGCACTGCCGCCTCGGCGCGCGCGGCGCCCGAAATCATATTCTTGAGAAACTCAATGTGCCCGGGCGCATCGATGATGATATACTTCCTCCTGCTCGACTTGAAAAAGCAACGGGCGGAGTCTATCGTTATGCCCTGCGCCTGCTCATCTTTAAGCGCGTCAAGCAGAAAGGCATACTCAAACGGCCTGCTGTTTGCCGCGCACCTGGTTTTAATATCTTCGAGCTTGCCCGAAGGCAGAGAATCGGTGTCCGCCAGCAACCGCCCGACAACCGTACTCTTGCCGTGGTCAACATGGCCTATCACCACCACGTTCATCTGCTCAAGCGTTGTGTTTTCTTTATTTTCGTTCATCTTATGTCATCCTGTATTTCAATTTCGAGATTCGTTTCGGTCCGCTTTCAGCTCTTACATGTAGCCATCGCGGCGAAGCGTCTCAAGGCCGCAGCCGTCTTCTTTGTCCTGCTCGCGGCCGCTTCTCTCGGCAATATTGCTGAACTTGCCGCTCTTGAGCTCTTCGATAATCTCTGAAACATTTTTTGCAGTTGATTCCACGGGGCTCGTGCAGGGGAAGCAGCCCAGCGAGCGGTAGCGCTTGCCATCGCCTCTGTCGAAGTAGAGGTCTGTAATCGGGATGTTTTCTCTTTCGATGTACTCCCAGATATTCAGCTCTGTCCAATCGAGCAGAGGATGAATACGCAGGTGCGTTCCAGGTGCGAAATCGGTTTTGAACTGATTCCACAGCTCCGGCGGCTGGTCGCCTACGTCCCATTCGTTATGCACGTCTCGCGGGGAGAAGTACCGCTCTTTGCTTCGGCTGCCCTCCTCATCCGCACGTACGCCGACGATAACGCCCGTAAAAGGCTTGCCGCCGGTTGTCTTCTCGTACTCGCCTGTCTCGTGATTCAGCACCCATCTGGGCCATTCTCCGCTGAGCGTATGTTTGAGCGCTTCGCTCTTAAGAGAGGCGCAGCATTGCAGGCGGGTCGCGTTGCCGTCGGGGAATGTACGGCGCGCTTTGAGCGCCTCTTCGTTCCTGCCGACAATCATATTTATGTGCCACTGCATCGCGAATTTATCGCGGTACTCAATCATAGCCGGTACCTTGAAACTCGTATCAACATGCATCAGCGGTATCGGCACATGGCCGAAAAACGCCTTGCGCGCGAGCCAAAGTAGAACCGTGCTGTCTTTGCCGATCGACCAGAGCATCACGAGGTCTTTGAAGCTCTTGTACGCTTCACGAAATATGTAAACACTCTGTGCTTCAAGTACGTCTAAGTGATCCATTGCTAAACCTCTCTTTCTTCAGTTGCTTTTAAGGTGCAGGCCGCATTCTTTATGCTCGGGCTTTTCCCACCACCATCTTCCAGCGCGTATATCTTCGCCGGCCTTTATCGCTCTCGTGCAGCAGGCGCAGCCGATGCTCGGGTAGCCCTCATCGTGCAACGGGTTGTACGGGACGCCATTTGCCTTTACGTAATCCCGGAGCTTTTCCTCTGTCCAGTCGGCAAGGGGCGAAATCTTGAGCAGACCGAAGCTGAAATCCGCTTCCACGATTTCCAGAGCCGAGCGCGTGGTTGACTGCTCGCTGCGAAGCCCGCAGATCCAGGCATCAAGGCCGGCAAGCCTCCGTTTCAGCGGCTCAATCTTGCGAACTCTGCAACAGAGCTTGCGCTGCTCTACACTGTTCAAAAACAGATTCGGGCCGTGCTCGTTGACCATTTCCTCAACCTGCGCGGCATCGGGAAACAGGATTTCCACATCAATGCTGTAATGCTTGCGGGTCTTTTCGATCAGGTCGTAAGTCTGCTGGGGAAGCCTGCCGGTATCGAGAGTAAAAACGCGCGGCCTTGCGCGGAGTTTCACCATTAAATCAAGCACAACCTGATCTTCGATGCTGAAGCTTGAAGCCAACGCGACCCGATTGCCGAAAAGCTCAAGCGCCGCTGACAAAATCGACTGCGCCGAGCCGCCCGGCAGAGACTTGATGAAGTCATTTCTAAGCTGTATTAAATCCATATCTTTCTCCCTATATGTGGTATTCCGGTTGCGGCTTCCTGCCATAATTCACCCTGTTCCATGCACGTTCGTGCAGATAGTACACGAACAGCTTGACGAGCGTATCGCTGAGACCAATCCCCGCCGCCACGCTCACTTTGCCGGTTACGATAAGCACTATGGAAAACGTAATAACCGTTGCCAGTACTCGCCAGCTCAATGTCTTTGCTATTGTTCGTATATGTGATTCCATACCTGTTCACCGTTCCTGCCGCTATTTAATCTACACTTATGCGCTCGACACAATTAAGATACTCATTTTATACATTATGTCAATCGTTTCTGTTGTGTTTTTTTGCAGATGCATTTCACAACCATAGCATAATAAGCCTTATCTATTTATATGACAGGACTTTAAGGAATATAGAGAATTAGTGCTTGAACTGAAAAAAAAATTTAGTATAGGATGATTCAGAATGATGCGAGCCGTTCGCGCGTAGAATAATTCTCAACTGAACACAAAGCCTGCTCGCGCAACAGCGGAGGCGCGCAAGCGCCCCGCTAATGTCGCAATCTCCGGATTGATGAAACACTCCGCGGTAGAATTGTAGAGACGCAAGATTTTGCATCTCTACCGGGTTACGGCTCAACTCGCAGCATTACAATATCCTGAGGCCCCATATCGAAAGCCCCCTTGATTTGAGCGCCCTTTTCTTCCAGAGGACTGCTGAGCCATATTTTCGCGCCACCCGCCCACTCCACATGAGCTGCCGAGCTTTTGCGCGCTGTGTTGAATAGGCGCAGAATAAAACCATCTCCGCCAGCGGCCGGCTTCACAGAGGCAACTACTATCCCCTCCCCGCTCACGGCAAGCCCTGATTTCGCAACGGCAACAGCAGGATTCGCACTGACCGCCACCATCGGCCGGAAAGCCTCGCGGCTCACCATCTGCGCCGCGGCGGCATCATAGCCGCCCTTATGAGGCGCAAGCGCATACGCAAAACGAATTTCCCCTTCCTGGTCTGCCTTATAGTTCGTTTCCCAGTGATTGTTCATCGTCCAGGAGTGAATCGTCTGATTTGGCTCAATGGATGTGCGGAAGTCGCTTCTGTTGTAAGGCGAGGCAATACGGACAGGGTCCCATTGTACCATCGGCGCATCAAACGGTATCCATGTTATGCCGCACAGCTCATTTGAAATATCAACAAACCGTTGAACACATAAGAAATTCTTGTTAGCGCCGGCAATCTGATCCCTTTCGGGGCGGAACACCGACCATGGCGTATCAATCTCCATAACGCCCCCCTGCACATTAAAGGGAAAACTGAAATACAGCCCCTCGGGACGGCGCTCTTTGAGCTTATCGACCACATTCTCTATCTCAACAACATCCGAGCCCTCCATCAAACGGATTCTGCGGGTAAGCCACGCAGCTCCGGGCGCTGCGCACTCCACCTTCAGCTCCGCCACCAACGGCCCCGCCTCGACAACCGTCAGCTTCAGAGGCGAATCAATACGCATATTATTCTTCTCCGCATCGCGGCCGAGGATATAGAGATAGTCGTTGAGGCCCGAGCCTTTGGAGGTGTCGGCGAATTCTGCGTTGGTTTCTTTAAGCTTCAGGCTCTTCACAGCGCCCGTAATGCGGTCTATAACCAGCCTGACAGAATCATTTTCGATAGTGTTTTCTGTTATTTTCAGCGAGCTTCTCACCGCTTCGGATTTGCCCTGCAAAACGAAATAGCGCTTCGCTCCAAACGCAGGAACATCACTTGCCGCAAAGGCAAGCTGCCCGGAACCGAGACGCTGAGAGACAACCGCAGAGCCTGTTTCATCCTCAATAATATTACCGTTTGCGGACTGCTCCGCGCTCAACATAACAATCCCGCTCCGCCGGCGGCTCAGAGTATTATAAACATCAATGACGCCCGAGCCGCTCTTCTGCCTCGAACCGGTCGCGCCGGCCAGAAGCGAAGCGGCCATCTCCGCGCCGTCAAGAGCGTACCTCTGCTTGAACAGCGCCTGCTGCACGGCAAAATCATCGTCCGGCTCGCTGATACTGTTGTACGCGCCCCAAGTGTGCTCATCGTACATAATCAGCTTGTTCCAGGCCAGCTCAAATTCATCGCGCGGGTAGGTCGGCGCATCGATGAGCGTCCAGAGCGTCTGCGCCTGCACAAGCTGCTCGGCGGCCCTGCGGCTGATGCCCGTATCCGCGGCGGTGGAAGCCATACCGATTACGCAACACCTTTTCTGTAAATTCCTTTTATGCTTGAATCGGCAGATGGCGATTCGTCCTCAAATTCCACGTTCATATCCAAATATTTTTTTCCTGTCATCCATTCTTCGCTGATTTCCATT
>JBFWMM010000042.1:0-26086 GCA_050251615.1 Phycisphaerae bacterium
TTGTACCAGTCGCTTGTGTTTTCGTCAACAAGCTTGTCGAAGATAAACACAACATCCGAACCGTCTGCTACAAACTGTGTCGTAAACTGCGTTGGGGTGGCTGAGGCTGTTGAGATAGTGATATTCTCACCAACCAGCTCATCGCCGATATAGACGTTAAACGTACCTCTCTGATCCTGGTAGTCGTGATGGAGCGAAGTCCAAGTGTAGGTACCTGCGGGAAGTCCGCTGAGCGTGAAGCTGAGCGGGTTGCCGGGCTGCCTTGTGTCTGTACCAATCCATTCCGCAAGCGTGTTGGGGTCGTAACCGAGAAGCTTGAGATCTGTGGCGGCCTGTGAGCCATCGCCTCTGTACATAAGCTGCTTTGCGGCATCTGTCGGGTCGTTTGGATATGAGCTGATAGCCCATGCAATGCCTGAATCTGAAACATCACCCTCATCGTTATCGTTAACGGCGCCCGTAACGCTGAAAGGCATATTATCAAGCCATGTGATATAGTTGCTGCCTGCTTCAACGATCGGGTCGGTATCATCGGGAGCTGTTGTAAACTGGCGAACAGTACCGATATAGGTCTGTGCATCGGTAATGGTGTCAACGCGCCAGTAGTAGCCTGTGAGGTAGTCCAGAGAAATCGGCATAGCCGCTTCGACAACCGCCTCATCAGCGTTAAGGTCAACAACATCCTCGAAAACGAGGTTGTTTTCTTCCTCTGCGAAGTTCGGATCTGTCGTACGCATGACGATGTTGTAGCCGGTAACTGCCGAATCAACCTGAGGGGGCGCCCAAGAAAGGGTCGGCGTATCAATGAGCACCTGCTCGGCGCCGTCAGCGGGAACCATATTCAGCGGGATACCCTGGAAGATGAACGTGCGCACGGCAAGAACTTCATCTGTACTGAGGCCTCTGTTGTAAAACAGAGCTGTGGCAACGTGGCCCTTGAAATGCTCTTTTGAGCCAACATTGTAGCTGCCGATGTTCAGAGCTATGGGCGTTTCGCTCGAAGTGTTGGTGCTTGTACCCAAAAGGGCAGCATCAACATAGCAGTTTACTTCTCCGTTGCCGCTTGTAAGGGCGAATGTGCGGGCACTTCTGGCTGACCAGCTCGTTCTCATAAGGGGTGAGTTGCCTGCCTGGAATGCGTACTGGTTGTTGAAAAGCATCCTGAAGCGGTCATCGCCGCCGCCGTCCTGAGCAGCAATCAGATAAGAGTATGGCTCGTTTGCTTCATACTGCGCATACACTATCGCACTGGCCGAGTCCACGCTGAACGGAGCGGGGCTGGGCAGCCTGAGGAAGTCGTTGGCGCCATCGAAGTACAGCGCGGGACGGTTGAAGTCAGCTGCGTTTGAATGATAAACGGGTCTTCTGTCGAGCTCAACATCCTGCAGGGCGTCGTTGCCGCTGCCGCTGAGGTCGGGCCAGACGGTAACAGGGTCGCCGTCGTTCATATTCAGACTGCTCGCATCAAACTGCATAATGAGGCCATCGGCAACGGGCGGTGTTGCGCAGAAGCCAACGGCAGCGATGCCCAAAACCATCGCTATTGCAAAAATATTCCTTCTATCCATTAGAAGTCTCCCAAAAAAATAAAAAATTACAATTTAACTTATCAGCGAAAGCACCGCTGCCGTCGCTCTATCACTCTATTTCAGTTCGTATTCATCTCTATGGTGAGCTCGGGCTCGGCAAATAGCGAGCAGTCATACCCGCGCCTGTCTCCGGCCTCTGTTACCACGAGGGTGAGGAAGCGGTCTTCGTCTCGAATGTCCACCTCTATATCTATTGCGCCTTGCCTGTATGAAACGTCGTTCATATTAAACATCACTTTACCGTCAATCAGCACCCAGCAGTTTACCTTTCCGAGACCGGAACCGGCTGTGCCCTGAATAAAATATGAATCAAGAGCAATGGTTTCCGATACGCCGAAGATCGAGGTAAACTGTAAGAGCTTTCCGCCAGGTATTGCGCTACGGATTGCCTGCAAGTCGAAAGTAATGCCCTGATTTGAGTGCATCGAAATCGCCGGATGCTCATTAGAGCCGTAAGCGATGCCGTCGAGCCTGAGGTTATGTTTTACGCAGGAGGAGGAAACGTGCCAGGCACCGTTGAAGATGTTGCCCCAGAAGGAGTTTCCGCCGTCTGTAAATTGCTCAAACTTATGGCCTGCCGAGGTAATTTGAACAGGCCCTTTGCTGCTGTCGGGGACGAATACGCCGTCAATCATGGCAAGGCTGCCCACTTCATTGTAACCCCCGCCTCCTTTTACTGCGCCTGTGATTTCACCTCTGAGCAGATCGGGCTGCGGGGCAGAGAAAAACAGGCCGCTGTTGGTGTCGATGCCGGCGTCCAAAATTCCTGTGCCGAAGCCGTTGCCGCCGCCGACAATATCGTTCAGCTCAATTTTGCCCTGGCCACGCCAGACCATATTCACGCTGGAATCTATTTTGCGAACGAACGCCTTTTCTTCAAAGCGGACTTGTTTTACTTCGCCGCTTCTTGCATCAAAGCGGGCGGCGTTGTTTTTGGTTACGATTGAGCAGCTCTTCGCGTCCATCTTTGCTCCGGCAAATAGCTGAACCTGGCCTTTCATAACATGCAGCTCTGATGAGCCGTTGATATCAGCCTCAACGCCGAACTCCGTGCCCAGATCAACGAAGCGCGAGTTTGGAGTGTCAACGGAGAATCCAAGCCCCGTATCGGATACTCGGCTGAACAGCCTGCCGTATTGGAGATAAATGCCCGACCTCTCAACCGTAAACTCCGCCGGCCCCTCTATTACCAGGCTCACTCCGTCATCGTATTGTACAGAGATTATGCCTTTTTCGAGTATAAGCGGGTTCTGGTTCGTGCACAGGCGGTCGCCATTACTTAGATGAACGGCGCTGTCGGCCCAGTTTACATTTATCTGGTCGGCAAGCAAGGCTACTTCCACACCGCCGTTGGCCGGCGCATACTTCACCATCAGAAGCAAAAAAAACACCGCGGCGACATTCATAATAAGAAGGATTTTTTTGAGTGTGCTCAGCTTGCGCTTCTCTCTCGGCGGATAAACAACTTTCCTGATCAACTCCGGCTTCTCCTCATGCCGCACTTTCGGCGCGTCGCGTTCCTCCTGAACCAGCTGATGGAACAGTTCGAGGTATTCCTCATTGCTCATCTGCTCGCCCTGATTAAAGGACAAAATCCGATCTTGGGGAAGAGTCTGCGGTTTGACACAGGAACACATCTTCTGCATTCCGAGGTTGAAATGGATGCCCGAGGCATAATAACCGAGAGCCTGCGGGTCAGAATTAAGCAGGGAGCTTAATTCGGTCTGTTCTTCGCGGGAAATAATCCCCTCCAGAGACTTAAACACTAACTCGTCAATCCGCAATTTCGTTGCATCATCCATTTGCCGCCCCCTGCATAGTGCGGTCTATGCATTTTCTGAGCGCGAAATGGATTCGCGCCATCCTCTGTGAAAGCGTATTCGGGGTAAGGCCGAGCGATTCGGCAATATCGCCGATTCTCATATTCTTCGTATAGCGCAAATGGACAACCTTTTTAGCCGATTCTTCCAGTTTGTCGATACATCTGTGCACAGACTCATAATAGGACTCCTGAAAGGGCAGGTCGTCATCCAGCAGGGTTATCTGTTCTATAAGATTGTCGTCGAAATGAATCACGCCGCTGCCGGCGTCTTTTCTTATGAAGTTCATCACTTTATACCGCGCTATCTGTTTTGCCCAGGATATAAAGCTTGTCCCCTCGCGAAAAGTATCGAACTTTTCCCACATCACAATCAAAACTTCCTGCATAATGTCTTCCGCGACAGAGAAATTGGGCAACAGCTTCATAATGAAACCAAACAGCACACTTTCATTCTGACGGTAAAGTTTGAGGAACAAACCGTATCTTGCGTTGTGATCTTTTTTGCTTTTTTCCGGCATTACTTATAACGTCCTATAATGCTAATGTAATGGTTCGCGGAAATATGACAAGTAGCGAGAAAATTTTCTTCACTTTTTTTCCACCATCACCAATCCCGCGCCGTTTCAGACCGGCGCTGTCCTTATGAGCTTACCGAATATACAAAATAATTCAATCGCGGAAATGCAACCGCGGGATTTATAGAAAGCGCTGAACACGCGATGAGTGCCAATTGAAAATGACATATTAAAAATCAAAAACTCCGCGTGTTCTGCGGTTGCATATTTTTTTCGTGAGCAGAAAATCACACAAAACACGCGACAGTTTCCCGACCTTCAGAGAACGCAATAATTGAAAGGAAAGGAAATGTCATACAACTTCAAACAGCTCGGCGGCCCTGGTCTCGATGAGGCGTTTGTGGAGTGGCTCATCGAAAACTGCCGCGCCGAGCGCATCAAACGCTTCGGGCGTCTGCACGATTACTACGCCAACCCTGCCAGTGAGCCGAAAAACTCGGCGCTTTTCAACGAGCGCAGCAGCGGTTACGTTCAGGCGCAGGAACAGGGGCTTCCCTCGCGTATCACGGGCGTAAGCTCTGCGGGAATCGAGGGCGGCAGCCGCAAGGAGGTTGTCATAGAGAACGATATTGGCTGGCGCATCGATTCTATGAACGACTTCCTCTTCGGTTGCGGCGTGCGTTTTGTCAGCCGTTGCTCAGACTCGGCAAAGGCGCGCGAAATTGAGCGCATTATACGCGAGGTGTTTGAGGCAAACGGCGATGGCGCGTTGCTTATGAGCCTTGGCCTGCTCGGTAGCGTGCAGGGCTTCACCGATATAATCGTGCGCACCGAAGACCTCCTGCGCAATTCCCGCGGCAGAGACCCCCACAAGCTCATCTCGCTCGACCTGGCGAGCGCACAAAACAGCCTGCCCCTGCTTAACGAAAACGACTGTCGCCTGCTCGACTACTACATCCAGCACTTCCCCATGCAGGTAAACCGCTGCGAAAAGAGTTCTGCGCTCTCGCGGCTCGCGGGGAAGAAGGCTGGGCGCAAAAGCATCATGGTAACGGAGGTGTTCGGCTCGCTGGCAATACAGCGCTACCACGATGGTGAGCTGATAAGCCGGCTCGAAAACCGTCTTGGCGAAGTTCCCGTGGTACATATCCAAAACATCACCCGCCCGCACAGCTACGAAGGGGCGAGCGATGTGGAGCCGCTGATTCCGCTTCAGGACGAGCTGAATACGCGCCTGAGCGACCGCGCCGCGAGAATCACAATGCAGTCTTTCAAGCTGTATCTGGCCAAGGGCATCGAAAACCCCGGCGACTGTGAGCTTAAGCCGGGGAGGGTCTGGTACACCTGGAACGATGAGGCGAAGATCGAGGAGTTTGGCGGGGACAGCGCCTGCCCGGGCGAGGAGAGCCATATCTCCGAACTGCGCGAGGCAATGGACAAAATCAGCGGCGTAACACCGCTGGCGGCGGGCGTTATCAGAAGCAAAATCGGTAATCTCACGAGCGCGGTGGCGTTGAAGATGACGCTTATGGGGATGCTGAGCAAAAATGAGCGCCGGCGGCAGAGCTACGGCGCAGGGCTCAAGCAGGTTTGCAGGCTTATTCTCAAGGCCTGCGATATGGCCGGAATTATCGGGCTGAGTGAAGAAGATTATGCGGTGGAAGTGGTATTTGCAGATCCGCTCCCCGAAAACACAACTGAAAAGCTCAACGAGGCATTGCTCAAGAAGGAGGTGGGGCTGCCTGAGGAGGAGGTGTTCAGAGAGCTTGGAGTGAGGTATTAGGCACGAGGCACGAAAGTGAGCCTGGTTGAACAGAACAAAACATTATTTATGAAAGGAACAAGCCAATGGACGAGAAACACACAAACACAGAACCTGCGCCGGTGGAGACGGCGGTGGAAAAGGATGCGGGGCTTCTTGCCGACATTGAACGGCTGAGCTTCGAACTGGAGGTGAGCGCAGAGCTCTACGAGGCGACGCCGATCGATTTTGACGCGGCGATGGTGCTCTGCCGCGACAAGCGCGGAAAGGAGCCTGGCAAGAGCGCGGGCGAGATTGTATCAGAGCTGAAAAACGAACGCCGCTACCTCTTCAACGCGCAGCCTTCACTGCGAACAAACAGCGCTACGGCTCCCGAACAGGACAGCCTCATCGAGCAGGCCGCCAGAAAAGCGGCGCAAAGCTCAGGCGCCTCGGGCATCATGGAATATATGAGGGCCAGGCGAAAAGGCCACTGAGATGACCATTAACGAATTGCAAATCGCAAATATAAGATTCAAGATTGCAATTTCAAAATTCAAGAACGGAGGAATGAGAAATGAGTTTTACAGGTAAATCCACATTTACAGCCGGCGCAACGCTGCCGGAAATCGCCGAGGACGTTTCGGATATTGTGGGGATTGTCTCGCCTTTCGAGACACCTCTGCTCGATGCGCTCGGAGACCCTGCCCGCGAGGCCAGGAGCACGTATCATGAGTGGCTGGAGGACAGCCTTCTGGCCAACAGCGACGTGGTTACGCAGGAAAGTATCCTGATGCCGGAAACCGACTCGTCGTTTGAGGTGGCCAATTGCGACAGGTTCCGCGCGGGCGATCAGATTATGGTTGAAGGGTCGAGGGAGGTTATGCTGGTAACGGGCGCCGGAGCGGGGCTCTTGAACGTGTTGCGCGGCTACGGCGGCACAACTCCCGAAGCCGTAAACCCAGGCGACATCATCCGCATCATCGGCCCCTCCGCCGCCGAGGGCAGCGACTGCCCCGACGCGCGTTTCACGAGCCGCCTGCGCCGAGGCAACTGGACGCAGATCTTCACCGCGGGCGTGGAGGTGAGCGGGTCGAATATGGCAGTCGGGCATATCGCACTGGCCGACGAAATGGACTACCAGAAGCAGATGCGTATCCGCGAGCTCCTGCGCGACATCGAGAACACCGTAATCAACGGTACTCAGCCTGCCGCAAACCCGCAGGGTACGACAAGCGCCGCGCGCACGATGAACGGCATCATCAGGCACATCCAGACGAACCTCTTTACCACAGGCGATTCGGGCCTGCCCGTCGGTACAACCCTCAGCGAAGAGTTGCTCAACTACGCCCTGCGAGAGATCTGGGAGAGAAGTTGCGGCAACATCGACCTGATCGTTGTGGGAGGGGAGCAGAAGCGCCGGATCAATTCGTTCATCAGCAGCGCGCGCAGATACGCGCCGCAGGATGATGCCGCCGGCGGGATGGTCAACATCTACGAGAGCGATTTCGGGCTTTGTCGCGTGGTGATGAGCCGCTGGATGCCTCGCGGAACAGTCCTTCTGCTGGACAGCTCGCGGGTGAATGTGCTGCCGCTTGCAGGCAGAAGCATGCATTTCAAGAGCCTCGCCAGCACCGGCGACTTCGAGCGCGGCGAACTGATCGGCGAATACACTCTCGAAATGCGCAACGAAGAGGCGCACGGCATCATAAGAGGGCTCGACTGAGCAAAAGAAACTCAAGGCGGGGAGCTTTCCAGGCTCCCTGCCGATGAGTGAAAGGAGATTGAAATGGCAGTTTTTTGCGAAGATAAGGACCTGCTCGCGCGGGAAGCGATGCTCTTTACGGGGCAGTATTTGAGGCAGTTTACCCTGCTCACCGGCGGCGGAGCGACCCTTTCGGGGGGCGTTCTGTTGTGCGGAGGCGTGGATTTTGTCGCAAGCGCGATAGGTGTGGGGAATGTCGTGTACCTCAGCGAGCCCGGCATCGGCTTCGAGGGATTCTATGAGGTGCTTGAATGCGTTGCCGCTAACGAAATACACATATGCCCGTTGCGGGAAAGCTCAGGCCCGATTCGCCCCACCCCTACAATCGGCTCCCTTGCGCTGGTAGTTATGAGCTTTGAGCCGGTGGCGGAGTTTGTCGATTCGAGGCTGAGACGTGAGATTGGGATGCTGCCTGAAGTACCGCGGGGGCAGTTTGGCGAGGATGATATTTCGATTACGCCTCTGCTGCGCGATACCGCGGTTTGCGGCGTTTTGGAGCAGCTTTTTCTCAGCGCGCGCACAGGAACCGACGATTCGCTTCTGCTCGAAAAGGGAGATCAGTATGCGATGATGTACGAGCGCTCGCTGCGCAGGCTGATTGTGCAAATGGAAAACGAAACAGGCTCGCGTACGGTAAACGGCCGCATCGGCGACTTTCGCAGGGGGTAAGATGAAGGACTACAGCTCACTTGTCCGCGCGGCGTGCCAGATCGCCGCAATCGGCGCGATGGTTCTCGGCAGCTGGCTGGATTTGCAGGAACGTATGATAACGCTGCAAACGCAGGTGGAAGTGGTTGTGGAGAAGCAGAGTGAAATATCGCGCCGGCTGGATTCGTTCGAGCAACGCCAGCGCGACGGAGAGATGGAAATCGCCTTGCTCAGAGAAAAGCTCGGCGCCAAAGAAACCAACTGAAAACTTACAATGGAGGAGAAAATGAGATTTATAATACTTACCATGGTTCTGCTCGCAGGCGGTTGCGCGGAGAGCTTCGAGCGGCTTATGGCTTACCCGCAGACAGAATCAGGCTTGGAAACGGCCGCGGCCGTCGATGCCGCGAAACCTCTGCCGCAAAGAGACGCGGGCTCCCTGCTGTTTGATGCGGCGCTGGCGGTTTGCGGCGTCCTTGGAGGAGCAGGTGCGCTTAAAGCGGGAGCCGCGATAAGCATCGCAAAGCAGAGCTATACGGCCCTGCACGAGATAATCGCCGGCAATGAACAGTTCAAGCGGGACTGCCCCGAGGCAAAGGAGAGCTTCAAACTCGCCCAAAGCGAGCAATCAACGCAAACAAAGCAAATCGTGAGCCGTATCAAGGCAGACACATAACCACACCAACCATACACTTCTACACCCATCGGCCATAGCGCCGGTTACAGGCGACTTCCCGCAAGGGAAGCCGCCTTTTTCAATTGGAGCCGTAGCGGGAGCGACCAGCGCGGCCGGGGCAAGCGGTTACTAACTTCAATCCAGTTTGCTACGACATTTTTACAGCGTAATACCAAAAAGCCGGCAATCTGCGAAAATAAATTGCAAAAATAGCAGTTTTTGGTATATTACAGCGTACTTTCAACCGTTGCGCGCGGTGGGGGCGGTATTGCTTGAAGCATTAAGAATTAGATAGATATTCAATACAAAGATAAGGTTCAGTTGTTATGAAGATAAGGTTCAACAGATCAGCGTTGCAAGAAGCTATTGGCTTCGTAGGTGCGATTATTCCATCAAGGGCCGCCAAGCCGATATTGCAGTGCATAAAGATAACTGCCGATGAAGATGGCGTCAGCATCAGCGGCACCGACCTCGAAATCGGCATCCGTTGCCGTATCGCGCAAGCCCAGACAGACGAGCCTGGCACGGCGGTAGTACCGGCGGCGCAGGTGAGTTCGATCGTGCGCGAGAGCATTGACGAGATTCTCGAATTTACTTCAGACGAATCCGAACTGCACATTAAAGGCTCCGACAGCCGCTACAACATCTATGCCCATGCGTCAGATCAGTACCCCGAGGTTGTCTGCCCCGATACGGACTGCGATATGGCGCTCTCTCTGGATATGCTTCAGGAGGGAATCAGCCAGACACTCTTTGCCTCGGCGAAGGAGAACACCCGCTACGCCCTTCACGGCGTACTTTGGGAGGTTGACGAGAACCACATAAACCTCGTCGGCACGGACGGCCGCCGTCTTGCGCGCAAGATTGTGCCACTGGATTCTCCGATGCCCGCCAACCATATCGGCAAGCGCCTTATCGTGCCTGTTAAGACGGTGAGCCTGGTTCAGCGCATTGAAGCGCAGTCAGGGGCGGTTATCGAGATCACAAGCACGGAGAACAAACTTACGCTGAGTTGCGAAGATGTGGTTATAACGAGCAATCTTGTCGAGGGCAATTTCCCCCGCTACAACGACATCATCCCCAAAGATAACGACAAGGTGATAAACCTCTACACCGACCAGACTCTCAGCGCCGTTAAACGCGCCGCACTGCTCACAACAGACGACAGCCGCGCGGTGAAGGTATCGATAGGCGAGGGCGTGATGGTGTTCAGCAGCAGGGCACCGGAGATGGGGGATGCGCAGATTGATATGCCAATCGACTATCATGGCCCGGCAATCGGCATCGGATTCGACCCTGTATTTATTGTGGACGCACTGAAAGTCGTGAAGGAATCGCAGATTCAGATGGAAGTGGGCAAGAGCGACAGAGCCGTCCTTTTCCGCGCCGGCGAAACATTCATCTACATCGTTATGCCGGTTGAGGTTTGACGGTCGAAAGGCTGATGGCGATGCCAGGCGAGAGCAGAGAGGATAAAGAGCTTCTTCTTGCAACACACTGGAAAAGAAGACGTTACAGGAAAATAGATTCCGTCGGTGACTTGCTCGGCGGCTACGTTAAAAAGAGCGCCCGCAAGGTAAAGAAGAGCCCTGCAATTATCACGGCGTGGGAAGCAGCAGTCCCCGAGGCGATGCGGGCTTATTGTAACGTAACAAAGATAAGTGGCGGCGTGCTCACGGTACAGGTGAGCGAGGGCGCCCTGAAATACGAAATGCAGGCATCGAAGCGTGAGCTGATTGAGACTATGCTCGCCCTGCAACCGAAATCGGGACTCAAAGACATAAAATTTATATAGCCGAAGGATTCGGCTAAGTGAGAAAAATCGGAATATGAGCGAAACACACAACTATGAAGCCAGTAACATCAAGGTGCTTGAAGGCCTGGAAGCCGTACGCAAGCGCCCTGATATGTACATAGGAAACCGTGGCAAAGGCGGCCTCCACCACCTCGTTTATGAGGTGCTCGACAACTCCATCGATGAGGCACTCGCCGGAAGATGTAATGATATAGCCGTCAAGATAAACCTTGACGGCAGTTGCAGTGTCGAAGACAATGGTTCTGGCATTCCTATCGAAGAGATTGAGGGCGGTAAAAGTGCGCTTGAAGTCGTGCTGACAGTCCTCCATGCCGGTGGCAAATTCGATAACGACGCATATAAAGTGTCCGGTGGCCTGCATGGCGTTGGCGTGAGTGTGGTAAACGCGCTCAGCGATGTGCTCATAGCGGATGTCTATCGCAAGGGCATGCATTACCGCTTTGAATGCCGCAAGGGAATAGCTCAGGGGCCTCTTGAGGTTATCGGCAAAACAACCAAATGCGGTACGAAAATCACCTTCCTGCCCGACGCTGAGATTTTCGGCGATATTGAATTCAGCTACGAGACCCTCCAGAAGAGAATTCGCGAGCTGGCCTACCTCAACGCCGGCCTGCGCCTCAATTATGAGGATGAACGTAGCGGGCGCAAAGAGACTTTCCACTTCGAAGATGGCCTGGCCCAGTTTGTGCGCCATCTCAATGAAGGCAAAGAGCCTGTCCATGATGATGTTATCAGCTTCTCGAAAGAGGATGCCGCGAGCGGCCTCGTCTGCGAAATTGCCATGCAGTACAACAGTAGCTACAACGAAAACATACTCGCCTTCGCCAACAATATTTGTAACATAGACGGCGGTACACATCTTTCCGGCTTCAAATCCGCGATAACGCGTACCATGAACTCGTACGGCAGAGCGGCCAAGCTCTTCAAAGGCGACGCCACAACAAGCGGCGAAGACCTGCGCGAGGGACTCACAGCCGTTATTTCGGTGAAGGTTCCCGAACCGCATTTTGAAGCTCAAACAAAGGTGCGCCTGTCAAATCCCGAGGTCGCCAGCTTCGTGGAGACGGTCGTAAACGACCAGCTTGGTACGTATCTCGAAGAGAATCCTTTCATCGCGAAGAAGATTATGACAAAGGCCATTCAGGCCGCCGCCGCGCGCGCCGCGGCGAGAAAAGCCCGCGAGCTGACCAGGCGTAAAGGCGCTCTCAGCAGCGCAAACCTCCCCGGCAAGCTCTGGGATTGCAGTAGCAAGGACACGAAAAGCACAGAGCTGTTCATCGTGGAGGGTGATTCGGCGGGCGGTTCGGCCAAGGGCGGCCGCGACAGAACCATCCAGGCAATCCTGCCGCTTAAGGGTAAGATTTTGAACGTCGAGAAGGCGCGCCTTGAGAAAATGCTCGGCCACGAAGAAATTCGTACGATCGTCAGCGCGCTCGGCACAGGCATCGGCAGCGATGAATTCAATATAGATAAATCACGCTATGGCAAGCTCGTACTGATGACAGACGCCGATATCGATGGCGCCCATATTCGCACGCTCCTGCTGACGTTCCTTTTCCGCCAGATGCCGCAGCTCTTCGAGCGCGAAATGGTATATATTGCCCAACCACCGCTGTATGAAGTGCGCGAGAAGGGCAGAAAGAACAGCGAATACATCATCAGCGATTCGCAGATGAAGCACCTGCTCACAGAACGCGGCCTCAACGATACAAGCGTTCAAATTGCAGGCGATGAGCCGCGCAGCATTGGGGGCGATGATGTCGCCATACTGGTCAAGCGGGTTACCGATATTGAAAGGCTGATGGGCATAATCGAGAGGCGCGGAATTGTGTTCTCAGATTTCGTCGAAAAGGAATACATTGACGGCAAACTACCCATTTACCGCATCACATTCGATGGCGTCAGTGAGTATTTCCGCAACCTTGAAAGCTTTGAGAGCAGATATGCCGAGCTCAGCACGGTTGAAGAGCAGACGCGCGAAGCGGCGCAGAAAGCAAAAGCCGAAGGAGCCGAAATTCCCCCGCAGCACAGCCTCACGGCAGAAGAACTCACCGAGGTTACACGCTTGAACAACATCAGCGCGGAGCTTACAGAGAAATGGTCTCTCTCCCTGACCGACCTGCTCCTGAAAGAAGAGCGCACAATCTCCGGAGAGCTCAAGCCGATGAAATTCAGCATCACAAAGGGCACCGAGCAGACAAACGCCGCATCGCTTCTGGAAGTGGCGGTGGAGATTAGAAACTTCGGTAGCCGTGGAATCGAGATAAAGCGATTCAAAGGTCTGGGTGAAATGAACGCCGAGCAGCTCTGGGATACCACAATGGACCCCGAACGCCGCACTCTGTTGAAAGTTACCATAGACGATGCCGGCGAGGCCGACCGCCTGTTCAGCATCCTTATGGGCGAAGACGTGGAAAAAAGAAAGAACTTCATCAGCGAGCATGCTCTTGAAGTACAGAATCTTGATATTTGATAAATTAAGTAAGGTGAATGGTCTTATGAGAATTCTTACCGCACTTGTATTAGCCGTAGCTCTGATGGGCTGCTCCGATACATCCAAAAACGACGAAATAGTAAAGGTCGAATCGCAGGCTATCTCGAAGACGCCTCAGCAGATCGCGTACGAGAAGGCCAATAGCCGTATTGAGCGCGACTTCACAGACGCCCGCGCCCATTACAACCTCGGCAAGCTTTACGTTGGCGACAGGCTCTACGCGAAGGCAGAGTACGAGTTCAACATCGCTCTCAACTTCAAGCCCCTGTTCCACGAGGCGCAGGCGGCGCAGGTGAAAGTGAATATGATGCTTGATAACAACGTAAAGGCAAAACAGCTGGCCGATATTTACATCGGGCAGGCCTCTTCAAGTGCTGAGCAGGCCCTCCTGCTTGGCCGCGCCTTCCAGAACGAGCAGCTCGACGACTACGCCTTTACCTGCTATGAGAAGGCTCTGGCTTTGGCGCCCGATTCCGCCGTGCTGAACAAGCAGGTGGGCTATCTGTACCTCAGCAAGGGCGATAATGTCCGCGCCGAGACATACCTCAAAAAGAGCATCCAGCTCGACCCGTATCAGCCGGATGTTTCCGGCGAGCTCGGCAGGATGGGAGTGATTGTGGAAGTGCCGCGGAAGAAATCCAGCGGATTCAGCATCGATCGCCTGTTCAACAAGACAGAGAAGGCCGAATAAGCCTACGATTATATACCGAAAAATGATTCTTCTGCAAGCGGCGACGGATTGCCGCTCAAGAGGAAGGAAGATTGATGCACGGACGTGAACTGATCAAAATAACGTTGCAGATGGCGGCGATAGTGGCGCTGATTCTGGTTGCGGGAAGTTGCCTCAGCTTCGACTCCTGCGATCCTCCGTCGAAGTATGCGTTTCCACTGAATGAACCGCCCGTCAATCTCGTGGGCCTGCCGGGTGCGTATATCGCCTGGTACACCCTCTACTACGCAGGCGCGGGCGTTTTCGCCCTGATCTGCGGACTTATTCTCATCCTCGCCCGAGACGTATTCCGCAGCCCTGTGAGCCAATTGCCGTTTCGCGTTGTCGGCCTGATCCTGCTTGCCCTGTCCATATCGGCCATCATAGGCTCATCAGATGCCTTGAACTTCTCCGCAAACTCCGTTCCCGTAGGCAAGGCAGGCGTCCTCGGCACGTTTCTCGCAGACTGGCTGCTGAAAAGCACAGGGCCGCTGGGCCGCTTTGCGATTGTCAGTGGGATGTTAATCGCCGGCCTTCTGTTTATCTCCGACACGTTTGTGTTCAGGATGATAAAGCAATTTGTCCTTTTTATAGCTTCTCTGTTCAGGGTATCCGAGAAGAAGGCTACGAAATCACGCGCCGCGAAAGCCGCGAAAAAGGAAAAACCTGTAAAAGAAAAGAAGCCACGCGTTTCGCTTGCTTCAAGGCTCGCTACGCTTTTTCCCGCACGCAAAACCGGACAGAACCTTGCAGCTTCGGCGGTAACTGATAATGTTCTCCCCAAAAAGCAGTTTGAAATCAACTGGGACGACAACAATCCCACTGAGCCTGTTCAGCTCCGTGCAGACCAGCCCTCCGGTGACTATATAGAGGTGATTCCGGATGAAAGCGCGCCGAAGAGCGTGCCGCTAAATAGAAAAGGGCAACCGGATGCCGGAGAAGATAAGCCGAAGCCTCAAAAGGTTAGCGTCAGCAGGAGCAACGTCAAACCGACGCCCGATTACAGGAGCTATATTCTGCCTCCGATAAATCTGCTTGATGAGCCGGAAAGGAACTTCGCAGACAAGCTTGAAGGTATGGTGCGCGAGAAGGCGGCAAGACTCCAGGAAACCCTCGACAACTTCAAGATTGAGGCCACCGTCATCAATGCCGAACCCGGCCCCACAATCACTATGTATGAGGTTGAGCTTTCCGCAGGTATTCGTCTGAATAAAATTTCTGTTCTGGCGGGAGACATCGCCCGTGCGCTTGCGGTGCAGGTGGTGCGTGTGGTTTCGCCGATCCCGGGCAAGGACACAATCGGAATAGAAGTGCCAAACAGCGAGCGCGAGACAGTGCGCCTGATGGACCTTATCAAACGCGCGGGGAAGGTGCCCGTGAAGATGAGCGTGCCGATATTCCTCGGCAAGGATTCTTCCGGCTCAGTACTCGTGGCAGACCTCGCCGAAATGCCGCACGGCCTCATCGCCGGTACTACAGGCTCCGGTAAGAGCGTCTGCATTAATACGATTATCATCAGCATCCTTCTCACGCGCAAGCCGAATGAGGTGAAGCTGATTCTCGTTGACCCGAAACAGATCGAAATGAATATGTATGAGGGTCTGCCGCATTTGATGTGCCCGATTGTGAGCGATATGAACCAGACGACAAAGATCCTCGAATGGGCGGTCGGCAAGATGGAAGAGCGCTACGCAATCTTCAACGAAGTGAAGATAAAAAACATAGGCGAATACAACGACCTCGGCGCGGAGGAAATCTACCGCCGTCTCGACGCACAGACACCCGAAGAGCAGCTTCGCGTGCCGAAGAAGATGCCGTACCTTGTGATTATAGTTGACGAGCTCTCCGACCTCATGATGACAAACGGCAAGGAAGTCGAGGAGTATATCGTCCGCCTGACACAGAAATCACGCGCCGCCGGCATCCACGTAATCCTCGCAACCCAGCGCCCGCAGGCGTCCGTTGTTACGGGGCTTATCAAATCGAACCTGCCGGCCAGAATCAGTTTCAAAGTGGCATCAAGGCTCGACAGCCGCATCATCCTCGATAAGCAGGGCGCCGAAACCCTTCTGGGCAAGGGTGATATGCTCTATCTGCACCCGAAAACGAGCGAGCTCATCAGGGCGCAGGGCGCGTATCTCTCCAATCAGGAGATCGCAAACGTGGTAAATTATATTCGCTCGAACGCCTCGCCCGATTACAGTACGGAACTCGTGCAGATGAGTACCGTTACCACGGACGGCCTCGATAAGGACGAATTCTTCGATGAAGCGGTTAGGATTGTGCTGGAGGAGAAGCGCGGCAGCGTTTCACTGATTCAGCGCAAACTCGCCATCGGCTACGGCAGGGCTTCGAGAATCGTGGAGATGATGGCCGAATGCGGCATCCTCGGCGGACACAAAACCGCTCAGGCGAGGGAAGTGATGATAACACCCGAGGAATGGGAAAGAATCAAAGGCGGCGAAGACATCGCCGACATACGCAGGGACGCGCTTAACAGTGAATACTCTTCTGATGAATATGAAGACGAAGAAATCGACCTCAATGAAGAGGACAGCATCGATGAAGATTGAGAACGGAGCGGCTGAAAGATGGCTTATAAAGGCAAGATAATCACAGTCGGCATATCGCCGGCGTGGGATGTGCAGTTTGTGTGCGATGATCTCGACTGGGGCGATCATCGCCAGACAGATTCATACTCCGAGCATGCCGCTGGCAAGGCGCTGAACATTAGCAAGGCGCTCAGCTGGTTCGGCTACGGCAGCGTGGCCGCGGGGCTTTGGGGCGCCAGAGATTACGACGATATGCTCAGCAACCTGCGCCCCTATACGCACTGCCTCGACATCCGCTTTACGACCGTTCCCGGGCGAACGCGGCGCAACGTGAGCGTGTTCGACAGTAAGCGCCACCGCGAGCTGCATCTTCGCGTACCCGGCGAGCTTGCGACAAAAGGGAACCTGAAAAAGCTCACAGAACAGCTCGTCGGCCAGATAGACGAAGGAGATCTCTGCGTTTTCGCGGGCACAATGCCCGAAGACTCGCTCTCTGACGACATAGTGGATATGGTCTGGGCGTGCCGGCAGAAGGGAGCGAGAATCATCCTCGATTCCAGCGGTGCCGCATTCCGCAAACTCTACGCCTCACAGCTCGCCGACATCATCAGCCCCAACCTGCTCGAACTCAGCGAGCTTGTCGGCAGCAAGGTGAAAGAGGACATAGAATCTGCGGCGCGCGCTGCGAAAAAACTGCTTGGCAACGTGAAGAATGTGCTTGTGAGCCTCGGCGCCGATGGCGCAATCCTTGTGAATAAGGAGGGCCTCTGGCACAGCAGATTTACCGGCACCCCGCTCTCCCTGCGCACAACCGTAGGCTGCGGAGACCACCTCCTGGCCGGATTCATAGCAGGCCGCTACGAAGATGACGACTACGCTTACGCCCTCGAAAAGGCCGTTATGTGTGCCTCGGCAAACGCCTTTGGGCTTACTTCGCTCGAGCCCTGGGAAGTAAAGGAAAAGCTCGAAATCGAAACCGTTTTTTACAACTATTGAGGTGTCAGAGTGAGGAAGGTAATAACAAACCGAATTCAGATTTTCCATGCGTTATGTGGTGTGCGATGAGCTTTATGTCCGCCCTGAAGTATTATGCGGCCGTTCCGCTGCGGGTGGCGGCGGCTTTGACGCCTCTTATTACCGGCTCGCTCCCGCTTGCGCTGCTGGAAAGAATATGCCGCTTCACAGAACACCCCGCCGATATTCTCTCGTATCTTGATGCGGTGAGTATGGTTGAAGGATTCGGCAAAACCGAAAGCTACTACTACGATGCGATGCTCCGCTATAAAGACGAGCTGTTTCTCGAGGCTCTCGGGCATAGGTATCTCTCCAAAAACGATTTTGACGGCGTAAAGCGCCTCATAACAGAGGCGAGGCCTCTCTTTCTCGGCTCTCCGGAACTGCTCTTTCTTGAGCTTACAGTTGCTGTGAAAGAGATGAACGAGCCGCAAATCGAGCGGCTTTCCGAGGATATTATTGCTACAGGCTCCGCATCGGTAGAGGCTTCCTGCCTTGCGTACAACTGCAAGTGTTGGGGGCTGCTTACCGGCCGCAATTACGATGCCGCGCGCAGTATGGCGGATAAGATTTTGCAGGTCGGCGAATCGACTGTGGCAAGGGTTGTCCTGGGTACAACCGAACATATCGCCGGCAATGAGCTTGCCGCCGCACAACACTACGCGCATGCCGCAGAAACGCGAGACATTTTTCCCGTAGAGCCGCTTATGGCGGAGGCCAGCTATATCCGCGGCGATATGAAAGCGGCGGCGAACTACCTGCACGAAACCCGCCGCAAAGGGATTCCGATAAACGACAAAGACGAGGCTGTGCTTGCGATTATGGCCTCTGCTGAATACAGGGAGCTGTGAGATGAACAGGACACTTCTTATGCTCAGCCTGCTGCCCGGGCTCATAATCGGGCTCACATTACACGAGGCCGCGCATGCTTGGGCCGCACACAGATTCGGCGATGACTTCGCGAAGAGCAAAGGCCGCCTTACGCTCAACCCGCTACGGCACCTGTCTTTTACAGGGACAGTGATGCTGCTTATTCTGGGCTTCGGCTGGGCAAGGCCCGTTCCTGTAAATATGTACAACCTTCGCAGCCCCAGGCGCGATTTTATTCTCATTGCTCTGGCGGGTCCTGCGGCGAATTTGGTGTTATGTATAGTGTTGGGGATTCTGCTGCGTCTTTCCGCGGGTGTGGAATCTGACATCGCCGGTATAATACAGGAGCAAATATTCTATGCGTACCTGATAAACGGGGTGCTGTGCGTGGTCAATCTGCTTCCAATCCCGCCGCTTGACGGTAGCCGTCTGTGGGGGTTTCTCCTGCCAGGGCACCGAATCTTCGCCAACAGGAATATTCAGCTTGCCGGCATAGTTTTCCTGATGGTTTTTATGTTTAGCGGTATGCTCGACAAGACCATTACGAGCTTTCTTTTCGTCCTGAGCAGGATTGTTATGTAAGCTTCCATCTGGAATATGCTTAACAAGCGCGCCGGTATCGCTACAATACTCTCTGTAATGCAACTATATGGAAAAATGAATATGCGGACTATGTCTATCATAGCGCTGGCGCTCGCTACGGCGGGCCTTTGCGCCGAAATCTATACCGGTTCCGGCATATCCTCACCGGCAATCGAAGCAAGACCCGGCGGCGGATATACCGTCAAATTTGACGTTAGTGCGGAGCGCCCGAGCGGAAAGACACTCATCTTCAGCTCCGCAGACGGCGAGAGCTGGAGCAAAGACGCAGAGCTGCAATGCTTTGGCGCAAGCCTCTTTGCCCATCGCAGTGAGCTGTACCTGTTGGGGACGGCCTTTGAGGGCAGGGCGCTCATAATGCGAAGCAACAAGGGAAGCTTTACCGGAGCGCAGACAGCAACCCTCCTCAACGAGCGACAGTACACATCAAGTGCAGGCTGTGTTGTAGTTTCGGGGGGCAGGATATGGAAGGTTCTCGAGGATACCTTCGGCATCGACGGCACTAAAAGAGAGTTTATGCTCAGCGCGCGGCTCGACAGCGACCTTCTTCGCCCCGCGAGCTGGCTTACGAGCAACAAAACAGCTCTGCCGGCAGATATGCTTGCGCCCGCTGTGAGCGGTATAGGCGGCGGCTGCGCAATCCCCACGCCGAGCCACGAAGTTATAAATATGTTCCGCGTGCGAAGTTCTTCGCGTAGCGATGGAACAGCCTGCTTCATCCGCCATGAGACAACGGGAATAACAGGCGAATTCAAACCGCAGACAAACACCGTCGCACTGCCCGGAAACGGCGATATTTGCGTGCGTTATGATGCCGATACCCGCGCATACTGGACAATCGTAAATGGCTTGCCGGGAGGCGAAGCCGGCAAGAGCCTCGTGCTGATGCAATCGGATAATCTCACCGACTGGGTGGTGAAGAAGGTGCTTGCCGAAAGCGGAGAGGCGATATACGGCCAAGTGAGTATGATCCTCGCAAACGGCAACATCATCGCGCTTGTCGAAGAGAAAAACGGTAGCGAGAGCAAGCTGATCATGATAACGGTAGAGAAGTTTGCTAAAATAAGGGGCTCGCTCGACTATCCCGCTTCGAGTGATTTCGCGGCGAAGCCGAATCCCGCTTTCCCCCTTGAAAGCAGCCTTGTAAATCCGCTGGATGTGAAGATAGAAGGCAAGAAAGTTCTCTGGCTCACAACATATTTCAAGGCGCCCGAAAAATGGTTCGATAACAACATCTGGGTCTGCGCGGGTAAAGTGGACGACATTGACGACACCTACGTAAACGGGGTGAAAGTGGGCAGCAGGGGCCGCGGCGAAAACGCATGGGCCGTGCGCAGGGTGTATAAAATTCCGCGCGGCACAATCGTAAGCGGCGGATGGAACAAGCTCTGCATCCGTGTTACAAACAAAAGCGGCGAGGGCGGAATCCGCGAGATTGCCGGTGTTTTCGATATGACCGAACAAATCACCCTCGATGGCCTATGGCTTTGCAGCGAGCTCGACGATACCGCCATAGCCGCTGTGGGATCGGCAAACGCCGTTAACGAAGAGGCCCTGAAATACGCAGAGCGGAGCGGAATCGACAGGACAGCTGTTTCTCTGCTCGAATCAGGGCGCTGAGAGCCCTTTTTATTGCAAAAAAGCCAATTTTCGATATTATATCAGGCGGTTTTCCACCCGAAACAACATACAGGAACAGATTATGGCAATAACAGCATACCAGAAATGTATAAACGTCGCCTGCGGCGCGGAATTCGACCGTAAGGACAAAATGTTCAAATGCCCCGAATGCGGCGATCTGCTCGATATCCGCTACGACTGGAGCAAGGCCGAGCTACCCTCAAAGCTGAGCGATTTCGCAAAGCGCTGGGCCACTCGCGACAACCGCCTCGATTTCTCGGGCGTGTGGCGCTTCCGCGACCTCCTCAACTTCTGCGAAGATGAGTATAAGGTGAGCGTGGGCGAGGGCCAGACAATCCTCCAGCAAAATGACGCCATCGCCGGCATCCTCGGTATGGACTCCGGCTCCCTGCACCTCCAGTACGAGGGAATGAACCCGTCAGGCTCGTTCAAGGACAACGGCATGACCGCCGCCTTCAGCCACGCTATGATGGTGGGCGCCAAGAGCTGCGCCTGCGCCAGCACAGGCAATACAAGCGCGGCAGTTGCGCTCTACGCACACAGCTGCGCAATGAAATGCACCGTATTCATCGGCCAGGGACGCATCGCGTTCGGCAAGCTGAGCCAGGCAATGGACTACGGCGCGCAGACAATCCAGATCGAAGGCGATTTTGACGACTGCATGAAGCAGGTTCAGGACGTCTGCACAAGGCTCAATATTTATCTGCTCAACTCGCTCAACCCCTTCCGCCTCGAAGGCCAGAAGACGATTATGTACCGTATAATGGAAGGTCTCGGCTGGAAAGTGCCCGATTGGATTGTTGTCCCCGGCGGCAATCTCGGCAATTCCAGCGCGTTTGGTAAAGCGTTCTGCGAGCTTAAACATCTTGGCCTCATAGACCGCGTGCCGCGCCTGGCGATTATCAACGCCAGCGGCGCAAATACGCTTTCATACCTCGTCAACGAGCGCGGGCTCAAGTGGAACGATGGCAACGTAAATATGAAGGAAGTCAACGCCCTCTACTCAGACTTCACCGCAAGGAAGTTCTCCCCGCATACAATCGCTTCGGCAATCGAGATTTCGCGCCCCGTGAACCTCAAAAAATGCTTGCGCGCGATTGACGTATGCGATGGTGTCGTAGCGGAGGTAACAGACGAAGAGATTAAGGACTGCAAGGCAATGATAGGCAAGCACGGTCTCGGTTGCGAGCCGGCTTCGGCGGCCTCTGTGGCCGGCCTGCGCAAGCTCCTTGCAGACGGCACAATCGACAAGAGCGCGACGGTCGCCTGCGTGCTGACGGGGCACGTTCTCAAAGACCCCGACCTTACCGTCGGCTACCACAAAAACCTCGAAGGCGAGTTCAGCAACCCGCCGATACAGGTACCCAACGACCTCGAAATGATTATCAAACAGATTCAGGCATAACAAACCGAAGGCGGGGGTTTTGCACCGCCTTTTTATGTAGAGACGCAAGATTTTGCGTCTCTACGGCTTGCGTAACGAAAGGGGACAGCTGTTTTGTATAAAAATGATGTTACCATAGCCAAGCGCGCCGCGGTCAAGGCGGGCGCCGAAGCGCTCAATCAGCAGAGCAGAATCCGCTCCACGCTCAAAAACGGCAGCGAAATCGTTACCCAGGCAGACCCGATCTGTCAGCAGATTATAATCGATGAGCTTCTCGCGTCATATCCTGATGACGGGATTGTGGCCGAGGAGGGCGAAGCGGGCGCGGTGTATGTGAGGCGGCCGAAAGGCGATTCGCAGCGCTACTGGATCATAGACCCAATCGATGGCACAAACAACTACAGCTTGCGGTTGGATATTTTTGCCATCTCAATCGCGCTGATAGAAGCCGGCGAACCGGTCGTGGGGGTGGTGTACTGGCCGAGCGCAGACCGAATGTTCGAGGCCTCGCAGAACGGCGGAATGTTCGTAAACGGCGTGCGCAGATTTGTTGCAGACGCCCCGCTCACAAAAAACGCCCTCATCGCCTATGACAGCCACTGGCCCGGCGGAATCCCCGCGCCGATGATGGCCTACTACTCGCGCTGCAAGGTGCGCAATCTCGGTACAAGCGCACTGCATCTGGCGTACGTGGCATCGGGTGCGCTGCACTTCTGCGTGATTAACAAAAACAAGATCTGGGACTTCGCCGCCGGCGCCGTGCTCGTGCGCGAGGCGGGTGGAAAGATTACCACTCAAGACGGCTCTTCCCTCTTCCCGATAGACCCCGCCGAAACAGCAGGCAAAAACTTCAAGCTCATTGCCTCAAACGGTATCCTCCACGACGAGCTTGCCCGTGCGATACGTTGCAGCACCCCGTAATGACGCAATCCGTAGGGGAGCGGGTTTTATCATTCCGTAATGAAGAAAAAACTTTCAATTTCGGGGTGCTTGCGCGCCTCCGCTGGTTTATTCTTTTCTTTCTTTGTGAGCTCAGTGCGCTTTGTGGTTCATAAACCTTGTTCGTTAAGGTTTTTATTTTACCGCGAAGGCCGCGAAGAGCACGAAGATAATACAATTCTGCCGGCGGCAGGCGCCGGCGTTGCCCGTGATTGCAGCATCGGCAAACGCGCCGATGTCGTGAACGCCGGTTAAGATTCGCCGCGAAGGCGGATAATTGCTGGTACAGGAAATTACTTCCCGTCGATAATCCTGCGGTTTCGCTCAAGCACCTCTTTGAGCACCTTCTCCCTGCCTCGGTCAGTGGGTTTGTAGTACTCGGTGCGCTCTTCGGTGCCGGAGTAGTTCTGTTCGGCGATGCCGCCGGGCAGGCTGTGCGGATACTTGTAATCGGTGCCGCGGCCGAGTTTCTTCGCGCTCTTGTAATGCGCATCCTTCAAATGCAGAGGCACATCATTTATCCTGCCGTTTTCCACATCACTCACCGCCTGCCAGATGGCGTTCGCCGCCGCATTGCTCTTGGGCGCGCAGGCCAGATACGTTACAAGCTGGCTCAGCGGCAGCTGCGCCTCGGGCAGCCCCACAAACTCCGCCACCTGCAACACGCTCGCGGCCAGAATCGTTGCCAGCGGGTCGGCATTGCCCACGTCCTCCGCCGCGCATACCGCCACGCGCCGCGCGATAAAGCGTACATCCTCCCCGCCCGCTATCATCCGCGCGAGCCAATAGACCGCCGCATCGGGGTCCGAGCCGCGAATGCTTTTCTGCAACGCGCTGGCGAGGTCGTAATGTGAATCGCCTTTCTTGTCGTACTGGAGCTGCTTTTTCTGCATAGACTCCTTCGCGTCCTCCAGCGAGACGCTGATTTTGCCGCTCTTATCCTTTCTTGCGCTCAACACCGCCACTTCCAGTGTGTTGAGGGCGCGGCGAGCATCTCCGTCGCAGATATCGCAGATAAAGTCCATCGCATCCGCGTTCACGCTCACATTCAGCTTGCCGAGCCCTCGTTCTTTGTCTTCGAGTGCTCGGTTAAGGATTTTATTCACAGCCTCGGGTTCCAGCGGCTTGAACTCAAACAGCGTGCTGCGGCTGATCAGCGGGCCGTTTATGGAGAAGAAGGGGTTCTCGGTAGTGGCACCGATGAGGATAATGATCCCATGCTCCACCTCACTCAGCAGGCTGTCCTGCTGGGCACGGTTGAAGCGGTGAATTTCATCAAGGAAGAGGATGGTTTTTTGATTTGAATTGATCAGGCGGTTTTTTGCCCGCTCTGTAACCTCGCGCACATCCTTCACGGACGCGCTCGGCGCGTTGAGATATTCGAATTTCGCGTCGATTGTTGCCGCGATCACCCTCGCAAGGCTCGTTTTCCCGCATCCCGGCGGGCCGTAAAACAGTACGCTCGTTAGCCGGCCGGCATCGAGCATGCGGCGCAGCAGCTTGCCCTCGCCTGCGAAATGCTCCTGCCCCGCAAACTCGCTGATATTGCGCGGGCGCATACGCACGGCAAGCGGCGCGTTCTGCAGAATGCGTTCTTCCTCGCTTTTTGCAAACAGATTATCCATTGCGCTGATTATAACCGCAGGCCGGTGAGTTGGCAAAGATTTCTCTGAGCCCCCGGAATTATTATCATCATAAACACAGCGCACAGCGCACAAGCGCCCCGAAAATGAAAGTTAAACCCGTAGCGCTCTTCGCATTGCTTGCGTAATGGCGCTGTTTGCGAGGCGTGCGCGCAATCGGATTGAGTGCTTAGTGAGGGGCTTGGTGATTGACAGTTCTGGTCCGTTAAACGCAGGACAGATCAACAGGAAAACCTTTTATTTCTTACGCCTTTTCATAAAGAGAGAAGAAAGACCGAAAAGAGCTATGGTTGCCGGTTCCGGTACCATAATAGCCTGAATACCGGTTTGACTCAGCTCATTATCGTAAATCCTAAAATCATCCAGACCACCAACATACGTATCTCCATATTCGAAATGAGCACCTATAGCGAGTCCGCCGAAGGCATCGGCGAATGGGTCAAACAAATTGGTGGACTGCCCGATCACCTCGCCGTCAAAATAGATTGACTGCAAACCGGTACCGGCATTACGGGTAAATGCCCAGTGATGCCACTGCCCGTCTGATGTTTCTGCGGGAATTGATGCAGAAGCGCGGCCGCCGGTAGTATCCCAATAGGCTGTACCGTACCAGTACTGTGCAAAAGCTAATCTGTTATTTCCGGTGCTGTCCATTCCGGCGACCATCTCTACCTGATTCTGAACTGAATCCATCTTAGTCCAATAGGCTATGGTTACTTGATTTGTAAGCTGGCTCAACGGATTGCCTCCGTTTACCCAGATCCAGTCGTCCCCGCTGAGATCAGCCGCCAGGCCAAACTTGCCGGTAGTATAACCTAATGAAGGCTCAACATAAGAACCGTCACCGGCTGTGCCCTTTGCATCACCATCATATGTGCCTGTTGAATCGCTCATACTGCCGTCAAATGTATAATGCAACAGTAGATCTGCATCAGCCATGGCGACAATGCTCAACATTGACAAAACAACTATCGATACTTTCATAATTACACCTCTTGTGGTTATAAATCAATATGCAGTTTAGTGATGTGCCCTGCGTTTAACGGACAATTAGAACTGTTCACCAAGCCAACATTACCATATCTGATAAAGAGATACCACCGGACTGCTTATGCCCAATGAATTACCTTCTTACACGATTATATTAACAATTCACTTCACAAGCAACTAATTTTACGCTTTCGCGGCGTAGCGCGGGCGGACGTTTACGAAATGGCGCCGAGCGCCGGTTCATCATTATGGATTGTCGTAACGCCGGCGCCTGCCACCGGCAGAATTGTATTATCTTCGTGCTCTTCGCGGCCTTCGCGGTAAAATAAATACCTTTACGAACAAGGTTTATGAACCACTAAGCGCACTAAGCTCGCGAAGAAAGAAAAGAATGCAACAGCGGAGGCGCACAAGCGCCCCGAAATTGTAGAGACGCAAAATCTTGCGTCTCATGCCGGTTACGAACGTATATTATCCGTGGCCATAAGACGAGGGCGCGATTCATCGCGCCCCTACAAGTCGGTTTGAATTCTCCGGCATTGGTGGGCGAAACACAGCGGAGGCGCGCAAGCGCCCCGAAATTGAAAGTTAAACCCGTAGCGCTCTTCGCATTGCTTGCGCAATGGCGCTGTTCGCGGTTCATTATTACTGAGTTATGGAGCAATTCTCGCGGGAAAA
>JBFWMM010000043.1:0-5908 GCA_050251615.1 Phycisphaerae bacterium
CATACCCTTCCGTATATTGAACATTACTTATTCTGAACAGTTGTTCGGATTATAACCAAATTATAGGCCGGGGGTAAAGAAAAAAATCACATTATTTTGTTTCGTTACAAGATTTTCGGCATCTCTCGCAGCGCCGCCGGCGTATATGGTGTAATAAATATGTAGTAATAGAAGCGGAAATATGTTATCATATAGTGAACAGAAAACCGAAAACTCATCATTGGAAGAGGAAAGAGAGGAAAAGATAATGGAAAGTCTGCGTAACAGAATACTGAAAATAATCCGCAAGAACGACTACCGTTCACTGCTGCTCGCCGAGCTCGCCGAGCTGCTCAGTATCGGCGAGGAAAACGCCGAACAATTCGATGCGACGGTTGATCGTATGCTCGAAGAGGGCCTGCTGACAGCCGACAAAGATTCGCGGCTGAGCCTGCCCAAGGGCAGCGATTTTGTCAGGGGTACATACCGCTCGACGCGCCAGAGCTTCGGCTTTGTTTCGCCGCTAATTGCAACAAAAGACGGCGATGTTCGCGTGGAATGGAAGGACAGCAAGGGTGCTGTTGATGGCGACATCGTTCAGGTGAAAGTAATGAGGCGCTTCCGCGGCTCCGGCGGCAATATGCTCCTTGGAGGCCGTATCACGAAAATCATAGAACGCGCCCGCTCCAACTCCACGGGCACCGTTTACCACAACGGGGAAAGATGGATGATTGTTCCGGATGGCGATTTCTTCAAGGCGCCGTTTGAGGTGGACGACATCAAGGCGAAGGGCGCAAAAAACGGGGACAAGGTCTATTTCGAGGTGCTTAAATTCCCCGACGGCTCCATCCCCGGCAAGGCGGTTATAATTGAGGTACTCGGCAAGGCGGGAGTCTATGATACTGAAATCGAGGCGACAATCCGCAATTACGGCCTGCCGAGAGAGTTTCCCAAGGCCTGTATTGAGCAGGCGCACAGGGCCTCTCAGACAAACTTCAAGCCCGGTAAGGGCTATGATGACATCCTCGACAAGTTCATCATCACAATCGACCCCGACGATGCCAAAGATTTCGACGATGCAATCAGCGTAGAGCGGGATGCCGACGGCAATCCTGTTCTTGGCGTGCATATTGCGGATGTGAGCAGGTTCGTGCGCGAAGGTTCAGCGCTTGATGCCGAGGCGGCTCTGCGCGGCAACAGCGTGTATCTGCCCGGGCGGGTGCTGCCGATGTTGCCGGAAATCCTCAGCAACGGCGTCTGCTCGCTCCAGCCCCATCAGAAACGATACGCAAAGAGTGTCTATATCACATACGACTCTGACGGCAATGTTATCGAAGAAAAAACACGCTACGCCAACAGCCTGATGCAGTCGAGCGCCCGCCTGACATATCTCCAGGCCGATGCCATGTTGCGCGGCGAGAAGCTTGATTTCGCGCCTGAGGTTTACGCGCTGCTGCGCGATATGGATTCGCTTGCCCGTACAATCGAACAGCGCCGCAAGACTGAAGGTATGCTGCATCTCGACCTGCCCGATATCGACCTCGTCCTGAACGATGATGGGGAAGTTGTTGATGCGAACCCCGCCGATAACAGCTATCCGCACACCATTATCGAGATGTTTATGGTTGAGGCGAATGAGGCCATAGCGCGGCTGTTCGATAAGTACAATGTGCCGTTCCTGCGCCGCATACACCCCGACCCTGACCCGTTCAGCCTGCAGAAGCTTACTGATTTTGTAAGCGTGCTGGGGTTCGAGCTCCCGCCCCAGCCAGGACGCTCCTCACTGCGCGTCCTTCTGGAGAAGGTACGTGGTACGGGGATGGAATATGCCGTGAACACGGCTGTTTTGAGAAGCTTTGAGCGAGCGGTATATTCACCTGAAAACCTTGGCCATTACGCCCTTGCCTCTCAGCACTATGCGCATTTCACAAGCCCGATTCGACGCTATGCCGACCTCACCATCCACAGGCTCTATGCGATGTTCCTTGAAAAGGGGCGGCTTGATACCGGTTTTGACATCCCCACCGAGGACGATCTTGCCGAGCTGGGCAGGCATATCAGCGAAACGGAAAACGATGCCGACAGCGCCGAGCGCGACCTCAAAAAGGTGCTCATTTTGCTTATGCTCGAAAAACGTATAGGCGACAAGCTTCATTGCTATGTCTCGGGGATTACGCGCAAAGGGATATTTGTGCAGTGCAAGAAATTCGGCATCGAGGGCTTCATTGCTTCCTCGGAGCTGGGCAGAGATGATTGGGATTACAACGAGAAATCACAGCGGCTCACCGGCCGTTACAGCGGCGTGAGCGTGCATATAGGCCTCGAGCTTGATGTTACGATAAGCAAGGTGGATGTGCCGACCAGAGAGATAACTTTTACGCTTGTCGAGATGCTTGTGGACAAGGAACAGGGCGCGCCGAAGAAAGGCGCAAAGGGTAATAAGCCTGCGCAAAACAAACAGGGCTCACGCGGCGGCAAAAACGTTCGCGGCGGAGCCGGCAAAACGGGCCGACGCAGAAAGCGTCGCTGATAATCTTGAATCCGGAATCTGCGCTTTGATTTTTGAATTTTAAATCTTGTATTTTCAATTCTATTATTCTGTCCGCGCAGATTCCGGTTTTACGTTCTGAGTTTTTCGGCTTCTTCCATAAGATGCGCCAGGTCGTCAGCGATACCAAGTTTCTTTGCCCAGGTCTGCAAGTAATTTGTGTCAAGGGTGTCCCATTGAATGGATATAATACCGATTATGTCGTCGTATTGAAGCTTTGAGCTTCTGCCGTGCGCCCATTCAAGCTTGCTTAAAATCGAATCTTCCGGGCTCACGGAGAATATCTCAATGCCTTGTGCGAGTATCCGCCTTCTTCGCAGAAATTCTTCTCTGCTGAAATCCCTCTGCTTCCTGATTATGAGGTCTGCTTTCCATCCTGAGCTCGTGTCAATAACATTAAACATAGAACTATTTTTCAGAGCTTCCAAAGCGGCAGTTTCACTGACATAATAATCGTCATCGAGCCTTGCAATGAATTGCCTGAGTTTTGGTTCAGTGGCTTCGATAACAATATCAGCGTCATTTGTCGCTCGGGGATGGCCGTAGAAACTTCCGGAGAGCGAGCCGGTAAGCATGTACTCTATGCCGCATGCTTCAAGCAAATCCTTCAACTTGCCGACAAATTCAATCTGACTTCTCATTATCCGCTCTTCTCAAAGGGTGGTTTTCGATGGTTTCTTTGTTTTGAACAAGCCTGATTACCTCATCGATGATTTGCTGCCGTGTATATTCGGGGTGACGCGTCTTGATTCCGTCGATAACGATGCCACGCAGAGTGTCGCTCAGCTCAAAAGTGATTCGGGCTCTGGTGGAGATGTCCATCTTTCTGTAAATCTCGTTTCTGATTTTGAACGATTCATCCATAGAGTTTCCTTCTGCATCTGTCAATATCGCGTCGTTTCGATAATCTTGAATCTTGAATTGACAATTTTTGAATCTTATATTTTCAATTGTATGATCTTATCCGCGCAGTTCGACGCGGCGATTTGCTCGCCGCCGCGCGCAACGATAAAATCTTCGTCCCAGAGCCCGTCAAACATCTTCTGCATCAGTGCGCTGCTACCCTCTACGGCGCGGTACTGCCAGCCGAGGTAATCGGCGCAGGCCTTTGTGTAGGCCTCGTACTCGGCCGTTTCAAACTGCGGCCAGCGGATGAAATACGCCTTGCTGTATCGCTTCACCCAGTCCTGCTCAAATTCCAGCAGATACTTCGCCTGCTCAGCGCCATATTTCTCCGCGTATGCGGCGCTTATGCGCTCCTGCTTCTCCCTGCCAGGCATAAGCGATGTTTCAATCCAGCCCGGCGAATACCAGAATATCCCGCCGCCTGCGTCAAAGAGCTCGAGGTATTTCTGCCTTGAGCCGAGAAGAATTGTCGCGCAGTCGTGCGCACGCATTGCAACCAGCGGCACAGGCGAGCTGAGCCCCGCGATGGCGCGGCTGCAAAGGCCGTAGCCGAGCAGAATCGCATCATAGGGCAGGCCGTCGGCGTCGCTCGAAACGGCAAGCCGCTCGGCGAGATGCTCGCGCAGCTTCACGGGCGTATCGTGCATCTTGCGCGCGACGATCTCCACATCCACGATATTGCGGCTGTTCTGTGCGCAGTGGTACGCCTCGCGCCTCATTGAGCCGCAGCATAGCACCTTCAATCTCTTCTGCCCCTCAAGCGGGGGCTTCTCGGGAAGCAGTTCTTTCATTAAGCTCCAAATCAGGCCGCGCGGGCGGCGTTGTTTGCTTTTTGCACCGCGCCACTTAAAATAACATCTCGCGCAGAGCCACTGCGGCTATGATAGCGTAAGAGGAGACTTTTGTAAATTGATTTTGCGAGAGAGCACCGCCGAGGCGGGATAAAGATGGAAATAACAGCTTACGGAAAAAAGTTTGATTTTGAGCCGCTGATGCGGGATCTGGCCGACGTCTTCAAAACGTATCAGGTGCCCATTATTACGCTTCTTGCGGTGCAGGAGGACAGCCCGTTCAAGGTGCTGATCTCCACGATGCTCAGCGCGCGCACAAAAGACGAGACCACCGCCGCGGCGAGCGAGAGGCTCTATGCCGTCGCGCCAACGGCCGAAAAGCTTGCCGTGCTCGATTTGGAGCAGGTGGAAAAGCTGATTTATCCCGTGGGCTTCTGGAAGACAAAGGCGCCTCGAATCAAGGCTGCCGCCCAGAAGATCCTCGAGGACTTCGCCGGCCGCGTCCCCGATACGATAGAAGAGCTCACAAGCTTCGAGGGCGTCGGGCGAAAGACAGCTAATCTCGTGCTCGGCGAGGCATTCAAAACGCCCGCGATATGCGTTGATGTGCATGTGCACAGAATCAGCAACCGCATAGGCCTCATCGAGACGAAAACCCCCTACGAAACCGAACAGATGCTCGAAACCATCCTCCCGCGCGAGCATTGGATCCGCTACAACACATATATCGTGGCGCACGGCCAGAACACCTGCAAGCCGATAAGCCCGATATGCAGCAAATGCGCCATCTCCGCCTACTGCAAGCGGATTGGCGTGGATAAGAGCAGATAAGACATGGACTTACGCGCGGAAAATGTATCGTTCTCCTATGGCGGCTGGCGTATAATCGATTCGCTCAGCTTCGCCTGCCCCTCGGGCGCGATAATGAGCGTAACGGGCCCCAACGGCACGGGTAAAAGCACGCTCTTGCGCCTTGTGATGGGCCTGCTTGAGCCCGAGAGCGGCCGCTTTACCTGCGGCGAAACATCGCTCGAAGGCATGCCGACCGAACAAATCGCCTCGTTGCTCTCGTATGTGCCGCAGGAATACATCCCCGCGTTCGGGTACAGCGTGTTCGATACCGTGCTTATGGCGCGCACCGAGCACTTTAACCGCTTCGGCTTTGAATCGGCGCAAGATAGAGACATCGTTATGCGTATGCTCGAAATCACCGAGACAAACCACCTCGCAAACCGCACCATCGACACGATCAGCGGCGGCGAGAGGCAGCGCGTGTTCATAGCGCGCGCGCTGGCAAGGCAAAAGCCCGTGATCCTGCTCGATGAGCCGACAAGCTTTCTCGATATGCGCTATCAGGTGCAGATTTTCGACATCTTAAAGCGCCTCCAGCAGCAGGAAGACAAAACGATTATCGTTGTTGTCCATGAGGTGAATCTGGCGATACAGTACGCCGATGTTTCGCTTATGTTTGACGGCGCCGGCGGCTTTCTCACGGGCACTCCCGACGAGATTTTCACCCCCGATAACATCCGCCGATGCTACCGCGCAAACCCGCAGTGGGCAAATATCGGCGGCGTTAACCTCTGCATCCCCGCCGGCGAAAACTCCCGTATCGTAGAAGCGCAACGCTTTGCACCCGAATAGGTTACCGTAACGAACATTACACAGCTCGCAAGCACCCCGC
>JBFWMM010000043.1:6008-25125 GCA_050251615.1 Phycisphaerae bacterium
ATTTTGCGTCTCTACCGGCGTTTGAATTCATCGGCATTGGTGGGCGTTTGTGTAGCTTTGTTATATATTCATATTGATTACTACGTATATATTTACGGTACCATATTTCGTTAAACTATCAAGTTTGGTTTTTTCAATTTTTCTACATTTTACTCTATAAAACTATTGACATTACGGGGGGGGGGTACAATAGTACTTAGGGCCAAACGTCAATTAGTAGCTGGTACTGATTGGGCGTGCTTAAGTTTTTTTGGGAAGAAGTACAATGTGTAGCTCGATAACGGGAAGGATATTCAATAGACTGAGAATTGGAATCGGGCTCTGCCTGATTGATTGTGCGGGTTATGTTTTCTCTGCGGCTATCCTTATAGACGGCTCGATTGATGACGACTGGCCGGCGGCGACCGGCGAAGCAACCTATGCTTCGTATGATGTCGTTGAAGATAAATTGGGTCCGGCTTATCTGTACAGTGTGTACGATGAGACAGATGACACCTTCTGCCTGATGGCTAACGGCTTGGCCGGTGGCAAAAAAGGCAGCACATGGTGGGATGAGTATGATTTTTATGTCGCCTTTGATGTTGATGAGATTGCCGTTTCCGGCGCCAGCATGGATGTCGATGGCAAAGTTTATTTTGTAATAGGCTCAATCCAACTCCCCGATTTAATGATAAAAGTAGTAGATTCAGCCACATTTGCCGTGTATCAGTGGAACGATGTTGACAGTGCTTGGGGTGCAGTTACGTTTACACCGGATGATGTCGATGGGGTTTTATTTGCTGATGCAAATGGTAATGGCGGCATTGAACTGTCCATAAGCGTGGATACTTTTCTTGAAGTGTTGTTTCCTGATGCCGGAGACCCTGTTAACGGCATCACTGATGTAGATATGTGGATGTGGGGAAGTATGGCGGGCCCGCCGAGAAAAATAGTATATGGGACGGGAGTAACCGTTGGAGGTAACACCGGCACGGACGGAGATGGGGTTGGAAGTGCGGTGCCTGTTCCAGAGCCGGCTACAATGGCTCTGCTCGGCCTGGGAGGGCTGATCATTCACAGGACAATAAATATTTAATTAAAAGCAACACCCGTCAGAAATGGCGGGTGTTTTTTTTATGTCGTTTGCAGGCATGGCTTCACCGGCATTGGTGGGCGTTTGCGTGAGCATTGTGTAGAGACGCAAAATCTTGCGTCTTATGCCGGATTACGGTAAAAATGCAACCCAGGGCAAGGGCTGGAAAAAATACGTGCTACTGCGTATAATCATTGCGTAGAATCATTTACAAACAATAACCCGCCTGATACGAATGGGGTGTATATGAAACGTTTTATCCTCGCCGCGCTGATTGCGGCCACGCTCTGCGAAGCCGCCACGGCTCAAACAGTCGCCTACTGGCGCTTTGAAGAAGGGCCATACGCAACAGCCATAACACAGCCGTTCGGCGCTCGCGACAGCTCCGGCAACGGCAACCATCTATCCCCTCTCACAGAAGGCGGCACAAACGGCTACCTGTACCGCAGAGGCGTGCCCTTTATCTCCGTCCCTGGTACGGGCATCGCCAACAACCTCTGCATCCAGAACACCGGCTCATACCCCTCCCTGAGCACCCGCTCCACAAACCGCAGCTACGGCACCGGCAGCTATCCGGCCGGCACAGACATCGAAACCATCACCCCCGCGCAGTTCACCGTTGAGGCGTTTTTTAAGCCTGAAAACGGCGGCTGGCGCACCATCGTAGGCCGTGATGCCGTTAACATCGCAAACGGTAGCAGCGCACTGGCGGCCCTGTATTTCCAGATCCGCACCGATTACGGGGTAAAGGCGGGCTTTACGGACGTATCGGGCTACTGGCATACCGCAGAGTCTTCCGAGCATGTTATAAAGGGATTCGACCTCAGCACCGATTCCCGTGGCCGGGAGGGCAAATGGTACTATATGGCCGCCGTCAGCGACGGCTCAACATTGTCGCTGTATCTTGCCAACGTCTCTGATAATGGCCCGCTCTGGCTACTCGCCCAGACCGACCTTACCGCATCGGGCAGCCCGAACACAGCGCTCGCCGCCGGCACAGAGGACGGAACCGACTGGCACAGTGGCGCGTGGACTATCGGGCGCGGACTGTATAACGGCAACCATGCCGACATAGCCAAGGGCTACATCGATGAGGTGCGTATATCCGATACGGCCCTTTCGCCGCGGCAATTCCTGCGGCCCGGCGAGCTGGAGCAGGCGGCCGCTGCGAACAATCCGATTCTCACCGGCGCCGATCCGGATGTGCTGATTGTTGACGACAGAGTGTGGGTGTATCCCACAAGCGGGGCGAGGGAAAAGTTTTATACGTATTCTTCAAAGGATCTGGTTTCCTGGCAGGCGCACAGCTCCATCCTGAACATCGACAATATCCCCTGGATGCCGAGCGGCAAATGGGGCTGGGCGCCAGGGATAATAGAAAGAGACGGAACGTATTACTTTTACTTTTGCGCGGGGCTCAAGCCCGGCTATATCGGCGTGGCGACGGCTTCTGCTCCCTATGGGCCATTTACCGACAGCGGCGAGGTTTTGCTGGCTGATTACGGAGACCCCGGCTTCGAGGCCATCGACCCGATGGCGTATAAAGACCCCATCTCGGGCAAATACTACTTCTATGCGGGCGGCAGCGCCGGCTCGACTCTGCGCGTCTTTGAGCTGAATGACGATATGGTCAGTTTCAAAAGCGAGATTGATGTAGATACGCCGCACCTGTTCACCGAAGGCTCCTTTATGCACTACCACGAAGGCACCTACTACCTCTCCTACAGCCATGGCTACTACAGCATGCCGAATTATTCGGTGCATTACTCCACATCGCTCAGCCCGCTGGGGCCCTGGACGTATCAGGGGCCGTTGATTGTCAGCGACTACCGCCATAAATCGCCCGGACACCATTCGTTTCTGTACAACGCGGCGATGGATGAGTGGTACATTTTCTACCACCGCTACAACTACCGCTCAGGCCCTGGCCCATACTCCGGCTCGCGCGAGCTTGCAATTGAGAAAATGCAGTACAACGAGGACGGCACGATAGTGCCCTTCGAGATGACCGATGGGGGCGTCGGGCCAGTCCGGCTTGGGAACATTCACCGCGCAGACTTCACCGGAAACGGGCGCGTGGGACTGTGGGATCTGTACTATCTGATTGATGTCTGGCTGACCAATGACGTCGCCGGCGATATTACGCCTGTCGGCGGAGATAATATCGTTGATAAGGCCGATTTTTCCGTTATGGCGGGTCAATGGCTGAAAAGCCCGCAGGTTCACTGACCAAAGGATTTGCGAAACGTAAATCCGATTCAACAGCCCGACCATGTGGTTCTAAAGCAACAAGGGCGCGATGAATCGTGCCGCCGCCTATGTTCATACTCAAAATAAAACTTCATTTGGAAGTTTGCCGCAGTTTGTTATAATCAACGCATTCTGAAATCACAAATGAAACCTCTTGAGGATATTATTTGCCATGTTGAAAAAACTGCTCATATCAATGCTTACCTGTACGGCGTTTGCCGGCACCGCGGAATACCCTTACAGCCCCGTTGATTTCACGAAAGTCAAATTCAGCGATTCATTCTGGCTACCACGTATGGAAACAAACAAATCCCGGACGATTCCTTTCGCATTCAAGATGTGCGAAGACACCGGGCGCATCGAAAACTTCAAAGCCGCCGGCGGACTTACCGGCAGTGCCTTTCAAGGCGATTTCGGCTTCAACGATTCCGATGTATATAAGGTCATAGAGGGCGCGGCGTACTGCCTGATGGTGGAGCCGGACGCCGAGCTGGACGCATATCTCGATGAGGTCATCGGCTATATCGCCGCGGCGCAGGAGGACGATGGCTACCTCTACACCGCCTGGACGCTCCGGTGCAATGCAGGCGGCGGCCACAAATCCTGCTCCTATCGCTCGGAGCCGTGGGACAATCTCGTCGAATCTCACGAGCTGTACAACCTCGGGCATATGTATGAAGCGGCCGTTGCGCATTACACCGCCACAGGCAAACGCAACCTGCTTGACGTCGCGATAAAGAGTGCAGATCTTGTCTGCGATACCTTCCTCACCGGCCCGCACCCCGGCTACCCTGGCCATCAGGAGATTGAGATCGGCCTTGCGAAGCTCTACCGTATTACGGGCGAAAAGAAGTATCTCGATATGGCGCGTGTTTTTCTCGACCGCCGCGGCGATACCACCCTCACAAAATACAAAGACCAGCAGCTCGTTCACAACGAATACAGCCAGTCTCATAAGCCCGTAACCGAGCAAAGCGAGGCCGTGGGGCATGCGGTTCGCGCGAATTATATGTACAGCGCGATGGCGGATGTCGCCGCGCTTGACGGTAGCGAGGAGTATGTCGAAGCGATAAAGCGGATCTGGGGAAATATCGTTGATAAGAAGTACTACATTACCGGCGGCGTAGGCGCAAGGCATGCCGGCGAGGCATACGGCGACAACTTCGAGCTGCCCAATGCCACCGCCTACTGCGAGACCTGCGCGCAGATTGCGTTTGTCTATATGAACCACCGCATGTTCCTGCTTGAGGGCGATTCAAAATACATCGATGTGATGGAGCGCACGCTCTACAACAGCGTGGCGAGCGGAGTTTCTCTCGATGGCAAAAAATTCTTCTACCCCAACCCCCTCGAATCGGACGGTAAATACGAGCGCTCTCCGTGGTTCGGCTGCGCCTGCTGCCCGTCAAATATCACGCGCTTTATCGCGAGCCTGCCAGGGTATGTCTATGCGGTGCGCGGCGACAAGCTCTACGTAAACCTGTATGTGGAAAGCGAGTCAAATATCGAGGTTGGCGGGGGAAAGCTGAAAATCAGCCAGCAAACCGACTACCCCTTTGACGGCAAGATAAATCTGACAATCCAAACCGAGCAGCCTTCTTACGCCTCCATAGCTTTGCGCGTGCCGGACTGGGCACAAAACAAAATCGCCACAGGCAACCTCTATGCCTTCGCCAAAACAGGCTATATCGGCCCGAAGCTCAGCCTCAACGGCGCAACATTCCCCGTACGCACGGAAAAAGGGTATGTGGTTTTGAGCAGGCAGTGGAAGCAGGGCGATGAGATCGAGCTCGACATACCGATGCCCGTGAGATATGCCGTCAGCAATGAGAAGGTTGAGGCGGACAGAAACAGGTTTGCCATCTCGCGCGGTCCGCTGGTTTACTGCGCCGAGGAAATCGACAACGCCTCCGCCACGCAGAACTACTACCTCCCCAAGCTCCCATCGCAGTACCAGATCAAGAGGCATATCAATGAGCTGCCCGAAGATGTGCCTGCGATCGTCATAGACTCAAAGCGCATCGATACAGGAGAGGGCGCCGAGCTTATGCTCGTGCCATACTATATCTGGAACAACCGCGGCGCCGGCACGATGAACGTCTGGTTTGCGCGCGATGCAGAGACAGCCCTGCGCGCCACCGAGACTAAGACAAAGGCATATGGAGAGTTTGGAACGGTGGAGGCTTCGTTTACCTGCCAATACGACAACGTGCGTGCGGTTATCGACGGCAAGCTACCCGAATCCTCTCACGACAGCTCAATCCCGCGCTGGACGAGCTGGCCGCAAAACGGTAAGCCCCAGCAGATCACTTTCAGCTTCGACAAGCCGCAGATGGTTTCGGAGTTCGCCGCGTACTTCTATCAGGAGTTGCCAGGCAGGGGGGAGGTGCGCGTGCCGGAGAGCTGGAGCCTTGAGCGGCTTTTCGGCGGTAATTGGGAGCCTGTCGAGCTGTACCTCACAGATAGCTACTCTGTCCTGAAAGACACTTTCAACAAGGTGAAATTCAAGGACGCGAAGGAATGTGAGAAGATTCGTATGCTCATTAAGCCGCAGGAGGGTTTCTCCGCCGGCATACTCGAAATTACTATGGACTGAGCCTGCTCAAGCCGGAACCAACGCGAAAATGCAACCGCAGGTAAAGCGCTCTTCAAATTGCCTTCGGCATAATTATATTATCTATGCTCTCTGCGTGCTCGGCGGTTGCATTTAAAATAAGCAAAAGGCACGCGACGCCCATGGCTTAAAGCTATCTGTCCATTAGTGCTGATTAGCGGCTTAAAAAAATTGCAGGGCGTCTTCTCAGCGGCATCTCGCAGGCAGCGAGGAATCCGGCCTCTTTTGGCTTTTTCCGCGTCGCGTTTTCTGTATAATGTTCGCTGTGAACGCAAGCCCTGCGGGGTTTTATGATATAAATATTGAAATATGAGGTTAGCCTTTTATGAGCATTTCGCAGAGATACGATGATATTTGTAGTAAGCTTGAATCCATAGGCCAGAAGCACCTTGTGGCTTTCTGGGACGAGCTTAATGAAGCGCAGAAGGAAAATCTTCTCGGTCAGCTGGAGGCGCTTGAATACGAGTGCATAGAGGGGTGGGTTCGTGATTACGTTCGGAATGACAATCCCCTTGAAATCCCGACAGAATTCTCCCCCGCTCCATACTTCCCCGCTCCGGCAACAGACAATTTGAAGGGAAAATACGCAGAGGCGCGCGCTTTCGGCGAAAAGCTCATCAGCAGGGGTAAAGTCGGCGCGTTTGTCGTTGCGGGCGGCCAGGGAACAAGGCTCGGCTTCGGTGGCCCCAAAGGCAACTTCCCCACAAGCCCGATTAAGGGCAAAACGCTCTTCCAGCTCTTCGCGGAAACTATTTCCTTCGCGCAGCGCAAATACGGCGCCATTATTCCATGGTACATTATGACAAGCCCGCTCAATCACACCGAAACGCTTGCCGCTTTCGAGGAAAACGACTACTTCGGCCTCAATAAAGCCGATGTGTTTATGTTCCAGCAGGGTACTATGCCGAACTTCGCTTTCGACGGCAAAATCTTACTCTCCGACAAGGACGAGCTCGCAAAGAGCCCCGACGGCCACGGTGGTAGCCTCAAGGCGCTGTACGTGAGCGGGGCGGTTACGGATATGAAGAGGCGCGGCGTTGAGCAACTCAGCTATTTTCAGGTGGATAATCCCCTCATCAAGATAATCGACCCGCTCTTCATCGGCCTGCACGCGCTCGCTGAAGGGCAGATGTCGTCCAAGACGCTCATCAAGGCATACCCTAATGAGAAGGTGGGCAATTTCTGCCTCGTTGACGGCCGTGTAACGGTTATTGAATACAGCGACCTGCCCGATGAGCAGGCCGAGCGCAAAAACGCCGATGGAAGCCTTGTCTTCCAGCTCGGCTCCATTGCGATTCATATGATCAGCCGCGAGTTCCTTGAGGAAATTAACGCAGAGGGCTTCGCGCTTCCGTTCCACAAGGCTATCAAGAAGATTCCGTACATCAATGAGGCCGGCGAAACCGTTAATCCGAAAGACGTAAACGGCGTTAAACTCGAAACGTTCGTCTTTGATGCGTTGCCGATGGCAACTCACTCCATCATCCTTGAGACGCTCCGCGAGGAGGAATTTGCTCCCGTGAAGAACGCCGAAGGACTCGACAGCCCCGCGGTAACACGCGAGATGATGATCGCACGCGCCGCGAACTGGCTTGAGGAGGCGGGCGTAAGCGTGCCGCGCGATGAAACGGGCAAGGTTGCCTGCGTTATCGAGATGAGCCCGCTGTTTGCGGCAGGCCCCGAAGATATTGCGGCGAAAAAAGACTCCCTGCCCGAGTTCGAGCAGGGCGGCACATACTACATCGAATAAACGAAAGGCGCTCTATGTCAACGTTAAGATTTTTGTTCCTGCTCTGCGCAGCGCTCTTTATGGTCGGTTGCGCAGCCGATATTGCGTATGATAATTCGCCGGATTCGGCGCCCGCTTACGCAACATTTACCTGCTCTAAGCAGCAGGCGATGGAGCGGTTTAAGGACGTTCTCACTTGTGCGGGCTTCTCAATTGAAAAGTATGATGAGCAGGCCGGCTACATCCTCACCGCTCCCCTCCGCGGGAGCCAGCCGGGCGAATTCTGGCGAAAAGACAACACGACAGCCGCAGATGCCGCTTATGCTTCCATGCAAAGCATCGCGCGGATCGGCGAATTCAACTTCACCGAAAGCACTCTTACGGGTGAAGTGGCCGTGAAGCAACTCTCATTCGACACCGGCTCCGGCAAAGGCGTAACCGCGATGAACAGAATGTTTTCGCCGGCCAAAAACGGAGTGATGAGCTTGGATATTTCCGGCAGCAACGACAAAATCGAATGGCTTTACAAGGGCAGAGACAGAGCCCTTGAAAACAGGTTTATGGCAAAATTCAACGAACAGGAATAAAATTAATGAACATACTGGTATGCGGCGGCGCCGGCTACATCGGCAGCAATATGACAAATATGCTCGTACAGAAAGGGCACAACACATTCGTCTTCGACAATCTCAGCAAAGGGCACAGGAAGGCCGTTGTTGACGGGGCCGAATTCATCTACGGCGACCTCGCCGACTACGACAAGCTCGTACGCGTGCTGCGCGACAACAAAATCGACGCTGTGATGCATTTCGCGGCGTTTATTGAGGTGGGCGAGAGCGTATCGAATCCGCTCGGCTACTACCATAACAACTTCTGCAACACTCACAACCTGTTGCGCGCGATGGAATTTGTAGGCGTGGGCAAGTTTGTGTTCAGCTCCACCGCCGCCACCTACGGTATGCCGGATACTTTCCCCATCACCGAGACGCTTGCGAAGAACCCGATAAACCCCTACGGCGAGAGCAAGTGGGCGGTTGAAAGGATGCTCCAGTTCCAGAGCCGCACAGGCCGCCTCAACTACGCCGCGCTCCGCTACTTCAACGCCTGCGGCGCAGGCAAAGACGCCACACTCGGCGAAGATCACAAGCCCGAATCACATCTGATCCCGCTTATTATACAGGCCGCGATGGGCAAGCGTGAAGACATCAGGATCTTCGGCACAGACTACGACACCCCTGACGGCACATGCATTAGAGACTACATCCACATCGAAGACCTCTGCTCCGCGCACCTGCTCGCGTTGCAGCAGCTCGATTCAGAGCGTGAGGTTGTATTCAATCTCGGCAACGGCAACGGTTATTCCGTGCGCGAAGTCATCGAAACGGTGAAGAAGGTCTCCGGCAAAGACTTCAAGGTAACCGAGGAGGCCCGGCGCCCCGGCGACCCGGCCGTTCTCACCGCAGACGCATCAAAAGCGCGTGAGATTCTCGGCTGGCAGCCCGAATGGACAAACCTCGAAGAAATCGTTCAGACTGCCTGGACATTCCATTCCAACCATCCCGCAGGCTACAGCGAATAATAGCCTCGAATCACAGATAAAACAAAACACCCGCTCACAAGGCGGGTGTTTTTTCGTTTCACGCAAGCTACCGGAAAATTAAATCTCAAATTATGAATTTTGAATCCCGAATTGATCGCTTTCCGACTTTGAGCTTGTTCTTGAACCCCGGACTGTCTTTTAAGGTGTAATGTTTTTGGTTGCATCAAGTCAGATAGTCTTGCAAAGGAACGAAAAAAGGATATAAATGCAAGAGAATGCGGACGGTCCGCTTCCAAAACTGCTCCGGTTTCAGTCGCCTTTCCGGCTCCAGCAACCAGTGCAATGAAGCAATAGCCTCAGATGACAATTCCATCTTGAATCGAAGGGGTTTATGTCAAGACTATTGGGACAATCATAAGGAATTCGAATTAATGGATCACAAGATATACTGGACATTAAGAAAAAAGATCCTAATCGGTTATAGTCTGGCGCTGTGCCTTATTATTGCGGTAATTGTATGTTCTTTGATAAACATGATTCGTCTCGGTGATGCCGCTGATGCGATTCTTAGAGAAAATTACAAGAGTATTCTTGCTGCGGAGAACATGGTTGACTCAATTGAAAGGCAGGACAGCGCAACCCTGCTTCTTATGTTAAACTACCCTGACGAGGCACTAAAACAGTTTCGTGAAAACGAAAGTCATTTCTTTCAATGGCTGGGCAGAGCTAAAGATAATATAACAATAACCGGCGAAGAGTCTGTAATTGAAAGAATCAGCGATGGTTATTCAGAATATTTAATCTTTTTTTCCAATCTAAAGTCAATGGTAGTAACCGATACGAACAAGGCTGCGGAATACTATCACGAGACAGTACTTCCTTCTTTTAAAGAAGTCAGGGCAGAGTGTGTTAAACTTAGAGAAATCAATCAAGAAACTATGTTTGAGGCCAGTAGCAGGGCCAACATCGTTGCAGATCGGGCATTCTGGTCTGTTTTTACGGCCGGTTCAGTATCTGTTATTGCAGGACTTGGATTCAGTCTTCTGTTAGCTGGACTTATTGTGAAACCGGTTCACCAGATCAGCAATGCCACACAAAAAATCTCAGAAGGTGATTATGATATACAGGTAAAGGTAAATTCACTTGATGAACTTGGAGCGATGGCCAATGACTTCAACCTGATGGTGAAAAAGTTAAAAGCCTATCGTGATCTGAATGTTAAGCAGATACTCAGCGAAAAGCACAAGAGTGAAGCTATTATTCGAAGTATTGATGACGGGCTGATTGTGTTAAATTCTGAATTGAAAATTGAAGATATTAACCCGACGGCTGTGGATATTTTCAAGAAAAGCCATAGTGAGATCAAAGGCAGCCATTTACTTGAAATTACAAAAGACGAGAATCTATATAATTATCTTAAGCAGGCTTTGGAGGTAGGAATCGTCAAAAAAGATCAAGACCCCAATGCCAACATATTGACAATTGAAAGCGGTCAAGCTCAACAACACTATCTTTATTCAGCCACTCCTGTAATAGCAGGAAAGGAATCAGTGGTCAGCATGGTTTTGCTTCTTCGTGATGTAACTCGCCTGAAGGAACTTGACAGACTGAAGAGTGAGTTTGTTATGATTGCTTCTCATGAGCTTAGAACCCCATTGACAAGCATTGGAATGAGTATTTCTCTTTTGAAAGAAAAAGCATTTGACAAACTGAACCCTAAGGAGTCTGAATTGCTTTTGGCTGCTGATGAAGAGGTACAGAGGTTAAAAGCACTTGTCAATGATCTCTTGGATATTTCGAAAATAGAGGCAGGTAAAATGGATATTGATTTTGATTCAGTTTCAGTCGAAGTGCTTTTTGAGAAGGCAGTCGAAGTGCTGAGAAATCAAGCCATGGAAAAAAATATTGATTTGACGTATAAGTCCGCTTTTGACTTGCCAGATATTAAAGCTGACGTTAATAAAATAACATGGGTTTTGACTAATCTTATTTCTAATTCATTGCGATATACTGAAGATAACGGCTTTATTAAATTGTCTGCTAAAGAAGTGGGGTCTCAGGTACATATCTCAGTTGTCGATAGCGGGGCCGGAATTCCTTATGAATACCAATCCAGGATATTCGAGAAATTTGTTCAGGTAAAAACCGAAAAATCTCTTGGGGGAACCGGATTAGGGTTGGCAATTTGCAAAGAAATTATTCGAGCCCATGGCGGAACCATATGGGTTGATTCACAGCCTGGTCATGGAAGTACTTTTACATTTACTGTTCCTGTAGCAAAGTAAATTTTATTGGAGACATTGATATGAAAGCAAACAAAATACTTATCGTAGATGACGAAAAAAACATCCGAATGACTGTTATCCAGTCTTTAGAAGAGATGAATGTTGAAATTGATACAGCCGTAAACGGTGAAGAGGCTTTAGATAAGCTCGAGGGAGGCGATTTTGGCCTTGCGCTACTTGATTTACGTATGCCGGGCATTGATGGTATGCAAGTGTTAGAAAAACTCAGAAGGGAAAGGCCGGATGTGAAAATTATCATTGTCTCTGCCCATGGAACTATAAATTCGGCGGTAGAGGCTATGAAGCAGGGCGCTGTTGATTTTATCCAGAAGCCTTTTACTCCAAAAGAGATTAGAGAATTGGTTTCTAAATTTATCCAAAGAGAGTCAACGGGCGAGGGAAAAAGCCAAGATTATGATTCATGTCTGATATTAGCTAAGCAGTGTGTTAAAAGCAAACATTTGGAAGCAGCTGTTGAGCACGCCAAAAAAGCCATATCTCTGGATTCATCTCGTCCTGAGGCGTTTAATTTTTTAGGCGCATTATGTGATATACAGGGTGACAAGCTTGGGGCCCAAAAAAATTACAGGGCAGCTCTCTCGCTTGATTCAGCTTATAAACCGGCCCAGGATAATTTGAGCAGATCTACCCGTGCAAATCTTGATGCGGATCAAAAAATCAAGCTCGATGAAAAAACATCCTATTAATTACGAGCACAAAAGATGACTTCGAATCATAATTTATATATTGTTGTAGTTGGATGCGGCAGGCTCGGTTCATTACTTGCAAATAAGCTAAGCAATGAGGGACATAGCATTGTTGTGATCGACATCAGAACAGTAGCTTTTGATGCATTAACTCCGGATCAGTTCAGTGGTTTTAGAATAGAAGGTGATGCTACTGAGCTTGCTGTTCTTAAGCAGGCAAAAATTGACAAAGCAGATGCCGTAATAGGTGCAACTCATGACGAAAATGTAAATATCATGGTTGCCCAGATAGCCAAAAAAAAATTCAATGTGCCCAAAGTCTTTGTCAGAATTTTTGATTCCGACAAAGAGTCTTTCTGCAATGCAATAGGAATTGAATTTGTCTGCCCAACGACTATGGCAGCAGAAAAAATGATAGCCAGCTTGTAATAAATCCGGAAAGTTAAAAAGGTGTGAATATGGATATGTTAATTGTTGGCGGAGGTAAAATCGTTTACTTTTTAGCTAAAGCGTTCATCTCAAAAGGTTATAAGATCGTTATTATTAACCGCAGGAAAGAAGAATGCAGCTGGCTTGCAAGGCAATTGAAGGCAACGGTAGTTTTCGGCAATGCAACCGCCCCACAGATACTGAAAGAAGCAGAAACTTCTTCAATGGATGCGGTTTTGGCTGTTACCCCGAATGACGAGGACAACCTGGTGATCTGCCAGCTGGCAAAATTAAATTATGGCGTAGAAAGAACACTTGCTTTAGTCAACGACCCTGATAACGAAGAAGTATTTCAGGAACTTGGAGTAACGACCGCTCTTTCAACAACGCATATTATATCTTCTCTCATTGAACAGCGTACGGGCATGGAAGACATTGTCGGGCTGTTTTCAGTAGCGGAAGGCAAAGTAAATGTTACAGAGGTAATTTTAAAAGAAGATTCGCCGGTTCTTGGCAAATATTTAATGGAATTAGAAATACCTGAGAATTCTCTTATCGCATGTATTCTACGGGACGCCAGCCCAATAATCCCGCGAGGCACTACGAAATTAATTGCTCGGGATCAACTTGTACTGATCACAATGCCTGATAACCATGGCCAGGTTTTAAAATTCCTGACTGGTAGTGAAGTGTAGGAACGATGAATTATGAAAGTAAAACACGTACTTATACAATCATATTCAAATATACTCCATTACACAGGACTAATTATAATATTAGCTGGCGTTTTAATGGTTTTACCGTTGCTGTGCCTTTTCTTCTATCCTGAGGAAATTTCTCAGGCGTGGGGACTGGCTGTTCCTGCTATTGGCTTAGTCGCATTTGGAGCATTCCTATGGCTCGTGTTCAGGAACAGAAACGGCCAGTCACTTGACATTCAGCAGAGTGCTGTCATTGTTGTTTTAAGCTGGTTCATCGTCTGTCTGTTTTCCGCCTGGCCTTTTATGGCTTTGCAGAATCTCAGTTTTACGCAAGCTGTATTTGAGTCTGTCAGCGGATGGACGACAACAGGCCTGTCGGTTGTTGATGCTGAACAGTCCAGCAATTTAATCTTGCTGTGGCGAAGTATCATGCAGTTGGCAGGCGGTGCAGGATTGGCGATAATAATGCTTGCTACAATAGTCGGCCCTGTTGGGCCTGCTGTGGGCATTGCAGAAGGCAGAAGTCAGCAACTGGTGCCGCAGGTACGCCAATCGGCAAGAATAGTGATGAAGATTTATGTTGCCTATGCAATTGTAGGCATAGTCGCATATTACATCGCCGGGGTTGGACTTTTCGACGCAGTTAATCATACATTTGCTGCTATTTCTACCGGTGGGTTTTCAACTAAGGCGGACAGTATTGGCTATTGGAATTCGATTTCTGTTGAAGCTGTAACTTTGCCATTGATGATATTGGGCAATTTGAATTTTTTGACAGCGTACCTGCTTTTTCACGGAAAAACTAAAGTAGCCTCCAAGAATGGAGAAGTCCGTTTAATGCTACTGCTGATTCCTGTATGTGCTGTTGCGTTATTCTTTCTTGTTTGTACAAGCTTATATCCAACTTTTTCAAAAAGCGTTCGTGTCGCTGTTTTTGAGACTGTGTCTGCATTGACTACAACCGGTTTTTCAACAGTCAGTTACGGTAACTGGAACTCGTTTGGTTTTTTGTTGATGATCACTCTGATGCTAATTGGCGGCGGAACTTGCTCGACTGCCGGCGGTATAAAGCAATACAGAATATATGTCTTGTATAAGTCTCTTATCTGGGAGGTAAAACGGTTTTTTCTGCCTCGAACGACTGTCTCGGAAAATTTTATCTGGCAGGGAGAGCAGAAAGATTTTATCAGTGATAGCAGAATAAAACAAATTGGGATATTCATATTCCTCTATCTGGCCACTTATTCCGTAGGTAGTCTTATCATTGCATCGACCGGCATAGGTCTCAAAGAATCACTGTTTGAGTTTGCTTCGGCATTAGGAACCGTGGGGTTATCAGTTGGAGTAACTGGATCGCATGCATCACCTGTTATTCTTTGGACAGAAATCTTCGGAATGCTTCTCGGCCGATTGGAATTCTTTGTAATAATAACTGGACTGATGAAAATCTTCAAAGACTTCCTGAAAAGATAATACACTATATATCTGGTATTGTGGCGTATTCGCAACAACTGAATTGTTATTGTTTACGGCTCTACTATAATGCCATCTCGTTCACTTTATAGTGTTTCTTTAGATTGCCCAAAAAAACTCAGGTACCTCACATGAGTTTCCTGTCATTACAAAATGACGTGGAAATTGTTCTTAAGACAGTGGCTGTCAGAGAGTGAGCTTGTCCCCTAAAACTAAAAATATTTTTAAGGTGTAATGTTTTTGGTTGTACTAAGTCAAATGGTCTTGCAAATGGAAAAAAATGTGATATAAGTGAAGGGGAGGGCGGATGTTCCGCTTTCGAGACTGTTCTGGCTCCGGTCGCCTTTCAGGCTCCCTTTACCGGGGCAGTGAAGCAATAACCATAGATGGCAGTTGCGCCTTAAATTGAAGGTGTTTTTGCTATGGCTATGGGGGCAAGTTTAAAAGAAAGGGTAGTAAAATGACAAGAATAATTTTAGTTATGGCAGTAACAGCATTGATTATGTTGTTGGGTACGGTTGAGCCGGCGTTAGCGTCTGGTTTTGACATAGATTTTGAAAGTCCCGATTATGTCGCGGGTGAACAGCCGTCCGGTCCGTGGTATGGAGTGGCAACTGTTCAGGCGGGAGTGGGTTATGAGGGATCTCAGGGGCTTGTTTTATCCGGAGATGGTGTTTATTACGAGTTGCCGACGCCGCTAACTTCCGAAATGGGAGCAGTTTCCATTTCGGTACTATTCTATCCGGAAGAAAACGGCGATTTTTATGGCAGCAATGGCGGTGTAATGATTGGATGGGAATCCGGTGGTTACGGTGCTGTTCGTGATGTGATCTTTCAAAAAGTCAATGGCAGTGCAGGGATATATGGTCCGGGACAATATTGGGGAACGTTCATGGGATCGTTTGTGCCTTATCATTGGTATCAGATAACTTTCGATATTCAAACTGACTGGGAAAGTATAGTGTTGACTGCCGGCCGGTTTGATCAGCAACCTGTTTCAATGACGACTGATTGGAATCCAAACGACCCTGTTACCAAAATATGGCTCTTTGAAAACCAGCAATCAGGGCGAGATGCTGTATATGATAATTTTGGGTACAATCTGCCCGTTCTGTCCACTGTTTCAGGCGTTGTGCTGGATACCGTTACGGCTCTGCCTTTGCAAGGTGTTGAAGTTACGTATTGGTCTGAAAGGCATGAACTCTGGCGGAATGATATAACCGATGCCGGTGGCTTTTTCAGTCTCACAGGGCTCAGGGCAGGTCTTGCGGAAATACAAGTACGGCCGGATGTTGCCGGCGGCTATGCGTGGAATCTTCCGTGGATGATCAATTCTGTGAACTTGGAAGAAGGAGAGCAAAGGACCGATCAGATTATCACATTGAAGAAGGGGGCTTTAGTCAGCGGGTACGTAAAAGACTCAACAGGTCAGCCAATCGCTGATATCGAAGTCGAATGGGCAGGGAAGATGTGTGCCGGCCAGACGACAACTGATTCAAGCGGATATTATGAAATGCGGCTTCCACCTGGATACTATAAGATTACAACTTATAAGATTACAATAGATGGTGAAGAAGAGATTCTTGGCGGTGTTGGGGCAAGTGTAACAGTTACAGACGTGAGCCAGCCGATTAACGTCGATGATATTGTCGTTTATTATGAAATGACAGGCAGTACAATTTCCGGTAGAGTAGTAAACTCCGGTTCATACCCGAAGACAGACTTTTTTACGATCGCGGCATTTGAGGCGGGCACAGTCATTGGCCCTGACAGCATGTACACATTATTTCCGGTTTCCGAAACAGGCCTGGAACAGGCAGGAAATTATACTGTTGCCGCATTACCTTCTGACTGCAATTACGATGTATATCTTTTAGTTTTCAGTGAATCGGACGATGACATAGAATCCTGTTCTGTAAGGGACGGCCAATTGAATATTTCACCGGGGGCGACTGCCGTTGATCTTTATTACACATCAGAAGGCGGTACAATAACAGGGACGGTGGAAAATGTTGACGGAAATCCTGTCATTGGAGCCTATGTCGTCATTACGAAATTTGCCGGCGGCCAGTTTGCAGGGTTTACAAACACTGATGGAAACGGAAATTACATCATTCACAATGTAGAGGCAGGGCAGTATGTCGTTACGGCATCACACAGCATGTACCAAAATACATCAACCGCGATGGTTGAAGTTGTCGATGCTGCGCCACTTGACGTAAATACAATCTCAATGTCTTTTGTCGGTGATAAGGAAGCCGGCAATCTGAATGGGGATGGGATTATAAACATGTTTGACTTCGCCGCATTGGCCGAAAACTGGATGCAAAGCGGTTCTTACGAGGCCGATTTCGATCAAAGCGGTATGGTTGAAATCGGAGATATACCTCGGATTTCCGAGACCTGGCTTTATCGGCCAATCTGGTATAACAAATAAACATTAAACAACCAAAAGGTTTTGCAGTTTACGAAGAAGCCCGGTCATGAAAATGGCAGGGCTTTCTTCTCGTCCGGCAGAAGCCGATACACATCGCTCTTTTCGTGCTGTTCGGCCATAATCCTTGCGGCTCTCGCGGCAACCTCGGGAAACTTCCCTGCGACGTCGTTCTGCTCGGCAATATCCTTCGTAATGTCGAACAGCATCACAGGCGCGCGGGCGTCTTTTGATACGCCAAGCCGCACCGCCTTCCACTTGCCCATTCTCAGCGCCTGCTTTCCGCCTTGCTCGTGGAATTCCCAGTAGAGGAATTCGTGTTCTTCCTGCTTGCCCTTGCCGGTGAGTGTGGGCAGGAGGCTGATGCCGTCTGTTCTTCCGGGCAGTTTTGCCCCGAGAATCTCGGCGCAGGTTGGCAGTATGTCCCAGAATGCGCTGATATGCCCCGTAACGCGCCCTGAATCGATTTTTCCCTGCCATCTCGCAATAAAGGGCACGCGAATACCGCCGTCGTACAGGTCGCGTTTGATGCCCGTCAGCGGGCCGTTGGAATCGAAGAACTCCGGATCCGCGCCGCCCTCGGCGTGCGGGCCGTTGTCGCTGGAGAAAAACACAAGCGTGTTATCGTCTATGCCATTTGCCTTCAGCGCTTCAAGCACTTCACCCACAGAGTCATCAAGCTGTTTCATCATCGCCGCGAATGCTTGCCTTGGTTTTTCCTGCGTGCCGTAGCCGCGCCCGGGCGCCTTGCAGATATGGGCGTGCCCCTGCGGATACTTGCCCTCGAATTGCTTCATATATTCGTCCGTCGCGGCGAGCTCGGCGTGCGGGATTGTGTATGTCAAGTAGAGGAAGAACGGGCGTTCATCGCTTTCATTTATAAAATCCAGCGCCCTGGACTGAATAAGGCTGTGGCTGTATGCCTTTGCGTTCAGCTCAACCTTGTTCTCGTTATCCCAGAGGAAGTTCGGGTAGTAGAAGTGGGCGTTGTGCTGACTGAGGTAGCCGTAGAATCTGTCAAAGCCGTGCTTGAGCGGGTGGCCGCTTGTGTCCGGGCCGCCGAGCCCCCATTTTCCGATGCATGCAGTCCGATAGCCGTTTTCTTTGAACAGATTGCCGGCGGTGTAGGTCTCTGCGGGTATGGGGTAGTCGTAGCCCTGAAAGCCCACGTTGCCGCGGGTGAAGCAGTGGCCTGTGTGCAGGCCGGTCATAAGCGAGCAGCGCGATGGCGCGCATACCGTGCAACCGGCGTAGTGGTCGGTGAATTTGATTCCGCTTGCCGCCATTGAGTCTATGTTGGGCGTGGAGAAAAGTTTCTGGCCGTAGCAACTTATATCGGCGTAGCCAGCGTCATCGGCCAGGATATAGATAACGTTCGGTTTTTTTGCGTCAATTTCTTTTGATGCCCCGAAAGCTGTCCCGAAGATACAGGAACCCGCAAGCAAAGCACTGCTCTTTATAAATTCTCTTCGCTTCATTTCAGCCGGCCTTTCTTTAATGCGATTTTCTGTATTGTATCTATTTGCGTAAAGAAGGCAAAAGCGAGGCGCATGCCCCGGGTACGAGCGCCTCATCCCTTCCCAATTTGACCGTCTGTGCAATTTTCAATCGACGTTTTAGAAGTCGAAAGCGCAATCAGAACCGCCTGGACTTGCCGCAGGATCTCAAAACTCAAAACTCAAAACTCAAAACTCAAAACTCAAAACTCAAAACTCAAAACTCAAAACTCAAAACTTAAAACTTAAAACTTAAAACCTAAAACTTAAAACTTAAAACATACAACCTAACCCCCCGCTTTCACCTGTTTTTTCTTTAATTTCGCAAAAAACCTCAGAAAGTGTTTGACAGGTTGCGGCAATTCCTTAGAATTCCCGTTTCTCGCC
>JBFWMM010000044.1:0-22994 GCA_050251615.1 Phycisphaerae bacterium
GGGGGAGGTTTGGATTGAATGATTACTTTGATTACAGCGACAACCGCAGGCGTCGCTGATGTTGACCTCGACGAAAAATATGGAGTGCCGATTATAATCCACATTGCTTACAACTAAAATATGATTGCAGGCCCAAATAAGTCCGCGCAGGTTTATTCTCTTGCCAAGTGCATATAATTACTTAACATACCTTCATTGAAGCAGTTGTATCCAAACTGCCTGTCCGCAAGTAACAGTCTAAAATTGAAAGGACTAACGATATGAATGATAAATGGAAAAAAAGAATGACGCGCTTGTTCAAATTGCGTTTTGCCGTATTGTACCCGTTTGTAGTTTGGGCGATAATCTCAAGCCATTCGACGGATGATTCGATTATGTCTTCGATATGGTTCATTATCGCAGGTCTTGCGATAAGAAGCTGGTCAAACTGCTACGCTATCAAGTCGTCTCGCCTCACAACGAGCGGCCCGTATGCTTTTGTGCGCAACCCGCTTTATCTTGGCAGTTTTCTTATTATGGCAGGTTTTCTCGTTATGCTGCAAGTGCCATGGTACATAAGTTTAGTTTTCATTGCGCTTATAATAGGTGTGGTGTATATGTTGAAAGTCCGAAGTGAGCAGAAATCTCTTCTCGATAAATTCGGTGCTGAATACGAATCTTATTTCAAAAGCGTGCCGGCGTTTTTCCCCACGTTCAAGCCGTATAAAGGTGGTGAGAAGTGGGGGGCGAACTTTGGACGCTATTTCAGGAGCCAGGAATATAAGTTGGTGATATGGGTTATAATTGCTGCTATAGCATTTCACCTCAAAGAGGAATTTATGATCGAGCACGAGTCGATTGATGCGAAAATTGTAATCCTCATTGTTGTTTCGGTACTGCTTGGATTACTGGATGTAGTGGGGGAGTTCTTCCGCAAAACGAACAAGATAACTGCCGATATGAAGTGAAAAGGTTTTATGCTGATGCTTGACATAACTTTCACGTCAGCTGAGATGCGCGGCGTGGAAGAGCTTGGCGTCTCGACGGAGCTTGGCAGGGCCATAGATAAGGCGATTTACGACTGCAACGTCGGTCGTAACGACGGTCTCTATGAATACCGAGATATGCCCTATAATCAGGATAATCTTGATTATGCGCTGTCAAGAACACCGGGCAGTAAGTCGAATAACGCAATTATTGCTGAATACCTGACCAGCCGTTATCGCCCGCTTTCGAGCCCGCCTGATAAGGATGGAGAGTATATACCGATTGACAGGATGGGGCTCGCTGTTGCGGTATCTCTCGGATTAGATGCGGCCGAGTTGCTCGCGGGCGCTCGTGTTGCGGATTATCTTGTGGGGCGTGAGCAGTGGCAGGAAAACCCTGCGGCGATTATTGCCGCGGCAACATTTATGAACGCACCTTTACGTCTGCGTTGCAAGAGTATGCCGGTTATCTGCTCCGGCTTAGCAGAGTTGCACGGGCTTTGCCGGCAAGACGGCTCACAAACGGCAGAAATTCTGACTCCCTGCAACGAGCGCGGGCAAGGGGCTTTATACTACACAATGCGTACGAGCGTTGATATGCTGAGGCTTCTTCGTTCGCAAAGCGAAGGGCGTTTGTAACATAAGCGCATAACTTGCATAATTGGAGCTGCGGCAGTGTTATTGTTTGGCAGTCGCCTCTTTTTGAGTTTTAGTCCGCGCGGCGCCTTTTTTCGTAAGGCTCTCGAAGCCCGCCATAAACCAGCCGGCCCAGGCGCCGAGGCTACCGAAAACAACAAACTGAATCGGCAGTATGGCGGCGAGTGGCGAGGCGAAGTATTCAGGAGAAAAGTTTGCGCTGAGCGCTTCGATTTTGCCTTTGCCCGCAAGGAAAACGTAGCAACAGAACGCCAGTACGGCAACCGCCAGATATATTTGCTCAATGCAAGCCTTGCATTTTCTGCGCACAAGATACCCGCCGATGCCGAAAGCGAGAATCAGACCGAAGGCAATCTGTTGCTGGCTCGGCTGAAGCGAGAGAAAACCTTCCTGTTTGAATCCGAACATTGCGAACGGCAGTTGGATTCCCACGACAAGCAGGCTTGCCCCGATAAAGCCAATGAGAGCGGCTATGCCGACCGGCACGATGAATGCGTAATCAAACCACTTGAATTTATTAAGGCAGCTTTCTCTTGGCACTTCGACTTTGCCGGCAATCATCATCGCCGTGAACCTGCTGCCGAAATGGCCCGCCAGCACAACGATAAGCCAGAAGAATACTTCCCATCTGTATGCGGTGTAGAGATGAAAGCGGCCGGCGGCGTCATCTGCGTACATTAGCGAGTCAGCCAGCGGGACGGTTCTTATCGCCCAGACGCTGAGCCCCGCCAGAGACGCGAGGTTGCCGTAGGTGCTACGCTTGCAGCCGCCGATCAGGAAGCCGGCCGAGCCGAGGAGGAATGCCGTCATTACGACCAGAATTGCTGATAACGGCGAAAACGAACCTGTTGCGAGGCTGATGGGCTCCTGGCCTGTATTGCCCGAACACAACGGCCACATAAGCACGCCGAAGCATGTCATCCCGGCCAGAGAGGCGATAATCATCCGTAGCCTGTCAACGATTTTAAGCTCGGTAAAACTCACTATCACTACCATTGCAATAAAGCAGCCGATGAGTCTGCTGTTTGCAAACGCGGCGGCGGTGTTGTAGGGATTATTCTGTGATTGGGCATATACGGCTGCGGCGAGTGTGAACGCGAGTACGAGCGCTGCTATCGGCAACACTACAAATTGCTTCTTGATATTCGTGTTTTTAGGTTCCATCAGCTGTTTCCAAATGAGTTTATTATTAAGTAAGCTTGATATTTTACGGTTATATGAGTAAAATAAAAGAACAAACAGCTTGCAAAGCTTTCAAGCAAGCGGCTTGGAACGAGAAACAAGGCAAGCTGAGTATCACTCTATATCCCCTTGCTGATAATCCTACGCCAATAACGGCGGCACTTTTGGAAAACTTGGATGAAAACTTCTAATATTCGCAACGTAGCTATCATTGCGCACGTTGACCACGGCAAAACAACGCTCGTGGACCAGCTCCTTTACCAGAGCGGTATGTTTCGTAACGCGGATCTTGATAAGCTTGCCGGCGGCCAGCACAACCTCATTATGGATTCAAATCCATTGGAGAGGGAGCGCGGCATCACTATTCTCAGTAAGAACTGTGCCGTGAACTACACCACACCGGAAGGCGAGGAGTACAAGATCAACATCATCGACACGCCCGGCCACGCCGATTTCGGCGGTGAGGTGGAGCGTGTGCTCAAGATGGCTGACGGCGTTATCCTGATTGTCGATGCCTTTGAGGGGCCGATGCCGCAGACGCGCTTCGTTCTCAGCAAGGCTCTGGCCAACGGGCTACGTCCGATTGTGCTTGTGAACAAGGCAGATCGGCCCGATTCACGCCCGAACGATGTGGTTGATGAAGTGTTCGACCTGCTCGTTCAGCTTGACGCCGATGATAATACCCTCGACTTCACCACAATCTTCGCATCTGCCAAGCAGGGCTGGGCAAGGAAAGATTTGGATGACGGCAACGACAATATGAAGCCGGTATTTGATGCGATTATTCGCGATGTGCCCGCGCCGAATTTTGACGAAGACGGAGCGCTCCAGATTCTCGTTACAAGCCTCGACTACTCCGAGTATGTCGGCAAGATTGCTATCGGTAGAGTGTTCTGCGGTAAGGTTAAGGATGCGCAGAAGGTTACAGTGATCGATACAAAAGGCGAGCACACGTTGCAGAAGATCGTTAAACTGTATGAGTTTGAAGGGCTCGGCAAACGCACCACCGATGAGATTATCGCAGGTGATATATGCGCGATAGCGGGGCTTGATCCTGTGGACATCGGTAATACAATCGCCTGCCCCGACAGGCCCTCGCCGCTGCCCATCATTTCCGTTGACGAGCCGACAATGACAATGACCTTCAGAGTTAATGACGGCCCATTTGCCGGCCAGGACGGCAAGTATGTAACAAGCAGGCAGGTTTGGGACAGGCTTCAGAAAGAGATTCAGGTAAACGTGGCTCTGAGAGTGGAGCCGGGCGAGACAGGCGAAGAATTCAAGGTGAGCGGGCGAGGCCTTATGCATCTCGGCATTCTGCTTGAAAATATGCGCCGCGAGGGGTACGAGGTTTGCGTGGGCAAACCGGAAGTTATCTATCGCACGGTTGATGGCGTTAAGCAGGAACCGCTCGAAATCCTCGCAGTGGACTGCCCGCTTGACTGTCAGAACTCTGTTATGAGTCTTCTCGGAGACAGGCGCAGCGAGATGCTCAGCATGGAAGCAAAAAGCGGTGCAGATAATTTCGTACATATGGAATTTCTGATCCCCAGCCGCGGGCTCTTTGGCCTGCACGCGCGCCTTCTCAACGCTACGCAAGGCCGCGCGATTATGCACCACTCCTTCGAGAGATACGGCCCGTTGCGCGGTAGCATACCGCAGAGACAGGCCGGTGTGATGGTGGCTACTGACCATGGCCAGGTTACCGCGTACTCGCTCGACAACCTCTTCGACCGCGGATACTTCTTCGTGAAGCCGGGCGACAAGGTCTATGAGGGGCAGATTGTAGGCGAGCATTGTAAAGAAAACGATATTCCCGTAAATGTTGTGCGCCCGAAAGCCCTTACGAACATCCGTTCTTCGGGCAAGGATGATTCGGCGAGGGTGAAGCCACCGAGAGAAATGAGCCTTGAATCGACTCTTGAATACATTCAGGATGATGAGCTGGTTGAAATTTCGCCCCATTTCATCAGAATGAGGAAGCGCCTGCTCAAGGAAGCTGATCGCCGCAGATTTGACAGGGCTCTCAGCAAGAAATAAACAAAACCCAAAAGCGGGGCGTACAGAAGAGAATGGACTGCGATTTTAGAGGAAAATTTATCGTACTCGACGGGCCCGACGGCTGCGGAAAGAGTACACAGGCGAGGATGCTCAGCGATACTGTTGAGACCGGCGGAGTGGAAGTGGTAAGTTTCCGCGACCCCGGCTCAACGGACATAGGCGAGAAGATACGTGATATTCTCCTTGATTGCCGCCATAAGGCCATGAGTGATAACACGGAGGTGTTGCTGTATATGGCGGCGCGGGCCCAGCTCTGGAAGGAGCTTATAAAACCTGCGCTTGAACGCGGCTGCTGCGTTGTGATGGACAGATGGCTTTCAAGCACCTGCGCATATCAGGGCAGAGCCGGTGGCTTCGGCATCGTAAACGTTATTGATGTGGCACGGCTGAGCCTTGAAAGGTGCTGGCCGGACATAACTGTAGTGATAGATATTGCGCCTGATACCGCTTTTGCACGCATCAACGAGCGCAACCTCGACAGAATGGAGCTGAAAGGCTCGGATTACCACAGCCTTGTGCGCAGGGGCTACCTTGAGCTGTTTGATATGCGCGCTGAACTCGGATGCCGCATGGAGCTCGTTGAGGGTAGCGGCGCGCCCGAGCTCGTACAGGAAAAGATTAAAGGATTATTGCAAAGTATATGGTAGATAAAGCACAAAAATTATACCACGGCGAGGAGCATTATAACTGCGCTCAGGCGGTTCTCGCCGCATTCAAGGAACGTTATGACGTGCCGCAGGAGATGATAGACAGCTTCAGCGCTTTCGGCGGAGGCAGGGCGGAAGGCAACACATGCGGCGCTCTTCATGCCGCAATGGAGCTGGCAAAGGAGCGTGGTGTGGAGATTGAGCAGGATTTTGTGAGAGAGGCCGGCTCGGCAAAGTGCAGGGAGATACGTATGGCAAAATTCCCTTGTGTGGAATGCGTTAAGCTTGCCGCCAGAATCCTTGACAGTAAAGATACGAGGCAATAGGCATGAGCTTGAAACGCAAACACTGCGCAGGCGCTATTTAAGTTGGTTCTGTTTTGTAAATATGTATAATCGTTGTATCTGCGAAGCTGAAATAGAAGGGAATCGCTTTTATGAGATACAAAACAACCGCCATAGTTATAGCCACCGCTGTGCTTTCGGTCATTGCGGCCGTGCCGTACGAACCGTTCGTTATAGCGGTAAAAGATTCAGCTACCGGCCGGCCCTTGCCGCTGGCAAGGCTGGTTACAACGAACCACATCTCTCTCTACACTGACGCGCAGGGGCGCGCGGCATTTTTTGAGCGCGGACTGATGAATCAGGACGTGTATTTTACCGTTTCGCACAGTGATTTTGAAAGAAGCGCGGACTTCTTCGGCAATCGCGGCAAGGCCTTTAATACGGTTAAGGGCGGTGCCGGCGAGATGACGCTCGATGTAGTGGATACGGGTATCGGCGGGTGCTGGAATTTCGATGAAGCAAGCGGCACAACCGCCGGCGAGTGGATGCATGGCTATGATGGCACGGTTTTCGGCGCGCCTCAGCGCATCAGCGCAGGCATCAGCAGCGGGGCAATCAGATTCGACGGCGTTGACGATTATATTTCACTGCCCCGTTATATCGAAGGTGATTTTTCAATCTCATTTTACATCAACACGACAACCGCCGGACCCACAGGCTCCCAGTGGTACAATGGCAGCGGGCTTATCGATGCGGAAGTGAGCGGCACCTCAAACGATTTCGGCATAGCTCTGACGGGAACGAAAATCTGCTTCGGTATCGGCAACAGCGATACCTCTATCAAGAGCACGACGGACGTTACCGATGGCTCATGGCACTTGGTTACCGCAACCCGCGATGTTGACAACGGCGAGATTGCGCTCTACATCGACTGCACAAAAGAGGCCTCGGCTACGGCAAATCGAAACCTTCTTACAGCTCCCGCGCAGATAAACGCCGGCCGCCGGCTCACCGGCACTAACTACTTTACCGGCGCCCTTGATGAGCTGAAGATCTTCGGCAAAACGCTCAATCCGCAGGAGGTCTATGCGCTCGGCAATCCCGCTTTTATCCCGGAATCAAAGATGATTGAGCCGTTCATCATCAAGTTTATTGATTCGGAAACGGGCAGAGGTATGCCGCTTGTCAGGCTTGATGCGGACTGCGGAGCGCAGTTTATCACAGACTCCGGCGGTATTGTTGCGATTTATGAGCCCGCTCTGATGGACAGGACGGTTACATTCCACGTGTTCAGTCACGGCTGCAAAGCGCCTGACGGCGGTCAAATCAGCACGTTGCCGAAAAAAGGCGGCTATGCGGAGTTTACGATTGAGAGCGTTAATATAGCTCAGCGCATGTACCGTATTACAGGTGCGGGAATTTACAACCACACACGAATGGCTTTGCTCCCCGCACCGCTTAAGAACCCGACTCTCAGTGGGAAGGTTGTCGGGCAGGACACGTCCGCTATGACCGAGTACAAGGGCAAATATCATTGGCTCTGGGGCGATACGAGCCGGCCGGCATACCCGCTGGGCAATTTCAAGACAAGCGGCGCCACGAGCCCGCGCCCGCAGGATGGCGGTCTTGACCCGAGCGAAGGGGTCGATCTCACCTACTACGTTAATGACGAGGGCTTCAGCAAGGGCATGTACCCGCGCTCCGATGCGGGGCTTGTGTGGATGAACACTATGGCTACTATCGACGATAATGGCGCCGAGCGTCTCATCGCGAGCTACTGGGCGGATATGGATGTGGACGAGAACGGCTTTGCCGTCTTCAACGATACAAAAGAGGAATGGGAGTCTCTGGTTGTTTTTTCGCCGGAGCACAACATACAACCCTCAGGCGCGGCATACAAGCATACTGACGGCTATTTCTATGTCTGCTCGCCATACCCGAGCGTGCGAATCCGCTCGACGGCTCAGGCGGTGAAAAATCCCGCCGGCTACGAGGGCTACAGCTGTCTTGTCGAGGGGACTGCATTCAGTGGCACAAGCTCGCAGATTGACAGAGATCCAAACGGCAATCTCCTCTGGGGATGGAAAGCGAACACGAGCGTTATCAGTGACACGCGCTGGCAGCAGCTCCTTGATGCTGGGCTCGTCTCATCGGAAGAAGAATGGAACAGGCTTCGCGATATTGAATCGGACAAGCCCGTTCAGTGCGCCGGCTGCGCGGTGCAGTACAACGAATACCGCGGTTGCTGGTCTATGGTAACCCAGCAGATCTGGGGCACATCTTTCGGCGGAGAAATCTGGTATTCCGAGGCGCCCGCCCCCGAGGGGCCCTGGAGCAAAGCGATAAAGATCATCACCCACGATAACTATACCTTCTACAACGTGCAGATTCATCCGGAGTTCCAGGAGGAGGGCGGCAAGCGGCTCTACCTCGAAGGGACGTACGTCAACACTTATACAAACAACATTGCCACCCCGCGCTACAACTACAACCAGATGATGTACCGGCTCGACCTTACAAGCCCGAAGCTGCGTCCCTACTACTGCGGCAGGTCGATGGGCGCCATCACGCGCGAGTATTGGGGCGATATTCCGGGGAACGGCGTTTCCAATCTCCTCGCAGACGCCGATTACCCGCTCAGCCCCGATAAAACGACAAGACTGCTCAGCTTCGATGAACCGGTAAACGTGAGCGATAATTTCGGTACGCGAGTTCGCGGCTACCTCTACCCGCCCGAAACAGGCGAATATACCTTCTGGATTGCCGGCGATGACGAATGCCGGCTGTATCTCAGCGCGGACGCTTTGCCAGCGAATAAATCGCTTATCGCCTCGCTCACCGGCTACACTTCAAGATACGACTGGGAAGCGCAAAGCTCTCAGCAGTCCGCACCTCTGCATCTGGAGGCCGGCCGCAAGTACTTTATTCTCGCCCTGCATAAGGATGCTATCGGCGGTGACCATATGGCTGTGTCGTGGCAGGGCCCGAGCTTTACTCGCAAGGTAATTGAAGGCAAATATCTCTCGCAGTACGATGGCGGAATCTTCGGAGATGCCGATTGCGACGGCGTTGTTGATATTTCAGACATAACCGGCTTTGTAGCCCTCTGGCTCAGAGATGCCTGTGCGCTTACGGCCGAATACGACATCAACGGCGATTGTTTAGTGAGCATGGAAGAGCTTTCCGCTCTCGCCGGCAACTGGCTTAAACGGATAATGATATGAGAATTGCCGCTTTTGTATTTGTGCTTTGCAGCCTGGCAGGGGCGCTTGATAACCCTGTCAGCCACGACCGCGGGATAACCGATTGCGATGTAATAAAGGTAAATGGCGAGTACTACCTCACCGGAAACTGGCTCGGCGGCGATATGTATCGCTCGGACAATCTCACCGACTGGGGCGACCGAAAGCATATATTTTCCTACAGCAATTCCTGGCACGTGGCCAAATCCAGCCCACCCGATATGGATATTCACGGCACTCATATCGCTTACGAAAACGGCAAGTTCCATCTCTATGCTCACCTCGAAGCAGCTCCGGGCACGCTGCTCGGCATTGTGCATGCGGTAAGCGATTCTGTTGACGGGCCGTACAAGGAGCCGCTTGATGCGCCGTTCGATGTCGATACCATTGACTCCAAGACCTTCCGCGATGAGGACGGCTCGCTGCACTGGTACAGCACGCGCTTCGGCGGGGTAAGCGGCAATCACAACGACTACCGCCCGATGAAAGCGCAGGGGATCTTTGCTGAAGGCGAGCCGAAAACGCTAATCTGGCCCGAAGGTGGCTGGGAGATAAACCCCGAACGCAGGGAATTTCTGCGCAGTAAGCCGAAGATAAACGAAGGGCCCTTCGTGTTCAAGCGCCACGGCAAGTATTATATGCTTTACAACGCCAACCACACAGGCGACAGCTCCTACGAAATCGGCTGCTGCATCGCCGATTCACCCGCCGGCTTTTCCAATGCGGGCAAACAGAGCGAGCCTGTTCTGGCGAAAACGAAATTCCGGGGCGAGAGCGCTGTCTATGAGGTATATACGCTCGGCCAGCCCTGGGTGGTGGATGGGCTCAATGGCTTCGAGAAGTGGTGCGGATATTTCGCGATTGATTCTGCCGCACGCAGGGAAGGCCGCACGCAGCGTATTGACCGCGTGCACTTTCTCGGCGAAAAGCTCTATATCGACGGCCCTACAACCGCCGATTCGCGCGGTTGGCATCCCGCGCCCGCAGAACCGCAGCTACGCTGTTTGTTTGGCGCTGATTCAAGCGAGCTTTCCCCGAAAGACTGGACTGTCCGGTCGGGAGACTGGCGCGTATCGAGCGGCGAGGCCTTGAGCGGGGCAGGTGAGGCGATTGCGATTGTAAACAGGGATTCGGCTGAGTGCTATCTCTTCGAGGCTAACGTGAGGCTTGACGGCTCCGGCGAGGCGGGCGTTATCCTATGCCGCTCAGATGAGGAGCTGCTGCAGCTTGTGATAGGCGAAAACGGCTGGCGGATAGTGCGAAAAAATGACAGTGAAAGCAAACAATTAGCCGGCGGCAGTTTTGCTATAGAAACGAATCCGCAGCGGTACCACAAGATTCGCATTGAGCGCAACTGCACCGCCTTTGCGATTTGGATAGACGACTGCCTCCTGCCGGATTTGCCTGTGCTTGAAACGGATATTTCCGCGGAAGCTTTGCCCGGGCTGTACTCATCTGGGCAGGCTGCTTTCGATGGCGTTATATACACAATCGGCTGGGATGAATACGGCTCGCAGATTACCGGCTGGGCCGATGGCGCCAAGCTCAAAGCAACGGGCAACCGCACTGTTTCCAGCGGCGGAATAACGCTTGACGGCGAAAGCGCCTCTTGCTATAAAGGCCCGCTCTCCGATTCATTTGAGTTTTCCACCTTTCTCAAACGCGCAGGCTCACAGCAGGGCAGTATGGGCGTTTCGCTCGCGGCTGACAAAGACAATTATCTTAATCTTGAGATTGAACCGGCAGCAGGGCGCCTGACAGTTTCAGGCAGGCAGGGCGGCAAGGACATCTCGCCCCGCGGCGTAACCATAACAAGCGGAGACGGCTTTGCAATGCGCATTGTTAAACTGCCCGAAAGTGTGATTGTGTTCGTGGACGGCGAGCAACAGCTTATTATGCCGGTGAGCTTGCCGGCCGTTCAGCCCGGGCTTATTACAAAAAAAATGAACGCCCGCTTCGACCACATCCAGTTTTACCGCACCGAGCGGTGAGAGGAATCAGGCGATTTTATCTCGGCGTGCCTGACGGCTTTGGCAGCTCCTGTGATGTCGGGAGCGCTTCCCCGAAAACGGGGTAATCGTCCTTTGTCCATGTGAATGGTTGCGCGCGCGGTGAGCGTTTGCTTCCGCATCCGTCGGTGGGGTTGTCGTTGGCGTGGTATAGAAGCCAGTCTTCAGTGCCGTCGGGGCTCTTGAAGAAGCAGTTGTGTCCAGTGCCGTAAACGCCGTTTTCCGGCGATTGCCTGAATACGGGCTTATCAGCCTTCATCCAGGAATCGGGGTTCATCAGGTCGCTGTCAACATGCGCGGTGAGCATACCGAGCGCGTAGTATGGCGTCCAGCAGCCGCTACACGAGTATATGATGTGAATCTTGTCGCCATGGGAAAGCATCTGCGGGCCCTCATTGACATATACCGCATATTCGGGGTTTTTGATCCCCTCGTACTCCCATATGCGCTCCCAGTCGAAGGTCGGCTCGTTTATCTCCACTCGCTCACCGTCCACCGTCCACGGGTTGCTCATCTTCGCGATGTAAATCCGCTGCGTTTCCACGGTAACTTTCGGCTCCCGCCAGCCCGACCACACTATGTAGAGCTGTCCTTTGTGCTCGAAGACAGAGCCGTCTATCGCCCAGTTGTCTTTTGCGTCCGTTTTGAGCTTCGCCTTATACTCAAACTCACCCTCGAATGGATCCTCGTTGCGGTTTTCGAGGACGTGAAGCCTGTGGTTGAGATGGTTGCCGTCGTCCGCCGCCACATAAACATACCACGCGCCGCGAATGTACTGGATTTCAGGCGCCCAGAGGGCGTGGGCGTGATCGGTGTTTTCCTTCGCGCGCCATATCACTTTCCTTTCCGCATCGGAAAGGCGGGTGATGTCGGGCGTTCTCATTAGCACAAGGCTTCCCGCTTGCGATTTGATGTAATGGTAATTGCCGTCCTTGTAGAACACCCACGGGTCTGCGCCGCTTTTGAGCAGCGGGTTCCTGAACGTCTGCTCAGGAGCCTTGAGGTACTTCTCCAACACATTCATCTGCGGCTTGTCCTCGCCGCCTGCCGGCTCGATGGAGTACATATAATCTCCCCACCACGGCCCCGCGGCCCAGTACGACCAGCCAATCCACGTATCCGAATTTGATTCCAAATATAAAGTGATGTCGTCGAGAGCGGCCAGAGCTGTTTCATTCGCCGCCACCCCAAACTCCCCGAGCAGGGCGCGTTTGTTGTTGGCCCTGAGCCACTCAGTGAATTCCTTGAGCCTTTCGGAGCCGATTGTCTTGCTGACGCAGTCGGGCGAGCGGCCGGAGCCGTCTTCATCCAAATACTGATGCACCTCGTATGCGAAGTTGTTCGCGGAGTCTTTGACATTCAGCATAACCTTTGCGTTAGGCGTGCCGTACCAGTCCTTTTGCCAAGTCCAGGCGCCTGTCCAGCCGTTGCCAGGGACGAGAATCAGATTCCCAGCGCCCGTTTGGCGGATGGCGGCTATCGCCTCGTTCGCCTGCGCGAGCCAAAGCTCAGTGGGCATGTCGTGCGGCTCGTTTATCAGCCCGAATATAACCTTGGGGTTGTCCTTATACTTCTCCGCAAGGCGCTTCCAAAGGTCGGCAAAGCAGCCCTCTGGCGCATCTGCTCCGATAGTCTTGCCATAGTATCTGGCGTAGTTGTGCGGGTCGAGGATGGTGAAGCAGTCTTTCGCCGTTGCCCATGTTACGACCTTATCAAGCCTTGCGAACTCATCGGCCTTGAACTCCTCACCCGCCTTCGGCTGAATACGCTCCCACTGAAAACAGAGACGAAACAGATTCATCCCCTTGCCGGAGTAATAATCAATCTCGGCCTCGGTCGGGTAGGTGTAGTGACGGTTGAATTCGCCGGGAAGTTTATCGCCGGCAAACTCCGCACAGGAAAGGTTTACGCCTCTGTAAGCAATTTCCGCCTGCGCGAAGGCGCAGAAGAGAATGGTTGCAACAAAAAAAACCTGAACAGCTCTGTTGCCTTTGTTCATTATCTATACTCCGAAAAAGTGTTAAAGTACCGATGTGATTGTATCCATTTGAAGCGCGGCCGCAAGAGCTATCAGGTCGCCTCGGGCGCTGAGGCGATCGAGAGGCTGTGCAGCACAGGCGCCGCGACGGGGTTTGAGTATGCATGTGCGTAGGCCGATGAGCAGCTTGTGTATGGCCGGTTTGTCATGTCTTGCTTCTCCCAATACGGACTGTAGTGGTTCGTATATGAATATATTGCTCTTTTGCCGAAAAAACCGCTCCAATACCGGCTAATTTGCTTTACCACAGCGATTAGATATAGTACGATGTTCTTATTGTGGCATACGAGTTCATATATGGATAGTTATATAATACCAAATCTGGCCAAGGCCTTAGAAATAATAAAACTGCTCTCATCTGCGGAAGATGGTCTAAGCGCCCTCGAGATTGAGAAGCAGGTCGGCATTGCACGCACAAGCGCGTTCCGTATCCTGCGCACACTCGCCGGTGCGGGGATGGTGGAGAAGCGCGGTACGCGTTTTTATGGGGGAGCCGTGCTCATGGAAATCGGGCTTAACGCAGTGAACAAGTTCAAGCTGCGCGACATAGCCGTCCCCGTGCTCCAGCAGCTCACCGAACAAACCCGCCAGACATCCCATCTCGCCGTTCCAAGCGGGCATATGGCCCTCATTCTGGAGGTTTGCGACAGCACCGAGCCGGTGCTTGTGGCCTCGCGCCCGGGTACGCTCGCAGATCTGCATTGCAGTTCAAATGGTAAGATTTTTCTCGCCTGCAATATGCTTGACAGGCTTGATGAGCTTTACGCGGAGCGGCCGCTCAGGCGCCACACCGCAAACACGATATCCGATCTGCGTATGCTGAAGAACGAACTGCTCGACGTGCTTGAACGCGGCTATGCGATTGACGATCAGGAATACCATGTCGGCGTGCGTTGCATTGCGGCGCCGATTACGAATATACACGGGGCCTGCATCGCCGGTATCGGTGTTACGGGTCCGGTGAGCAGTCTTACGAAAGAAAAGGTTCCGGAAGTTACGGCGATGGTACGCTCGGCGGCCGAGCGGCTCAGCGGAACAGTTATCGGATAATAAAGAAGCGCAATAACTTAAGAAAAGGGCAAAAAAATGAAGAAACTACTGGCTGTGCTCCTCTGCGCAAGCGCAATGAGTTTTGCGGCAACGGGCGAAGATTATATCAGCATCACCGGTGATGGCGGATGGTGCTGGTTTTCCGACCCGCGCGCGATAAGCGAAGGCGATTTTATCTACTCCGGCTGGGTGAGCGAGGACGGCTCGGTAATCGTAGGTAAGTACGACCGCTCAACGCATCTCAGCGAGACGTTCAATCTGCACCCGAAATTTCAGAAAGACGACCACGACAACCCCGCTCTTCAGATTCTGCCGGACGGGCGCATAGCCGTGTATTACACGGGTCATCTTTCCGGCCCGATGATTATGCGAATCAGCCGCTACCCCGGAGACATCAGCCTGTGGGATGTTGAAAAGATTCTACCCCTGAGCACGCCCAAAGACAACGGCATAACCTATGCAAATCCTGTTTATCTCTCCGGAGAAAATAAGTACTACCTGTTCTGGCGCGGCATCGACTACGAACCCACGATGAGTGTCTGTAAGGACTTGGATAATGAAGTGAACTGGGCAAAGAGCCGCCAGCTATTCAAGAGCCGCGAGGCGGGCGGCGAGATGACAAGGCCATATACAAAAGTGGTTTCAAACGGCAGGGATGAAATTCATTTTGTCTTTACAGACGGCCACCCGCGCCGCTGGCCTGCTAACAGCCTCTATTATATGATGTACAAGGGCGGCAAGTTCTACAACGCGGAAGGCGAGCAGATCGGTTCAATCGACAAGCTCCCCATAACCAAAGATAAGGCCGATGTGGTTTACAAGGCCACGGGCGAAACGGGCCGCGGCTGGGACTGGGACATAGCCCTCGATTCAAAGGGCAGGCCCGTTATCGTTTACACGCGTATGCCCGCCGAGGACGACCACCGCTACCATTACACCCGCTGGGACGGCACAAAGTGGATCGATAACAAGGTTGCAGACGCCGGCAAATGGTTCCCCCAGACGCCCCGCGGGGGAAATGAGCCCGAGCCGCATTATTCTGCCGGCATTATCATCGACCACTCCAACCCCGATGTACTCTATCTCTCAAAGCCTGTTGACGGCGTATTTGAGATATTCCGCTATGAAACGAACGATTTCGGCGCAAGCTGGCATCAGCAGCAGCTCACAAGCGGCTCCCATTACGACAACGTGCGGCCCTTTGTACCTCGCGGTAGCGAAGGCACTGTTCTCTGGCAGCAAAACCGCCGCTATCGCCACTACACCGACTACTCGGCAAGTATCAAGGTCAATCAGTTGCGTAGCGGGCGCGTTGTATCGGCACAGATGCCGCAGGCCGAAGATGTGCGCGGCATTATGACGCGCGTTGCCGACTGGCAGCTCGACCATTACCCCCGCCACCGCCTCGGCGATTGGACCTGGGGCGCAATGTTTGCCGGTATGCTTGAATGGGCGCAGATGAGCGGCAGCGAGAAGTACTACGACTACCTCCGCGCCGAGGGCGAAAAGACCAACTGGACTCCCACCCCTCGCCCGTACCACGCCGACGACTTTACCACAAGCCAAATGTATCTGGCCCTCTACGAGAAGTATGGCGAGCCGCAGATGCTTGAAGGTACGAAAAAAGCCCTCGATTATATCCTCGCGCACCGGTCAAAAGCGCCGCTCATTCCATTCAACGGCAAGAGCCAGGAGCGCTGGAGCTGGTGCGACGCATTGTTTATGGCGCCGCCTGTCTGGGCGCAGATGGCGAAGATTACAGGCGAGCAGAAGTATCTCGACTTTATGAATGCCGAGTGGAAAGTTACTACCAAGGCCCTTTTTGACGAAGAAGAAAACCTCTACTTCCGCGATGCCTCTTACTTTGACAAACGCGAGAAGAACGGCGAGAAAGTATTCTGGTCTCGCGGTAACGGCTGGGTGATGGGGGGTATTGTGCGCGTGCTTGAGCAGCTTCCCGAAAACAGCGCGAGCAGAGATTTCTACGTGAAACTGCTTCAGAAAATGAGCGCGAAGGTTATCACGCTTCAGCAGCCTGACGGGCTATGGCACTCAAGCCTGCTTGACCCTGTAACATTTGCGAAGCCCGAATCAAGCGGCTCGGGATTTTATATCTATGCCCTTGCATGGGGCGTAAACAACGGTTACCTCGACCGCCAAACTTACCTTCCCGCCGTGATAAAGGGCTGGAACAGCCTATGTTGCAACATCCTTGCAGACGGGATGGTGGGCTATGTTCAGCCAATAGGAGCAGATCCGCGCAACATCACGGAAGAGCTTACTGACATCTACGGTACAGGTGCGTTTTTGCTTGCCGGTAGTGAGGTTTACAAGCTCGCCATAGAACCGGACATCGCAAATGCATTGACGGCTGTAGTGAGCAATGATTCAGGTGCTTATGCCGAATATGCGGTAGTCAGCCTGCCGGTGAATAGCCTTAAAGGTATCGAGTTAGCGAATGCTGGCGTTATTGAGGCAGGTTCATTCAGTGCCTCGCTCACGCAGCTTGTGGACAACGATTCAGATGGCAAGCCCGACGAGCTTCTCTTCCAGGCCTGCGTTTCTGCGGGCACAAAGAAGACGTATTACATAGTGCCCGATGCGAAGATTAACATCCCGAACCGCACAACCTACTGCCGTTATGTTCCCGAGCGCAAGGATGACTTTGTTTTCGAAAACAACCTGACCGCGGGCAGGGTTTACGGCCCGGCGCTGGCGGTGGAAGGCTCCAACTCGGGCTTCGATGCCTGGTACAAGCGCGTTCCGTATCCGATCGCGGATAACTGGCTCGGCAAGTATCAGCATGGCGTACGCTACCACGACGACCACGGCGAGGGCCACGATATGTACAATGTGGGTAAGAGCGCCGGCGCCGGCGGCATATCGCTCTGGGAAAACGGCAAGCGCGTGCATTCGAGCGTGTACGATAAATGGAAAGTAATCGCGAACGGTCCGCTCCGCTCAATCTTCGAGCTCACTTACAACGATTCCTGGAAAACAGCAGGGAAAGAGATAAATGAAGTAAAGCGCTTCACTATTGACCTCGACGACTACTTCCTCCGCCTTGATTGCAGCTTCACTGGCAAAGACGCAGAAGGTGCCGAGTTCGCAATCGGCATCACAACCCACGACGGCAACGCGAGCGCAAAGCTTGGCGACGGCCTTTTGACGGTTGAAGAAAAAGACCAGTATGCACACCTCTTCATTTCAACGCTACTCATAAGCCCCGAGCAGAATCGTGCAATACAGATATTCGACAAGACCCCCGACATCAGTCACGCATTTGACATTGTCAGGCCAGCCGACGGCAAGGTGAGCTACTGCTTTGGCTGGGGCTGGGACGGCGGCGGCATCGACAAGGAAAAGTGGGAGAAGGTCGTTTCAGACAAGCAGGCTCTGCTCAAGAACCCGCTCAAGATCGAAATAAAGTAGAAAAGGCACGCCAACCTAAAACTTAAAACTTAAAACTTACGACATTAAACGTAAATACAGGAGAAAAAATGGAAGTTAGATATTCGCCCGATCCAGTAAGATTCAGTCGTATGACACAGCAGGAGATTCGAGACGAGTTTCTCGTGAAGCTGTTTGACGCAGGTGAAATGAAGCTGGTTTATTCCGATATTGACAGGGCAATCTGCGGTTCGGTTGTGCCGCTGGGAACCGCAATCGAACTCAGCGCCGCAGAGCAGCTCCGCGCAGACTTTTTCTGTCAGCGCCGCGAGCTCGGCATACTCAACATCGGTGCTGCGGGCAAAGTCGTCATAGACGATACGACGTACGATATGGATAATCTCGATTGCCTCTATGTTGGAGTCGGCTCGAAAGCAATCCGCTTTGCAAGCGATTCAGCCACTGAGCCCGCAAAGTTTTATCTGCTCAGCTACCCCGCGCATAAGGCGTATCCCACGAAGCATATTAAGCTTGCTGACGCGAAGAAGGTTGAGCAGGGTAGCGCGGCCGAGTGCAACGAGCGCACGATCTACCAGATGATTCATCCGGACGTCCTGCCCACCTGCCAGCTCGTTATGGGTGTAACAATCCTTGCGTCAGGCTCTATCTGGAATACTATGCCCGCCCATACTCACGAGCGCCGTATGGAAGTCTATCTGTATTTCAATATGGCCGAGTCAACGCGCGTGTTTCACTTGATGGGCCGGCCCGACGAGACACGCCATGTCATTATGGCTGACGGACAGGCCGTCATCTCGCCAAGCTGGTCGATTCATTCAGGCGCAGGCACTTCCAGCTATACATTCTGCTGGGGCATGGGCGGCGAGAACCAGACGTTTACCGATATGGACCACTTGACCCCAGGCGAGCTGAAATAACCCGAATACATTTTTAGATAAGGAAATATAACTATGATACTCGATTCATTCAAACTTGACGGAAAATGCGCCATCGTAACAGGCGCCGGCCGCGGCCTCGGCCAGGGCATCGCAATCGGACTCGCCGAGGCGGGTGCAGATGTTGCGCTGGTTGACATTATCGATATGACCGAAACGAAGCAGGCCATTGAGGCGCTCGGGCGCAGCTGTATTGCCATTACCGCCGACCTCTCCAATAAAGATTGCGTTGAGGAGATTATCTCGCGCACATCTGCTGAGCTTGGCAGCGTTGACATACTCTTCAATAACGCCGGCATCATCCGCCGCGCCCCGATAACCGAGTTTACGGAGAAGGACTGGGATGATGTGATGAACATTAACATCCGCACTCTTTTCTTCCTCTCGCAGGCGGCGGCAAAGAAGATGATTGAGCAGGGCAAAGGCGGCAAGATTGTAAACACAGCCAGTATGCTCAGCTTTCAGGGCGGAATACTTGTGCCTTCTTACACCGCCTCAAAGAGCGCCGTCATGGGGCTCACAAAGCTACTCGCCAACGAGCTGAGCGCCAGGGATATACAGGTTAATGCGATTGCCCCCGGCTACATGGCCACGGACAACACCGCTGCGTTGCGTGCTGACGAAAAGCGTAACGCCGAGATACTCGGCCGCATCCCCGCCGGCAGATGGGGTACCCCCGATGACATCAAAGGCACCGCGGTATTCCTTGCATCAGCCGCTTCAGATTATATTACGGGATATACGATCGCAGTGGATGGTGGCTGGCTCTCACGCTGACACCGCTCGCGCGCGCAACCACCCACCGGCATTGATTGGCATTTGTGAAGGCGTCATTACGAATTGGTGAAACAATCCGTGTAGAGACGCAAGATTTTGCGTCTCATGCCGGGTTACGAACATATATTATCCGTGGCATAGGACGTGGGCGCGATGAATATCGCCCCTACAAGACGGTTTGACTTATTTAACATCAATTGGTGCTTATCTGAGATGCTCGAGGAATTTATCCTTGTAGCCTGCGATTTCCGCAGGGCAATCGCCTTCAATCGCTTCGCAATGTATGCTCACTTTCCCCGCAAGCTCTGCGGGAGTTGTGCCGTTGAGGGCTGCGAGCGCGAGAATCGCGGCGCCGGTGCTTGTGGCCTCGGCCATGCCGGAGGTGTAGAGGTGGCTTTCGGGATAGAGTCCTTTCAGCAGGCGCAGGTAGGGCGGGTTATTCTGGAAGCCGCCTTCAACGAAGATGTCATCTCCTGTTTTATAGCCTGTATGTTCAATCGCAATCGAAGACTGTATAGCAAGCGATATATTCAGCACGGCCTCCGCGACCTGCCTGTCGTAGAAGAAATCAGGCGCCGGTTTGCCTGCAAGGATATCCTCGTAATCGGTAGTTTTTTTCCCCTCAATCACCCTTGCTTTCTGGTGCGGGAAAAGCCCCGTACCCACGGCAATTGACGGCATAATAAACTTATCGGCATCGGTAATGATCTGCATGTAGAGAGCGCCGTCGAAGTCAGCGGCGGGGGGCTGTTTGCCGCAAATCTTGTCCAGAATCTTGCCGTACGCCTCGAATTCCATGCCGCCCATAAAGATGCTCGTCTTGACGGGGTTTTTGAACACGTCAAAGTTGTAGAAGACCAGCTTGCCGATTTCGTCTTCTGCGAAGCGGACTTCGCTTGCGGGCCTCATCGCAACGCACCATGTGCCCGTGCTATTCAGCACGAACCCTCCTCCGCGCTCAATGATATACGGCAACAGGCTTGAGTTGGAGTCGTGTACGCCCATTGTTACTATGCAGTCAGCGCTGATGCCGTATTTTGCAGCAAGCTCAGGGCGAATCTTACCCGCGCGCTCCCATGAGCAGCTGATCTTTTCAGGAAGCAGCTCTTTTATGCCCATTTTCTCCGCCACATCGCTCAATTCGCCTTTATACGGCTCGTAGAGATAGCTGTGGCAGCCGAGCATTGTCGGCTCCATACATGCCGAGCCGGTCAGCTTGTAAACGAAGTACTGCGGGTAAAAGAGCAGATGCTTTGCCCCTGCAAACTTTTTTGGGAAGCGGCGTTTTGTGTAATAGACCAGCTTGGCGGAGTTTATCATCGCGCCGACGCGAGGCGTGGCAGTTTTTGCCTGAAGTTCGTCAACGCTACCAAGTTCTGAATAGAAATCCGCTTCGAAATCATCAGCGGGCTCGTTAGTATAACTCAGGACAGGCGCCGCTATTAGCCCCGTCTCATCCACTGCTGCCATCGTTACGCCGTGCGTTGTGATGGAGATCGCCTTTACGTTGTATTTCTCGCTCTTTGCTTTGAGCCGCTCCATAAACCACTCATACACGGCCTCCGGCTGCTCGCACATCAGCTCGCCCTTGGGAATCTCTCCGAAAGGCTTCTTCTCAATCGATACAGCGTTCAAATCAAAATCAAAGAGCGCTGTCTTCTTGTTTGTTTTGCCGATGTCGAGTACGGCGATAACATTCTGTTTCATTTCAGTTGTCAAATCCGGGTGTCAGTGATGCGATTCAGCGTTTGCTGAGAACATCTTTCTCGTAAGCTTTTACTTTCTCGTACCAGTCCAGCCCGACAGGCGCATCGTTTATGAGGCAGAAATAGTTCCAGACAGCCGCCCATGGCATGCCCTTGAGCTCCTCTTGAACAGCTATGCGCTTTGTGAAGTCGAAGTTGTTCTCCGCCTCAATCAGGCTTGCAGTTGGTTCAAGCAGGCCGAAAAGGAGCGCTTTCTGCATATTGCGCGCGCCGATGGCCCAAGCCGCTATGCGGTTAATACTGGCATCGAAAAAGTCAAGGCCGATATGGATATTGGGCAGCTTGCCGCTGCGTACGAGCTCATGTGCGATTTCAACAAGCTCATCGCCGAACAGCACGATATGGTCACTGTCCCAGCGTACCGGCCTGCTGACGTGCAGAAGAAGGCGCTCGCTGAAAAGCAGTATGGATGATATCTTCTCGCTGATCATCTCGGTGGGGTGGTAGTGGCCGGAGTCGAGGCAAAGCATCTTTCCGCGACTGAGCGCATAACCCATGTAAAACTCATGCGAGCCGGGAGTGTAGCTCTCTGCGCCGAGGCCGAAAAGCTTCGATTCAACCGCATCAAGCATCAGCTCGGGCGAAAACTCCTTCTCGAAAACAGCATCAAGCGATTCTATAAGCCTTGCTCGCGGGCCGGTGCGGTCGATCGGGATATCTTTATGTCCATCGGGAACCCATACGTTGTTTACAGTTGGTGTGCCGAACTGTTTACCGAAATAGGCTGCTATCTCGCGGCTGCGTTTGCCGTGCTCAATCCAGAACTCACGTATTGAGCTGTCCGGATGGCTGAGCGTGAAGCCGCTTGCCGATTTAGGGTGTCCGAAGAAGGTCGGGTTGAAGTCTATGCCGTGCAACTTGCCCTTGCCCCATTGTGCCCAGCTCTCGAAATGCTTGACCTCAATCTCGTTGCGTTCAACGGGTGTGCCGCAGTCGTCAAGGTAGGAGGCGTGCAGATTGAGCCGGTGCGTGCCTGGGATCAGAGACAGGGCGTATTCAATGTCGTTGCGGAGCTGGTCAATGCTTGCCGCACGGCCTGGATAGTTGCCTGTGGCCTTGATGGTCTCATCGTAGCTGCCTTCGGGCTTGGTTTCAAAGCCGGCCACATCATCTCCCTGCCAGCAGTGGATTGAAATCGGGATATTTTTAAGAGCCGCAAGTGCCTTGTCGGTATCGATGCCCATTTCCGCATACATATCTTTTGCCGCAAGGTACTGTGTTTCAATTGCAGTTTTCATTTATACTCCTGACATTCTAACATATCGTAAAAGAATAATTGTATCTAATCTCGAAGAAGATGTAAATTCTGATGTATCTTATTCGTCCGAAAGGGCTTCGCTTCCAGCCGAGTATTCTTTCAAAGGCCATATGATACAGGAAATTGCCGTGCTCTTCAAGCACTCGCTTTGCCGCGCGGCGTCGCGCTGTTTGTCGAATGTGTCATATACTGTAAAACATCAGAGCCTTTATGCCAAATACCGTAAAAATTACCGTTCTTGATTTGTAGAGTACTTATGAATTGAGGCGCTGTGTTGTTTTGATAAGTGGCGTTCAGGGGTATTAGGGGCGGGTTTTTTTTAAGATAAAAGAAATTTCAAGCCTCCAAAACCGGTTTACGGTTGTTTTTTTGAAAAAAATTAAGAAATTGCTCTCAAATAACTTTTGCAGCTTCCCGCAAACCATACAAAAAAACGAACTAATATAAAATACGCGCGAACAAAGCATAGGCGGTTGCGGTGTCTCAAACAAGGGCGCGATGCCCCCGAGCCCCTACATGTCGGTTTGAATTCACCGGCATTAGTGGGCGCTTACGTGAGCATTTTCTTCGCATTGCTTGCGCAATGGCGCTGTTTGCGGGCCGTCATAACATCCCGAGCGAGCATTGTATATTGTAGAGACGCAAGATTTTGCGTCTCATGCCGGTTACGAACGTATATTATCCGTGGGATCGGTTTGATTTCACCGGCGTT
>JBFWMM010000045.1:0-22249 GCA_050251615.1 Phycisphaerae bacterium
AGCTGGTTTGAATAGCCGGCCGTCTGCACCATATTGACGCAGTTCTCTGCGGTCAGTTCGGGGATGGTAGTTCCGGTAAACGAAGCCTCTCCGAGTCCGCCAAGCCAGCCCTTGTTGTTCTGGGCAAGGAAGAAAACGGAGTTATTGCCATCGAAGTTTATGCCGGTATTGCTGCCCGCAATGATAAACTCAGTGATACTCTCGTTCACGCTACCGGTGAGTAGTCCGGTGCTCAGGTCGTAGCAGACATACACATTATTCTCCGTGCCGAAATTCACCTGCCCCAGCGTAACGGCGATTGTGCTGTCGGAGAAGTCGATGTCTTCGAGCGTCAGAGACGACCAGCCCGCCATCGAGCCGTACTTGCCCACAAAGACAACATTGCCGTTGACCAGGTACAAACCTGTGCCGTTTGAGGTGCCGCCGTCTTCGAGTATTATGGCAGGCGCAGCATCGGCCATGGCCGCGGCGGGGTTGAACCTTGCCGCGTAAGTTATCTTGCCGTTAGTGATATTTGCCGCGGTAACGCTCGAAGCGGTAGCGGATGTTAAAGTAACCAGAGCTGTGGTGTCGTCGAAATCTGGCACAATCTGCCCCGCTCTCACGGTCAGTGCGAGCGCCGCAAAAAGAATTACATGCAAAAATTTATCAACAAAATTATATGGTCTCATTACCGTTTACCTGAGCTTGTTGTTTTGCGGGGCTCAATGGCGCCCGCTTCATTACTTAAAAAAGTCAGGGAGCGGCTTTCCGCCCCCTGACACCTTGCTTATCTATAAATCATTCTGAAAAGAATGTTCATTATTCGCATCCCGGGCCCGGGCAGAGATTGCTGTTGAGCCAGTCGCCGGCAAACTCGGCGAAATCGGCAAGGTCAACCTTGCAGTCGCCGGTTACGTCGAACTTGACAACCTCGGCGCTCGGGTCCATACAGATCGGAGTCTGAACAACATCGTAGTACAGCATCGCCGCTTCACCTGCGCTGAGAGCGTAGTTGAAGATCCTGACGTCATCAATGGAGCCGTTGAACAGATCGCCGTAGGTGCCGTCAAGGTTCGGGTAGTTTGAACCGATCAGAATCGGAGCGTCGGTTACAACGGGTGTAACGAGCGGGTCTCCGTCAACTCTGAGGCCGTTGATATATACCACCGCACCTTCGGTTGCACTGTCGGTAATCGTAACCAATACCCACTGCGCGTAGTAGCTGTTGAAGTTTGTCGAAACGTTTTCTGTCGGTGTGCCGAACCTGAGCTCGCCGTTGGCCTGGATATTCAAGTACCAGCTCTGATAGGTATTGCCGAGCGCACGCTTTGTGAGAATGCCCTGAATCTGGCCGTTGAGGCCGCGGTTATAAACCCAGGCTGAAACAGTAAACTCATTCGAGCCTGTTGCGGGGTCCCAGGTGCCGCCGTTACCGACGTTGTTCTGTGGGTCGATTGTAAAGTCAACAGCCTCGCCCACTGCGCCGTCAACGATTGCGGCGGCATCAGGAATGATATTCGGGTCTGCGTTGTGGCCTGCTCCGGAAACGTCAAGGTACTGGCCGCCAACCATATCAGCGGCATCGAGTGTCCAGTGCGCGAGCTCTCTCTTGATTGCGAGATTTGCCGCATCAGAATCATCACTGCCAACAGCGTTGGCAACGCTGAACCAGTAAGCATCCTCATCTGCCACTTCCGCATTTGCGATAGTGAGAGTGGATGTGTAGTTGTAGCCGTCCTGAACAAGCTCGATTGTAATATCTGCATCGCTGTCGCTTACGGGGTTGGATGTGCCCGCGCCACGGTACCACTGTACTGAAGTGGGGGCGGCCTTGCTGAAGAACTCGCAAGTAAAGCCGGCTGTATCATTTGCAAAAACAACTGCTGTCGCAGGTGAAGTTGTGATATTCGGCACAGACAAAGCTGCCTGGAACGACCATATCGGGCTGTAAAGATTCGCAGAAGCGCCCTCAGCGGCGCCCGAAATCTGCTCTTCGACCTGCCAATAAACAACATCGTCAAGCTCGAAGCTTACGGGGCAGGAAATCGGATTCGCGCCTGCGGGTATAAACTCGCTCACCGTGGGAGCGACAAGCAAGTTGGGCTCGCCGTTGTCAACCTGGAAAAAGCGCACCCAGTGCCCCGTTACGTTTGTATCGATAGCAGCGTCAAACTGCAATGCGGTTACGGTTTCAGGATCTACATTGATTGCGCCATCCGCGGGGATCGGGTTGCTCGCCAGAACGCTGAGGTCAGCCATCTGGTCAAAGATCTGTCCAAGCTGGTTGTCGTAGCCTGCTGTCTGAACCATGGAAACGCAGTTAAGGTTGAAAAATTCAGGGTAATCTGCGTTTTGTGTGAGCCCGCCGAGCCATCCGGTCTCGAGGATTACACCATCGCCAATGAAGCCTACGGTAAGGTTGCCGTCAACATTGATGCCGGAATCGGAACCTGTTACCTGAGTTATCTTGACGATGTCATTTACCTTGGAAATGAGCTCGCCCGTGGCGATATTAAACGAAGCAAACATAATATTCTCTTCGCCATACACAACCGAACCGATCTTGACCGCTATCGTATAGTCGCTGAAATCGGTATCATTGTCGCTTATCGGCATAACTCCGGGCTGGCCGTAAGATTTGCCGCAAAAATACACATCTCCATAGACCACATAAACACCGGTACCGTTTGAAGTACCGCCATATTGCAACAGCTGGACAGGAGCAACATCCGCCTGGCTTGCGTCAGGGTTGAATCTTGCTGCAAAGGTCAGCAGCCCCGTAGTATTATTGGCAATCTCATTCAACGTGCCGTTTTGAGGTACTGTCGTCGAAAACCTTGCCGTAGAATCGTCCAGTCCGGGCACTATTTGTCCGGCATAGGTAAAGGCGGCTAACCCGCAGAGTAAAGGTATTAGATAATTTATCTTACGCATAGTATAATTCTCCTGTTTGATTTTCTACTTGATTACTCGCAACCCTGACCCGGGCAAAGATTGTCGTTGAGCCAATCTGCTGCGAATACGACAAAGTCTGCAATGTCCACAACGCAGTTATCATTCGTGTCAAAGCGCATGGCAATGCCATTCGGGTCGATACAAACCGGGGTGTTGAGCACATCGTAGTAGAGCATGGCAACTTCGCCATCGGAGAGAGCATAATTATAGATCCTCATATCGTCCATCGCGCCATTGAAGGGGCCTGCGAAAACTCCGCTGTTGGAGTTGTTTGCGCCGATTATCATAAATGCGTCGTTGGGGGTGGGCGTGCGGTTTGCATTGCTTACAGCCAGAGCGCCGTTGATATAGAGCTTGAAGCCCTCATCGCTTGCGGTAACGGTTACGAGAGTCCACTGATTCATATAAGGATTGAAATCCAAAGCAACATCACCGGTGTCGTTGCCGAAAGCGATAAAGCCCGCCGGCCTGATTTCCCAGTACCAGCTTGTAACACCGCGGTCATTTTCACGCTTGGTGATAATGCCCTGATAACCACCTGTATAGCCGTAATCATTTATCCATCCGGAAACAGTAAATTCACCTGATTCTGTCGCGGGATCCCAGCCTGCGCTTATTGCAACATTGTTCTGCGGGTCGATTGTAAAGTCAATGCCCTGGCCTGTTACAGCCGCGTCAACACCGTCAACAACTGCCCCGCCTGCCGGAATATAGTTCGGATCGGCATTGTGGCCCGCACCTGAAATATCTGCGTACTGGCCGCCTACCATATCAGCGGTATCAAGAGTCCAGTGTGCTACGTTCCTCTTGATCACCAGCATTGCAGAATCAGAAGAATCGCTGCCTGCGGTATTTTCAACTTTGCACCAGTAAGAATCTTCATCAGCCAATTCGGGGTTGTCGATAAAAAGAGTTGACGTGTAGTTGTAGCCATCCTGTGAAAGCTCGACCGTAATATCGGTTGCGCCATCGCTTACAGGATTTGACGTATCAGTGCCGCGATACCACCGGATTGATGTGGGTGGAGTCTTGGCGAAGAATTCGCATGTAAATGTTGCCGCGCCTTGATACCGCTCGCTTGTATAATCGTAAACGAGAGATTTGGCCGGTGATGCGGTGATGTTCGGAACAGAAAGAGCCGCACTGAACGTCCAGATGGGGCCGAGAATGTTGGCATCGTCGCCCTGCGCTGAGCCTGAGATCTGCTCCTCTACCTGCCAGCATATTACATCATCAAGCTCAAAACTGACCGGACAGGTAAGCGGGTTTGCGCCGGCGGGAATAAACTCGCTCACCGTTGGAGCGATTGCGAAATTCGGTTCGCCTTCAAATGTAGAATAGAAACGTACCCAGTGGCCGGTGACATTTGCTTCTGGAGAAGCATCGAACTTAAGCTGAGTTACAGCCTCGGGGTCAACATTGATTACCAGATCAGCCGGCTCAGGATTGCTCGGAAGCACGCTGAGGTCGGGCGCCTGGTCGAAAATCTGGCCGAGCAGATTGTCGTAGCCGGCTGAGAGAGTCATCGCCTGGCAGTTATCTCTGTTGAGAAGGGGATTAGTGCCGCCGTCTGTGAGACCGCCGTTCCAGCCCTTGTTATTCAAGTCAACAGCGATACTTTCCGCGATGCCCATGAAAGCTACTGAGAGGTTGCCATCGAAGTTGATTCCCATATCGCAACCCGGGATATCGTACTCTACGAACTTGTTGTTGACTCCGCCAATCAGTTTGCCCGTTGCGACATTTAAAGATGCGAAAACTTTGTTCTCAACGCCGAATTCAACCTTGCCGATTCTGGCAGCGATTACAAAGTCGCTGAAGTCCCTGTCGTCAAGGCTTGCCGCGGTAACGCCCGGGTGAGCATAGGATTTGCCGCAGAGAACAACGTAGCCCTCAATCATATAAAGACCGGAACCGTTTGATGTTCCGCCGTCTTCGATGATAAGAACGGGGCCGGCTTGCGCCTGGCTCGCATCAGGGCTGAACCTCGCGGCATAAGTGATTATGCCATTGGTTATATCGCTGATATTGCCTGCCACACCGTTTGTGGGGCTGGTAGAGGTGTACTTTGCCGCAGAGTCATCAAGACCTGGCACTATTTCACCGGCTTGAGCCACCACTGCGAAGCTGCAAAACAGCAGCAACAAACTTAAATAACGCATAACGTCTCCTAAAAAGAATTAAAGAATTATTCCTGACTGAACAGGGGCCGGTAATCCCCTTTCAGAAACAAACAAAGAATCGGCGGATGAAGACTGCACCCGCATACAAAACACTATCATTATAAATGAGCCGGACATAAGCTATAAAGACATATAGCCGGCGAAAGTGTTTTTTTACGTTTTTTCTTTAATCTGCGCGAAATAATCGTTACCAGAAACGTATTCGGCAGTGCGTTGATGTGTTATGAATGTCTGTAGCGCTTCGCCGCTAAAACGATATATCTGCCCGTAATGGCAAATCTGTGCGCTTGGATTGACTGGATTGGCTTGTGTGATTATCGGGCGGCGTCTTCCTGTTCAGGCTCCATGCTGTCGGCGGCCTGTTTCAGTGAGTTGGGGTTTGTGAGACGTTCAAGCTCGATTTTTTTCTCTTCCACGCCCGTCTTGAGCTTTTCTATCACCACTACATTCCTGCGGCATTGATAATACTGCTGGCAGTTGAGCGTCCTTATATAGACCACCGCCAGAAGCGAGCCTGCTATCGAGGCAAGAAGAACAAGATACCTGAAAAGCTTCATATCTTCTTATGCATTCGGCAATACAATCCTGGCGCCCGGCTGTAAAGAGCGGGTTTTGCTGAGCTTCTTGTTAAGCTCAACAATCTCATCGTAGCGTTTACCGCTGCCGAGCTGGGATTTTGCAATCTTCCAGAGGCTGTCGCCATCCTTGACAACGTAATACCGCATTTCAGGTACTACCTTTGATGAGGGCTGAAATTCGAGCAGGTCCTTATTTTGACCTGCAAACCGCTTCAACGCACTGCCTGTGTCGGCATCAACGGAGGGTATCTCAAGCTCCTGCCCCACTTTCAGACTGTTTTTGTTTTTAAGCCGGTCTTTGTTGGCATTGTAAATCTTGTCTATATTCGCCAGGACATCCTTGTCGCCGTAGATTTTTATAGCGATTTTGCCAAGGTTGTCGCCCTGTTTGACCTGATAGGTGTTCTTCGCGGCTTTGTCCGCCTTTGCAATCTGCATAACCGCGCGAACGCTCTCAAGCGCCCTTTCGCTGGTCTGTTCAGTGGGCACGACAGCCTGAGGCTCATCGTTTATCACCACCGTTACCGCGTCTGAGATTGCCGCAGGTTCTTCCACCGGCAGCTCTTTCTCAGCCATCGGGCCGGAAATAACCACAACGGCTTTTTTGGCCGTATCTATTATATCAGCATCTGTGATCTGAAGCTGTTTCACCTTAAACGGAATGAATCCGTCCGAGGTTGCGTTAGACTGCGGATCTTCGGGCCCTATACCGCAAACCACAACCCACACGCACGCAATGACAATCAATGCAATAAGTAAATATGCTTTTTCTTTTACATCCATCTCTTTTACCTTCCAAGGCTAAAGCGATTAAACGCGCTCGGCTATTCTGAGCTTCGCGCTCCTCGAACGAGGATTCTCTTTTTTTTCGCTCTCTGAAGCCGTAAGCGGCTTCTTGGTAAGAATGTTGTAAATACCTTCTTCTTTGTTCTTCTTGAAGTCTTCCTTCACGATTCTGTCTTCGAGACTGTGAAAACTGATTATGGCGATCTTACCGCCACTATTCAGTAGCTCCGGCGCCTGTTGCAAAAGCGAACTTAGAACATCCAGCTCCTTATTCACCGCAATCCGAAGCGCCTGAAACGTTTTTGTGGCCGGGTGCAGCTTACCTCTGCCTCCGACAGCCCTTGCAATCAAAGCTGCGAGCTGGGAAGTGGAAGTGATTTTGTGGTGCGTTCGTTGGGCGGCAATCATTGCCGCAATCCTTCGCGACGCCCTTTCCTCGCCAAACTCATAGATGAGGTTGGCAAGCTCTTCTTCCGGCATCCGGTTCACAATATCGGCCGCGGTTACAGTCAGAGTGTCGTCAAGCCGCATATCAAGAGGCATATTTTCCTGAAAGCTCATACCTCTTTCGGGGTCTGCAATCTGCGCTGAACAGAAACCGATGTCGGCCAGTATGAAATCAACCTTATCGATGCCCAGCCGATGGAGATTCTCCGTAATCCGGCAAAAATTACTTTTTACCAGCGCAACCTTGCACTCCGCATCGGCCAACACATTTGCCGCACAGTCCAGACTTTTCTGATCCACATCGAATCCGACAAGCCGGCCGCTGGCACCAAGCATCTTCGAGATAAGATCCGCATGGCCTCCCTGCCCTAATGTGCAATCCACAAATACGGAATCCTTTCCGAGGCTGATCTTATCAAGTATGATTTCTGCTAAAACCGGTATGTGAACGGCTGATGTCAATCTGTTTTCCCTTCTGTCAATGCGTGAATCTGTTTCATCGTGAAACATTATAAACCTCGCGGCTTTAGAATCAACGCCCTGAATATCGCCACACTATCCCTGCGCGGCCGGAAACCGGATTTAACTTCGCCCCTCACAAGTCTCTATGACATTATAAAAGAACAAATGAGTCGTCCTGACTCTTCCAATCATCCATGAACAGGTATTTTCTTTTCTTCCAAAGCAAGAGCTTCTTCGAATACTTCTTTGCGGGTCTGTTCCTGCTGCCGGCTGTGCTGTTCGAGATTGTCCTGAAGGTACTGTTCCCAGCGCTCAGGGTCCCATATCTCAAGATGGTCATAGAGACCGATCAGCACAACATCACCGCCGAGCATAGCACGGCGTATAAATTTCTGCGGGAGCAACAGCCTTCCCTGCTTGTCAATCTCGCATTTTGCAGTAAGACCTAAATTAAATCGCTCACGAAGAACAAATGGCCCATCCGTGAGCCCTGTGCCCTGTCCCTGTGCAATTCCCTTGAACATAAGTTTGCGGTAAACATCTTCGGGGTAGAGGCTCAAAACGCCTTTGTGCCCGTGTGTGATAAAGAAAGAATTACCAAACCCCGACTCATCGAGCATCTTACGAAGCTCAACCTTCAGACTGATTCTGTTGGTGTCTGAGTCGATTTTGTGGTCGTATTCGCCTGATAAGAACATTTTCTTCTGCCTGATTTTATGTTTACACAACAACGCGCCGATTCACACTAAAAACTGTGAAGCTTTCGGCACGATTGATAGAATACCAAACCAACAATCCCATTGCAAGAGGAAAATCCTCAAAAATCCAATTATTTCCAAAAAATTCCCAACGAATACCAAAAATTTATCATAATTTTCCAAATTTAGCCCTTTAACTGCCGCCACTTCTTTATTATAATGTCATCAGGCGCACAGGAGCTTTTTTTTTACTTTTCATTGGGATATTGCAACATGGCCAAACAATACAGCTCGTTTCAGAAGAAGGTAATCAAGAACTACTACGACAATCTTGACACCATAGCCCTGCAGAAACTCCAGGAACTCGTCAGCGATATGTATCTTTGCGAGTCGGACAAAAAATGGACTCAGATGTGGAAGAAGGCCGATTCACTGCTTGAAAAGCTGCCGGGAGAATCTGCTTTGAAGAAAAAGATAACAGCCGACCGCGACCTCGGAGAGCTGGCAAGGCTTATCTCAAGTCTGATTTAACCCACCGGCGAACGGATTGACCGAAGTGCAGTACAGCGAAATCATAGACTACATCGACTCGACACCGTCAGTAAATGTAACGGAAGATTCAAGAACCCTCAGCCGCGGCGATATTTTCGTTGCACTGCAGGGGACAAAACAAAACGGGCTCGATTACGTGGCTCAGGCGCTCAAAAAAGGCGCTCGGTTTATTGTTTGCGGAAAACCTATGGAAAACCTCTCCGGCCCGGTAGTGGTTGTGGACGACGAAAGACACGCACTTGCCGAACTTTCCCACTATTGCGCCGGCAATCCCTCGGAAAAGCTCTTCTGCCTTGCAGTAACGGGCACAAACGGAAAAACGACTGTTTCCACACTTGTTTCACAGGTTCTTAATGGCTCCGATATAAAAACCGCCCTCATCGGGACTGTTGAAAACAACCTCTGCGGCGCTGAAGGGGCCACCCCCGCGGTAATGACAACGCCATCGGCTTCGGTACTCGCAAAAATGCTGGCAGAAATTGTGGAAAACGGGGGAAAAGCGGTGAGTCTGGAGGCCAGCAGCCACGCTCTCAACCAGCAGCGGCTCGACTGCATCAAATTCAAGGCTGCCGCTTTCACCAACCTCACAGGCGATCATCTCGACTATCACGGCGATATGGAAAGCTATTTCCAAAGCAAAAAACGTCTTTTCCATAATCTTCCGGATACTTCCAACGCGGTCATAAATCTTGACTGCCCCTATGGCGCGCGCCTCTATGAGGAGTTTGCGGGCGCCATAGGGTTCAGCATGCAAGCTCATCCGGCAGGCAGACGCATCATAACCGCCCGCGAAATCACGACAACTGCCCGCGGAAGCAGATACCGCCTCGACTTTGAAGGCGAGAGATTTGTGGTTGAAAGTCCTATGGCAGGCATATTCAATATAAGCAACCAGCTCGCCGCGGCAGGCCTTTGCCTTGTAGCGGGGCTGAGCCTCGAACAGATTGCCGCGCAGCTCACTAAAGCAACCGCCCCCAGAGGAAGGCTTCAAAGCGTCCCAAATGATCGCGGTTTCAGCGTATTTATAGATTACGCCCACACAGACGATGCACTTGAGAATGTACTGCGGGCCATCCGCGCTTTGACAAAGGGAAAAGTGATAACGGTTTTCGGATGCGGCGGCGACAGAGACAAGACAAAACGCGCCCGTATGGCGGCGGTAAGCGAGAAGCTTTCGGACATATCGATAGTAACAAGCGACAACCCTCGCATGGAAAACCCCGATGCCATCATCGCGGATATTCTCAAAGGCTTCTCACGCAAAGCTGCTCCGCTCACGGAACCCGACCGTGCCGCCGCCATAAAACTTGCCGTGAGCAAAGCGCGCGAGGGGGATGTTGTACTGATTGCCGGTAAAGGGCACGAAGACTACCAGATAATCGGCACGCAGAAGCATCACTTCAGCGATTTTGAAACGGCCGCGGAGCTGCTCGTATGATTTACAACTCAAACTCGATTGCCGCGCTGCTTGACTGCAAACCTGCAATAAAAAGCTTCGAAATCACGCGCTTCAGCACGGACTCCCGCGATTGCGCCGGTGCCTGTTTCATCGCCATTAAAGGCGAAACGTTCGACGGCAATAGATTCGCCGAAAGCGCGTTTGCAAACGGTGCAACTTGCAGCATCCTCGACAACAAAGAAATATACGCCTCTCTGACGGGGAAAGGGATGTGCTGCCTTTTCGCCGAAAACAGCATAGAGGCGCTCGGAACAATTGCCACCGACTACCGCTCCCGCCTTCGCGCAACGACAATCGCAATAACAGGCTCTAACGGGAAAACGACCACCCGCGAGATGATAAGGAGCGTATTGTCGAAGTACTTCAAGCTACACTGCGCGGTAAAAAGCTTCAACAACAATATCGGCCTGCCGTTAACGATACTCTCCGCACCCACCGACTGCGAGGTGCTCCTGTTGGAAGTGGGCACGAACCACCCGGGCGAGATAGAGCCTCTGGCCAAAATAGCCTCGCCCGAGATCGCCGTAATAACGAACGTGTTCCCGTCGCACATAGGCAATTTCGGGAGCGTTGAAGCGATAGCAAAGGAGAAGGCCGCGATTCTGGCAGGCCTCAAACCTGGCGGCAAGCTCTTCGCGGGAGCCGGCGCAGAAATAGAAAAACAACTCGCAGGCGAGAGCCGCTGCACGTTCTTCTCTCTCGACAAGCGCCGCGGTGCATTGCAGCCTGATGATTACAGCTTCGACGAGACAAGCTGTTCGCTGCGGATAAATGCAGTGCAAATCACAGCCCCCCTGCCTGGCCGCGCCAACCTGCACAACCTGCTCGCCACATATCTCGTATGCCGGCAAATGGGACTCACCTCCAAAGAGATTGTAGCCGGTGCAGCAGATATAAGCGGCGTTGATGGGCGCCTTAAAATAACGCACTGCGGCGCAGGCACAATCATAGACGACTGCTACAACTGCAACCCGGGCTCACTCAGCAACGCGCTGTCTCTGCTCGCATCAATAAAAACAGGCGGCAGAAGGATTGCCGTACTTGGAGATATGAAAGAGCTCGGCGATTTTTCCGTACAGTGCCACGAAGAGGCAGGCGCAATGGCTGCGAAGTGCTGCGAGAGGCTTTACGCCTTCGGCGAATTCGCCGCCACAACCGCCAGGGCCTGCGAAGCTGCCGGCGGGAAATCAAAAGCTTTCGATGAATACCAACGGCTTGAGGAGCATCTGCTCAATTCGCTGCGCCGCGACGACATAGTACTTGTCAAAGGCTCGCGTTCAATGCAAATGGAGCGCCTGCTCAAACCGCTTTCCGATAAAATGTGCGTTCTTTTGCAAAGTGAGGTTTCGCTATGATTTATCACATCCTTAATATGTTCAGCGAGCAGCTCGAAAGAATCGGCTTCTACGCCTATCAGGAAGTTACATTCCGCGGCGTCAGCGCGATGGTAACGAGCTTTCTCATAACATTCTTCTTCGGCAAGAGCATAATCCGCTGGCTGCTGCATATGAAGATAAAAGATGTGCCGGAGTTCAACACAAAAGCCCTCAACGAGTGTATGCAGAACAAGCGCAACACCCCCACCATGGGCGGTTTGATTATCCTGCTGGCCATTATCACCGGCACAATGCTCTGGGCCAGGCTCGACAACCCCTTCATACGCAAAGCTCTGTTCGTGCTCGTGTGGTTTGGCGGTATCGGGATTGTTGACGATTGGTTCAAGCTCAAACAGAAAGATAAAACACGCGACGGCCTTTTCTCGCACGAAAAGCTCACGTTCCAGATTATCGGCTCACTGCTCGTGGCAGCGTTTATCTATAAAGATATGCAGCACATCCCCGACGGCCAGATGCTCTGGCTGCCTTTCTACAAGCGCGGGATATACTTGAGCGCGTGGATGTTTGTGACGGTATCGTTTCTCTATATGACGCTCACAAGCAATGCCGTCAACCTTACAGACGGCATGGACGGCCTCGCCGCCGGCTGCACGGCGATAGTATCTGCGACGCTTGCGTTTCTCTGTTTTGTCGTGAGCGAGAAGATGGGGCGCGGAAGTGATGTGTACTGGGCGAAATATCTGCTTATGCCGCATATCCCTCAGGCGGGAGAGCTTGCGATTTTTTTCGCATCCATATTCGGCTCCCTGCTCGGCTTTCTCTGGTTCAACTGCCACCCCGCACAAGTGTTTATGGGAGATACAGGCTCGCTGCCGCTTGGCGCCGCAATCGGCTACGGCGCCCTTGTAACGAGAAACGAAGTGCTTCTGCTGGTTATAGGCGGCGTGTTTATGATGGAACTGTTCAGCGTGATAGCGCAGGTGGGCTATTTCAAATACACAAAGAACAAGTATGGCTCGGGGCGGCGCATCTTCAAATGTGCTCCAATCCACCACCACTTCAATCTGAGCGGATGGCAGGAAACACAGGTGGTTGTGAGATTCTGGCTCATCGGCATTATATGCGCCGCTGTGGCCATGCTCACAATTAAAATCAGATAGATATTTGCCTGAGGCGCACAAGCACACAATAGCCAAAGGAGTACATTACCATGGCATTTGACCAATTTACAGCCAAACGAATAGAATTACTGACCTCTCAATACATTGAAACTCGAAGGCCGCCTCACGAAATACGAGATGATATTGACCTGGCATTTCGCATTGAAGACCGTAGTGTTTTGATTTTTGAGATCAGATCACTATGGACCGACCCATCCAACAAAATCGAGCAAATGGTAGCCAGGGCAACTTTTGTTGCCTCGAAGAAGATCTGGAAGATATATTGGATGCGCGCTGATTTGAAGTGGCACAGTTATGAGCCGCTCCCCGAAGTCAAGCGTTTTGAAGAATTCATTGACGCCGTGGAAGAAGACAGGTTTTGCTGCTTCTGGGGATAATCGCGACACTTCGACCCTACACGGTGTTTCGGTTGCCGGAACCGTTGGCGCCCCGCGCATGTACCTGCACAACGGCAAAATCACCGGCGAGACCAACATCAATGACGGCATCTGGCACCACGTTGCCGTAGTACTGCCGGAGTACAGCTCGCATGCTGAAGACATCCTTCTTAGTCTCCTTTGAACTGATAGTCGTCAAACTAATGTTACAAAGAACTACCGTTGATGTCTAATTCCACGGTATTACGTGATGAACCTTATTTTTTCCAATGGTCTTAATCAAGCCAGTTACCCGCAAATCCCGCATATTCCCGCAAGGTTACGGTGCAGTCACCGTCAACATCAAGCGAGCAGTTTTCCGCGAGCCAGTTTTCTGCCAGCACGGGCAAATCTGCGCCGTTTACTGCGCCGTCTCCCGTAAAATCTCCATAAACAGGCTCGCCCGTAACTACGATGTTGTCTATTGCAATATCGCCCTGCGTGCCGCCCGCGGCAACGGTTCTTAACCTGATTACAATATCTCCACTGAATCCACGCAGGTCAACAGCGGCTGTGATGTACTCATCGGTCGCAGCGCTCTGCTGTGGGCCGGAGAGGCTCCAGAAGGCTTCGTGCCAGCTACCATCGTAAACGTCCACATTCAGCGAGCCGATGCTTGCGCCGTACATGTGGTAGCAGAACGAGAGCTCTCGGGCATATCCGCTAATCAGCGGGCTTTCGAGCACCGCGCTCGCGCCTGCGCTATACGCCGCGCCCGGCGATGTTTCGAGATATGCGTACCAGAGGCTGTCATCGGCGGCTCCAGATGGGCCTGTTGAGGGGGTCAGCGTGGGGCCTGTATTGAGAATCCAGTCGTTTGTATCGCCGGCGGTGATGTTTGTCCAGTCTCCTAAGCCGCTCTCGAAATCAAGGCTGCTCAAGACGCCCGCAGACACTTGCTCGGGCCTTGCGGCGGCCTGCTCTGATGGCTCGCTTGATTCGCCGCTCGTATTTACAGCCGCCACGACATAGTAGTAAGTTGTGCCGTTGGACACAGACTCATCGGCGAATTCAGATGCGGTAAGCGCAGCCTCGTTGAGAAGCTCGAAGTCGCCGCCGGAAACAGCGGACCTGTAAACAAAGTATCCCGCCAGGTCTGATTCTGCATTATCATCCCAGTCGAGCAGGACAAGACCATCGGAAGCGGTTGCCGTGAGGCGGCTCGGCGCTTGCGGCTCCACGCTTACCTGCTCCGCGAATAACAGCGCCACATCAGGCGCGTCCAGCGCTGTCGGATATATGCGCAACTCGTCCAGCCTGCCGTCGAGCAGAGCATCGGCGGAGTACTGGGACTTGCCGAGGTAGTTCTGCGTGGTATTGCCGAGGGATGCGGGAGTAAGAGTCATTGAGCTGTTGCGTCCTTCTTCGGCGCCGTTAATATACAACACGCCGACCCCGTCCGAAATCGTTACGGCGATATGAGTCCAGACGCCGGCGGATAATGCGGAACCCGCTGAAATCTGCTGCTCAGACCAGCTTCCGCCCGTCGTGATGGAGAAACGGGCCTTGCCCGAGCCGTCTCTTGGCGTAAAGAACATATTAACGGTTGTGCCCGTGCCGAAATCAAACACGCGTGACCATGTGCTGACACTGTCGAGATACACCCAGAGAGCGATTGTAAATTCCGAAAGCCCGCTTACAGCACCCTCGGGCAAGCTCACATAATCGTCAGAGCCGTCAAGCAGAACCGCATTGCCGAACTTGCCCGCCGAACGCAACGCGCCGCCGTACAGCGTGCCATCGAGGCCGTTATCCGACCGGTCGAAGGCAAGGCTGCCGCCGCTCTCGTCAAACTTCAGGTGCGTATGTGGATTCGGGGGCGTTGCTTCGTTGCTGTTCAAGCTTTCCGCGCCTCCCGCAAGCGCGGAAACGACATAATAATACCTCCCGCCATGCTCTACGCTCGCATCGACATAGAAAGCATCCGCGGCGTCTGCGATGGTTTCGTACGGCCCGCCGCTTGTAAGCGCGCGCTTTACGTTGTAGCCCTCGGCTCCCTCAACGGGATTCCACGTAAGATTAACCTGCGCCCAACTTGTCCATCTCGCGGTGAGGTTTGTCGGGAAGAGGATACCGCCGCCAGCTGAAACAAGAGCCCACTGCTGGCTTGCCGAGCCTGTGAAGTACTGCTGGGCGACGTTAGAGCCGTCTTCTCCAAAATCAAGGCCGAGCGCAACAGGCGCGATACGGTAGTATCCGCCTTCTGTCCGGCGCACAACGTATCTCTGATGTCTTCCGTCAATTCCCCACCACCAAACAAGGTCGATGCCGTTATTCATACCGCCCCAGACGCTCCAGGAGTCTCCATCCGCGGCTGATGTTACCTTGTACTGACTCGCTCCGAGATGCTCGAAATTCCAGAGCTGCTCAGAGGAGCCCGTATAACTGTCGAGAACAACATCCGATTCGCCACTGTCTGCCATTGCCAGGGCGCTTGCGCGGTTTACTATGCTGTATGTGCCATCGGGAAGCTCGCCTGCCGCGGATGCGGTAAGCTGGAACCAGTTCCAGTTAAAGCCGCCCGAAACAACTTCCACGCGCAGCTTCTGCATGCCGTATTCAAGAAAAACGCTCTTTGAGGAAGTTTGCCAGTCCTCCGTGGCGGCTGTCGCGTGCAACAGCCACGAGCCCGTTACATCTCGCTCATTGGCGATAAAGCGCACAGCTCCGCCTGCCTGCCCCGCGGCGCGGATGTCGAGGTCGTAGTACCCCGGCTCGGTAATATAGAGGGTGTACTCTGTCCATTCGCCCGCGTTTGTGTCGCTGATATAGAAGATCGTGCTGCTTGTTTCGGTGTGCCTTATATCAACGGCCTCATTCGGGCGGTACTGCCCGCCGAGATTGTCGGCATCGTTATCCGCATAGGAGACATTGCGCGGGCCGCTGTTGAAGTCTTCAGCCTGTATGCGGAGAGTGCCGCTGAGGCCCGCTGTCTGCAAAGGCGCACCGTCGGAGGTGTATGGCTTCTGCAAAACAGGCCACTCGCCGTAATCAGGCACCCACGAAAGCCCCGATTTGTTCACGAAGTCTTCGTAATGCTCTGCAACTGTTACATCATCTGAAACGCCCGAAGGAGGGATGTACTGGAATGTCAGCCAGGATATACCGAGCTCCTCAAGCGACTGCGCCAGCTCCACATCAAGTCCGTTTGCCGAGCCGCCCCATTCTGAGCCTGCAAATTCCGTCATAAAGCAGGCGTATCCCGCATCCTGCAGCCTCTTCACCGCGACGGGAGTTGCCTGATGTCCGGCGTAGCCGTGGAAGCCAATTGCGGCATTGCTCCAGATTTCCGAGGAGCTCTGCCCGATGGCGCTGTTCAGAGCCGCTATATCTGTGAGCGCGGCGTTGGCCCCCCCGTCATCTCCAAGCACGGCGTACGTGAAGAAGAGGATTGGCGTTTCGGGGGCGGCCGCTCTGATGATGTTGTACGCGGCGGCCTCCATATCTATCGCGCCGGTTGGTGTTGCAGAGCTACTTGAGTAGCTGGGGCCCCAGGCGACAGGCTCGTTCTGTATCTCGTAGATTACGTGCGTCTCATCTGCGTAGCGAAGGGCATAGAAGCTCCAGAAATCACTTACCCAGTCGATGTTGTGGTCGCCGTTCCACGCGCCGTTGCCGATTGTCATCACGACATACATCCCCAGCTCGCGGGTGTATGCGACAATCTTATCCACCTCCGCGGCGGCGTATCCTGGCGCTGTGCTTCCCGTTGCGGGATAATCGGGATCGAAGCATTCAGCGTAGAGATGGATTGCGTTGAAGCCGAGATCTCTGGCCGCCTCAACACTGCTCCGCGGCGCGGCGCTTGTCCACTCGGTTGATTCGTACGGGCCGCGAATGAGCTGGCCGTTGTCTGCGAGGAAGGTTTTGCCGTTCAAGCGCGGGCGCCCTCTGCCCGCTGTGATGAGCGGGGCATCATCGCCTAACGTGAACGAATCAACGTCCACGTATCCCAGGCTTTGAGAAGTGTTCGGATTGTAGCTGAAAACTGCGTACTGCTCGCCCTGAAATGTCGAACCGTATCCGAAGAGGATCTGGAACTGCCCGCTGAGGTTGATCCAATTTACAGAGTCCCAGCTGTATGAGCAAACGCCGACGCTCTTTTTAAAATCGAGGTCTGTTCGCAGGTAAATCGTATTGGCAGTAACCGGCACATCGCTCGCCGCAACATAGTTGCCGATTTTATCCTTTATGACATTAGCGACAAGCGTTTTGCGGCCGCTCCCGCCAACGGTTACCGCGATATGCGCGTTTACCTTGCCGAGGGTGCCGAATCCCGCCACATCCCCGGGTGCCATAGCGGTAATGTCGAGCTTGACAATCCCGTGGCTTTTCGGGCCCTGTGCCTTCTGCGTGAGGGTGTTTCGGGCTGTCCAGAAGCCATCCGCCTGCAACGGCCTCAGGCGAAGGAAGCCCGTGCGGTCAGTAAGCGACCACCTGCTGTTGTCGGGGTTGTGATTCCACTGCCACTGGAGGCCGAGCTGATTTGCGGAGAAGCTGTCGGAGGTTGCCGGCTGCATCAGAGCATGCCCGAGCACGGGCTTGGCACAGGTATCGGCTATGATGTCCCGATTTGCCGTTGTCCCGAAAACGGGCCAGTTGTTTTCCCAGAAAACAGGCCCTATCCGCGGCATACGTCCGATTGCGCCGCTGTCCTGATGGACAAAACCAAACCAGTTATCGTTGTCGTTTATATCAACTATAGCGCCCTGATGACCGCCTGTCGTTGCGGTGAGGCAGATGTGGCCTGTTTCCCACGGGCCGTAGATATTGGTTGCCCTTGAGCAGCGTAGCTGAAACGGCCAGACGCCCGGATTTGCATTGAAGAGATAGTAGTATCCGCCACGCTTGAGAAGGTGCGAGCCTTCGCCGCCGCTGTCAACAATACCGCCCTGTTCTGACTCAACCGCGGAGTATGTCGAGTTCAATTTGATTACCGACTGTGGGCCGTGCCCGCTGATTATGTAGCCGGTGCCGTCGTCGTCGAAGAAGAGGCCGGGGTCGTATATGTTGCGGTCGAGCTGGTGGAAATTCCACGGGCCTGCGGGGTTGTCGGCGTAGTACAATCTGCCGTTAGAGAATGTCGGCTGCACGGCCACGTAAAAAGTGCCATTGCAGTATCTGATGCTCGGAGCCCAAAAGCCGCTTTCGTAAGCGGTGCCGTTCTGCATATCAAAGGCGTCTCCGCCGTCCACTGTCGAGGCGACATGCGCGGTAAACTCCCAGTTCACCATATCGGATGAGTGCAGAAGGACGATCCCCGGCGATGCAACGAACGTCGAGCTGACCATATAGAAATCAGAGCCCACACGGATTATGTCGGGGTCGGAGTAGTCGGCATAGAGGACGGGGTTGGTGTATGTACCATCGCCATTGTCAGACTGCCAGGCGGATGCGCCGGTGATAATAAATGATATAATTGCAAGAATTCGAATAAAGCTGATATGCGACATTGTTCCTCTAACCAAAGAGAACTAACCGTATTTATAAAGGCTGCGGCATATATCTCAACGCCGCAGCGCACTGAAAACTTCTGAAAACCGTGGCTCTGAAGGCCCTTTACAGAGCCGCCGGATGCCAACGGAATGCTCTATTGTCTTTTAATCAATCTGCTGATAGATTCTGTCATCTTCCATCCATCTTGCCGCAAATGAGGCAAAATCAACGAGATCGATGATGCAGTTTCCGTCAACGTCGTATGCACCGAGGTCGAAGTGCTCCCTGTCGCATACCGATCCGCCCTCAATTGCCAGATATTCCTGTGCGATGTCTTCGGTTGTGAGGGCATAGTTCCAGATCTTCATATCATCAACATAACCATCGAATTCGGGGTCGGGGTACTGGCTCTTGCCGATGTAGTTGAGAACGAGATCGCGGTCTATCGGGTTGTATGTCATCGATGTGTTCGTTGAAATGAGCTCGCCGTTGATGTACATGCGTCCCGTATCGCCGCTGATTGTAACTGCAACATAGTACCACTGTCCTGCGGGAGTGCCGGTATCATAGCCAACACCCTGCTCATCGCCCGAGCCACCGATATTGAACATTACCGGGCCCCACGATACGCGCGGAGAGAGGAACATATATGTAGCGGTGCCGTTGCCGAAATCGAAGAGACGAGCAAAGCTCTGATCAACCTTGGGCTGATACCAGGCGCTGATTGTGATGTCTCTGTAATCTGCAACACCTGCCGGCAGCTGAACATAGTTGCCGTTGGGATCTGTGGAATCGTCCGAGTTTAACAGTTCAAGACAGCCTGCGCCGATCTTTGCCATTTCGGCATTGATTGCGGGCATGCCTGCTGACTCTGCTTCCTGACTGAATACACCATCAAAACCGTCAACAACATCGGGAGTGATGCCGCCTTCTTCGGTCTCAAACGGGTAGTAGCTCACGAGTCGCGGATACCAGAGCTTAGCCGTTGCCGAGGGTTCTGAAGCGATGCCATCCAGCGGGGTGCCGTTGTAAGCAATGCAGTAGTATTCGCCTTCATCAGCAGCTGTTGCGCCGGTGATGAGGAGAGTCTTTGTTGATGTACCGGAGTAGATACCTGAATCGGTGAGAGCGGCAGAGCTACCGACCTTGAACCACTGAAAATCAGTGGCAACGGGGCCCGTTACGACTGTAAACGAAGCGTTGCCGTCAAAATCAGCGAGAGCGTTTACGGGGCCGCTGATGATTTTGGGTGTCGGAGAAATGGTCGTGAATGTCCATACCGGCCCGACAATGTTGTTCACATCGCCCGCGGGGTATGCACTGCCGGCGCCGTTATCGATAGCTTCTTCAATCTTCCAGCTGTATTCTGTTGATTGCGTCAGCGTAATTGGGCCGTACTCGTTGTATGGCTCTGTGAGGGCGGGGTCTGCGTTGACTTCCTGCTCAACATAGTCGAGCAGGTACAGGTTCGGGTCTTCGCTGCCGTTGCTGAGGTAGATGTAATGACCGAGGATAGCGGGGTTTACGGGATAATCCGTCTCAAGGCTCGGATCACCGCCTGCGTTCCAGCCAAGGGTAATTTCGCAGTCGCTTGTTCCCGAGATGAGGTTACCTGGAGCGCCGCCGTCATTGTCCGGCAAAACGACAGGGAATGTCGGATTGGTGTCAGCACCCAGAAGCACCCTCATATTGTCCACAAGAAAAACCTGTGTGAAGGAGTTTTCAACCGCCATTGAATTCATACCGATTTCGATGGCCCATGTAGCGGCGGTAAGATCCCACTCGGTTCCGTTCCACCAGTCGCCCGTATGGTCGGCGAGGTTGTACGATACATGCACAACGCCGTCTTCCTGTAGAATAGAAGCAGCTGTGAACGTATATCCCATTCCGCCTGTGGTAACTGCGAGCCCGAGGCTAATCGGGTTCCAGTTGCCCGAGAGATTGACCAGGTCGAACTCGATGGTGTAATCCTCAGGGTTGCTGCTGGTGTTTCCACTCATCGTCAGATCGGTCATAAAGCCGTATCTGCCCGTTGTTCCGGAAGCGGAATCGACGGTACCGGTGTGCTGCCTTACTATACTTCCGTTCCAGCTGACATACTCGCCCGAATGGCTGGTTACGGCATCGTTATTCCAGTGCCAGCCTTCGGTGCCGTTTCCCACTGTCCTGTTTTCATAATCATCCGAATGGACGACCGCGGCAGTGGCTGTTGATGCGAGAACTACTCCCAGCACCAACACATAACTGATAAATCGTTTCATAAAAACCTCTAATAATAAAATTAATGTCGCGAGCAGCGCAAACCATATCACGCCGCTTTTTGTCCGTATTTACAGCGCCCGGCTTTTCAATTCTTTGTGAATTTCCACCAGTCGAAATTAAACAGGGCTCCTTCTTCACCCTTGAACACGAGGCAAAGCTCTATTGCGCCTTTCATCTCGGCCACGCCGCATGAAAACTCTTTCCAGCTCTGCAAACCGCCCGTATCGCTCACATCACAGCTGCCGAGCAGCTTGCCTTCGGGTGAGCCGATTCTGATCTCAATCTTACCGCCCTCGCCCTCGCAGGCGAGAGACGCGGTAAAGCCTCTGAGCCCTCTCTCGGCGCAGTCCACGCCGCGCAGCTTGATCCAGTCACCGTTTTCGATGGCGCATAGATTCATTCCTCCTGCTTGGCATTGCTCTGTTTCGATGCCCTTCTGCGAGTTGAATGTTTCCGCCTCCACACGCTCATAGGGGTTCAGCAGGCCGACCTGATTGATTCCGTCGCAGGAGAATTTCATCTTCTGAATCGTGCCGTCTTCGTTGAAATCGAATGTATCTATCGCGATATTGCGGCGGAAACCTGTCGGTATTCCCGCCTCCTGCGCTACGATTCTGTTGTGATAGGCCTGATACCACTTACCCTTGAACTCAAAGAGAGCGGCGTGGTGATTATTGTTGTTGAGGGGAGGCTGGTCACTCGTAACGCCGGCGTATGTGAAGCCCTCTGTGGGCTTTTTGCTCGTCATATAATCGAAGCTCATTCCCGCGCGGGGCGTGGAGGAATATGCGAAGTAGTAGGTGCCGTTGCGTTTGAATACCCAGGCCGCCTCGAAGAAATTCTGCGCGCTCATCTTGATCACATCGCCGTCGAGGCTGATCATATCGCGCTTGAGCTTGACCGCACGCACGTTGTCGTCGCCGTTGCCGCCGAAGTAGAGATAGGCCTGCCCGTCATCGTCTATAAAGGCGCAGGGGTCGAAGAGCCACATATTCCTTGATGGCTGCACGCCCGGGGTATTACCGTCCACAAGATAACTCCCCCGCACATCCTTAAACGGCCCCTCGGGCCTCTCGCCCACGACTACGCCTATGTTGCCGCCGCCGTTGCCGAAGTAGAGATAGAACTTGCCATCCCTTTCTATCGCGGTCGGAGCCCAGGTCTTTCCGGCCCAAGTCGTATCCCTTGCGGCATCAAAAACGATACCGTGGTCTGTCCAGTTCTTCATATCACTGGTCGAAATGCAGACAACATTCGGAATGTTGTAGCCACCTTGCACGGGGCTTTCGTCGTCGTTGGAACAGTAGAGATACACCCTGCCGTTATGCACGAGCGAGCCGGGATCCGCGAGGTAGCGGTTCGACATCACGGGATAATCGGCCAGAGAGAGCGTTGCCGCGAAACTGAATAGAGCGGCCGCTATTTTAGAATAATTTTTCATGAGAGAAAAGTCCTTTCGTTATTTTTTCCAATGGTCTTAATCAAGCCAGTTACCCGCAAATCCCGCATATTCCC
>JBFWMM010000046.1:0-11512 GCA_050251615.1 Phycisphaerae bacterium
TCCACCTCTGCCACGACCACGAGATTGATGTTGTGCTCAAGCACGACTACTCTCACTGACCCGGCTTGTGCAGCTGATTACAGGACATTTCGTTGAAGACCGCGATTCGTTTTCGCGGTCTTTTTTTACGTTGACACCTCCGCAAGCTTAAGAAAAAAAAACATTATGGGAAGATGAAATGTACAGGAATTATAAAAGCGTAATAACTTTGGCAGCATTGCTGGCGGCGGGGATCTGCGCGGTTCCGCGGCAGATGGAAAGCCTCACGCGCGGCACCGTTGCCGTGAAACAGGCCGGCGGCGTGTATATCGGCTGGCGATTATTCGGGACAGAGCCCGAATCGACCGCGTTTAATGTTTATCGAATTGAAGGCGACGAGGACGCGGTAAAAGTTAATGCGGAGCCGATAACCGATTCCACAAACTTCACAGACCCCCTCGCCGACACAGGAAAAAGTCTGCGGTACTTCGTGCGGGCCGTGTTGGACGGCAAGGAGCAGCCGGCCGGCAAAGCGGCGAATGTGTGGGAGGAAAATTACCTTGAGATTCCGATTCAGCCGATAGACGGCTACCGCGCCGGCGATGCCTCGGTTGCGGATTTAGACGGCGACGGGGAGTATGAGGTCGTGTTGCATCAGATATCGGCCGGCAGGGACAACTCCTTCGCCGGAGTAACAGGACTGCCGATTCTGGACGCATACGAAATGGATGGCACACTGCTCTGGCGCATTGATCTTGGAATCAACATCCGCGAGGGCGAGCATTACACGCAGTTTATAGTATATGACCTCGATGGCGACGGCTGCGCGGAGCTTGCCTGCAAGACTGCCGACGGCACAAAGGATGGCGTAGGGAACATCATAGGCGATAAAGACAAGGACTGGCGAACGCACGCGCAAGGCTCATCAAAAGACGGGCGCATACTTGACGGCCCCGAGTTTTTCACAATCTTCGACGGCCGCACGGGCGCGGCGCTGAAGACAGTCGATTACATCCCCTCGCGAGACCCGATCGACGGCTGGGGAGGCATCGGCGGAAATGGCGGCACAGACAGCTACGGCAACCGCTGCGACAGATTCCTTGCATGCGTAGCGTATTTGGACGGAGAGCGGCCAAGCGTGGTTATGTGCAGAGGGGTCTATGGGCGAAGCGTCCTGGCGGCATGGGACTGGCGCGATGGCGAGCTGACGAGCCGGTGGGTGTTTGATTCGGGCGTGAGCTATCCGCCGTTTAAGGACGCCTCGCCATACTCCGGCATGGGAGGGCATTGCATCAGCGCAGCCGATGTTGACGGCGATGGCAAGGATGAGATTGTGTATCAGGCGATGGTGGTCGATGACGACGGCAAGGGGCTCTATTCCACGGGCCTGCGGCACGGCGATGCGCTGCATATATCCGATATGTACCCCGACCGCCCTGGGCTGGAGATATTCACCGTAACGGAAAATGAAGATGATACAGCGCGCTTTCGTACGCCCGGCGCGGCAATGCGGGACGCCGCTACAGGAAAGATTCTCTGGTCGCACAGCCCCGGAAAAGATGTCGGCGGTGGGCTCGCGGCCGATATAGATTCACGTTATCCTGGCTTCGAGGCCTGGGATACAGGCGGCTCAATGCGCCGCGCAGACGGCGAAATCATCGGCCCTGCGCCCCGCCTGCGTGATTTCGTTATCTGGTGGGATGGAGATCTGCTGCGCGAACTGCTCGGCGGCACGAGCGTTTATAAATGGAACGGAGAAAAATCTCAAGCCGACCTGATATTCTCCGCAGATGCGGGGAGGTGGCGAAGGTGGGACCGTCCGCAGTTGATCGGCGACATCCTCGGCGACTGGCGCGAGGAATTGCTGATAACCGCGCCGGATAGAAAGTCGCTGCGGCTCTACACAACCACCACACCCACGCAGCACCGCATCTATACGCTCCTGCACGACCCGCAATACCGCCTGTCGCTCGTGTGGCAGAATGTGGCGTACAATAAACCGCCGCATACAAGCTTTTTTCTCGGCTACGATATGAAATCTCCGCCGAAGCCTAATATCGCTTTCACCGAGAAGAAGTAGTGCCCGCGCTCTCGCGTTGCCGCAAAATATCAACGCCTCCATTTTCCCGTAACCCCGCAAGAGACGCAAAATCTTGCGTCTCTACAATGCTCGCTCGGGATGTTTTATTGATTTCGTAACGATGAATCGGCGCTCGGCGCAACGGTTATAACTTTCAATTTCGGGGCGCTCGCGCGCCTCCGCTGTGCGCAGTCAGGCTTTGTGCTCGATTGAGAATTATACCACGCGCGAACGGTTCGCACGAAGAGCAGAGCTTCGCAAGAAGCCCGCCAAAAAAGGTAACGTAAATGCCAACCGATGTCGGAAAAGTCAAACCAACATGTAGGGGCGCGATTCATCGCGCCCAAAACGATCGCGTAGGCACCAACCGATGTTGGAAAAGCCAAGCCGGCAAATGCGCACCTGCAATTTTTTTGAAAATTTTCTAATATCGAAGAAAAAATCCAACTTAATATCTTGACGTGATATTTATGTCTGATATACTCTCTCATGTCAGACACACTTGTTATGTTATTATTTAGTCAGGTTATGGTAATGAAAAAGCGTGCTTTTACTCTCATCGAACTGTTGGTAGTCATATCGATTATCGCAATGCTTATGGCAATCCTCATGCCCGCGCTCAGCAAGGCTCGCGAGGCGGCAAAGCGAACGATTTGCATAACAAATGTACGGCAAACCGGCGTTGGTATAGCTTCCTACGCGGCCAACTACAAGGACAAGCTGATTCCGATACTTGAGGTTTCAACGACTCTCCGACCGCTTTACGAAACCCGTGCGTACAAGAACTGGACGCCACATTACGGGCAGTACGCGTTTATGGAAGCGGCAACCTATCCATCCAGCGGAAAGCATATCCCGCTCAACCTTGCAACCCTCTATGGAGAGAAGTACATTGACGACCCCGAGGTGTTTTACTGCCCCTCTCAGCCGAGAAATATCAACTATCCGCTGCCCTACTACTACGACTTCTACACCAACAATGGCACCGAGGATTGGGGCGAGTACTGGCCCGAGGCTACGGGCAACTACGACCACACTTGGTCTATCAGAAGCTCTTACAGCTACTGGACTTACGAAGCGAGGCGCATATCTCAACTGAAATCAAGGATGGCGATTGTAGTTGACAACTTGCAGGAATGGGATGTCCTGCCGCACAAAAAGGGCAACAACAAAGAGCCGCAGGGCTTAACCGCCCTTTTTGCTGACGGGCACGCCACTTTCTGCACCGGCGACGACATCTTCGCGGAAACCGCTTCGGTACACAGCGTTTCGCGAGGCGGAGAGCTGGTTGACCTGGATCTCTGGGTGAGAGACACGCCAGACGACCCGTGGGACGGCCCCACTGCTGATATAGACCGCTTCTGCGGCATTCTGGAGCTGCTGAAAAATCATATGTAAGCCGGATATAAACTTGAACACTACCCTAATACCCTCGCGCGGGCTTATAAAGTCTGCGCGAGTTTTTTAATCCAATGGCGCAAATCTTCGTTCATATCCTCGCGCTTCAAGGCAAATTCCAGATTCGTCTTAACAAAGCCTTCTTTGCTGCCGATGTCGCAGCGGCGGCCGTCGAGGCGCCAGCCGTACATGGCTCTATCCTTTACCATCATTCTCATAGCGTCTGTGAGCTGAATTTCGTTGCCTTTGCCGCGTTTGGTAACGGCGAGATAGTCGAAGATGTCGGCTGTCAGGATGTAGCGGCTCGCGATAACGAGGTTTGACGGCGCCTGCTCGACGGAGGGCTTCTCAACAAAATCATGCACCTGAAAGAGGTCTTCATCTATTTCCTTGCCGTCCATAACTCCATACCTGCTGACCAGCTCACGAGGAACCTCCTCAAGCAGTGTTACGGGGGATTTGTAGCGCTCAAACACTTTGATGAGCTGTGCGGTGGCGGGAACCTCCGAATCGATGACCGTATCACCGAGCATAACGACGAACGGCTCGCCGTTGATGTGGTGGCGGGCGCAGTAAACCGCATCACCAAGCCCCTTCTGCTCCTTCTGCCAGACGAAATGTATATCGGCCATCTCTGATATATGGCGCATTCTTTCAAGCAGCTCGGAATCGCCCTTTGCTTCAAGCCGCCCTTCCAGCATAAAACTGCGGTCGAAATGCTCCTCTATGGCTCGCTTGTTTGAACCGATAACCATAATTATGTCGTTAACGCCGGCGGCAACAGCCTCCTCCACCACGTACTGGATGACGGGCGTATCAACGATGGGCAGCATCTCCTTGGGGGAGGATTTTGTCGCGGGGAGGAAACGCGTACCGAAACCGGCAGCGGGAATCACGGCTTTCTTTATCACGGTGCAATCCTTTCCGGAGCTACTATCCTCGGCTTAATCACTTTAACACCGAGCGGTTTCATTTTCTTCTTGAGGGCGGTGAACATTTTTTCGTCTTTATACGTGCCTACGATAGCCCCGCCGGAACCTGTAAACTTCGCACTGCAACCGCAGGAACGGGCAGTCTCTATCATCTCCACATTACTGCTGCTGATTTGGTAAATCTTGCTGCGCATATCGAAGTTGGCATCAATAAGGGCACCGATTTCTTCAGGGCGGCCCTGTTCGAGACACTCGCGAAGTTTGTCCGTAATGCCGGCCCAATACTTCATCGCATCTACAACGAGCTTCTCGCCGCAATTGTAGCGCTCGCGGATGTGGTTATGGAACACATCCGACACTTCGGAGAGGTCTTCGAGGTACGCAATGTAGATCGGGGGGAGTTTTTTATGGTCGAGCAGGTCGTAGCGGCCATAGCCGCGGGTGTCCATGAGCTCTTTATCAAAATCCATATATACAAGCCCCTCATACACCTGTACGACCCTGTCTTGCAGACCGGCGCTGATTTTGAGCTCTTCCACCTCCGCCGAGAGTATCAGGTTGGCGAGGGCTGGCTTGGGAATAGAGACGCCGTAAAACGCCATTAGAGCACGCATACAAGCGGTTATGATGGCGCTTGAGCCGGCCAGCCCCACGCCGTGAGGAATGTTGGAGCTGTAACGGAGCGTGAAGTTCATATCCGGCAAAACGATCTCATTCTCGCGGCAGTAGTCGTAAAAGCGCTTTGCGGTTGCCTTGAGCAGGCGGATGCCGCCATAGTAGCCATGCAATTCGACGTCATTTACAAGAGCTTTCATGCTCTTGAAGACAGATTTATCCTTATCCGCGGGGAGGATTTCCAGCTCAGGCGATTCGTAGAGAACTACTTCCGCGCAGAAATTACGGAAGGCGAAAGAGATTGTTTTACCGAAATAGCCATCGGACGGGTTGCCTATGAGACCGGCTCTGGGAAACGCCTTTGCCTGTATTATCACTGATTACTCCTATGCTTCTGTTATGAGCGGTCTGGCGTATGCATCCGGTTTTATCAATATGTCTTTATTCAGACTTTTATCGGAATCGAAGCTGTACTCAGCTCCGTCAAACAGTACAACCGCGCTGAATGGTTTGATGCGCAGCTCAATATCGCCCTCTACGGCGCGGGCGTTCAGTATTGTAGCCAGACAGAACGCTTTTTCAACGCCGTCGCCGCGGCTGAAATTTACCACCTCATCGGGATGAGCCAGCCTGTCAGCATCATAAATCGAAGCTGATTCCATAGCGAGAAGCCACTTATAAACTTCCGTAATGTCTTTACCCGCCGCCATTTCCACGCATACCGGACAGCGCTCTATGGATGCCTTTATGAAAGGCTCCCAGTCGCAACGTTGCATATCGCGGTACGCATAGAAGGCAAGGTCAGCGGTGATACTGCTTTGGCGCAAGCCGCTGAGATAATCTATTATCTCCTCCCTGCTCATATCGGTGGTTATGTATAAGGGAGAATCCACTGTGAAATTCTTGCCGGCGGCTTCCGGCAGCATCGGCTCGGTATTAACGAACTCACAGAGATCATCGATAAACTCGTTGGGGTCGAGTACATAGCTCTGTATGTACTCGGCGAGCCTCTGCGAATCTTCGCGGCTGAGAATATCAATATTGAGCTTGCTGACAAGCTTGAGGAAATCGCTCACGCATATAACGCCTTCGGAGATTGTATAGACCTCATAATCCTCGTCCAGCACCTCCGCAAAAAGCTTATCAATGGAATCGGCTGCTATGCGGTGTTTGCTGTCGTGTTCATAGCAGAAGAACTTGCGGGCGCTTATAAACTTACGCTTTCCGTGGTGGTTGCGGCAGAAGGCGAAGTGCTTCATGTAGTTGGAGTGGCCGCGCAGAAAATTCGCAAAGATTGTGAGGTCGAGCTCGGTTTTGAGGTATTCGCGAATTGAGGCGCCGAATTGCTCGTAACGCTGCGGGGAGATTGTAGCATCATCGTAGAGATAATGAATGTAGCCGGTATTGTGCGAAACGATAGTAACACGCTCGTTTCGCAGGGCTCGCTGCGCCTTGTTTGTGATTTCGGTACCGTTGAACCACATCGCCTTTGTGAGCAGGCGGCGGTTGTTGGTAATGACGCCGTCGTTTATGTCGATATAATTTTGCGAGTGCAGAGGTGTGAGAATCATAAACATATCGTCGAGCGGTATGCCGCAGAGGACATATGCGGCGGCGACATACAAAGCCGCAAGCGATACGCACTCCCCTGCCCCGCTCGTGTAGCTCTGCTTGTAGCGGAAGGCATCCATCGCCTCCACCGTCTCGGTTTTCCAGTACGGAATCACGTTGCCGTTGTATTTATCGAGCCCAAAATGGCGCCGGATGCCGATATCGAAGTAGTACTCATCTCCCTGATAGCCGAAAAGCGCGTTCGACTCGGCGATTTTCTCGGGGCTGAGGAACGGCGAAAAGCGCTTCAGCTCTACGTCCTTGTCTGTGAGACCCCAGGTGTTGAGGTCGAGATTGAATTCGTACTCGTCCATGATAAACTGCCGCATCCGCATCAGTTTGCGGTACGGGCTTTTACCCTCAAGCTTGAGGAATGTCTCGTGCTCGCGCCACTTCCAAAGCACCGGGCTCATTATGTTCGCAAGCACAAGGCTGTACATCAGCTCGGGGAATATAAACACCTCCATATCCGACAGGCTCACCGCCGCGGAATACTTCTCTAATTCTTTTGCTGTCATTATTCTTTCTTCCTTTTCTAAATCATCAGGGAGATTTTGCTTCAGTTCAATTCTGTTGGTTTCCTGCAGGATAATAATCCCCTCCCTCAGAGCCCAAGGAACACCATAGCAAGGCCGCACATCAAGATGCTTGCGCCTGCTATCGGGTGAGCGAAGCGGGCAAAAACGTGGTCCGGTACGAGCGTCAGGCCCTTGTAAGCCGCAAACACAACGCCGAGCATAGTGCCAATAGTAGCCACTGCAAACACAGCGCTTACAGCCAGAACAGCCCCTATATGCATTTGCGCCGCGGGGAACATCAACAGCGGGATAAGCGGCTCACATGGCCCGAGCACGAACACAATAAAGAGTCCCCAGAAGCTCATATTGAGCATTTTCTCATGTGAATGCTCGTGATGGTGGCCGTGCGAATGCGAGCCGTCCACGTGATGATGATGTTGGTGGTCGGGGCACCTCTTCTGGAAGAATGCCTTCTTGAGCCCCCAGGCCATATAGACAAGCCCGAAAGCGATCAATCCCCAGGCGGCCCAGTCACCTCTTGTGCCTTCAAAGATTTCAAGCTTACTGAGCGCGGCGCCGATCAGCAGACCTATGCCACCAATCAAAACCGAGCTGAAAACATGCCCGAAGCCGCAAAGAGCTGTCATAAGAAGCGTTCGCGAAAGCTTCCATCCGCGTGCCTTGCTGATAGCGATAAAAGGTACGTAATGGTCGGGGCCGAGAAGCGTGTGGGTAAAGCCGATAATAGCGGCTGTCAACATCAAGGCAAACATATCATCCCTCTCTTACACAATATCCATATTAACCGCAGCTTACCACCACTGCGGGTCTCTGATATAATTTTTGAGCATAAGCGCCGCGAGAACTCCGTCTCCGATTGCCGTCGCAAGCTGCATAGCCGCACCGCTACGGCAATCTCCGGCCACAAACACGCCCGGCATGCTCGTTTTGAGCGTGGCAGCATCGCACTTAATCAGCCCGTTTTCCTCCAGCTCCACGCATCCCTCAAGGAAGCCTGTCCCGGGAACCATCCCGACAAACACAAACACGCCATCGCAGGTCTTAACTGTCGTCTCGCCCGTTTTGATGTTCCTCAGAAGCGCCCTTTCCACCTTTCCCTCGCCCTCGATGGCATCAAGAACGGTATCGTACATTATCTCGATATTAGAATCAGGCGCGGATGCCTTTTCGAGCAGCTCTTCCACGAGTACCTTTTCCGCTCTGAACTCATCACGCCTGTGGATTATTGTTACCTTGCTGCAAAATTTGGCCAGATGCATAGCCTCTTCAAGCGCAGTATTGCCTCCGCCTACGGAAATTACCTCTTTATCCCTGAAAAATGGGGCATCGCACGTGCCGCAGTAGCTCACGCCCGTGCCGGTTAACTGTTCCTCTCCTGGCACACCGAGCTTACGGTAGTTGCTGCCAGGGCAGAGAATAACGGTCTTTGCGAGGTATGTCTGCTTCTTCGTCTCCACTTCAATAATGGCGTCTTCGCGGCGTTTGAGAGCGCGCACAGCCGCGCCTGTCTTAATCTCCGCCCCGAAGCTCATCGCCTGCTCATAGAGCTTACCTGCAAACTCCTGCCCCCCTACCTGCATAAAGCCGGGGAAGTTCTCTATTTTCCCGGTGTTGTTGATCTGCCCGCCCGGATAAAATTTTTCAAGGACGAGCGTTTTATAGCGGTCTCTGGCGGTATATATCGCGGAAGCGAGCCCCGCAGGCCCCGCACCCACAATAATGCAGTCATAGATGGTCTCAGCCATTTATCTTCCAATCCTCTTGTATAAAGTCTATTATGAGCTTATTATCTTCTTCAAAGCCGGTAAACAGCTCCTCAGCGTTGGAACGGGTGGTTATATTCCCGTCGGTATCATCGATTCTGATTATATCGTTGTCGGAGTTGAATGAAACAGTTATTTCGGATTCCGGCTTGTGGGTATAGCATACCTTTACGGCCGTATGACGGCCCTTCTGCTCGCGCTTCAGGATAACAGGAATAATCTGTCCGTGCGGCATCAAAATGTCAACCATACAGTCTTCCAGCTCAGTGTTGAAAGCGAAATACTTAACAACCATCATCTCGAATATCTCCGGCACAAGCACCTGCGTTGTTTTGCGCCTGTGAACCTGAAGAGTTTTAAGGTCTGTTATGTCTATATTTGAACCGCGATAGTCTATAAGTGTGTCTTTGGTGTGTCCGCTGCTCGAATAGCGCTTGCAACGCATTGAAAACATCTTATTTCGCTCATCAAAGAGTATATAACAGCTGCTTACCACTTTGCTGAAGCCGAAATCTGTAAGTGAAAACTCCTTAAGCTCGCCAATGTGGGAAAGTATTTTAGCACGAGTTACAATAAAGCCATCATATACATTCGGTGATTTTGTCTTGTAGTAGGCAATGTTTTTGGCGGCGGTAAGTGAAAAGTTTTCATTAAGACGGATGGAATCTAACAGTTCCATACCCCTGCTGAGTAGAGAGTTGTACTTGTACGTGGTCTGGGCCACAATCGCCTCGAATATATCTTCGCAACGTGAAGGGGTAGGTGCACTTACCTCAAGCTCGGCGAATCTGTCCTGGCCGAGCGAAACCATGCCGTAGTACATGTATCTTTTGGAGGGATCATCACGAACGCATTTTGCCCAGTTTATACCAAAACCTCGCGAAACCGTAATCCCACGGGCGGTTATATAGCTACTGTTGCTTGCCGCGAAGATATTCTGCATCGAGACAGGAAGCACATTAGGCGAGCACAAATGATATTTCCAGCGCACTGATGCCGCGGTGAGGCCATCCGGTGTTTGCTCAGAGCTGCCGGTAAAGAAATAATTGCCGTCGTAATCGAACTCCCATTTATCGGTCTTAACGTTCCAACTCTCTCCGCGTGGCATACGGATCGTAAGCCCACTGCCCGAAAGCTCTATTTTCGGCGAAAGAGGTACCTTGTCGCAGCTTTGAATGAAGAGCCAGGCCAACGCAAAAGACACAAATAACATTATCCCCAGAAAAACCACCTGCGGTGTGTACTGTGAGTTGTGCTGTTTTTGGTTGTTCATTTGTATTTATTCGCCTGAAAGTTGACCTTTATCTTTTCTTGTTCCTTTGTAGAGCTCGTATTCCAGCAAACGACACTCAATATCTGCATTATAAAATACCATTCTTTTGCTCGTTCTCAACCCTATTTTTCTGGCTAAATTGAAATTACCCGTAAAAACATACCCCTTGCAGCCGGCGCATTCAGCCTTGAAATAATCACCAATCTTACTATATAATGGTTCTAATTTCTTTTCTTCACCGAGTCGAATCCCATACTCAGGGTTCATTAAAACAATACCGCCCTCCTTTGGCGGCGCCGTTTTGGCAAAATCGCAAACTTCAAAATCTATAAGGCCATCAACGCCTGCGGTTTTCGCATTCTGTCTTGCAGCCTTGACAGCTGCAGGGTCTATATCCGAAGCGACAATCTTAAACTTCTTTTTGCGGTCTGTCTGTGCACGTGCCTCAACTCGAAGCTCACGCCAATACTCTTCATCAAACTTATTATAGTGCATAAAGGCATAATTGCTCCTTAAAAGCCCCGGGGGCCTGTTTTGAGCGATAAGAGCGGCTTCCACAGCAAGTGTTCCGCTGCCGCACATTGGCAAAACAAGCTCCTGGGAGCCATTATAACCTGTTGCAGCTAAAATAGATGCCGCGAGAGATTCTTGCAAAGGGGCATAATGAGGTATCTTTCTATACCCCCTGTCAGAGAGTTTCTGGCCTGTAGTATTGAGGTAAACATAGCATTTACCGCTGTACCAATAGATATTAACCACAATTTTAGAGCGATCAGACCCCGAATCGGGTCTTCGCTTCGTTTTCTCAGCAATCCTGTCAACAATAGCGTCCTTTGCACGCATATTAAGAAACATAGTGTTTTTTACAACGTCATCATCCGCCCTGCCGGAAACCGAAACGTAACTGTCAGGTGGTATAACACGCTCCCACCAGATCTTATTTACCTCACGATAGAACATATCCATATCCGTACAGTCAAAACTGTGTAACAGAATCTGAACACAGTACGCCGAGCGCAAATGTAGGTTAAGCATCATGGCATCATATATATTGCCTTCAATATCCACACCACTACGCCGCTGCTCAAGTATGGGATAGTTCAGAGCATCAAGCTCTGCTACCACATAAGAACTCAGACCTCGTGCGCAGGTTATCATAATTGTATGTTTTTTAGTTAAATCCATAAGCTACATTATAGCGCAAGAGCCGGCAACTGCAAACTGTTCCACGTGAAACACTAAACTTAAAACTTAAAACTTAAAACTTAAAACTTAAAACTTAAAACTTAAAACTTAAAACTTAAAACTTAAAACTTAAAACT
>JBFWMM010000046.1:11612-19587 GCA_050251615.1 Phycisphaerae bacterium
AAACTTAAAACTTAAAACTTAAAACTTAAAACTTAAAACTTAAAACTTAAAACTTAAAACTTAAAACTTAAAACTTAAAACTGTTTCACGTGAAACACTCTTGCGTTTATTTTTTGTTATGTTAGAATTCAAGAACACTAAAAACTCTTGGAGAATTATATAATGGCAAAAACTACCAAAAAAACAGTAGCACTGAAACCTGCCGCTACAACAAAAAAAGAGCTGACCTCTAAAAAAACAACAAAACATCTCGGCAGGGGGCTTCAATCTCTGATTCCAGCCAAGATTCAAACTACTGAGGTTGGAAAGGGTGATAAACTTCTTGAAATCAGGGTACAAGACATCACTCCGAACCCGTATCAACCCAGAATGGAGTGGGGGCAGGAAGAACTCGCAGAGCTTGTCGATTCCATAAAAGCAAATGGCATCATACAGCCCATCGTTGTGCGTGAGTACAAGGGAAAATATCAGATTATCGCGGGTGAAAGACGCTGGAGAGCTTCAAAAATAGCCGGTAATAAGACAATCCCTGCTATTGTCAAGATTGTCATCGAAGAACATATGCTTGAAATGGCACTTATCGAGAATATTCACCGCACAGACCTCAACGCTATTGAGCGCGCCAATGCTTATCAGGATTACGTTACCAAGTTCAAGCTCACGCAAACCGAGGTTGCCGAAAGACTCGGTGAGAACAGATCCGTCGTCGCGAACCATATTAGATTGCTCGAGTTGCCCTCGGAAGTAAAGGATATGCTCGTAAATAACGCGCTTTCTATGGGGCAGGCAAGGGCGCTTTTAGCGCTACCGGATCAGAACTTACAGAAGAAGCTGGCTTATCGGGCAATGACAGGGCGATTGACTGTACGAGAAGTAGAGAAGCTTGTAAAGAAGCAGCTTGAACTGCTCAGCGCTCCTGAAGGCTCCGAGCAGAAACAGGCCGCACAAAAAAGCGCTCACATTCTTGACCTTGAAAGCAGGATGCGAGAGACACTCGGAACGAAAGTACTTATCAAGACGAATAAAACGGGGAAGAAGGGTTCTATCACAATAGATTTTTACTCACTTGAAGAGTTTGACAGGCTGGCCGGCATATTTGGTATTGATATGACGGAATAATATATATTAAAGATTTACAATTACTCATTTAAGTATATATTTATGGAACGTTTTAAGAGAACCGCGCTTTTGCTTGGCGAGGAGGCTTTTTCACGCCTTCAAGACAGTTTTGTGGTAGTATGCGGTCTTGGCGCAGTTGGTAGCTACGCGGCCGAGGCTCTGGCCCGAAGCGGAGTAGGGCGGTTACGGCTCGTGGATTTTGATAAAATCTCCCCAAGCAACATAAACCGCCAGCTCTATGCACTCACCGAAACGGTAGGGCGGCTCAAGTGTGATGTTGCCGAGGAGCGTATTCACGGCATAAACCCTGCCTGTAAGATTGAAAAGAAGCCTCTTTTCATTCATACAGACACCCTTGATGAGATTCTCGAAGGGGAGCCTGATTTCGTGATAGATGCGATAGACTCCCTCAATCCGAAGGTTGAGCTGATCGCGGCATTGCAGGAGCGAGGTATTGCCTTCATTTCGAGCATGGGCGCCGCTCTAAAAACAGATACCTCCTGCATCAAAATTGGCCCCATAAAGAAAGTAACATACTGCCCTCTTGCCGCAATGCTGCGAAAACGCCTCCGCAGGCGCAATCTCAGCTTGGACTTTCCCTGCGTCTATTCCAATGAGAAGGTGAGCAAATACGCTCTGGCTTCTCCCGATACGGAAAACGCCGTGTTACGAGGCAATATACAGGGACGCGAGCGCAACATTCTCGGCTCCCTGCCCACCATTACAGGCATATTCGGTCTTACGGTTTCAAACTATGCGCTTAAACATCTCACCGCGAACATGTGAGATGTTACAATCCTCTCCTCTTAGTATATTAATAACAGTAATAGTATTTATAGGGCCTGTGAGAATGTTATGAACTCGCAGGCCATTCTTTATATCTACCTGCAATAAAGGAAGTTACGGTGTTACTTCGTTGTATATTTTATGTGGAAAACCTGTTGGCGCGTCTGAGAGTAATTTTCAACAATTAACAGATTCGCCTGTTGAATGTTGTGGAAAAGGCCGGCGCTTGTTAATAACTCCGAAAAATCTCACAGGCCCGTAACAACTTTTCCACAATCCTCCGATCATTGTGTGTAACAATTTTTCCACATGGTACGTAACAGTTTTTTAAATATATGTGCGCAAAAATGTGGAAAACTTGTTACAAGAGGAATTGCGGTTGGAAACTACATTTGAAACGGCAACGTAAGCGCCCATATAATGCCGGTGAAGTCAAACGGCGCAGGTAACGTAAGATTTTGCGTCTTTTGTAATACTCCCGCGAAACGTTATATAAATGCGTAATGATGAACCTGTAAAAAGCGTTACGGCGCAAGGCGTGCGAAAAAAGTTACGGATATAGCTTTCAATTACAGGGCGCTTGCGCGTCTCTAAGATGTTCGGTTTGTCAATTCAAGTGCCGCGCGTAATACAGCGTCCACACTTTCGGGGCAATGGGAGGTAAAGCTTTCCGCCGGTTGGGCGGTGAAGTTGGCCTTTCCGCCGATTGGGCGGTAGTGTGTGTGGTTTGTGGGACCGAAGATTGAGAGCGTTGGCAGGCCGCAGAGGGCGCTTAAATGGCCCACTCCCGAATCGTTACCTATAAACAGCTCGCAACAGCTTAAAAGCGCAAGCACTTGATCTATGCCGAGATTTCGCAAAACGGGCGCGGCATTTGCAAGAGCCGCCTTGCACTGTTCCGAAAAGCTCTCCTCCTCCACGTATCCCAGCAGAAACACGCAGGTAAAGCCGTTTGCTTTGAGCTTATCTGATAGTTCGATGAAGTTGGAGAGGTGCCAGTTTTTGAACTCACCCCCGCTTCCGGGTGAGATTACCGCGAGCTTCCCGCAGGTAGCTCTATTTAGTCCGGCCGCGCGAAGGATGTTATGCCCCGCGACAACATCATACAGCGTAGGCGTAATCAGCGATTCGTGTTCCTGATGGATAAACTTGTGAGGATTGTCCACGCCGAACGCCTCGATTGAAGGAAGTTTGCGGTTTATAAACTCTTCGAGATGAAATTGGCTGATTTGTTTGTCGTAGTCCTCAGGCGCTTTCGCCGGCAGGATTACAAGCTCCGGAGCGCTGGTAACGCAGGCAGTTACAGCGAGGTTCTGCTCGAAATCACTGCCACTTTCGCCGAGGAAGCTGATGATCCAGTCGTAGCCGCCGAAATCCTTTATCAGGCGCTCGTCGTCAAGCTCAAACTTTGCGCTCGGCAGAAACAGCCTTGCCAGATTGAGTGATTCTATATCCTTCACCCTGTCGATGTGCGAGCGGCCCGGTAGCAGGGAGATGTTGCGCATTTGGCCGTAGAAATCAATGCGGTTCACGCGCAGACGCGATTTGAGGAACTCCGCCAGGCGGAGTGTGAACAGGCAGTCTCCGAGGGCGCCGCCGTGCAGCAGAAGCGCCTTTCCTCTTGGTACCATATCATCGTAGTAGTAGAATGTGCCTGAGCTCACGTGAACACCTTAAAATTTGCGGTATGCAAGTCCTTCAAACGAAGCGACGAACTCGCCTGCTTCGTTGGTAACGTCAACCCGCACGCTTCCGATTCTGCCGCGCTCGTTGAGCTCTGTGCCCTCGGCGTAGAGGTACTCACCTTCCTGCGTGGCCTTCATAAAGGACGTGTGCGTGCCTATGGCTACGGCGTCATAGCCGTGGCTGTTGGCAACGGCCGCGAAGGTTGTATCGGCGAGAGTGAATATGGCACCGCCATGGGCTATGTTGAGGTCGTTGAGGTGGTGCTGCTGCACTTTCATACGTGCGCGGGCCTTGCCCTCTTGAATCTCAAGCAGCTCGATACCGCAGTGCTTCACAAATTTATCATTTTCGATTTTCATATCAACCTACTTCTTGCTTATTGCTCTGTACAGCCAGACCAGAATCGCTACGGGGAGCAGCCAGGCCATAGCCGGCGAGAGAAAACGCGAAATCACCAGCATAATGGAGATGAAGAAAATGATCTGTATCGCGCTGTCTATATTGATTTTAGACGCGGGTTTGCTGAACTGAGGCTCTCCACAGCTCGGGCAGAATTTGTCCGTGTCGCCAATGTGTGCGCCGCATTTCCTGCAAATCATCTTCTTGCGCCGCCTGTTTGCTGTTGGCTCAGATTCGACATGTCTGTATCTGTGTTATTATTATCCCTTTGGCGCCGATCTCCACGAGTGCATCGATAGCGGGGTTTGTCGCTTTTCTCGGCAGCATCGCCTTCACCGCAACCCAGCCGGCCTTGCTCAGCGGGCTGATTGTGGGTGATTCGATGCCAGGTGTTATCCCGCAGGCCTTCTCAAGAGCGCTCTGTTGCACATCATACTCGATGATGACGTACTCGCGCGCAACGATGATGCCGTTGAGGCGGTCTATAAACAGCTTAACCGGCGGCTCTTCGAGGCGGCTGCGAGATTTTGCAATAACAGCCGCTTCGGATGTCATTATCGGCTCGCCGATTGTCTTTAAGCCTGCGGCAACGAGCGTGCGACCGCTTTCGACCACGTCCGCTATCGCATCTGCGACGCCCAGGCGCACTGAAATCTCGATGGCCCCATCCAGCTTGACAACCTCCGCCTCAATCCCGCGCCTTTCCAGATCCGCGCGCACGATATTCGGGTAAGATGTCGCTATGCGTTTGCCGCCGAGCTCATCGGGGGTGATATTCAGCTCTGCCGGTACGCCATAAAAGAAGCGGCTTGTACCGATTCCAAGCCCCAGCAGCTCGCTCACATCGCTTTTGGAGTCTAAGGCAAGGTCGCGGCCGGTTATGCCGAGATCAAGAATACCCCTGCCCACGTAAATCGCGATGTCGCGCGGGCGCAGGTAGATGAATTCTATATCGTTGGCCTTGTCTGTGATGCTGAGCTCTTTGCCGTAACGCTTGCATTTGTAACCGGCTTTGCTGATGAGGTCTATTGATACTTCCGAAAGGGAGCCCTTGTTGGGTACTGCTATTTTTAACATAATCTTAACCTTCGCGTTTAGAGGTACTTATATACGTCTTCGAGCTCAAGCCCGCAGGCAATCATCATCACCTGAGTATGGTAGAGCAGCTGGCTGATTTCCTCGGCGGTCTTGTCGGCGCCTTCGTATTCTGCCGCAATCCACACCTCTCCGGCTTCTTCGTTTATTTTTTTGCCGATGAAGTGTTTGCCCCTGTTGTACTCTTTAACGGTGCCGGAATTTTCATCCTGTGAGGTTATTTTCTCTTTAAGCTCAGCGAAGAGCCCTTCGAATGTTTTCATTATTATTACCGCTTATCTAATGTTTATGCGTTGGTATCAAGGCGTAAAGTATAGCGTAATCCGCACAAAATTCAAATCAGTAGAGGATGCTCCATCTGTACGTTATACAAATGTTATAGTTTTGTTAAAATACGCGGCGCAGGCACACTAAATCAACAAAATATTTGAAAAATGTGAGCTTGCTGTTATTATACCGTGAGGCGGAGAGTTCCGTCTGCAAGTGGTGTGTTTGTCCTCCTATAGTCGGAACGGGCTGAATCACCGTAAAAACTATCAGAGCAGAACATTATCCGGCATAACAGCTGTTGGCCGTAAAAACTAACGAAGGTATCTGATGAATTTAGAATTAACGCTGAATATCCTGTTTGAAGTCATTGGCGGTTTGGGTGTATTCCTTATCGGTATGCGGTATATGTCCGACGGTATGCAGGCCGTCGCCGGAGACAGGTTGCGCTATCTTATCAACGCGGTAACCAACAATCGGCTTCTCGCTTGCAGTGTGGGCGTATTGGTAACCAGCCTCATCCAATCAAGCTCCATTACAACAGTGATGGCTGTCGGTATGGTGAACGCGGGGATTATGAACCTCACGCAATCGATAGGGGTAGTGCTTGGTGCAAACATCGGTACAACAGTTACCGCCTGGATTCTCTGTATCAAAATTGGCCATTACGGTCTTCCCCTCATAGGCATTTCCAGCTTGTTTTATCTGTTCGGCAAGAAGCAGAAGATCAAGTACAGCGCGATGCTGTTTCTCGGCCTCGGATTTATTTTCTATGGTCTTGTGCTTATGAAAAACGGCTTCAAACCGCTTCAGGAGCAGGATGCTTTCATTGAATGGTTCAGCAGATTCAGCCCGCACAATTACATCGGGGTACTGAAATGCTGCCTTGTGGGTGCGGCACTGACGGCTATCGTGCAGTCGTCTTCGGCCACAATCGGCATCACAATTTCACTCGCCACAATCGGTGTGATTGACTATCAGACAGCCGCGGCTCTCGTGCTCGGCGAGAACATTGGTACCACAATCACCGCATACCTCGCCTCACTCGGCGCGAGCGTAAACGCAAAACGCGCTTCTTATGCGCATGTGTTCGTGAATCTTTTCGGCGTGGCCTGGATCACAACCATCTTCTTTGTTTATATCAAATTCATTGTTATGTTTATCGGCAAGGATCCGGGTATGAGCGTTATCGGGGAAGACGGCATGGCCATATTCCCCAACGCCGCCCCCTTTATCGCCGCCACTCACACCTGCTTCAACGTGTTAAACGTGATTATTCTGCTACCGTTTATAAAGATTATAGCAAAGATTCTTGAAAAACTTGTCCCCGAAAAGGCCGCAGTTCCCGTGTCCAAGCATCTCGTTCAGCTTGATGAACGCCTCATGGCGACGCCGGCCATCGGTATTGAGATGAGCCAGAAAGAGACATCGCGTATGCTGGATAAGTGTCTCGTTATGATGGATTGCCTTGCTGAAATGGTGAGCAATCAGAAATTCTCCGACGCCCAGAAAGAATACATCTTCAACACGGAAAACGAGCTGGATATTGTCCAGAAGGAGATTGCCGAGTTTCTCACCGCGCTTACAAGCTCCAGCGAGCTTGCCGATGTTCGCGTGGATTGTGCCAGGCAGCTACGCATCGCCGATGAGCTTGAGTCTGTCAGCGACTACATTGCCAACCTGCTCAAACTCAACCTCAAAGTGCAAGCCACACACGATGAAATCTCCGGCGAGGGGCTTACGGGTCTTCTGTCGTTGCATAACAGTGTGAAGGAGTTTATGGTGTATATTAAGAGCCAGCTCGCAGAACCCGAAGAAACAGAGCTTGCGATGTCCACTATGATGTGTACGCATATTACCCGTTCGGTTAAATCACTTCGCTCAAGACACCTTGAGCGCGTGGGCAACGGCGAGGTTTCCCCGCTCAAGAGCCTCTCATACACCGATATGCTCAGCTCCTACCGCAAGATTAAAGACCATATGCTCAATGTAGCCGAGATTATCGCCGGCGAGAAGTAAGCGCACATCCGCAACGCAGGAAACAACACAGGGTGAATCGTCATACGGCGCTTCTCCCTGTTTGCGTTATGGAGGAAGCACGAGGAAAAAGGCACGCGAGGCCACGGCTTATAAATTTTTAGTGTTTTTCGTGCCTTTCGTGAGAAAAAAGAAGGCAAAAGGATTGCCTGAATTGAAATAATTCGTATGCATAGGTGTTTATTCGTGGCTTATGTATAAACCCCGTGATTGTAACGGGTTAGTGATTGAAAGATATGCCCGTTGGGAAAATTTTCTAAATGCTATCCGGCGTGCCATAGAGTCTTGCAAGACAGCAGGTTATGAAATTACAGATCATTTTCGTGGCGTCACGAAAATGGTCTCCCTTGGCAGCGGGGCGGAGCGGGAAATTGACGATTTTATGCTTACCCGCTACGCTTGCTACCTTATCGCTCAAAATGGAGACCCTCGCAAGGAGCCTATCGCCTTTGCGCAAAGCTATTTCGCCCTTCAAACTCGTAAGCAGGAGCTTATCTCCGAGCGAATGGAACTTCAGGCCCGCATGGAAGCCAGAGACCGACTTAAAGATGCCGAAAAGCAGTTATCACAAAATATTTATGAACGG
>JBFWMM010000047.1:0-19539 GCA_050251615.1 Phycisphaerae bacterium
ATAGCGGAGGATGAGGGATTCACTCAGGCTTCGCCCTTCGCGGCTCCTCGCTTCGCTCGGTGTCAAACCCCCGCGGTTGCTGCTTCGCATCAACGGGGTTCTCATCCCTTTCATCAACGAAAAAAGCGAGCCCCCGTAAATGGTACTCGCTCTTTTATAGCGGAGGATGAGGGATTCACTCGGGCTTCGCCCTTCGCGGCTCCTCGCTTCGTTCGGTGTCAAACCCCCGCGGTTGCTGCTTCGCATCAACGGGGTTCTCATCCCTTTCATCAACGAAAAAAGCGAGCACCCGTAATAAATGGCACTCGCTTTTTAATAGCGGAGGATGAGGGATTCGAACCCCCGGTACGTTTCCGTACAACGGTTTTCAAGACCGCCACCTTCAGCCGCTCGGTCAATCCTCCGGCGGGAAATATTTTCCCGAAGAAAAAGCATTTTACAGGCCTGTGGCTAAAAATCAAGCCCGTTTTTGTACGGGGCGGTTTTGAATTCAGAATCAGGGATTGCCGTTCATTCAGCTTGCAGCGGCCCTTCTGGCGGCGTTTTCCTCGGCATCGGAGAGGCGCAGGTACGATGGCAATATCGTCTCGGCGGACTCAAATTCACCGGCGGCTCTCTTTTTCTCGCCAAGCTTTGCGACATTCGCCGCTTTTACGCCCCAGAGCTCTTCCGGTAGCATCACGCTCAGTTCGGAGGCGAATTTTTCACTGTAAAATTTCAGCCCTTCGCCGAGGAATGCGGTTTTGAGAGCGCTCTTCTTTACGATGTCCATTATCGCATCGGCGCCGAGCAGGCAATCTTCGGTGGTTTTCACCGCTTCTGAGCCCTCGACACGGTAGATTGAGACGAAGAATTGTCCGCGCTTCGCATCTGTTACCACGCATATCTGCTCGAAGCCGAGCTCATCGGCAAGCGCAAGGGCGTTTTGCATGGTGCAGTCGAGCGAGCTGAGCGCTACCAGCTTTACGTCGGAAGCCAGCGCCATCATCTTCGCACAGCTGAGGCCGATGCGAAGGCCGGTAAAGCTGCCCGGGCCGGTTGTTACGAAAACGCAGTCAAGCTCGGCCGGTCTGCAAAAGCCGTCGGTCAGCTCGATTATTGCGGGAATGAGCTCCGCGGCATGGCGCATCTGGTCTGTAAAGTATTGTTCGGCAACAAGCCGCGTTCCGTCTGAAAGCGCCACCGAGCCGACGCGCCCCGAAGTATCTATGGATAAATTATATTTTTTCATTGGTTACTCGTCCGGTTAACTTGCCGCACAGCCGCGCGGCGCATCTTACTTTTCAGGTTATGGTTGGTTTTTGGCTTGAGAAGTCAAAGTAAAAATCGAAAAAAGGGGCATTTAGATAACATAATTGCACCGAGATTAGATTTTAGACTTGCAAATATACCCCCTGACCCATAAACTTTACACACGTCTTGTGGTGCTTACACCGCTGAACTTATTGTTTGTTAACGTATAAGAAAATGTCCTCAATTATTACCGGAGGTAATAGTGGCGAATCTAACGACACTTGTTGCACGTAAGGGAATGGTGCTCTTAAGAACTATATTGTTTGTTGGAGTATCAGCATTAGCTTTGGCAGCTATAGCAATAGCTGCGGAAGGCGATTCTGTATCCAGCGCTATTGCTGCATGTCAAGCGCAATATGATCAGGGGCTGTACTCTGAAGCTATGGCAAGTCTTGCCGATTTGGAATCAGAATACGCCGGCAAGCTCTCAAATTCAGAGCAGGATGCAATCAATGCACTGGAAGCCAAAGCTGAACAAGGCCTTAGCGACCAGATGAATACCCTTTTCAAAGACAGCATTAAAGCATTCAACAAAAACGACCTTGCAACAGCGGAACGTGGTTTTCTTGCTGTAAAGCAGAGTGGTGTTAAGGCTAAGACATTCCTCGGCAAGGACAGCGATTTCTACCTCGATCTTATCGCGGTTAAGAAAAAGCTTGTCAGCGACGCACCGGCACCTGCGGATGTGGCAGAGACTCCCGATGCTGAAGCGCCTGTTGTGGAAGCTGACGTGGATGAAGCAGCGGTAACTGCCACTGCTGCCGAAAAGGCCGCGCTGAAAGCAAAGCAGTCAGAAGCAAAGTCTATCTTTGACGAAGCCGTCAAGCTGTTTGCCGCAGGCAATCTTGCTGAAGCACAGAAGGGCTTTGAGGCTGTGAAGCAGAGCGGCATTGATGTTAAGACATTCTGGGGCAAGGATAGCGATTACTACCTCGCAAGAATTGCAGAAAAGAAAGCTGCTGCCGCTAAAGCTGATGCTGAAAAAATAGCAGCAGAAAAGGCCGCTGCCGAAAAACTCGCCGCTGAAAAAATAGCAGCAGAAAAGGCCGCTGCCGAAAAGGCTGCTGCGGAAAAGGCCGCCGCTGAAAAGCTTGCTGCTGAAAAAGCCGCCGCGGAAAAGGCCGCCGCTGAAAAGCTTGCTGCTGAAAAAGCCGCTGCCGAAAAGGCCGCTGCCGAAAAGGCTGCCGCGGAGAAACTTGCCGCGTTGAAGGCCGCGGAAGAGGCACAGGCCCAGGCGCTTAAGCTCGCGGAGGCTGCGGTTAAGGCTCAAGCTACCGCAGAAACACAAGCTACTACCGTTCCGGTTAAAGAGGAAATAGATATTGCGGCCGCGGTAGCGGAGCAGAAGACGACTCCCGAAGCGGCTGAGGACAGCTATCTGAGGGTTCTTGCTGAAAAGAGAGACCGCCAGAGGGATTACACCCGCGCCATCTTCAACGATTCGCTCACAAAGGCACAGAACTACCTTGCCACATCTGATTATGTGCAGGCAAGAGGCGCTCTTGCAGTAGCTTATGCAAACATCGAGAAGACAAAGCTTCTCCTCGGTGATGCGCTTTACGGCGAGTACAAAGCCAAGCTCGATGAATTCTCCTCCAAGGTTGACAGCATGGAAAATCAGGCCTCGATAGAGTCTGCGAAAATTAAGCGCCGCGAAACAGAACAGCTTGAAGAGGACATCAGGCTCAATATGGAGCGTCAGCGCCAGCAGGCCGTCAAGGACTATATGGCCAACGCAATGGCATTCCAGCGCGAGCAGAGGTACCGCGAGGCACTCGCCCAGCTTGATGCGCTTCTCGCTATCGACCCGCTCAACAGCATGGCTCTGCTCCAGAAGCAGACATTGGAACAGACAATCGTATGGCGCGAGCAGATTGATGTGCAGAAACAGATCCACGAGCAGGAAATCCAGACTCTCCTCAACGCAGACCGCGCATCTGTGCCTTATGCCGATGATATGACATTTCCCTCCAACTGGAAGGAAATCGTTGCCAAGCGCTCTGCCGCTTCAGGCGAAGATATGAGCAAGGAAGACCTTGCCGTTTACAGATTGCTTGAGCAGGTAGTTGATTTGAGCGCGTTTTATGAGGATATGCCTTTCGGCGAAGCGATAGAAGTGCTTGCAAACAGCACAAACCCGCCTCTTACGATAGTTGTTCTCTGGCGCGACCTTGATGAAAACGCCTTCATCGACCAGACAACCCCCATCAACCTTACAATCCCCGCGCCTGTTAAGGTTAAGACGGGTCTTGAGCTTCTGCTCAATTCGGTGGCCGGTGGTCTTGCGGAGCTTGGATATGTTGTCAAGGACGGCATCATCCAGATTGCAACGGTTGAATCTCTTCCCGATAAGATGGTAACAAACCGCTACGACGTGCGCGAGCTTCTGGGCCAGCAGGCAAACTTCAGCTTCCAGATGGATGCCCAGAACTACAGCCAGGAAGAGGGGCGTCAGCCGGGCGGCGGTGGCGGCGGTGGTGGTAACAACTACCAGGACGACGACCAGAACGAGCAGTTCAACGACCCGCAGACAATGATGAGCATGGCGGCTTCCAGAGCCGATGCAATTGTAACTCTGGTTCAGGAATCCATTGACCCGATGAGCTGGTACGATGCCGGCGGCGATGCCACAATCAGCATTTTCCAGAACAACGTGCTTGTAATCCGCCAGACAATCGAGAACCAGAAGAAGATTAAGACTCTCCTTGATGAGCTCCGCAGCACACTCAGCGAGCAGGTGGCCATTGAGACGAGGTTTATCACCGTTACCGAAAACTTCCTCGAGGAAATCGGCATTGATATGCAGATGGTTATAAGCCCGCAGGATACAAACTGGAACGACATCGCGTTCACCCAGACACACGGCGACACCAAGGCGACCGATAACGGCGTCCCTGGCTCGCTTGCCGGCACAATCGCCTCGGACCTCTCCGGCAGCTATGTTATGGATGATTTGCAGGTAAGCTTCCTGATCGAAGCGACACAGGCACACAGCGACACCAAGACGCTCAACGCGCCGAAAGTGGCCGTGCTCAACGGTGAGCGCGCCAGTATCAGAGTTGGCCAGCAGATCAGCTTCGTGAGCGATTATGACTTCGAGACAATCACCGGTGCGACAGGTGGCGGCGAGACATCTCTTGTTACCTCCATTGCAGACCCGCAAATTGATACGATCCGTGATGGTGTTAGCCTGACGGTTTCTCCTACAATCACATCCGACAAGAAGTACGTTATCCTCGGCATCGAGACGAACTACTTCAAGACCAGCTTCGATACCTATGCGGTTCCCTCCGATGCTGATGAAGCACAAGGCGCGACATACAACATCCAGTTGCCGGTCAGGTCGGAAACAAGCATCGGTACAAGAGTAACCGTGCCCGACGGCGGCACACTGCTTATCGGCGGCCAGAAGCTCACAGGCGAAAACACGCAGGAAAGAGGCGTGCCGATTCTCAGCAAGGTCCCGTTCTTCGGCCCGCTCTTCGAGACCCGCGGCAACGCGAAGGACCACCACGTCCTGCTGATTCTCGTCAAGCCGACGATTATCCTGAGGGACGAGCAGGAAAAAGAAGCTGTTGACGCAATGAGCTCCGGCCTTTGATTGAATAAAAAGAAGCCATAGCAGCCCGAGCGAGTTGATAATGCCTGCTCGGGCAAGCTACCGAATATGAATTTTGCAAGACAAGATAAGATTGGAATCAGTATATGACTAAGCGAATTATTTCGTTGTTGGTGATTCTTGTATCCACTTCGGTGTTTGCAGCGCCGTTCCGGGGGCAGGTAAAAACTGTAGGTCAGTCAGACGGCACAACCGTACCGGTAATGGCCTACGGCGATGAGTATTACCACAGGTTTGAAAGTCTTACCGGTTATACGGTTGTTAAGAACGCTGCCGGTATGTATGTCTATGCGGACGTTGACTCTGCCCGGCAGAAGTTTGTCGCTACGACAGTGCCGTACATTCCAAACTCCGATCCGAACTTCAAAGCTCTTGCCACAACAAATGCTGCAAAGAACAATGGCGGCGTTTATCCCAAGAGCGTTGATATTACAAAAGAGGCAAGGCTCGCTATAGCTTCGGCAAGACGGGCCCTGATGGCCCCCCCCGCACTGCTTCCCGCGGCAGCGCCCGGTGGTGGCGCACCGGCTGCAGGGGCGATTGCGCCTCCCGCTTCAAGCAGAGAAGCCGTCGGCGATATTATCGGCCTGACTCTCGTAATTGAATTCAGTGATGTTTCCGGCGATATTCCCGTTTACCACGCTGAACTTGAGGAAGACAATACCGTATGTGTCGAAGATTTCATGAATATGGCGGGATATGACGACGGCAACAACAACGGCTCAGTGAACGACTACTATTCAGGCGTTTCAAACGCAAAGCTGAACTATACAAACATTATTACCGGCTATTACACAGCCCCCGAATCTTACTCGTTCTACGATAATGACGGCTCGGGCAACGCATATCACGACCTTATCCAGACAGCTCTCGAAGAGCTCGGCTCAGATCCGAACTCCGACGGCGGTTTTGATGCCTCCCTCCTTACTCTCGATGAGAATAACACGGTTCTTGCGCTTAACGTCCTCTATGCAGGCCCGTTTGGCAGCAATATGCTCTGGCCGCATATGTGGTACCTCAGCGCCACCGGCCACAACCCCAGCCTCGATTTGGACGAAGACGGCACCCCCGACATCTTCTTCGACATCTACCAGACATCGAACATCGGCACTCTCGAAGCGCCGGAGATGCTAATCGGTACTACATGCCATGAGAACGGACATATGCTCTGCGGATACGCAGACCTCTACGACTATGGCTACGATTCAAGCGGCGTGGGCTACTACTGCCTTATGGCAACGGGCAGCTGGGGCGGAGATGGCTACAATCCCTCTGCAATCAACGGTTACTACCGCTGGACGGCAGGCTGGGAAACAATGCAGATTCTCACGAACGCTGACGAGGGCATTGAGCACACCGCTTTCGGCAGCATGATGCAGGCAACGCAGGCAGGAGGCGCGGCAGAAGACTGGGACAATTTCCAGCAGTATCAAGGTAATGTCTTTGCGTTTGTGAATGAAGATGACAGCAAGGAATTTTTCGTTATTGAGAACACACCCTCACGCGGCAGGAGTATGGCCAAGCCTGATAACGGTCTGGCAATCTGGCACGTTGACCAGAACGTTGTCGATGCGGTAGGTCTCGGCGGCGCCAACGATGCTCAGGATATGCTTCCCGATGCTCATTATTACGTATCTCTTGAGCAGGCAGACGGCGACTGGGACCTCGAACGCTACTTTAACGACGGCGACAGCACAGACCTCTTCGGAGACCCCGACTACCCGATTTTCAATGCATCAATGGGCTATCAGCCCAACTCATACTGGTGGGACGGCACGCTTTCCAAGCTGAGAGTTTACGGTATCTCCGCTCCGGACGATGACGAAATGACTTTCTACGTTTCAATGCTTCCGCCTTATGCGCGTGTGGTATATCCGAGCGGTTCGCTCCCCAACGACCCGACAAAGCCCGGGATTGAAGTGGGCAGGTTCCTCTCTATTCAAGCTGCAATAGATGCGCTTGATGACCCGACAAGCCCCGTTTACAACTACTACGACACTCTCGGCAACATTGTGGGCCCGAGAATGGACGTAAACGGCGGCGCCATCGACCCGACTGCAACGTTCGATATATACGTGGGCGATGAGAACGACTATGCCGAAAACCTGAATCCCAACGGCCGCACGCTCAACATCTATGCCGAGGCGGTTGATCCGTTCTTATTCAGTACGTACATCGACCCCAACGACCCTGCACAGGGTATGACTATGGCCATCGACACTCAGCACTTCCTCTATGAAGACTGGGCTGCATATACCGGTTACGATGAAACAAGCGGACTCGATGAGACAACCGCGTTATTTACTCCTGACAGGGTTGATGCCGATGGAGTTTACGAGTACAAAAATGTCCCTGTTGATACAACGCAGGTTGTTTACAGCCCATTGACGATGGAGGCAAGAGGCCCTCTGCTCACCGTCGAGCAGGGCGAGAGCCTTTATATTGAGGATCTCGATTTTGCTCTTGCTGCGTACAAAGCTGTAAGTATTGCGGGCGGTTCCAATGTGGAATTTGTTGACAGTGAGTTCCACGATAACGGCCTCAGCGATTCGGCCACTTACGTTTCCTATCGTGATAATACCACTGCAATACAAATTGACGGCACATCGAGTCTGACGGCAAGAGGCTGTTCGTTTACCGGCAACTACGCGCACGCGGTCGGCGGCGCGGCGGTTTACGCAGGCCCGCTTGCTTCGGCTTATATCTACGACTGCGACTTTACTGCCAACGAATCACTCTTCGACGGCGGCGCGGTTTACGGCACAGGCAGCTATCTTGAAATTGACGGTTGCATCTTCGCTGACAACTTCGCCAAATACTTCGGCGGCGCTGTTGCGCTTCAGGCGGTTGATGGAAACACAATCGTTCGCGATTCACAGTTCACAGGCAATATGGCAAACGTATATGGTGGCGCGGTCTATCTCGACAGCGATGCCATCAGGCTCGTGAACAATCTCTACGCTGAAAACTACTCTGCCTGGTATGGCGGCGCTCTGTTTGTTCAAAGCCCGGGCCCTGCGTTTGAGATCTCCAGCTCCACATTCGACAAAAACTACGCGCTTATTGACGGCGACGGGGTTTATCTCACAGACGGTTCTGCCGGCGGCGTGAATATGTGGAACAATATCTTCAGCAACCATTACGGCTATGCTGTATTCGAAGAGTCCGCAGGCATAAATGTTAGCCTGCAAAACAACGATTTCTTCGCCAACGGCGCAGACTACTTCGATGAAGGTATAATCGGCTATATCGGCGCCAATGAGCTGAACAATTTCGGTAGCGGCAACATAGACACTGATCCTATGTATGTTCCGGGTTACCTCGGCAACTACTACCTCAGCAACGCAGGCGCAGGGCAGGTGCTCGATGTTGACGGAAACATAGCCGAGGAAGTCGGCACAAGCTCAACAAGCCCCTGTGTGGATGCGGGCAATGGTTCCGGCGCCAGCTACGAAGTTGATGTTCTCAGCAACCGTACCGACAACATGCCTGATGACGGCGCAGTGGATATCGGATTCCACTATACCGATGATAACGGAGTTTACACAGGCATCTTCACCGTTACAATAAACGGTAATCCGATAGAGGCCACTAAGGGCGCGGCCAACTGGACGGATAACGGCGGAACATATACATACTCCGACCCGAATCTCGTAAACATCAAGCCGTATCAGCAGGTCATAATCGACATCGCAAACTGCAACGCCGGCTATGCCATAAGCAACTGGTACGATGAGCTCGGCGAGCTGATGACAGAGATTACCGGCAACAACGACCCCAACTCCGACTACATCGCCCTCTACGACGAGGACGGTCAGAGAATGTATGTCGGTAGCGAGATATCAGGCGTACCGTATAGAATAGTACTGACAATTGACCGCGACCGCATTCTCTCGGCAGAGTTTGAGAAGAAGCTCGTTCAGCTGCTGATTTACGTTTCCACGCAGAACGGTCAGATCTGGCAGGAAGGGTTGCTCAAGCCGATCGGGGAATATGTTCGCGGTCAGGTGGTTGATCTCAGCGCAAAGCCGTTTGATACAAATATGCGTGTGCAGTGGACAGGCTCGGACAACGACGCCTCCATGAGCCTGACAAATCAGGTTACCATGCGCGAAGATTACAATGAAGTCAGCGTGCGGTTCTACCAGCCCAACATCTGGACTGTCGGTCCGCAGAATGACAATATGAGCGATTCCCTCGAAATAACGATGATGCAGGAGGGGTTCAAGGATGGAGACATCATTCAACTCCAGACGGGCGAATACAACCTGCTTGGCACTTCCATAACCAGGCCTTGTACGATTGAAAGCGCGACGGGCAATCCCGAAGATGTCGTTATCAAGAGCGACTTTACTTTTTACGGTGTAGGCAGGAATACAATTTTCCGCGGTATAACGCTTGATGGAATCGGCGAGCTGAGACAGATTGATTCAAGTGCATCAAGAGCCAACGGCGGTACCACGATTAATCCGACGGTATTTGGCGACCACGGCATTTCAGGCTATGGTGATTTGATGCGTATCTATGACGCATCGCCGACTATCGTCAACTGCATAATAAGAGACGGCGGAGTCCAGGCTGAAAACGGATATAATTCGGCGTCTCCGGCAACCCCTCCACACAGCGGGTACGGCGGATGGCCGGGCAGTGTAATGGGCGGCGCTGTGGAAATCAGCAGTTTCAGCGAGCCGCTGTTTGTAAACTGTACGTTTGAGGGCAACCAGGCCGTCGGCGGACATGGCGGAAACGCGTTGCAGAACGGCATTGGCGGCCTCTGGTACGAGCCGATTATGTACACGGCTGAATACTATGAGCTGACGGGAATACAGGCGCCGGCCAGAATCTCCAACCTTGTGATGTCGTTCCTCGACCCTGCGTGGGATTACAACGGTTATTACACATCGCTTGAGAGCAAGGAGAGGTACGCAGGCCGCGGCGGCGCTGTTTATATCGGCATAGCTGCAAGGCCCGAGTTCTACGGTTGCACATTCACAGGCAACAGCGTTCAGAGCGGTTCGAGTGGTACCGCCAGTCCGGCAGGTCCGTCTGAGCACTGGAGAATCCCATCCTACGGTGGCGCGGTTTTCTGCGATGCAAGAAGCGAGCCGGTATTCGAAGACTGTTACTTCGCCGACAACATCGCGAACTACGCAATCCCCACAACCCACCCGGATGGCGGAATGATTGAAAATTCAACCGCTTATTACAGCTACGGCGGTGCGCTATACGCAGACAGAAACTCTCTGCCGGTAATGCGCCGCTGTGAATTCGTAAACAACGAAGCTGAAATGGGTGGCGCTGTTTATGTTGACAACATCGGCGCGGTTGATGAGATTGCCGACGAGATCAGGCAGTTCATTATTGAAGACTGCACATTCACATCGAATATATCATCGGTGGGCGGCGCTGTTGTAAGCAGCGGCGGACGCGACAGCCAGGATTTGACTCCCGAAGAATTTGCGCTTTACGGCGTAGAAGACCCCTACGATGAGTCTGTATATCTGACCGGCCCGTCTGCACAGCAGACCGATCCGGTTACCGGCTACAGCTGGGGTCCGATAGCGGGCGAAAAGCTCGCGCATTCAGCCGGTTTTACCGCGTTTATTCGCGACCGCTTCATTGCAAACTCCGCTATCCTCTACTGGATAGACGAAGATTACATCACAGACGCTGATGACAACAGGGTTGCGCCCAGCGATTACGAAGACGCACACCGCACAGGCTTAGGTGGTGCTATAGCGCTGTACAGCAGCCGTAATGAGATCGTTGACAGCGTTTTTGACGGCAATATCTCCGGCGGTTTCGGCGGAGCGGTAGCAATCACAGGCAAGACGCCCGCGAGCGTTTTCCTCGGCGATGAATATGAGAGCAGCTATATCCGCAACTGCCTCTTTACAGGCAACTACTCCGCGTTTGGCGGCGGCGCGTTCTTTGCCAGCTCATACACAGACCCGCAGTTCGTAAACTGTACGATTGCCGATAACGCCGTTACAAACGCAACCGGTAAGGGCGGCGGCATACTTGCCACGCGCAACAGCTATATCTCAATTATTAACAGCATCCTCTACGGCAACCTCTGTTCAAACGGTTCTCAGGTTGCAGCGGATCAGGTTTATGAAGGCGAACCATCCGAGATTTACGTAAACCACAGCTTGATCGAGCCGGCCAACAACGATGTTATCCCGCTGGATATGGGAATTGATGCGGTTCGTCCGGTTCGCGATCCTGCGGTCAGTTCGGTTTCTTTCAGCGACCTTGAAGTTGTGCTTAACAAGAGCACAGACAGGGTGTACTACGATGCGGACTACGCCGACCTCTACGGAGCTGATTTTACCGCTTACGGCAACGACTTCTCGTCGGACCTGGTGGAGCTTGGTTTCACGATCAACTTCTACGGCGAAACGACCAACGCGGTCTTCGTGAATGAAAACGGTTGCATCTCATTCTGGCAGCCCGTCGGGGCTGTTAATGAGGAGCTGCTGACAAGCGACATCGGCACGCCCGTTATCGCGGCATTCCACGGTGATGTGGATTCAAGGCGCGCAGGCGCTCCGACATCCGCCAGAGGCACAGCCTGGGTGATGACTGAAGACGGGGAATACATCCTTACGAATGTCTTCGCGGTTACCTGGAAAGATGTGGGCTATTACTCTGAGCAGCAGAACTTGCTCAACACGTTCCAGCTCGTACTTATCGACAGAAGCGACCGCGGTGAAAATGATTTCGACATTGAATTTGACTACGACAAGATTCAGTGGGATACATGGCAGACGCTTGACGGCACGGGCCTGGTTATAGACGAGCAGACCGGCGAGACTGACGGTACCGGCGAAGTTAACGGCTCAAGCTGGGCGGCGGTTGCGGGCTTCTCAGAGGGCACAGGCGTCCCCGGCACGTTCTACGAGCTCGAAGGCAGCGGACAGGAGGGCTCGTTCATAGATGACAGCTCAACCGCTCTTATCGCACGCGCACGCAACAGCGAAGCGATGGGGCGTCTGGTGTTCCGTGTGATTGAAGGTATGCCGCAGATTCGATTCGGCAGCCCCGTTTACGTTTCTGAAGATGGTATTATCAACTACGATGCTGAGACTGAGACCTGGGATGCCGCATCAGGCAGCTTCTCCGGCGACCCTGTCTGGGCGCAGGAAGGCGTCTATTACCTCAACAAGGCATCTATCGCCGTTGATGAGACTCTTGCCGACAGCCCCTGCTTCAACGCAGGCGCCGGTAACGCACGCGACTACAACATATACCGCCACACAACCACTATCGACAACGAGCTTGATGTGGATACCGTGGATATTGGTTATCACTATCTGCTTCCGATAACCGAAGGCCTCGAAGGCGACTTCAACTTCGACGGCACGATTAGTGTTGATGAGCTTCTCGCAACTGCCGAATACTGGCTTGACGAGTGCAGCGCACCGTACTGGTGCCACGGCCGCGACCTCAACGAAGACGGCGTTGTGAATCTCGTCGATACAACTGTAATGGCGCCTGTCGGCACGATTGATGTTGTTCCTCCGCAGCCTCTCTTCGGGGAAAGCGGAGACCCGATTGCTCAAGACTTTACAGAGACAGTCCCAAGACGCATGACCTGGGAAGTGGCTCCGATATCCAACGGTTCGGGCGTAGGCTCGATTCGGATGGTTGCCAGCCTCACAACAGACAACTGCATAGGTGCGGTTGAGTATATCTTCGAGCAGACCTACCCGACTTTACAGACAGTCCGCGACTGGAACACAGACAGGGAGTTTGTTCACAATGGCCTTGTCGTAGGGCAGGCATACTCCTATCGTTGCAAAGGCAGGGATGTTTACGGTAACGAGACCGCGTGGTCTCTGGCCGTCAGGACAATTGCCGGCGACGATTCCGAGGCTCCGGTTACCGACCTCACAGCGAGCAACCCGTACAAGTCTCAGTGGGAGCTGAGGCCGCACGTGGTTAACCTTGTCGGAAATACTGCGGATATCAAGATGGTAGCTGTTGAAGCGACCGACCTCAACGAAGTCGAGTATTACTTCGAGTGTACAAGCGGCAACGGCCACGACAGCGGCTGGATCGACACTAACGAGTACATAGATGAAGGCGTTGCAACAGATGCGCTCTACACGTACAGAGTACGCACGAGAGACCTCTCACGCAACTTCAACCTCGGCGACTGGTCAGACGAGGCGAGCGCTTATGCAGATGCAGCTAACATCATCGACACAGAGCCGCCGGCTCCTATATCGTACATCTCCGCGGCAGGCACACAGACAGCCCCGTATCTTATCTGGCAGAATTATGTATTCCACTACGTAACCGCCGTAACTGATTCGGTTGACATCAGCCTGCCGGTATGGTATCAGTTTATCTGCGAGACCAACTCAAGCCTCAGCAGCCCGAAACTGATCGAGACCGGTGTTGGAATCATCATTTTCGATGAAGACTGGAACCAGGTTACAGACCCCGGTATCTACGAGAAAGCACTTGAGAAGATGAAGGGCGAGGCGACCTGGGCAGACGGCACTGTTACCTGGACGGTTCCGATCGGGCCGACCGGTACGACAAGCCGCTGGAAAGTTATCTGCGGCGATGCCGAAGGCAACTATTACGAGCTTTCAGAGCAGCCCCAGTCGGTTGTTATCAGAGCGAGCGGCGTTGAGCTGAACCTTGATTCAGTCGATAGGCTTGACCTCATAACCGGCATAGATGGCGGCGATGCGGCTGCTGATACCGGCGCTGACACCGGTACGGTCGTGGGTACGGGTACAACGATCGCGGGGTAATCCACTGAATTCATTAAAGGCCTCCGCTTCAATCGGGGGCCTTTTTATTTGTCTTGAGGAAATTTATTTTTCAAGGGGTAACAATGAGTAACAACATCAACAGCAAGGTTGATTCAATTGAAACGGTAAACGTGCTGAACGGCGTCCGGATTTTTTTCTTCGTGCTGACGGCCGTGGCTCTTTTACTGAATCTCACAGCCATTGTCCTTTCCGCGACAGGGCGCATTGACCGCAAGTATCCATGTAGCTCGGTTTGTGAAAATGCAGGTAAAAAGCAGCTTCCCGCTTGCCCCGAAGAAGCGGTGCCGGAGGTGCCGGAAGTGCCTGCCGCTCCCGCAGGGGAAGCAGATGTCAAGCAGGCTCAGGAAACGCCTGCCGCAGCAGAAGAAGAGATGCCTGCCGTGAGCAGTGAGTTGCAGAAGGAAGCAGAAGAAGCGCTCGCTAGCGCAGAGCAGGAGTATGTGGAGGTGGAGCAGCCGGTGGCAGAGGTTTATGAGCCTGCCGCAAAGCCGGTGAAAAAGATTTCACCGATGGTCGTATCGCTTTTTGTGCGTCTGGCTAATGTTGCAGCGCTGTTCGGTATTGTGATGTTCCTGCTTACAAGCTCATTTACCGCCTGCGTTTCGCTCTGCGCGAATCTTGGCGGTCTTTCCCGCATAACACGCGCTACGGTTAAATCACTTGCAGCGCTGATTATCTTCCTGCCCTGGCAGCTTGTTTTCGGGCGGCATGTTGTAGCGGGTGCCATGTTTATGCCGAACGAGCTTGGGATTCTGCAAAATCTCGGCGATATGCCAGGATGGCATACTGTCTTTATTTTTGCGCGCTTCCTTGTTCCGTGGTTGATAGTTGCTCTGCTGATGTTATCAGCCATGGCAGACTCAATCGCCTGGAAGAGGCGCGTCTCAAAACGCATCGGGCTTATCAGCGAGTAAGAAAAACCGGAAAATATGAGAAAACGTGTAGCGATACTTGGCTCGACGGGTTCCATCGGCACAAACGCTTTGCGCGTGCTGGAATCATTGCCCGATGAGTTTGAAGTGGCGGCGATTGCTGCCAATACAAATTACGAGCTCCTCTGGGAACAGGCCGAGCGCTTTTCTCCTGACTATGTCGGGATTGTTGACAAGGCGGCCTGTGCTGATTTCCGCAAGTTGCCGCCTGTAAAGGGTGAGCTTGTTTGCGGTGAGAAGCTTCTGTGGGACTTTCCTGCGCTTGATGACATCGACATTGTGATTGTGTCGGTGGTTGGTTTTGCCGGCCTTACGGCAGTAATGAGCGCGGTGGAGGCTGGCAAGAGGGTGGCCATAGCGAATAAGGAGCCGCTCGTTGCGGCGGGTCCTCTGATTATGAAGCTTGCCAAGCGCACCGGTGCGGAGATAATGCCCATTGATTCCGAGCATTCAGCGCTGTTTCAGTGTCTGCATGGAGGCGCGGAAGATGAGGTGGAAAACCTCATACTGACTGCATCCGGCGGCCCGTTCCATACTTACTCGCCCGAACAGCTTCAGTCGGTTACGATCGAAGAGGCTCTTGCGCATCCCCGCTGGAAGATGGGGCCCAAAATTACAGTGGACTCGGCGACGATGATGAACAAGGCGCTGGAGGTTCTTGAGGCGGTGAGCCTTTTTGAGATGGAAGCGGACAAAATCAAGGTGCTGATTCATCCGGAAGCTGCGGTGCATTCGATGGTTGAGTATGTTGACGGCTCGATTCTCGCACAGATTTCAGAGCCGGATATGCGCCTTCCGATCCAATATGCCCTGACATATCCGCGCCGTTTGCCTTGCTTGAGCAGGCGGATAAGCCTTGCCGATCACGGCACCCTAACATTCAAGCGCCCCGACCCCGTCCTGTTTCCTGCGCTCAGGATTTGTTATGAAGTGGCGGAAGCTGGCGGATTGTACCCCGCGGTTTTGAACGCCGCCAACGAAGCGGCCGTAGAGATGTTCCTCAACGGAAAAATAAAGTTTACGGATATTATGAAGCTCGTAGAGAAGACGCTCGAAGCGGTTGACGTTTCGGGAATGGTAAGCACTGACACGATTATTGCCTCCGACGGCCTCGCTCGAGAATATGTTTACGGTTTAGTAGAGTAGCATGAAAGAAAAGAAATCTAAAAATAGTCTGATTATATCACTCGTCATTTATGTGGCGCTTATCGCTTACTTTTTCATCAAGCACGCAGATTCCGCGCTTAGCTGGGCGGTTGCCCTGCTCGGCTTCGGCTTGATCATTTTCATTCATGAACTCGGACATTTTCTTGTTGCGAGAAAGTGCGATATTGACTGCGAAGCGTTCAGCATCGGCATGGCCATCGGCACGCCGTACCTGTTTTCATTCAAGAAGATGACGGGCGCTTTGCTCGTGCGCATTCTGCCGAAGACAAGCGGACTCAGAGAAAATATCGCCGACGATTGCCTTTTCGTTCTGACAATCCCCGCGCCATTCAAATCTGATGGCGATACGGAGTATTGCCTCGGGCCGCTGCCCGTGGGCGGATTTGTGAAGATGAAAGGGCAGGATGATTCCGGCGCGGTTGACGTGGCGGCAGACACCGATCCGCGTTCGTTCGTAAACAAGAGCATCGGCCAACGTATGGCGGTTGTCTCGGCGGGCGTTATATTCAACGTAATCGGCGCGTTTCTGATCTTTGCGATACTTGCGCGTATCGGCGTGGATAAGGTGCCGGCGCAGGCGGGGTGGGTCGAGAATGGCTCTCCGGCGCAGGTTGCAGGCATCGAGGCGGGAGATAAAATCATCGCGATAAACGGCAAGAGCATGAAAGTGGGCGGTAGGAGCAACCTGGATTTCTCCCATATTATGCTCGCCGCCATCCTCTCAGGCGAAGAGCCGGTGAGCATGGAGCTTGAGAAAAATGACGGTACGATTACCGATATTGAGCTGAGTCCCATTGCGATAGGTGACTCGAAAGTTTTCGGAATATCGAAGCCGAAGGTTATGAAGGTGGCCGAGTTTGATGGCGCCGAGGCGGAAAACTACTACAAGCGTACCGGCTTTCGGCCCGGCGATGAGATCTACGCGATGGACAGCGAACCCCTTTCCGGCTACCCCGACTTCCGCAACAAGTTGAATGATGTGCTTGCGGGGAGCGTGTTCTTCTCCGCAAAAAGGCTTACAGAAAATGCCGATGAGTTCGAGGTGATTTCGTCTCGCTTTGAGGTGCTGTATCCGGTAACCGCCGGAGGTGCGTTTACCGGTGAGCGTAAGCCTGCCAACATCTGCTCTTTATTGCCGCCGCTCAAGATAGCAGGCGGCCGAAGCGTGTTCAATCCCGCGTTTGACGACCCGGAGAAAAGGGCCGAGTGTTCGTTCATTGCGGGGGATGTTATTGCGAAGGTTGGCGAGGTTGACTGGCCGACATTTGACGAGCTCAACGAGGTAGTATCGGCAAACGGCGAGAAGCCGCTTGAGCTTGTTGTACTGAGAAGTGAACAGGGCGCGAAGCTGCGCAAAACCATTTCGGTTACACCAAAGCCGATGAATAAGAACGCAGAGCCAAAGCTCGGCATATACCCCGTGCTTGACCTTGCAACGCCTGTTGTTTCGGGAATGTTGCACGCCGATGGCACAGAGCCGCTTATTCGCAAGGGCGAGGTTATAAAGCAGGTTAACGGGGTGAACGTTGCTGATTTCTACGAAATTGCACGTGCGATTCAGCAGGCTACTGGCGAGAAGATTGTGTTTACAATTGCTCCGGCGGAGGGGCTTGGCGGAACTGTTCAGCAGGTTACCCTTGATTTACCCGCGCAGGGAAGCAGGATTTGCCTCAACAGAGAGCTGGCAGATTCCGAGCCGTTCGACGACTACAAGGCCTCATTCAAGGCCGACAACGTCTTTCAGGCCGTTCAGCTGGGCAGCTTCTGGGTGGGTGATATGCTCGGCCAGAGCGTCAGCACGATCAAAGGGCTCTTCGAGCGCAAAATCGGAGCCGATATGCTTTCCGGCCCCATCGGCATCGCGCGCCTGAGCCACAAAATCGCCGCGCGCCATGATTTCGCTTTCTTCCTCTACTTTATGGGCATGATCAGCTGCTTCCTGGCCGTGATGAACTTCCTGCCGATACCGATCGTTGACGGCGGTGTGTTCCTGCTGCTCATTGTGGAGAAGATTAAAGGCTCGCCTGTCAGCGTGAAGGTGCAGAAGGTGCTTATTTACGCGGGGCTCGCTTTCATTGTAGCTCTGTTTGCTTTGGTAATCTTCAATGACGTGATGAACATAATTCGGGGTAACTGATGCCTCGGAGCGGCGATTACAGTGTGAGCGTGGTAATTGCGGCGTACAATGCCGCGGAATGGCTCGGCAAGGCTGTCATGAGCGCTCTCAACCAGACTTGCAAGCCGCTTGAGGTTGTCGTTGTTGATGATGGCTCCGAGGATAATACCGCGGAGATAGCCTGCGTGCTCGGTGAGAATGTGCGAGTGATTCAGCAGGAAAACGCAGGCGCGGGCGCCGCGAGAAACGCCGGCATAAGAGCCGCCAAGGGCGATTTTGTTGCCTTTCTCGACTCCGATGACTACTGGCTCGAAGATAAACTCGAAAAACAGCTCGCAATCCTCCGCGCCAATCCGTCCCTGCGCTGGTGCACAGGTAACTATCTTATCGACATTGACGGAAAGCCAGGCAAGGCCGAGCCTGACCCTGCCTCTGATACAATCAATTTTTTCACTTCGTATCAGGCACGCACAAGAGGGCATACCTGCGCGATGTTAATTGAGCGTGGGCTGCTTCTTGAAGCAGGTTTGTTCGGCGAAGACATCACCCAGTCCGAAGACACGGAGCTCTGGTTCAAAATCGCCTTTCGCGCCCCGGAGCTCGGGTATATGCGCGAGCCGCTGGTGGTTGTCAGAAGCGTAAACGAGGGCAGCCTCACAAAGGGCGTGCCCGATGTCGAGATACCGTTAAAAATAATAGCGAGGCTTCTCGCTGAGGCTAAGCAGCTCGGCGTTTATGAGGAGTTTCGCCCCTGTGCGGCTGCGATTGTAAAGTGGTGGGTGATTCTGCTTATCTATACCGACCAGTCCGGCGATGCGCGCAGGCTGATGTGGTGGTTTGCTCCTCTGCTCACATGGAAATACCTGCTACGCAACTACTTTATCTCGTTCTTTCCTGACTTCTACAGGCACAGGATTCGCCGCGCCGTACCATCCCTTAAAAACAAACAGGATATGCCGCAGGTGGACAAATGACAGCGCCCCGAATTTCGGTTGTTATCGCGCTCTACAACAAGGAGCAGACGATCTCCCGCGCGATAAGCTCGGTTTTGAATCAGAGTTTTACGGACTTTGAGCTGGTTATAGTAAATGACGGTTCCACCGATGGAAGCGCGGAAACAGCCCGCTCGTTCGATGACAGCCGAATCCGCATTTTAGACATTCCCAACAGCGGGGCGGGCGCCGCGAGAAACGCAGGCCTCTCGGATGCAAAAGGCAAGTATGTTGCCTTTCTGGATGCTGATGATTTCTGGCTGCCGCAATACCTCACAAACGCCATAAACGAAATCGAGCAGACCGGTGTAGGGGTGGTCGGTACAAACTTCTACGATTTTCCCGGTGGTACTTGCAGCAACGCGGTGCTCACGCGTGCCGGAATCAAGCCGGGCCCGGGTTGCGCAGAAACAATTCGCGATAGTGCGCAGCTGTTTGCTTTGCTCCAGTTTTTCCATGTGGGCAATTCGTTCATTCGCGTTGATGCGGCAAGAGCGGCGCGCGGCTTTGACGAGCGCAAGGGCTGCGGCGAGGATACAATCTTCTTTTACCGCCTTCTCGCCCGCTGTGAATACTCAATCGTAACGGAGACCGCAGTCTGCCACGACCGCCGCCACAGCTCGCTCTC
>JBFWMM010000048.1:0-17437 GCA_050251615.1 Phycisphaerae bacterium
GATCATAACACTTTTGCCGGCAGTACAATATAGGTACCAGATTCATAACATGGTCATCCGTATTCAAATAACATTTCCTTTCAAGCCAGGATTCAAAGGGAAAGCGCTACAAAAGCCTTTCATAAAAGACTTTGGGATAATTCATAACCCAGTTGCTTATACAATGAGCACTTTTTCCCTGAAAGACAGCTCCGAATCGCCCCAGATACTTGCATTATCCAGGCAACTTGCACACAAGTGGTAAATTCTAATGGAATCTTCTGAGCCTGCAACTATTATTCTGAGCCTGTACAATCTGCACATAATAAGCTCCGGTGTTTAAGTTGAATAACTTCACTATATCATATTATGGCCGATAAAGAAGAGAAATCTATATTTAATTGTTTAAGAGCTGAGCTATGACAAGCTAAGATTAAATGTATTTCGTTAAGACATCAATAGCGGAGCACAGCTTACTTTTGATCTTAGTCGGCGCAGAAGAATTATCTCTCATGCCCGCGTGATTCACATCGTTTCTAAAGTCTGTAAGCGAATTAATTTCGGCAACGAGCTGCTTATTAACTTTTAAGAAATCTTTGATTTTTCCATATACCTCTGCCTGAGGTTCATCAATTTTTCGATTAAAGCTTTTTGCGGCAAGGGTTACATACTTGCGGATTTTGTCGTAGTCGTAGATTTTGTCGTCTTCAACGCCGATTTCTATGAGCACTTTGGTTACCGCTGCTTCTTGAACGATTGTAATGCCCTGCTGAATCATATTGTGGTTGAGGCAAAATCTTGCCGCCGCGATTCCGCAGGCGAGCGGGTCTTCATTGGATATTGGAGCAACTTCCCTGTTTGCTGTTGATATAAGGGAGTGTATCGGTTTGCTGTTGTTATCGGTTATTTTCGATGCCAGCCGCTGCAACTCCCGCACCTGCTCACTGAGGTCTTTTAGGCGGCAGGTTGAGAGACTTTGAGTGAGCGAGGCGAGCTTTTGCACAAAGTTGCCGATTGCTCTCCAATCTTCTTTTGATTCGCCTGCGAGTTTGCCCCTCTGCACTTTACTGTTATGTTTTTTCACAAGAGCCTCAAGCTTCAGCGCGCTGCCCGCGGTTACAAACTGGTCAGCGGCGGTCGTCCATTCGAGGAGATTGTCAAACTCCGAGAGGTCGAAGATGGGGGTATTGTCTCTGCCACTTACATAGGGGGCATAATAAACCCCTTCCACGCATATATCCTTGGCAACCTTGGCGTAATTTATGAGAGTTAAACCAAGCATAGGTAGCGAGCGAAAGCCGTGTGTTATATCAAGCACAACGCTGTCATTGGCGCAGATTTCAGAGTTTACGGCGGAGAAAATCTCCCAGATCTCATCGACTGACCGGCCGAAAGGAATGAGAACCGATTTCGTTCTTACTTTGAACTTGCCCAGTCTATCATTGAGGGCCTCAAAATGCTTTTGCTCAGAGTCTTTGGTCAGAAAGATCACAACTTCAGTGCTACTGCTGTTTTCGACAACCCCCAGCTCTATCAGTGCTTCCTGGATGTAGGTGAGTTTTTCTGTTGTCGTTTCAGCTTCTGTTGAGTAGAAGCATTGCTCATAGTCGCTTGTTCCGAGGAATGTAAGAAGCTTTGTGCTCATTTTTTCTCCTTCAATGTTACTTTTACCCAGCCCATAGGCACATCGTTGCTTGTGGTTCGGGTTGTGCCCCAAGGCAGATAATTTCCATCGGGCCCTTTTCTTGTTTTCGGCCTCCGTAAATTCGGTACGGTTACCGCTTCGCAGTGGTTGAATCTGCCGAGCCTGAGCGGAAATTCGTTGTCTGCGTACTCTATCTCCAGCAGAGGTTCGCAGTACCGGTACTTTTCAGAGCCTTTATAAAATTTCTCCAACTCCCATTTCATATTATCCAGATAAAACTTCCTGCAAGCTCCGGCAATCTGCTCGCAGGTGATTTCTCGGGTAACGGCTTTAGCGGTCAGTGTCTTTCTTTTGTCAAAATAAGTTTTTTTCGGCAGAAGCTCGTCAACAGCAAGCTCCCCAACAGCAAAAACATTTTCACTGTCAAGGAGGCTGTAGAGCTGTTCGCAGAATATCTGGATTGAGCTTGCCTGGGTATCTTTCTTCGGATTGAAGCTTTTAACCTCGTCAACAAATACATTATTTGCATTTTCAAGCGGAGCATCAGAGATTTTTAAGCACCTGAACGGGTCCTGCTTTGTGTCATTATAGCCAATCAGATCCTTCTCAAAGTATTTTTCATTTTTAACCAGCCGTGTATTTTCAGCCATCTCGCTGATGATTGCCATTCTTATGGCGCCCTTGATTGAAGAACCGGGGATATAGGGTTTTTTGTCGCAGGTGCGTCTCGGGAATTCATCAACAAGAAGCTGGTTGCGAAGGTCATTTATTTTACTGTTATACGCAACCTCAAAAGGCTCCGAAGCGGTGCATTGGTAGAGGGAAAACTTCTTTACATCTACCCTGTCAGCAATGAATATCCTTACAAAAGTCGGGTTGGTATTATTAACCGCGTTGTAGAAAGCACCCTTTTCGGCAGAACTCAGTGAGGAGAGAAGGCCGAACAGGTCAATGCGGTGAAAATCTTCTCCTTTCACAATATACTCATAAGGAGGTATCTGATATCCGGTACCGATATGCACAGGGCTTAAGATTTGAAGCTTCATTTCAAAGCGTTTCATGCTTCACCTCCAAAATCGCAGTTGATCGGGATTGCGGGAGCTATGCCGTAATGGCGGATTTTATTGACACTGTGTACGCCCGAGGCTACCATGCCATAGTACGAGCGGGGGGCATCTGTTCTCAGCACAGCGCCTGCTTTGAGCATGGTTACCGGGTACTTGAACGGCAGGTTTTCATTTACGCCAAGCTCTGCTAAGCTTTCGCTGGCGAAATGAGCGCCGAGTTTGCCGTATCTTGTGAACAGCTGCCAGTATCCCCCTGTCGGGTCTTCAGGAGCAGGCATGCAGGATGTTAGAAGCATTACAGCGTTAGCATCTCTTGCGGCCGGAAACGCAAAGCTTTCTATGCCGAGAACCTCTATTCTGCCTTTACCTCGTGAGGCGTATTTACCGTATCCGCCTGAGAGCGCTTGCTTGAAGAGCTCTTCGATTCTGCCAGGGCCGTACCCCGACAAAACATACATATCCATAACAGGGGGATTGTCAGTGTCGATGTGGTATTCGTCCGTAAAGAAGAGACCGCTTGAGCCTTCTCCGTTTTTCGGCTTGCTCACTGCGCCCGTTATGCGGTTTATAGAGTTATGGGCGATTGTTGCCTTTGTGAGCATGGCCGGTTCGTCATACTTTGCTTCAAAAAAATGTGCGTTGATCTTCCGCTTCGAGAGGCAAGGGCGGCTCAAAAGGTAATCAGTTGCTATAAAGCTTCTCTTGCTGAGCTTCTTGACCGTCGCATAAGCCATCTGATTTTCCGTATCCGTGAGAAAATTGGGCAAAGCAGGCACCGGCATAAATCCCTCTGGAAACGGGTCGGACAGTGCCAACGGAGGTTCCCCGTCATCGTAAGATGCGAGGAAGGCATCAAGGGCTTCAATCCCGTCATTGTACCTTATCGCCCAGCATATATGCCCCCAGATAGTATCCGCTGCGGGGGGAGTACCGAGAAATGAAGATATTTTTAATTTCAGTTTGTAAGTCTGCATGGCAGTATCCTGTTTTAGATGGTCGGCAGAGTAATAGATTCTCCGGATTCGTTTTTGAGCCCTTCAAAGCGTACCTTTCCGCAGCCTCTTGAGCCTGCGCCGCCGAGGCAGTCCTGCTGAACCATGGCAAGAGCACGAAGTACAACATTGTCGAAGTTGTCTTCATCTCGTTTGCCGCCGTCTTCCATGTCAAACACTCTGAAACAGATATCAATATCAAAGGAAACTCCGGGCACAACCCTTTCGAGAGGTCGTGGATTGGCAGCGGCGGTGATTCTGTTTATGGAGTTTTCGTGTTTGATTTCAGTGATGTCCCAGCCGGCTTTGAATTTGTCTTTGGTTTCTTTTGAAATGAAGCAGTCTCTCACTATGAGCCTTGTCGGCCCCATCAATGTATTGTTTTTGTTGGCAGAGACTCCGAATACACTGCAAACAGGGCAGTCGGCTTTTCCGCAGTTGCAAGTTTCGCCGTTTGCCTGCATTGTGCCTTCCTGCCAGTCGGTAAGTGAGCGCATTTTTCCTTTCAGCGATGAACCAGGGATGTAAGGCTCTCCATTGCTCTTGTTCTTGATGATTGGATTGTCAACCCCGCCAATTTCCATGCTTTCAACCGAACCGCCGATGTGGAGGCCTGTCTCAACAACGATTTTACCTGTTATTCTTTTTGTATTTATGAGTTTCATGTTATGCTCCTAATCTTATTTTTTTACCAGGCCCAGTCCGTAGGCAAACCCCAATACTGCTTCGAAGTACATTACAAACGCCCTGAAGTCCTTTTCGTCCTTCACCCTGTCAATGTTATCGGTTATGAAGGCCCTGAACTCATCGGGGATCTGAGCGTTGCCGCCTGATTTAGAAGAGTAGTAGGCTTTGCTTTTGATCATCCTGAAAAGAGGCTCAATATTTCCCCATTCACGTCCCTGTTCAAGGCGGAGGTAGAGGTTTTTAATCTCTCCGAAAAACTTTCTTGTCTGGGCAGAGCTTATCTTGTCGTGAAGCTTCTCTGCCTGAGCTAAGGCATTTTTGTCCAGAAGCTCAGGGTCCAGGACGTCATTAGATTTGTCGATATAAAACGTTACTTCAAGCGCCTTAGCTTTTGTTTCGGGCTGTTTATGGAAACCGCCTCCACTAAACTGATTGTTACCGTGTGGTCCAGCCATAATCTTATCTCCTTTTCTTGTAGTTGCAGAATGTAGCGGCAACAAGAAGTTTAGAGGGGTTGTTGTCGCCCGTGATTTGAATGAGTTTATCTTTATTAGACAGTTGTTCCGAATTGAGATTCGAGCTTATATTTCTTGCCATATCGTAGCACAGTTGGCTTCTCCATTTAGCATCTGCGAGATTTACGCTCCCTTCTCTGCACCTGATTCCCATTCTCGCAAATTTGATAAGCCTATAAGCAAAACTGCTCGTGATGCACAAAGAATCTTTATCCTGTGCGGCAGATGATTCCTCTTTGATCTGGCCGTATATAAACTTGCCGTTCTCAACAGCCTCCTTAAAGTCATCCCACGAGAGCGTCTCGCCGAATACAGTGATCTTGTTTTTTGCATCGTCTTTTGTCTTGCTCTTCTCCAACGCCTCCTCTGCGATTCTTGCAGCCTCTGAAAGCGGAAAACTCGGTTTGACCACCGCTATTCCCGCCGATAAAGTAATGTTGGTGTTGCCGGCGGTAAACTCTTTGAACTGCTCTCTCATATATCCGGCAAAGTCTATCACCACATCCCAGGGGCCGGCAAGGAGAAGGTCGTCTCCGCCTGCGTATATGGTATAAATGTTCTTGAAGCGCTCGTCTGAATCGCCTTCCTTTATTAGATTGGGGAGGATGCCTTTGAAAAACATATCAAGCAGCCTGCTCATAGTTGCGATTCTTGAGATGGTCTTATTGGGGCCAAGCCCTTTGCTGAAGACCATTCCAAGATTGTCCACATCGGCCTTGAGGATCCCAAGCATTGCCTGTCCAAACGGTTCGCCGTTTGCATCTATGGAAAGAGAATGCTTTGCTATATGCGCAAATGTTTTTGTATCACCGACATTTCTGCCGGCATCTTCTGAATCGAGTTCCTCATCAATATATCTGTAGTATGCCAGATCATCCTGTTTTATCCGTGGCACATAATTGGTTATGTATTGCCCGTCTATAATATCTGCAAAGTCTTCTCTACAGGGAACAAAACTGCACCTGAACAAAACATCAGAATCTGAGGCACCGGTGTTCTTATTGTAATCAGTTACCTGAATGCTGCAGCGACCAAACGGGGTTGCTAATGGACTGGAGTTTTTTAACGGGCCGGGATTGCTTTTGCCGTTTTGAACTACTACCAGATGTGATTCACCAGGAAGACAGCGGCCAAGCTCCTCGAAGAAATCCTGCCTCTGCCGGATTATTTTGTCAGCGGAAAGGAAGGCATCAGAGTCTGGGCGGTGTACCATAGCCTCACTGTTCCATTTTCCGCTATCCTGCATTATTGAAACAAACTGTTTTTTCTTTGATGTTTCAATGCTGTGCGATAGTTGGTTGAAAACGCTGCCGAACTTACCGTTGAGAAATTTACTTCCTGAAAACCTGGTATCAAATGAAAGGTTAATGCGAAGCTTGCCGCTGAGATTCTTGAACAGCCAGCTGTCTATTTCTTTTTGGAGCGAGGCCAGTTTTGCTGCCGTTGAATCGGTGTTGTGTACAAGGAGAGTAAAGCGCCCTCCGGCATCAATGATTTTGCAGAAACAAGGCAAATTCAAGTCTCTGAGAATTAACATAGAGCAGATTTGGGTGAGGGTTGATATGTAGAACGATTTCGCTCTGAGCCTCTTGCCCACGCCTTTTGGATTCGAAACATAATCATCAAAGATGTAGTCCTGAATGCCGTTGACATCACCGGAAACAAGGCAAAACTTTTCAATATCGCGATCTTTGACGCTTTTTTCGTTCAAAGTGCCGGTCTCTTTGTGATAACGGTATAATGCAGATGAGATTGCAGCTGTTGTGAGGCTGTGGTCGAGAAGTGATACCTCTGCGGAGTTCCTCAAACTTGAAGGTATGCACCACGCGTATTGAGAATAGACCCATTTAAGGTCTTCCAGATAGAGGTCGAAGCTTAGCCCTGTGGAATTGCTTAGACGGCTAAAATGTTCAACCATTTGTGGGTACATCTTTGAAAGCTCATCATTTGAGTTCTCATCATCAGCATTTGCAGGGAATGTTTCCTGTCTCAGCATGCTTTTGGAAATACAATGCTTTTTGACATCAGGGCTGCCATTGTTATCTCCAAATTGCAGCATTGAGAAGATGCTGTCTAAGCGGAATTGATTTACAGTTCTTCCTTCTTCTTCTCTGTCGTGCCCGGCGCTAAGACAATCTGCTTCCTGAGCGATCACCTCAAGCACCTGTTCAGGCTGGGGAAAATGGTGGTAAGTGGCGCAGTTGGCGACAAACTGCCAGGAGGGTATTTTGTCCATAGGCAGCCAGTCTTTAGAATGATAATCCTCGAAGAATTGGTTAGTATAAGGGACATGCTTGTAGCCGTAAAACCCTGTTTTCGGATTAAGCTTGCAGGCTTGAGGAATCATACTTTCAGACTGCTGCGAAAGCTTGAGCTTTGCCCTCTGCCCGATCTTTCCTATATCGTGTAGAAAAGCACCAATAATAAGGCCGTTGTACTCTTTATCCATTTTTATATCCTCTCATTCCGTTTGTACTTTGATTTTTCCAAAGCCGAAACTTGTATTTTTTCCTATGTGCAGTATTTGAGCCAGATTTAATAACTCGGTGTATTCAGCAGGAACATCTTCAAATGTTGCTGATCCAATTATTCCCCTGAGATGCATGCGAGCTTTCTGCCGGCACGAATACCTGCCTATGGATACCGGCTCCGTTGCGAAATTGCAGGGCAAGTTCGGGCAATTGTGAGCAAGTCTGCGGAATAACGGGACAGACTCTTTGTTACCGTAAAAATAAGCAAGTATTTCAAACCGCCTCAGTGTACTCAACATTATGTCCTTAAAAGTCGGGGCGTATGAATCCTTGCCCTCCTTGCGTATGCGAAGTGGTGTTTCAAAAGTTATTCTCAGATTGCTCGTACTGTTCTCCGTTTCTCCCCAAAAAAGCTCCTGCGTGAGCGGTTTTGTGATATCGTTGGCTTTATTTGAGTAAAGTTTGCGACCTGTAAAGTCTTGCATGGATACAACTTCAAACTCAATTCGGTCTTTGCCAATACCCAGCTTTCCCATTTCAAGGATTGTGTAGGCGATGTAGGGGAAGTACTCAATTGTTTTGCCAAGTAGAAGCAACTCGAATTCAAAATCATCCCCAATGGCCCATTTTTCTCCTGTCTTGAATGGGGTTTCAATTACCATCGGTTGTGGTGCGTTGTCGTAAAGCTTCATAAAGTGCGTTTCGCCTGATATTAACCCGTCAAAAATATAACTGTAGGCACAGGACTTTGCTACTATGCAATCAGAACAGTCTTTTCGCATATTAACACAGACAGTTTTTCGTAGGTTTGAGCCGAAAGCTCCGCGCAATGTGATGGATTTGAAGGGTGGAAGATTACCGCTCGTTGTGGTTTTTGCGGATACCTTAACTTTTGAATAATTTATAAAATTAAACTTCATTGCCTATTTGCCGATTATGCCAACCTTAACCTGTAATTGATTATTTCATTGCCGCGCAAACGTGTTCTTCTTTTTAAGTTTGCCGGTTGCAGTTTCTTAACTTCAACCATTGTACACATAGATAAGATGTTTTGCAAATAGAAAATATGAGCTTTTGCGGGTGGAGAAAATTCCGAGCTTGTTCACAATCTCTTATTGAGAGCGAAGCGGTTGCCGGGGAGTTTTTTAATACTCTTCTTCAGCTGGAGCTGGAAGATGGCCGCATTCACGGCACCTGCGGGCAGGCCGGTCTCTGTGATGATTTCATCGGTGTGTTTTTCGCGGAGTTTCAAGGAGGCAAGTATGGCGGTTTCCTCCGGCGAGGAGGGAAAAAGCGGCAATTCGTCATTCGTTTGGGTAGTGTGATTCAGCGAGGAATCCAGCACGTTCAGAATATCGGCGGCGTTTCTCACGAGATGTGCGCCGTCCATTATAAGCTCATGCGGGCCGCGGCTCAGGAGCGAATCAACGCGCCCGGGCAGCGCGAAAACGGGCCGGCCTGTATCTTTGGAAAATCCCGCCGTACTCATGGCGCCGGAGGTGGGGCCGGCCTCCACGACAAGCGTACCGAGGCTCATCCCCGCGATGATCTTGTTCCTTGGCACAAAGTTTTCCGCTCTGGGCTCTGTGTCAGGGCTGAACTGGCTTATGCAGGCGCCCGTCTGCTCTATCTCCTCGAACAGGGCGCGGTTTTCTTTCGGGTAGATATGCAGCAACCCCGTGCCGAGCACCGCTACCGTTATTCCGCGGGAGATCAGTGCGCCGCGATGTGCGGCCGAGTCAACGCCTCGCGCCAGCCCGCTCACGACCGTAGCTCCGCATTGCCCGAGCGCCGCGCCGAATATGCCGGCCTGGTCTTCGCCGTAGAGGCTGCAACGCCTCGCGCCTACCACCGCCACGGCTAATCGCTCGCGCGGTATATTGCCCTTGTAGTAGAGGATGGCAGGGGCGTATGGGGTTTCTTTGAGCAGGGCGGGGTAGTCGTCGCCTTCGAGTGTAGTGATTTTGATGTTGTTTGCCTCGCACAACTCAATCTCCCTGTCCACATCGCCATCTTGCATGGCCTTGCGCAGAGCTGCGGCGGTTTTCTCACCCACTCCCTCAACGCTCATCAGAGCAGCATTGCTTGCTCCTGCGATTTTCTCAACACTCCCGAACCGCCTGAACAACCTTTTAACGAGTACCGGCCCTACATTGCCCGCTCTCGAAATCTGCATCCAAAGCCTGAGGTTGCTGTTCTGCAAAGTGGCGCTCAATTCTCGGGGGTGTCTGAGTCTATTCCGTTTGCCTTCAAGATGCTTTTGAGCCTGTGTTCTTCGCTGATGTCTCTTCCGTAGAAGCAGTAACACTGCTCATCGCCAGTGCGTACGAGAATGCCCTTTATCTCAACGGGATACTTATTGCCGTTGCGGTCGATATGCTTCGAGACCATACAGATTCGAGTTTCGGCGTTTATCTTTTCCGCCAGCTCGTGCCATGATTTTGCATCAATCTCGGCGTTAAATTCATATATGTACCGGCCGGAAAGCTTGTCGGCTGTTATGCCGAAGTTTCTCAGCGCGGTCTGATTGGCGTAGTTGAACCTGCCGGTTTTGTCGAGAAAATAGATCTCATCAAGTGATTCGTCCACGGCAAACTGAGCCATTGTCAGCGCGTCTTCCATGTCCTTGCGGATTGTGATGTCGTGAATCGCGCCATAGACATAATCGCATCGGCTGCCCGTAAAAACGGGCTTGAACAGCATCTCTATGTGCTTATGTTTGCCGGAGAGATTAACGCGCAACTCTATCTTTAAATCATCCCGCATACCGGCGAAAATTTTATTTATTGTCCTGTCGAAGCGGGCTATGTTTGACGGGTCAATCAGCTTGCAGAAAGACGAAATCGGCACGCCGTTTGAGAATGGCATCTCAAGGATTCTGTCAAGGCTCTTTGATGTCTTGAACAGATTTGCGTGCGGGTCAAAGTGCCAGAGTCCAGTGCTGGTTACTTCTTCTGCGAGCTCAAGATTTCGGTTGATGGTTGCAAATTCTTCAGCCGCCGTTTTGAGCCTCTTCTGCAACTCCAGAATGCGTTTGTCAAGCTCTGTTATGTCTCTGCGCAGGTCAGAGATGTCTGTTGCGGAGCCGATAACCTGCTTGACTGCCCCGAGCGGAGAAACAACCGGGCAGAGAAGGATCTTGCAGATAAGCGATTTGTCGTTGGTGAGAATCCGCCCATTGTAGCTGATGCACTGTTGATCAGCAACACACCTGCGAATATTCTCGCCTATTTCATTGAGAGTATATACTGAAAAATGGCTTGACAGCTCCTCCGAGGTTTTGCCGCGAACTGCCTGCACGGGCACGCCTGTCAGCGATTCAAACATCTCGTTGGCGCCTGCAAAAATAAAACCTCCGTCAGCATTTGCTTCGAGAACAAATATGCCGGCGGGAATCTTACCGAATATTTCACCATATTCCAAAATTTTTGCGTTCATAGCTCTCCGATAGGGCTTAGAGTTTCTTTCGGGGATTTTCCCCGTTAAATTTCTATCTTTTACCATAATTGCGGTGAAAAGTCAAAGATTAAATCCGGCCGTCTGAAATTTACGCTTGAAACCTCTGGCAAAGCGTCCTTTACCGAATATAATCAAGCTATTAAATAAAAGGGAGATTGAATGGACATACTGATGCTCATGGGCGGGGCGTTTGTCGCCTATCTGATAGCCTATCATACGTACGGCAAGTTTCTTGCACGCAAGATTTTCAAATTAAATGATATGCATCCCGTGCCGAGCAAGACGCACCGCGATGGCAGAGACTTCGTTCCGACGCGCCGTGGGATTCTCTTTGGCCACCATTTCACCTCTATCGCAGGTACAGGGCCGATTGTCGGGCCTGCAATCGCCATAATCTGGGGCTGGCTGCCGGCACTGCTGTGGGTGGTGTTCGGCTCTATCTTTATTGGCGCCGTACACGATTTCGGCTCGCTTCTGGTTTCAATCCGCAATGAAGGCAAGAGCCTCTCGGAGATCTCGGCCAGGTATATCAACACGCGAGTACGTTTCGCCTGCTTTCTCGTAGTGTTTTTCACTGTAACGGTGATTATTGCCGTATTCGTGGTTGTGATTGCGAGCATTTTTACGCTTTTCCCGAACTCCGTAATCCCTGTATGGGGGCAGATACCGATTGCCGTTCTGCTCGGGCGCGCAGTCTATGCAAAGGGACAAAACCTCAACCTGTCCACGCTCGTGGCTGTTATAGCTATGTACGCCCTGATTGTAGTGGGCTCTAAATATCCGCTTACAATCCCGGATTTTTCCTTTATACCTGCTTCGGGAATCTGGGCAATTATTCTGCTGATTTACGCCTGGATTGCCTCTGTTATTCCCGTTACCACGCTTCTTCAGCCGCGCGATTATATCAATGCATGGCAGCTGTTTGTGGCTATGGCTCTGCTTATCGGCGGGGCGGTGCTGAGCGCTACAACATCAAATCTTGAGCTTGCGGCGCCTGCCGTTAACAGCTCTCTGCCGGCAGGGACTCCCTCAATATTTCCGTTTTTGTTCGTAATTGTGGCTTGCGGTGCGGTGAGCGGGTTCCATTCGCTTGTCGGCTCGGGGACAAGCTCAAAGCAACTCGCAAAGGAATCGGATTCTTTGTTCGTCGGCTACGGCTCAATGCTGCTCGAAGGCGTGCTTGCGGTTGTGGTTATTGTCTGCGTTGCCGGCGGCATTGCCATGGGGCTTGAGGTTGATGGCAACATTCTCACTGGAGCAGAGGCCTGGAACCACCAATACAGCAGCTACATTGGCTCGCAGGGGCTCGGTGGAAAGCTTGCGCCCGTGATACTTGGCGCCGCCAATATGATGGCCACAATCGGCATCCCCAAAGCCATCGGCACAACGCTCATGGGCGTTTTTATCGCATCCTTCGCCAGCACTACCCTCGATACCTCCGTGAGGTTGCAGAGGTATGTTGTCAGTGAGCTTGCATCGGATTTCAAAGCGGCTCCTTTCCGGAACCGCTACATCGCCACGAGCTTTGCCGTCGTAACTGCTGCCGCTCTGGCCTTCGCCGAGGGGGCCGGCGCGACAGGCGCTTTGAAACTCTGGCCCCTTTTCGGATGCCTCAATCAGCTGCTTGCCGTCATTGCTCTGCTTGTAATAACGCTCTACCTCAAATCCTGCGGCGGCTTGAAGTATCTCTATACTCTTCTGCCCTTTTTGTTTATGCTGATTGTTACGACATGGTCGATGGCGGGCAACGAGATAAAGTATTTCGGCGATGGCAACATCCTGCTCACTACATTCGGAGCGATAGTGTTCGCGATCGGTGTCTGGATAACCATTGAAACCGCCGCGGTGTTTATAAACAATGACAACCCGCTTCCGGAGGCGTGAGCGAAGGTAAGTAATGATACTTCATTGAGACAGAACAATCAGAACCGCGAGTGAAATGCCGCAGACACGCACCGGGCGGATATTCAACGCAACGCCTCAATCGCGATGTACAATCCCTGAAAAGCTGTCATCGTCCGCCAGCACCGTTTTTTTCTGCGCGCCATTGGTTCACTTACTCTCTGGCAGTATCGGTTGTCTCCTTAGAGGCCGCCGCGCATATTTTTTCTTTTATAGTGGCGTTTCAGTCTTCATTCTGTCAGTTTCTCCGCCATGCTTTGTATCTATAATAAAAAATTTACATAAGTAAAGCTTTTTGCCATAAGATGGGGTGTTGTTACAATCTCGACCTCCCGTATCTGTACGAAATGCGGATTTATCCCTGATGTTTTGTAAATCATGTCAAAAAATCTCAGACAGGATAACCAAGATTTACAGGATGAGGTCAGCGCTCAAAATAGCTTTAAATTTGTTTTTCCGGAATTGCATTTCATCCGTTATGCCTGATTATTTGAGGGATTTGCTGATTATGCCGCGCGAAATTCTGGAATTCGTTGTGATTTCTGGTATGATAGCTGAAATGGTGGCGGCCACGGGGAATACAGGCCGTTGCACTATATTACAATCAACCATATATGGAAGGGTAACATGAAGGCTAACAGATTGTATATCGCCGCACTCTTTGCGGCCATGCTGGGTTGCGCATTCGCGGCGGAATATCGTTACAGTCTCAATTCAGACAATGTCTCCTGGCAGGTATCGCCGGCGGATGAAGCCGGCGGCTCTCCGTTTTCTTTCAGGCGTGAGAACCGGCAGGAAAGCGGCGTCAGCGCGACCGTTCCGGGCACTGTGTTCGGCTCGTTCGTTGAGCAGGGGCTTGAGGAGACGCCCGAGTATGGCGACAATATCTACCACGTTGACAAATCCAAGTACAACAAAAGCTACTGGTACAGAACCGAGTTTGATGTACCGGCAGACTTCACGAACGACAAACTGTGGGTTAATTTCGAGGGCATAAACCGCAAAGGGGATGTCTATGTAAACCGCAGGTATGTAGGTAGTGTTGACGGCTTCTATGAGCGTGGCTGCTTTGATATAACCGGTCTCCTGCGCGAAGACAGAGCCAATCAGCTCGCGGTGCTCGTGCATTGCCCTGTGGAGCCTGTGCCGAATTACGCCAGCCCCACATACATTTCAAGCGCAGGGTGGGACTGGATGCCGTATGTCCCCGGTCTGCTCAGCGGTATAACAGACGATGTGTATCTCACGCAAACGGGCCCTGCAACGATTTGCGACCCGTGGATAAGAACCGAATCTATCGGCAATACAAGCGCTGATTTGTCCGTTGTGGTTGAAATCAAGAACACAACAGGCGCAGAGGTGAGCGGCGTGCTTACGGGCACAATCAATCCGGGTAATATCACATTCAAACGTAACGTGAAAATTGCGCCGAATCATTTCAGCACAGTCAATTTGGATGCATCCAATGAAAAAGCGCTCAAAGTGAAAAACCCGCAGCTCTGGTGGCCGAACGGCTACGGCGAGCAGCCGCTATATACTTGCCGGTTCAAGTTTGAAGCCGGCGGCAAGCTTTCCGACGAAAAGGACGTGCGCTTCGGCATCCGCAAATACAGCTACGATACCGAAGGCAATGTGCTGCATGTGTCAGTAAACGGCAAACGCATCTTCCTCAAAGGCGGCAACTGGGGCATGAGCGAATATATGCTGCGCTGCCGCGGCGAAGAGTACTACACGAAAATTCGCCTGCATCAGGAAATGAACTATAACATAATCCGTAACTGGATCGGTTCTACAACCGATGAAGAATTCTATATGGCCTGCGATGAGTACGGCATTATGGTCTGGGATGATTTCTGGCTCAATTCCCATCCGAACCTGCCGCGGGATGTGTTTGCATTCAACAAGAACGCCGTCGAGAAGATCAAGCGCCTGCGTAACTACGCCTGCATCGCGGTCTGGTGCGGCGATAACGAGGGGTATCCTGTCGCGCCGCTGAACGAATGGCTGCGGGAGGATGTGCGCGTGTATGACGGGGGAGAGCGTCGCTATCACGCCAACTCACACTCCGACTACCTCACCGGCAGCGGCATCTGGACGAACCTTGAGCCAAAGGGATACTTCGCCGGCCCGCCGATGGGTTTTGGTGGAGAAAAGGGATGGGGCCTGCGCTCGGAAATCGGCACGGCAGTCTTTACCAACTTCGAGAGTTTCAAGAAGTTTATGCCGGAGAAGGACTGGTGGCCGGGCAGCGCCTGGAAAGAAAATGAAATGTGGCGCAAGCATTACTTCGGTAATATGGCGGGCAACGCCGGCCCCGAGCGCTACTACAACAGTATTGTCGAGCGTTATGGCGAGCCGAAGAATATCGAAGACTTCTGTAAGAAGGCGCAGCTGGTAAACATCGAGACAAACAAAGCCATGTACGAGGGCTGGGTAAACAAGATCTGGGATGACGCCTCGGGCATCATTATCTGGATGAGCCAGAGCGCGTACCCGTCGTTTGTCTGGCAGACGTACGACTACTACTACGACCTCACCGGCGCATTCTGGGGCGCGAAGAAGGGTTGCGAGCCCGTGCATATCCTCTGGGACTGCTCCAGCAACAACGTACGCGTTACAAACACGTCTTCGCAGTCTCTTGCCGGCGCGACGGCCACTGCGGCCGTTTACAATATGGACGGAAGGCCCGCCCCCGGCCATAACTACGTTGCGAAGAATGTGTCAGTGCCGTCAAACAGCTCTGCAACCTGCTTTGCCATGCAGTTCAGCGACCCCGACAACCTTGCTCTCGGCAAGAAGGTCGTGGCGTCTTCCGATGATAAAGAAGCCGGCAAGACGGAATACCTTACCGATGGTAGCAACGGCTCCAGATGGGGTAGCGAGTACTCTGACGAGCAGTGGGTTTATGTTGACCTTGGCGAGCGAGAGAGTATAAACGAGATTCACCTGTACTGGGAGACTGCGCATGCCTCCGCGTACAAACTCCAGATCTCCAATGATGCGAAGAGCTGGAAAGATGTTTACTCAACCGACAGCTGTAAGGGCGGCAGTGAAAGAATCAAGATTGACCCTGTAAGATGCCGTTACGTTCGTATGCTCGGGCTGAAACGTGCAACTATGTGGGGTTATTCGCTCTGGGAAATACAGCTGTTCAACAAGGATTACGACAAGATTGAAGAAAACCCGCTCAGCGATGTGCATTTCATCAAGCTCGCCCTGCACGACAGCTCAGGCAAGCTTATCAGCGAAAATTTCTACTGGCGCGGCAAAGAATACCTCAACTTCAAGGCCCTCAGCGATCTGAAAGAAGTGAAGCTGAATGTTAAATCAAGCGCGAGAGCGAAGGATGATAAACAGATTATAACCGCCCGCGTAAGCAGCCCGAAAGACGCGCCGAATGTAGCGTTTGCGATTCGCGTGATGCTGCTCAACGAGCGTACGGGTGAGCAGGTTCTGCCGGTATTTATGAACGACAACTATTTCTCACTTCTACCCGGAGAAGAAAAAGTGGTAACAATGGAATACGACCCTGCGTTGCTCGGAGCCGATAAACCGGAGATAGTCGTAAAACAGTTTGTTTCGCCTGATTCGGTGCCTGATGTGGAGCAGAAAGAAACCGTAAAGAAAAACGGCAACCCCGTTTTTGACGGCTGGTACGCAGACCCCGAGGTAGCGGTGTTCGGTGATACATACTGGATTTTCCCGACGTATTCAGCTGAGTACCGCGACCAGCTGCATATTGATGCTTTCAGCTCGAAAGATCTGGTAACATGGGAAAAGCACCCGAGCGTCATAGACAACAAAGAGGTGAAATGGGTTTGGCAGGCTATGTGGGCGCCGGCGGTTATCGAGAAGGCCGGCAAGTACTTCCTGTTCTTCGGCGGCAACGACATACAGAACAACAATCAGCTTGGCGGTATCGGCGTGGGCATTGCCGATAAGCCCGAAGGCCCCTACAAGGACTACCTCGGCAAACCGCTCATCGATAAGATTGTCAACGGGGCCCAGCCGATTGATCAGTTTGTATTCAAGGACAAAGACGGCAAATACTACATCATATACGGCGGCTGGGGACATTGCAACATAGCCCCGCTCAATGATGATTTCAAATCAGTTGTGCCGTTTGATTCCGGAGAGACCTTCCGCGAGATTACCCCAGAGGGGTATGTGGAAGGGCCGATTATGTTCATTAAAGACGGCAAGTACTACTTTATGTGGTCTGAAGGCGGCTGGGGCGGCCCGAACTATTCAGTTGCCTACGCAATCTCGGACAGCCCGTTCGGCCCGTTCAAGCGCGAAAGCGTTATTCTCAAGCAGGACCCTGACGTTGCAACAGGCGCGGGGCACCATTCCGTGCTGAATGTGCCAGGGACGGATCAGTGGTATATCATATATCACCGCCGCCCGCTCGGCGATACGGGCAGGGACCACCGCGTAACATGTATTGATAAAATGGAGTTTGATGAAAACGGTTTCATCAAGCCGGTAAAAATAACATTTGAAGGTGTCGATCCGATAGCGGTTCCGTTGTTTGGAAGATAACTGGTGAAGGGAAAACTAATGCTTATAAAACGCAAAACGGTAGAAAAGGGGTTTACTCTTATTGAGCTTCTTGTTGTCATATCGATAATAGCGATGCTTATGGCTATTATGATGCCGGCACTGGGTAAGGCGAGGGAATCCGCCCGCATGACGCTCTGCAAAACGAATCTGAAACAGT
>JBFWMM010000049.1:0-9977 GCA_050251615.1 Phycisphaerae bacterium
GGATTATAACATAACGGCATTTGTTTCAAAGTGTTTTCTCAGCGCCTCGACGGACCCTGCGGTTTGTAAATATTTGTGGCTTGCAAGCGCTACTGCTGCTCGCAAAGGAACGGATTAGTTAGCTTCTCGCGCCCGACGGTTGTTTCGGGGCCGTGGCCGGGATAGAGTATCGTCTGCTCGGGCATTGTAAGCACCTTCTCTTTTATCCCCTTGACCAGTTGCATCATAGCCGCTTGCGGGTCGAGCCCGGGGAAGTCTGTGCGGCCGATTGAGCCACAGAATATGCAGTCTCCCGTAAATACGCGCCCTTCTCCCACCATCTCGATACAAGCGCCGCCCTTTGTGTGGCCGGGGATGTGCAGGTAACGGAAATCGAACCCAAGCACCGCTACAATCTCGCCATCGGTTACGGTCTTGTCAACGCTATCGACTGCAAAATCATCATAGATCGCGCTGTATGCGCTCATATTCAACTCTGGTGATTTGAGCATCGCCATCTCCTCTTCAAGTACATACACAGGCATATCAGGAAACAGCTCTTTCATCTCGGGAATGCCGTGGATATGGTCGAGATGTCCATGCGTTATAAGAAGGGCCTGCGGGGTAAGTCTTTCGTTTTTGAGATGTGAGAGAAGCAGGCTGTTATCAAGGCCTGTATCAATCACAACGCACTTACCCGGCGCATTGGTTTTCGTAATAACATAGCTATTTGTCTGGTAGCTGCCCTGCGGCAATGTTGTTATGTTTATATTCATACATTTCCTCGCTTTCGTTTGCGCTAATCATACTGAAAACTCAGGCCAGTCAAGCCGGAACTCAAAAAATGCAACAGCAGAATCACTCTGCGGCTCTGAGTACTCATCGGTTAACAAAAATTGGCGTGTTTGTGTGCAAAATGGCTGATAGCAGTGCACGTCGATACAAATCTCTTAGCGCCTTATTGTTGCCAAGCCATTCTCACGGCGTATAATTGCGCAGAATGAAAACAAAAACACCCATACTCCTGCTCATTTCGCTTATCGGATTGCTCTGCGTTTCCTGCAAGCAAAAAACTCCCGCTACGCAAACTGACGAACAGAAACAAATCGTTTCCCTTTCCCCCAACATAACCGAAACGCTCTTCGCCATTGGCGCGGACGATTTGCTTGTCGGAGTAACGAGCTACTGCGATTACCCCGTGCAAGCGAAAGAAATAGAATGTATCGGCTCAATTATGGAGCCCGACATCGAGAAGATCATCTCGCTTTCCCCGTCTCTCGTTATCACGACCGGAACGGGCCTGCAAAAGACATTCGAGAGCAGGCTTTCAACTCTTGGCATAAGATGCGAATCGGTAGAGGTGAACAGGCTTGAAGACGTGTTTACGTCCATTGAAACGCTCGGCAATCTCACCGGCAGGTCAGAGAGAGCGGCCGAATTGAGCAAGGCCATAGCAAGCGGCCTGTTTCAAAGGCCGAAGGCAAAGGCAGGCAGGATTATGGCAGTAATCCAAAGGGAGCCGTTGATTGCGGCGGGCAAAGACACCTGCATTGATTCTCTCATACGCATTGCAGGCGGCGAAAACGCTTGCCCCGAGAGCGGGTACCCTGTAATAAATGCAGAATCACTTATCTTAATGGCGCCGGATATTATTATCGAGACAGCCTCAATAACTGATTTTGCAACGGATGAACAGGCAACCGCGTATTATTCTCTCTGGCTTGGTACTGCAAAAGTTTATCTCGCCAACAGGGACGTACTCTCTCGCCCGGGACCGAGGGTGTGCGAGGCGGTTGAGATCATCGAAAACATTATTGGCGACTCTGCCGGAGCGGCTGATTGATGTATGTAAAAAGCCTCACACCCCGCCTTCTTGCAGGCAGGCTTATTGCCTTCGCGGCCGTACTGATTGCGGCCATTGCGATTTGTTCCTTATTCGGCAGTAAGGCGCTGAACCCCGCAGACGTACTCGCCGCGCCGGCAGAAAACAACTCCGACAGCTTGATTTACTTCCAGATAAGGCTACCGAGGCTCATTCTCGCCGCTGTCGTAGGCGCGTGTCTTTCTGTATCGGGAGCCGTGTTCCAGGCTCTCATGAAAAATCCGCTTGCAGACCCTTACATCCTCGGCGTTTCAAGCGGAGCAGGTTTCGGGGCCGTGCTTGCCGCTATGCTCGGGGTCGGCTTCAGCTTCGCGGGGATAAGCGCAACAGGTCTTTTTGCCTTCGCTACGGCCTTGCTGACGATTCGCCTGGTATGGGTAATAGGGAAATACACCGGCAAAAACAGCATAACCGGCCTGCTTCTCGCGGGCGTTGTTGTCAATTCGTTTTTCTCTGCCATCATAATGTTTTTGATAACGGCGACAAACAGCGAGAAACTTCACGCAACTTTGCTCTGGCTTATGGGCAATGTAAAGGATGCCCGCCCTGGGAACATACCCGCCGCTCTGATTCCCTTTGCAATCGGATTTATAATTCTGCAAGCGCATGCGGCGCGGCTGAATATGATGACTTTCGGTGAAGTTGATGCGCGCACCGGCGGAGTAAACACGAGCCGCTCACGCGGGATTTGCTTCGCATGCGCCGCATTCATAACTGCCGCGGCGGTAAGCGTAAGCGGGCTCATCGGCTTTGCCGGTCTGATTGTGCCTCATACCATTCGCCTTGTTTACGGCCCCGACCATCGCCAGCTACTCCCGCTGAGCGCCCTTTGCGGGGCGGTGTTTCTCGTAATATCGGACACAATCGCAAGGTGCATCATCGCGCCCCGGCAGCTTCCGGCGGGCATAATAACCGCCGTAATCGGCGCTCCTGTCTTTGTATGGCTGCTTGTGAAGCAGTCCCGCAAGATGAGCATCTATATGAGATAGCACTTGACAACTCTACGGTTTCGCGTAATATCAACAGCGCTCTTTAATAACGATGTAGTAATCACAGTTTAAGGGAATGCAGTTAGAATCTGCAACGGACGCGCCGCTGTAAGCGTAGCCGGGGTTCCCCGAGCCGAGAACAAAAGCCACTGCCTTCGGGCGGGAAGGTGTTCACGGTATAACGCCAAGTCAGAAAACCTTTCTGTGATTTATTTTGCCAGTTCTCGCGAAAAGGACAGCTGCAAATCGAGTCTTAATGACGCGTGCTGAAGCCTGAAATCCTGTCGTGATTTCCGGTTTTTTTTAATCTTTCAACAGGACGCGACTCATGAAAAAACTTTTCCTTCTGATTCTTACCGCAACGGTTTGCGCGCAGGATCCAAACAACCCCGCTTTTGACGCCATTGCAGGCGCCGGCGATGCAACTTGCTATCTTACGATTGATTTCGACACTGATACGGCTGCCGATGACGTTGAAATAGCATACAACTTCGATTCTTCCACCCCCTTTACCGGACGCGACCTCATCGATGCCTTGATCGCAGAAAGGATTATCGAATGCGATTACACTGTCAGCGAGTGGGGCGCTTACGTAACGCGATTTGCCGCGTTTGGGCAGGATTTCGAGGCAATCTGGGGCACAGATGCTCAGCAGTGGTGGGCATATTACAACTCCACCGACGGCATAAACTACAGTTCGAGCTGGTCGGGTGCGGATATGCGCCGGATTTACGACGGCGACTACGACAAATGGGTCTTTACAGTTGAGGATACAAGCGATTTCGCGCTCTGGGTAACAGACAAATCGGCCGGTTTTGACAGCTCCACATACAAAACACCAACTAACGCCATCGGCAAGCCCACGCTGTCTTTTTATGATACCTGGAATCAGCGCTACGACCTGACGAAAGTTGTTGAGGCACCACACGGCGAAAACTCGCTTGTAACCATAGACACAGGGCAGTATCTCGTGGTTAAGTTTGACCATAAGGTTATAGACGACCCTGCCAACCTTTACGGCAAAGACTTTATTGTCTTCGGCAATGCATTCTACGTAGCATCGGGCTCAAGCTCGGACAGCGCCGATATGAGCGCCGTAACTACGACAGGTATGTTTTTTGCTGAACAGATTACGGTGTCAGTGAGTCAGGACGGCGTAAACTGGTACAGTTATGACAGCGGCCCCTTTGCCGATGGTGAATTCCCCACGCAGTCTTACGACTGGAGCGATTCGCTTTACGCGCAGACGGGCAACGGCTGGACGAGCATCGAAAAAGACTTCACGCAGCCCGTGAATCCGGAAATCAAAGACACACTTCTGACAGGCGCCTCGGTGAAGGTGTCGGATATTATCGCAGCTTACGGCAACAGCGGCGGCGGGACAGCGTTTGACCTCGCGGAAACGGGCCTGCCTTGGATCAAGTACATAAGATTCGAGGGCACAGGCGGCGAAATTGATGCTGTGGCAGATGTTACGCACTGCGGGGACGAACAGCACCCCGCCCCGGCCGGTGATACCAATGGCGACTGCCGCGTTGACCTTGAAGACTTTGCAAATATAACGGCAAGCTGGCTTGAATGCACTTGGGGCTGTGAACGCTGAAACAAATGAAACCATGAATTCAAAACGCAACAACGCCTTCACTCTTATAGAGCTTCTCGTCGTTATAAGCCTTATTTCGATGCTTATGGCGGTGCTCGTGCCTGCCCTTTCACGTGCAAGGCAGAGAGCGAAGGCGCTTGTTTGCGCTTCAAGGCTGAGGCAGATGTCTATGGCCGCAAATGCGTACATTGCCGCAAATAATGGCTACTACCCCCCCGCTTACCAATACCGCTTTTCTGACGGGAGAGGCATCATGGTTAACTGGGATTATACTACCGAAGGCGAAGATGTAAGCCCTGGATTACTGTGGCAAAGTGGAACAAATGCAGAGATAAAGCAGTGCCCCTCGTTCAAGGGCAACAGCAATACTCCCGCAGAACGTTTTACCGGCTACAACTACAACACAAGCTATATCGGCCGCGGCGAATACGAGAAGATAAAAACGCCCGCAAAAAGCGAGCAGATTCGCCGGCCCGACAGATGCGCAGTATTCGGCGACGGCGAATATGCATTAGGTGCGAATAAGTTTATGAGATCTCCCCTGCCGAGTGAATTCGACAGCAGCTTCTCCGGAAGATACGCAGGCACGCAGGGGTTCAGGCACAACGATAGTACCAACATCGCATGGGCAGACGGACACTGCTCCTCGCTCAAAGCAGTATTTGCGGAGAACAGTCTTGCCGCCGAAGCAGACAAGGCCAATATCGCGGAAGGAACAGGCTTTATCTCTGCCGGTAACGAGTTTTACTCGCTCAACTGAGAACTGATTGCTGCGTGCCCGAAGTTTGCAATCAGGGTGCGAAACTTCGCATTCTACTCGCCGATTATCTTAACAAGCACGCGCTTCTTGCGTTTGCCGTCAAATTCACCGTAAAAGATCTGCTCCCAGGGCCCAAAATCAAGCCGGCCCTGCGTAACCGCGACAACAACTTCGCGCCCCATAATGGTACGTTTAAGGTGTGCATCGGCATTATCCTCAAAGCCGTTATGCTGATACTGTGAGTATGGATGTTCCGGTGCAAGCTTTTCCAGCCATCTCTCAAAATCATTATGCAGGCCCGCCTCATCATCATTGATAAAGACGCTCGCGGTTATATGCATTGCGTTGCAGAGCAATAGTCCCTCTTTGATGCCGCTTTCGGTGAGACAACGCTCCACTTCACGGGTTATGTTAATCAGTTCTCGTCTCTGTTTGATTTCAAACCATAGCTCTTTTCTGTAACTCTTCATTTCAGCTCCTTTGCTTATTCAGCCGGACAAATGCTTGGAATATTTCTTTCGGTATTCCGTCGGACTGACGCCAACAGCGCTTTTGAAATACCTCGAAAAATGTTCAAAATCTGTAAAAAAAATACGACTGGCGATTTCGGTTACCGGTTCGTTTGTCGAAGTGAGAAGCTTGCATAGGTGCTTCACGCGAACCTTCTTAAGTTCCTGAAAAACAGACCTGTTAAGAACCGTCCGAAACCGTTTCTCTAAAACTCTTCTGCTGAGGCCACAATGCTCAGCCACATCAGCTACCTGCAACGGGGATGTCGGATGCTGGCGAATGAATTGAAGCGCTCGCACGACCGACTCATCGGGTATTATGAGCGTATCTGTCGAGCGGCGATGCTCAACGCCCGTAGGCAAAGCCCTGATAACCTCCTCAAGATGCTTACCTGAATGTATCATATCACTGAGCATCTTACAAGCCTTGAACCCGGCCGTCTCGAAATCCACATCAATACTGGACAGCGGGGGATTGCTGAACCCGCATACCATAGAGTCGTTATCAACCCCGAGCACCGCCACCTCGTCAGGCACGAGAATCCCTGCCATTTTCGCCGCCTCGATAACTTGCCAGCCGCGGTCATCGTTGCAGGCCATTATACCCACGGGCTTTGGAAGTGAAATAAGCCATTTTGTGAGGGCGACCTTTTCTTCGGGTGTGTTTGTAAGCTCGGGGGCAAGAGCGGGGAATTTATAGACGGAATGGCCATTGTTTTCGATTATTTCTGCAAAAGCTGCCTCCCGATACATAGACCAATCTATATCAGAAAAGCCACAGAAGGCATAATTCACAAAACCGCAGTCAATAAGGTGCTCGGCGGCCTGCTCTGCAATGCCCTGCGAATCTGTTTTAAGGCAGGTAAACCCTGAGGCAACCTCTTTATATACTCCGCTTATAACTGCAGGAATACCGGCCTTGCGGATATAATCTATGTTTTCAAAGCCTCGCGAGAAGATTGCGTCTGCCTGCACGCCTTCATACCAGAGCGTACGCATGCCATGGAGGTTTATGCGGGTGTAGCCCAAGGGTTTCATAATAAACTCCCACGGACCATATATGGCGGCAAATTTTGCGATACCGGCGAGTATTCGCCTGTCAGATTCGCGTTCAGATTTTACGTCTATTATAACTCTGGGTATTTTCTTGCCGTTTCTCACGGGACCTCCTTTCTTATTTCATAAAAAATAAAAACGAAACTACTGAAATTACAATACAGTATATGCCGAAGAATTTGAGCTTTTTGCGTGTGTTGAGGAAGATCAGCAGGCGCAACGCAACCAGTCCCACAAGACAAGAAGTTATAACCCCAGTGAGCATTACAGGTATCGAAAGCGTCCCGCTACCCAGAAGCTCTTTGTTGTCCAGAGCGGTGAGCAGTGTGCCGCCGAGTATGGCTGGCATGGCGATAAGAAAGCTGTATTGGATTGCCCATTTTCTGTGCAGGCCGAAAAGTATGGCGGCGCAGATTGTGGCGCCGGAGCGTGAAATACCAGGCAATATCGCCATAGACTGAGCAACTCCCACTATGACAGCGCCGAGGATTCCGAACTCGCGAAGTTTCAACCGAGCCCTGCCCTTGAGGTCTGTTATAAAGAGTAGTGCCGCAGTTACCAGCCACGCCACGCATACAACGCCAAGTTTGCGGGAGGCTTCAAGCGGCTCCTCAAATATCTTGTACAGCACAACCGTTACGACTGTTGTAACCGCCGCACATACGCCGAAGTGCCATGCAAAATTTTTCTTGTAGATCTGAACGGGATTGAATCCGTTCTGCTCGATATTGAACAGGCTCTTTACAAAAGCGACAATATCTTTTCTAAATACAACGAGAATGCTCAATACCGTACCGACATGTACCGTAAGATCAAAAAGCAGCATTTCGGGGCTGTCGGGATTGAGGCCGGGGATGATTGATTCAAGCAGGACAAGGTGTCCGGAGCTGGAAACTGGCAGAAACTCTGTCAGGCCCTGCACGGCTCCGAGTCCCGCGGCAACAAGCGCGGTATGAAACTGGGTCGAAAAGGCAAGTGCGAAATCGGCAATTGTTTCTACTGCGCCGAGTTGTCCCATAACAAAAAAGGCCACAGCGCCGTAAACGCCTGCTAAGAGGTCATCAGCAAGTATGCCGATTCCACCGGGAAGCTTTTCCAGTTTGCATATTGGCCAAAGCTTCGTTATATCGAAGACTCGAAAGAGTAAAAAACAGACAAAAATAGAAGTCAAAGGGTACAACTCGAAACTTACGGAAAAAGATGCGATGAGAAGGCAGAGCGCCTGCCCCGCGTATTCATCGCTGACAACCTCCGATGGGTCTTTGTCTCCGGAACATTCTATCGCGGCCTTGGAAAACTTCACCGTTCCCAGCGCGTAAAGCAGGCCTGTAACAGCCATTGCGTATTGGCATACAACCAGCTCGCGGCTCAACAAAGCGACAACCATAAAAAAGAAACATGCCAGCGCAGAGCCGAACGTGCCCGGGGCGAAAGGAATAAGGCCGAGGCCGAAGCAGGAAGTAAGGAGTCGTTTATATGTCATACCAAACTCTGTACGTAAAATGGTTAGTAATTTATCAAAAGCCAACACCTCGCTATTATATAGTGAGAGCGGGCAAGTCAAAACTAAAATTTGCCTGAAAAGCATGTTTTCGGTGCAGGTCAGAAAAAAATAATGCAAACATTTCTTCCAAATACCCGTCTTTGCGCTGTAACTTACGGAACTATGGATTTAGGTTAAATTGGAATATAGATTGTGAAGTGGCATCTGCCGGTTATGCGGAGCCGCGGATTACCGCATACAACATCTGTTATGGTGAGATAAGCCTCGAGCTTTCCGCCGCTCAGGATGCGAGGCGCAGTTAAAATCCCGGCGGCATACACAGAAACCTGCTGGCATACTTGCCCTTGAAGAGCAGGCTGTGCAAGCGGGCGTATATGCCTTGCCGAACGGTTCAAACTACATCGTTACCGGAGATCTAAACATATATACGGAACAGACGAAATCGGCCGGCACACATTGTTACAGAAACTACAAGCCCGGTGTCGGTACCGCCGCCGCAGACCAGCCGGTGGGGTCATCTCCTGAAACAGCCGCGTTTGCGGGGGCAAGCCTTGTAAGCGGGTTGCCGAGACCGTCAGCCGCGGATGGCCATGGGCTATAATCCGAGTAGTAAACCTGATCAACGATAATCCAGGAGATTTCCTCCGGAAGCAGAGGATCATCAGATGCCTGCGACTTTTCCAGCGCAAGCCTTTCTCCGCCGTTTGACAGGCTCCCTTCATAAGGCCCAAATACATTCACTCCAGCGGTAAGGTCGCAGCCATAGACGTTCTCGAAAGCCGCAAGGCGCTCAGCGTCCACAACAGGGTCAAAAGGAACGACCACAATCTTCGCTCCGGCGGCCAGAGAAAGTCCTGCTGGGAAGCTGTAAACAACTGCGTTATCAAGACGCCATGACAAGCCCGTATCGGCGCTGAACAGAGAAACTGATGTGCTTGTCGGGTTGTACAGCTCGATATATTCATCGTTCAGCGTGTCTTCGAGCGGATGGTACATCAGCTCACTTACCACGAGATGCCCCAGCGGCGTGCTGTTGGTAGCATCGCGGGAGCCGTTGCTTGCGAACCAGTACGGCGAGCCATCGGGATACCTTGCCAGAGATACGCTGTTTTCCTGCCCCTTGAACACGATGCAGTCAACGACCCTATCCTGTCCTGCAATGCCGGGCAGGTACGAAAGGAACATTTGCTCACCGGCTTTATTGAGGCCGAAGCCGGCTGTAAGCGGGCTATGGAAGCCTTCTATCTCATCGAATGAAGCAAACTCTCCCGTAGCAATCTGTTGCGCAGGCAGAGCCCATTTCTTCAGATCATCGCCATCATCAGAAAGGTACCAGTTCGAGCCGAGCTCAACAGCTACCGGAGAAGCATTGTACAGCTCAACCCAGTCGTTGCTGTCGTAGCCGGGATACTGAGGGCTGGTGAAGTCGGTATGCGCCATCACTTCGTTCAGCACAACCCCCGCCGCAGGCTCGGGGTCTTCTGCACCGGGCGAGCCGCCGATAAAGCAGCTTGCTCGCCAGTTAATACCGTTATTGAGAATGCCCTCAAACTGGTCTTCCGCCGCCCACCAAGCAGCCGGCACGATAGAATGACCGTAACCGTCCGCGGCAGCCGGCCAACCGAGACCGTCGTTATACGTAAAATCAACGATAGTGCCGTTCCATGCTTCAACCAACTCAATCGTTTCACCTGA
>JBFWMM010000049.1:10077-15556 GCA_050251615.1 Phycisphaerae bacterium
ACCAAGCAGCCGGCACGATAGAATGACCGTAACCGTCCGCGGCAGCCGGCCAACCGAGACCGTCGTTATACGTAAAATCAACGATAGTGCCGTTCCATGCTTCAACCAACTCAATCGTTTCACCTGAATTGCTCAGCTTGCCTCCGTACTGACCGGCAATCTTTGCTTCGAGGCCGGGGTAACGGGTGTTGAACGCCTCGACATCCTCCACTACAACAAGATGCTCACCGGGGGCAAGAGTTGTTATTGCGGCGGTGGCAAAGTCAAATTCGATACCGTCTTCAATGGTAACGGTGCTGAGGTCGAGAGTAACAGCTGTGCTTATGTTGGCAAGCTCGATAAACTCGAAGCTGTCGTTGTTGTAAACATCTGCCGGATCGGGGGCGGGGTTGTACATAACCTCGCTTACGCGCAGGTAGTTTGTTGTTTCGGTGGCCATCTGCTCACCGGCGACAAACTCAATCGGGTCAGACCAGTGGCTCCAGCGGCCTGTACTGTCTTTCATTCTGCAACGAACCCTGTACGTATCACCTGTTTTAGCCTCAACAGGCGGGATGTAAACCGAGAGATTTGAGTCATCTGTAATCTCGCCACTCTCCCAATCTGCGCTCAGCTCATACTTATGACGTTTCAGCGTGGTGTCGGGAATGTAACCCGGCGCATCATACTCTGCGTTGAGAGTAATATCAATCGAGAAATCACTGCTTGACGTTGCTACCTGCAATGCGTGAACAGCTATAAGATTGTCTCCCTCGACAAGCACGCCCGGAATGACGCTGAATTGCTCATAGCTTTCTGCTTCGTGGTGTGCAACTTCGGTAAGGCTGTCATAATACTTATCTCCCTCGCCGCAGTAGTACCGCCCCGCTTCAACGCCGTTGATATAGACTATGCAACCATCGTCAATATACACGCCGAGAGTAAGGTTGGTAATCTTAGCAACATTCTTCGCCTCGAACGTCTTGCGCAGATATACGCCGTTGTAATTACTGCGCATATCGTCAAGTTCTGTCGAATCATCATTGTCTGCGTAGCCTATGCTGGTCTGTCCGGTGAGCCATTCCTCATCGCTGTATTCTGCGGTTGTCCAGTAATCTATCGGGTCGGACGGCTGTTCGGTTGCCTTGAAGTAGCTCCAAGTCTCATTGGCGCCGATAAGCTCAAGTGCGTTTGTTTCTTTTGTTTCGCCTGTACCCTCCGAGATACCGAGGTCATACTCGGCAAAGCGCCACTCAAGCGCGGAGAATGTGCTTGAGCCCTGCGGGTCGTCAAACGCGCTCACGCTGAACTTCAGGTCGTTGCGTGGGTAGCCGGTTGACCCCGTGTAGGCTATTGTGGGTGTGTAAGGGAGATAACCGTAGTCTCCGTCGTTGGCAAGGCTGTTAAGGTTGTTTATAGAGCCGGGCCAATAACCACCTGCCCAGCTTGTGTTCCATGCGAATGTTTTCATTATGTTAATGTCTGTCGCAAGGTCGTTGAAATCAAGCGGCGAGCCCGGGGTAACATCATCAAGACGCCAGCGGTCTCTGTCGGCAGGTACAAAATCTTCAATAACGCTCGCGAGCTCGTCAATCATACCATTGATAACCGGCTCGGTCCAGTGAAGGTCAGTAAACTCCCTGATATAATTGCGGTAATCAATCTTGAGCGGCTCCTTTGCCGCGTCGATGGAGAACTGCGTAAGGCTACCGAGATATTCCTGATCGTAGATTGCCGCCTTTGCGTGATCAACGCCCTGATTCCAGTACGGGCCCCAGGTGTCATCAAAATCAAACGGCATAAACTGCAATTTGCCGAAGTAGTTATTTGCGGACGTGTATTCCGGTGTGAAGTACCATGCCATATTTTTCAGACAGTGCCAGCAATCGCCGCCGGAGAACACATCGTAATGCCTGATAGCTTCAGTTACAGTGTGATAACGATACCACTCATCGCAATCGAGGTGATTGCGGATAAAATCAACATCAGCGTTAGCGTTGAGATTCCAGCGGATATTTTCATAGTCGGAAGCACTTTCAACTGCGAGCGGTCCCTGATAGCGCAGCTGTTCAAGGCCGTCGTTGATTTTGTCGGAGAGCTTGTAGAGGTTGCCCTTGCCAATGTCGAGCCTGTCCATAAACTGCTTGTCGTAGTTCTCAAAGCACAGGTACAGGCCGTAGAAATCACCATCATACTGGCCGGAGCTTGTTGCGGGAGCTTCCTGAGCCCCGTCAACCACGCGGAAATGAAACCACCAAGCCTCCGGCGTGGGCACGTCTGCCTGCTGGAAGAGCTTATAGTTGAGCATTTCGTTTACACCGTAAGCATAATTGCGGTAGCCCCCTGAAACCTGATTGCCGAACATCTTGCCGGTGTTAATGTGATTCACCTTAGCCGGCAGTTTTTCGCCATACATATCACGTGCCTGGAAGTAGTTGCCGCGGTTAAAGCGAAACTTCATTGAGCGTTTTCCGCCGAATGTGCCATAGTTGTAGCGGCCGTTTCCGCCGCGCAGACGGTAGCGAATATGGTCATAAACCTTGCGGTCATAAACAAACGCCCCCTCCCAGTTGTACGCCTGTGCAACAAGCTGATTAACGAGGGTAAAAGTATTCTGGTCGATTTGGTGAGCGCTGTCATAGCCGTTGGCCATATAGAAATCGGCATATCTGGTTATGAGCTGATAAACGGGAATCGAAGTGAGCGTTTCTGCCGAATGCGTATATCCGGGATACACAACCGAATCCCTGCTCGCGACATAATCGGGGACGCCGTCATAAACGTAGTATGCGAAATTAAGGCTGGGGTTATCTGCATGAGGAACGAAATCGTTTTTGCCGTCCGTATCGCTTGCCCACACACGGTATCTCATAAGAGTACGGTGCGGCTGCGCAGAAAGCTGAGCGGTGTAAACATCATCGCCGGCAATTTCATCTGCTCCGGTGCCGTCATCAACCATAACAATTTCCTGCCAGTTTTCAGCCGCCTCAAACGCCGGGTTTATCGGATTGTCCACGTAGGGGTCAGCAAAGAGAGCATCGAGCGTATTAGTGAGGTATGCTGGGATATACGCACCCGGCAAAACCACCTGATACTTCAAGCGAACCTCTCCAACATCCTGCGGATCCGTAACCTTTGCGGTTATTGTAACGGGCTCGGTTGAGAGCGGCTGATTGGGACTGTGATTCACCTGTCTGATCTGCGGAGGAGCGGTAATGGCGTAAACGCTGTTTTGCGCAGCAGGCGTAGGCTCGCCGAAGGCATATTCGGGGCGGTTGCTGTTGTAGCCGGAGCAACGCCAGCTGCCGGCCAGATCGTTATCGAGGCCCGGATTTATAAGCTCTATCGATGCGCCTTCGCCATCGGCGGCAATTGGCCACGGGAATTCAATGCCGTAAGTAACGGTATCAATGGTCTTTCCGGCGGAGTTGTAGAGAGTTATTTTCTCCCCCTCGTTGCTTAGCTTGCCGATGTACTGCCCGAATGGTTCTAAGCCGTAGGCCTCTTTGAAGTCAACGCGGTTCTGGCAGAGTACCAGATATTCGCCTGATCTGATTGTCTTCTGCGGGAAGCTGTATGTGAAGCCGCCGAAGTACCAGCCGGTAATGTCTATCGCCTTTGCGCCGGCATTGTATATCTCGATAAATTCAAGAAAATGCGTGTTGCTTTCGGGGTGGTAATTAATTTCATTGATGACGATAAGCGGGTCTTCATCGTTAAGCCATTCATCAGCCATTACAGGGAAATCCGGCATATTAACCGAACTGTCGTTATTTAGGTCTGCACAGCCGAAACCAGAGCAGTCGAGTGTCGAGGCCCAGTCTCCGCTGAACAGGAGCAGGTCGTCAATATCAACGGTACAGTCGCCGTTCAAGTCTGCCGGCAGGCAAGGCCATGGTTTTGTGGATGTAGTGAAAGACCAGATGTCGCCTTGAGAAACCGCTCCGGCGCCCATGTTTTCATCAACACGCCAGAAGTACTCCGTTTCATAGAGCAACCTTGAGAGAGTGTAAGCGGGTTTTGAAAGCCCCGTCGCGACAAGCTCAAGCGAATCGGCTGACAGGCCTGCGTATAAATCGTGCGAAACAACGCCCGCCGCAGGCTGCCACGAAAGCTCAAGCTCGGGCGCATCGGTAAGAACCGCCCCACTGAGAGGCACAGGATTGACGGCTTTTGAGCTCGTTGTAAATTCCCATACGGGCCCGCTTACGCTAACGCCAAGAGTGGTAAGCTCTTCAACGCGCCAGTAGTATGTCGTATTGATATCAAGCGGTACACTGACATTAAAGCTCTCATTGCCTATCTCTCTTGTACCTGCGTAAACTCCGGCAGTGGACGGTGTTGCCTTTAAGACGGTATCAAAATTGGTGCCGAGGTAGATTCTATGCTGGAGGAAAGGCCCCTCCGCATCACTTACCCACGAGAGTACAGGGGTAAGGCTGTCCGAAGCGGCACCTTCCGAAAGAGAAGGCTGCGAAGGAATGGCGTAAGTCTGAGGAACGGTAGCCGAACCGGCTGCGTAATTGGCCTGAATCTGGCTCGTTGTGAGCGCGGTGTCGTACATGCGAAGTTCATCGTAGAAGCCGTTGAAGGAGTCCACTGTAAACTGGGAGCGGCCAAGCCAGTTGTTGTTGTCGGGGAGATCTTTCAGGTTGTAATGTGCAGGTGCCGAGCCGATAAGAGCACCGTCTATGTACAGCCTGACAATCCCAGTTACATCGTCCCAGGTTACCGCGATATAAACAGGCTCATTCAGAGGCAGAGCCGACGTACCGGTAATAGTGTTCTTAATCACCTCTCCGAGTGAGCTGTCGTTGCGATAAACGAACTGATACACGCCGCCGCCGGATTGAGCTGTCATGCTCATATTGCCGCTGCTACCGCCGCCGGCAGAGGAATCTTCGCCAAGGTCGCTCGTGCCGAAATCAAACACGCGCTGACCGGAAAGCACCGCCGGCCCTTTCCAGGTTACCCAGCACTCAATCGTAGCTGAGGGAAATAGCGAAGAAATGATGCCATTGGGCAGATCCACATAATTTATGAGGTTACTACCGGTGTCGGGATTGTCGTCGTTGCCGAGATCGAGCATACCACCCGTAAACCTGGCGAGTGAACTGTTGTTCACAAGTACCCCGTCAGCACCTCCTGCCGAATCTGCCGTACTGCTCGTAAAACTGTACCTGTGTACAAGGCTTGCCTGCGAGACAGCATTTAAAAGCAGAAACGCATAAAAAACAGCAAGAGTGATTTTTCTGAACGTGATACTAACCATAAAATATACCTCTTTGTCAATTAGAGTCTGAAAAACGTCAGACTAAGTATTTTCTATACAAATTGATAAAATGCAAGCTGTTTCGCGCTTTAGCTTCCGCAGAAAAAGAATCTTGCCTGTTTTTTTATTGACTTGCCCCGCTCTCCGTGCTATACTGTCCATCGTAAGCTTCAGTATAGAGCTTTTAGTATTGAAACTTGTGCCCTCTTCGGGCTTATTAATGTAGTG
>JBFWMM010000050.1:0-14634 GCA_050251615.1 Phycisphaerae bacterium
GAGAATTGCATAACCGCTTAAAAGAGAAAGAGTTATGCAATTCAGTACACGTGGATGCACTTCCTTGCATAACCCAATCAGTCGGGCTGACAGGACTTGAACCTGCGACCTCTTGACCCCCAGTCAAGCACGCTAGCCAAACTGCGCCACAGCCCGTTTGAGAACCGCTTATTGTATGGAAAGTGGCGGTCGGTTCAACTAAAAACTTTCATATTTTTCTATCGCAACGCAATCTCGTTGTGAGCGTTGCCGGCAAGTCTGAGCTGAGCTCTGTGATAATCTATTCACATTGCCGCAACTTACTGTATAATCATTGCAGTTACTTATTCAGGAATGATGCATATGTTTGCCAACGGATTCAATATATTGTTCACCTCCTGTGGGAGGCGAGTATCGCTGATCAACGCGTTCAGAGATGTAGCCGGCGCTCTTGGCGAGCCGATTCGGATTGTCGGCGCGGATATGGCGGGGGATTTATGCGCCGCTTCATCAGCCTGCGACTTTACGGTTAAAGTGCCGCCGGTGAAGGCGAAGGGCTATCTTGAAGCGCTTGCGGAGATTGTACGCACCCGCTCGATAAACCTTATAATTCCTACAACAGACCTTGACCTGCTTCTGCTTGCAGAAAACAGGCAGCTGTTTGGCGGGCTCGGTTGCGAGGTGTTTGTGCCCGAGGCCGATGCCGTGAGAATAGCCAGAGACAAGCGTAAAACAGTTGACTTTTTCCTCAAACATGGCTTCAATGCGCCAAACTGCTATCGTTTAAGTGAAATACCGGAGGGTGCCGGCTGCCGTTTCTTTCTCAAGCCATGGGATGGTTCGGCAAGCACTAATACCGTTATTGTGGATGATTATGATGCGCTGCTGTTTTACTCCTCCCGCATTCCGAAATGTGTAATACAGGAGTATATCGCAGGCACCGAATATACAACGGATGTGTATGTGAATTCGGCGGGCAAGGCAGTTTGCGCGGTGCCTCGCGAGAGGATTGCCGTGCGAGCGGGGGAGGTCAGCATTGGCCGCACCTGCGACAAGGAGCTGCTCATTAGCGAAAATAAACGCCTTGCCGAGGCTCTCAGCCCCGGGTTTAGCGTGCTTACGATACAATCCATACTGACTGAATCCGATAATCTGTTTTTTATTGAGATAAACGCCCGTTTCGGCGGCGGCGTCCCGCTCACCGTGAAATCAGGCGCAAATTACCCGCTCTGGCTTCTCGAAGAGTATTCCGGCAGGCCGAGTAGCGCGCGGCAACAGTTTGAAGCCGGCCTAACAATGCTGCGCTACGAAGCGGAAGTCTGGCAGCAGAAAGACAATAGCTGCGAATGAGTGATATTGGGAATTAAAATCGTGATATGGGGTGCGGATACCGTTCTTTTCTGTTGACTAACCTGCGGAATCATTGTAGAATGAAGCAGACGTTTCAGAGAGCAGTTACTACGCTCCTTAATAAGGGAATATGAAAGCATTTAAGAATATTAGAAATTACTTTCTTCGGGGCATAGCTGCCTTACTTCCGACAACCCTCACCGTATGGTTTTTCGTCCAGTTCTACCTGTTCATACAGAGCAACGTAAGCAGGCACGTGAACTATCTTATAGTTCGCGGTATTGTTTTAGCGGGAAGTGAACATACTGAGCAACAGCTCGTAGATTTCTGGGTGAACGGTAGAGGACAGGCCGCCGGTTTTATAATTATATTTCTGGCAGTATGTTTTCTCGGCGCGTTTCTCGCAAGCGTTGTCGGTAGAACTATATGGAGATACTTTGAGAACCTGTTTACTCGCGCGCCGATAATTCGCTACGTGTATCCGAGCGTGAAGCAGATTACGGACAGTGTATTTTCGCATAAGTCGGTAGCGTTCAGGAAAGTAGTAGCGGTACAGTACCCCAGAAAGGGTTTGTGGACCATAGGTATGATGACCGGAGAGGGTGTAAGGGAGCTTGCCTCCAGCACCGGTGAAGATCATGTCAGTGTCTTTATGCCCAGCTCGCCTACACCGTTTACCGGCTATGTGATAATCGTGAAACGCGAGGATGTTGTGGAGCTCAGCATGAGTATTGAAGAGGCGTTGCGTTTTTCAGTTAGCGCGGGCGTGATAACGCCTTCAAAATGGAAAGATATGGAAGCGGATGGCGAAGTCTCGCAAGAGAGCCTGAAGATTCCTTAAAACTCAAAGAGGTTTTTTTGAAAGGAGTGCAGCCATGGATATTAAGGTAACAGGAAGACATTTTGACGTTACTCCGGGCGTAAAAACGCACCTTGAGGAAAAGGCTGAAAAACTCACGAGGTTTTACAGTCTTATTGAAGGGGTTGAGGTCGTCATTGATGGCGCAGAGGGCGGAAAGGTTCTCGTGGAGCTGATTGTAAAAGTGGACCACAACCAACCTGTGATAGTCAAGGAAAAAGAGGGCGATCATGAAAACCTGTATCAGATCGTTGACGCTGCCTTCGAGAAGGCTGAGCGCCAGATAAAGAAGATTAAAGAGAAAGAAAGAAACCCCATGCACGCGGGGTAATTTAAGCTTAGTGGAGTTTGAAAGATGAATTTAAGCGGGCTGTTTTGTCCGGAGGCCAGCGTAGTTGGCTTGAAATCCGATGCACGTGATGCGGTCATTGCAGAGCTTGTCGATATGCTCGTTTCGAGCGGCAAGCTTGATGCCGCCCACAGGAATGCCGTCCTTGAGGGCGTTCTGATGAGAGAAAATGAAGCCAGTACCGGAATCGGCAAGGGTGTCGCGGTGCCGCATGTTAAATGCGATATCGTCGATGAGCCGATAGGTGCCTATGGTTTGAGTGTTGAAGGCATTGATTTTGCCTCTCTGGACAAACAGCCCGTGTATTCTGTTTTTCTTGTGCTCGGGCCTGAGAAGTACCCTGAAAAGCATCTTGTGGCTATGGAAACTATTTTCAAAAGCTTGCAGAATGATGATTTCCGGAGTTTTCTGCGACAGGCGAAGAGCGTCAATGATGTCATGACGCTTTTCGGTCAAGTCGATAATAACCAGATTTGACCTCTATTGGGAATAGTCTCTGTATGAATGAAATAGACGTCAAAATAATGATGCCGGAAGGTCTTCATCTACGTCCCGCTATGCAGATTTCCGACCTTGCCAACCAGTTTGCCAGTGAAATAATCATAAAAAACGGTGATAAAATGGTGAACGGAAAGAGTATGATGGAAGTGATGACTCTCATGGTTCCCTCTGGAGGCACAATTCGCATTGAAGCCTGCGGAGAGGATGCCATGCAGGCACTGGAAGCTCTGCGGTGCCTTATTGAAGTTACATTGGTAGCAGAGGCCGGCGGCGCCTGAGCGCCCGAGAGGAAACCGCTTTATGGATACCAAGAATGGCGTACCTGTATCACCGGGTATTGTGATAGCCAGGTGTTGCCTTATTGAGGTTGAGGATTTCCGCATTCAACGCCGTATGATTCAATCCGATGAGATTGAAGATGAGGTGTTGCGGCTTGAGAAATCGTTCGAGAAGGCTGCAGAACAGCTCGTCGAGCTGAGCAGGCGGCATGCCAACAAAGACAACTGCGTACTTGATATATTTGCTTCTCATATCAGATTTATGCAGGACCGTTCCCTTATAGAGCGTGTTTCCAATAAAGTGCGCTCAGAGAGTTGCTGTGCGGAATACGCTGTTTCCTCCGTTTTCAGGGAGATCGCAGCTACCCTCTCAAGCTCCAATGATGCTTACATCAGGGAGCGTGTGGCAGATATTTACGACACAGAGAAGCGGCTTCTCCGCATACTCACAGACAAGGCATCTTCCAACCTCGCGACCATATCAAGGGAATGTATTATCGTCGCGCACGACCTTACCCCCACGCAGACCGCTTCGCTGAATCTTGATTACACCAAGGGTTTTGTTACGAATGTCGGCGGAAGAACCAGTCATACTGCCATCCTTGCCCGTTCGCTGGGAATTCCGGCTATCGTGGGGTTGGAAGACATTACTGATGCGGTGGAAGATGGCGATACGATCATCATTGACGGCTATTCGGGAACCGTGATTGTGCGCCCGGATGAGGACACAATCCGCGAATACCATAAATTCAGTGATGATTATATTGCCAAGGAGCACAAGCTTGGCACCATAAGGGATTTACCCGCCGTAACAAAAGACGGGGTAAGAATCAATCTCACCGGCAATATCGAGCTACCCAATGAAACCAAAATGGTTGTGGAGAAGGGCGGCGATGGCATCGGTCTCTACCGTACGGAATTTCTGTATCTCCAGAATGAATCTGAGCCAACCGAAGAAGATCATTACAAGGCATACTGCGATATCCTTGAGAAACTTGGCGGAAAGTCGCTTATCATACGCACAATGGATCTCGGCGCCGATAAAGTATATCGCAGCGAAAGATTTGCGGAGGAGGCGAACCCTGTTCTCGGGTTCAAATCTATCCGGTTCTGCCTTGCATCGCAGAATATCGGGCTGTTCAAAACGCAACTCAGGGCGATACTTCGCGCAAGCGCACATGGTAAAACCAAGGTTATGTTTCCGATGATCACGACGATTGACGAGGTTCGTCATGCAAAGATGATTGTGCGTGATGTTATGGAAGATCTTGAAGACGAAGGCCTGGAGTACGATTCCAACATTGAAATGGGCATAATGATAGAGACACCCAGCGCGGCTCTTATATCAAGTATGCTGGCGAAAGAAGTCGATTTCTTCAGCGTGGGTACGAACGACCTGATACAATACACCCTCGCGGTTGACAGGGCCAACGAGAAACTCAATTCCTACTATTCAGCCGGTCAGCCGGCTATCTTGAAGCTGTTGCTGAAGATTGTTCGGGATGCGGAGGAAGCAAATATACCGGTCAGTATTTGCGGCGAGATCGCATCAGAGCCCGAGTTTGTACCGTTTCTTGTGGGGATAGGCGTGCGAAGTTTGTCCGTGGCGCCGCCGATGATACCTGAAATCAAGATGATTATTCGCCTGCTCGATATGGATACTTGCCGTGCTCTTGTCGATAGGGTGCTCGTGCTGGACAGGCGCAGGTCAATTATGAACTGTCTGCGCGACACACTCATGATAATTGAGCAGAAAGCTGATTGATGCAGGAAACTTGCGATTACTCAACCGTTTTCATAGAATACAGCGTTGACAAAAATCTCGCGTATCTCTCACATCAGGAGGTGATGCGTTGCTGGATGCGTGCGTTTGCCAGAGCCGGTGTTGCTCTCAGATACAGCGAGGGCTTTAATCCACATCCGAGATTTTCTCTCCCGTTTCCAAAGAGTGTAGGGGTGAGCTCTGAAAAGGACCTTGCCGTGGTGCAGCTGCTTACAGCCGCACAGGATTTCAAGGCTGACGAGTTTATCGCGATGCTCAATTTGCAGCTCCCCACAGGGATTCGTGCGCGGGACGTTATCGCTTATGAAGGAAAAAAAGGATGCGAATGCAGAAGAGTTTCGTATCATATAGAGGTTGAGGGTCCGGCAGCTGTGGCAACGGCTGACGAAATTATGGGGAAAGTCAATGCCGGCGAGCTTATTGTCGAGAGGAAGAGCTTCAAGACAGGGAAGGTGAGCCGTGTAAATCTGGCAGAGTTAATCTGCAAAGTGGAAGTTGTAAGAGGAGGGCTGCTTTGGACGGTTGTAACCGGACAAGGTGGTACCGTAAAGATAGATGAGATGTTGCGGCTTTCAGGTGTTGGAGAAAGCGCGCAGACGATAACAAGAACAAATGTAGAGTGGGAATAAGGCTCAACGCCGCGCTAAAAAAGAGACGCGGAGTTCAAAATCGACGGATAAATCGATTTTGAGCCTCGCAAGCGCAGTTCGGTCAGGCCGCTTTGGATGCGGTTTCCCACTTCGATTCAGTTGCAAAGGAATTGCAAAATGTCAATGGAAATGCTAATTAACGTTGCGCAGGGTGAGGAGTGCAGAGTCGCGGTGTTGCAGGATGGTCAGCTCGAAGAGCTGTATATGGAACGCGAAGACACGCATTCTGCCGTCAACAACATCTATGTCGGGAAGGTAGTCAATATCGAATCCGGTATTCAGGCTGCATTCATCGATTATGGTGAGCCGCGCCACGGTTTTCTTCACGTCAGCGATATACACCCCAGATGCTACAGCGATGAAGCCAAGGAGAGCATCGGCCGGCGTAACTCACGCCAGAGACCTCCCATTCAAAGATGTATCAAGCGCGGGCAGAGGGTTGTAGTGCAGGTAATCAAGGAGGGCATAGGCACAAAAGGCCCCGCCGTTACGACCTATATATCACTGCCTGGCAAGTATCTTGTACTTATGCCATGGATGGACAAGGTCGGCGTGTCTCAGAAGATAGAAAACGAAGAAAGCCGAACGCGTTTGAAAGGCATAATCGCAGAGATTGATAAGCCCGATGACGCAGGTTTCATCGTGAGAACGGCCGGTGAATTTGCCACAAAGGCCGAGATCGAGGCAGACCTCAAGTATCTCATGAAGCTCTGGACCGCCATCAAGAAACGCATGGACAAGAAGCAGTCAGTAATGGAGCTGTACCGCGAATCGGACCTTGCCATACGTGCGGTCAGGGATGTGTTCAACAGCACGGTTACCAGAATCGTATGCGATTCGGAGAGCGTTGCGGAGCGGATAAAAGAATTTTTCGAGATAACCCAGCCCAGATATGCGAAACGCGTAGCCTTCTACAACAGCCCCGAACCCCTCTTTCACAAGTACTGGATTGAGGATGCGGTGAGTAAGATTAAAGAAAGGCGCGTGGAGTTGAGGGGTGGCGGTTCCATCGTTATGGAGCAGACTGAAGCGCTCGTGGCGATCGATGTAAACAGCGGAAAAAACAGAAAATTCCGAGACATCGAAGACACCGCTCTTCAGACAAACCTCGAAGCGGCAAAAGAGATTGCCAGGCAGCTCCGGCTGCGCGACCTTGGCGGCATTGTTGTGTGCGATTTTATCGATATGGAAATCGCCGCCAACAGAAGGAAGGTTGAAGCGGCCCTTAAGGAGGCAATGAAGACAGACAGAGCCAAACTGCGCATCCTGCGTATGAATCAGTTCTGCCTGATTGAGATGACGCGCCAGAGGATGAGGCCTTCGCTTGAGAGAAGCATTTTTACAACTTGCCCGGTCTGTTCGGGGTCAGGGTTGATAAAGTGCCCGGAATCGATTGCGATTGAGATATTAAGAGAAGTACAGACAACCCTCTCCAACGAACGCTGCAAAAAGGTGCTTGTAAACACATCGATGGAAGTGGCTCAGTATTTGCTGAACAACAAGCGCAACTGCCTGACAAAGGCAGAGGAAGATTCGGAGAAGAGAGTGGAAGTACAGTGCAAGACAGATATGAAAGGCGAGGAATTTACAGTACTCTGCCTTGATGAAAGGGAAAGGGTTGTTCTCTAATGGAATTTGATTTGCAATATGCCGCCGATGTTATAAGGCAGGAAGCCAGCGCCGTGGCAGGGCTTGAAAAACTTGTCAACAGCGAAACATTTGTATCCGCCTGCCGCAAGATTCGCGATTGCAAAGGCAATATCGTAATAAGCGGCGTGGGCAAAGCGGGGCTGATAGGCAATAAGATTTCGGCAACTATGGCATCCGTCGGCATACCCAGCATTACGCTGAATCCATGCGATGCTCCGCACGGAGATCTGGGGCGCGTAAACTCAAAGGATATAGCTCTTCTCATCAGCTATGGTGGAGAAACATCAGAAATGCTCCGCCTGATGCAGTTGCTCAAACAGCTGGATGTTTACTGTATCTCCATCACCGGAGGCAGCGATAACCCGTTGGCGAAGAACTGCGAAATCAATCTTTCGCTCGGAAAGATGTCGGAGGCCTGCCCTCACGGGCTCGCCCCTACCGTCTCTACGACCTGCATGCTCGCTCTCGGCGATGCGCTTGCTCTGACGGTAATGAAAGCGAAGAATTTTACGCGTGAAGATTTCGCCAAGTATCACCCTGCCGGTTCGCTCGGGGCGAAGCTGATTACTGTTGAACAGTCTATGGAATTTACCAGGGCAGACGAGCTACCCGTTGTTCCTCAGGACATTACGATCTCGGCCATGCTTGATATGACCAGCAAGACAAAGCGCCGCGGCGCTGTTATGGTTGTGGATGAATCCGGCAGGCTTTCAGGCATTATTACCGACGCCGACCTGCGCAGGTTGTTTATGGTATCCAGAGATAATGCGTTTGAGAAAAAAGTCTCTGACGTAATGACGGCTGACTGCAAGTATGTTCGAGAAAATACTCTTGCCGCAGAAGCAATGGCAATTTTCCATAAATTCAGAATTGATGAACTGCCTGTGGTTGATGCCGATGGGGTTCCCGTCGGTATGATAGACGTTCAGGATATAGTTTCAATAAATCTCTCGAGATAAAGGCATAGAAATGCTGAAAAACGGTTACGATATGCAACGCCTTCAAAGCATCAAGCTCCTTATACTTGATGTTGACGGAGTTCTTACGGACGGCTCCATAATCATCAACAATGACGGTGTGGAATCGAAGAAATTCAACGTGCTCGACGGCCACGGCGTGAAGCTCTGGCAGAGAGCGGGCGGGCGTGTCGCGATTATCAGCGGCCGCGCAGTCAAGGTTACGGGCGTGCGCGCAGAGCAGCTCGGCATTGATTACGTCTATCAGGGTTGCACTATGAAACTGCCCGTATTTGAGCAACTTCTCGATACTGCCCTTGTTTCAGGGGAAGAAGCGGCGTTTATAGGCGATGATGTGATTGATATTCCCATCGCCATGCGCGTGGGCTTTTCCGCTGCCGTTGCCAACGCGGTCGATGAGCTCAAAGAACGCAGCGATTATATTACGAAGAAAAAGGGCGGCGAGGGAGCTGTCCGAGAGGTGGTAGAGTATCTGCTCAAGCATCAGGGCAAGTGGGATACGCTGATGGAAAGATACTGCTGATACCGGCGAAAGCATTATGAAAGTACTCAAAAAAATAGCAATTTTCCTGCTCACCCTGGTTATTTGCCTTGGCGTTTATTTCGGTATCCGCGCGCTAAAAAGACCTGTGGTTATTCCTGTCGGCAAAGGATATACGATAGTGGAAATAACCCCTGAGGAGGCTCAGTCAGCTGCAGGGAGCGATGAAGCCGGGCCGGAAGACGTTTCTGAGCAAGCCTTATACCCTGTCATAGCGGAGGGTAGCGGCTCTTTCGGCGAGACTCAAATCGGCGAGACTATGCGTAGTGAGTTCAAGTTGCTTGATGAGAACGGGAATGTCGCGAGCTATTTCGGCTTCGATAAGCTGCTCCATCAGGATGGTATGCGTTGGAAGATAGAGAAACCGCATATCACCATGTACAACGAAAAGTACAGTTACAAGGTGGTTGCGGCCGAGGGTACTATAACCGTTGAGATGGTAGCCGGAAAGCCGCGCCCCGTACAGGCCGAGCTCTACGGAGATGTCGTTGTGGATTTCAACGCGGCAACAGATTTTCCCGTAAAGGTGTCGCTGGATTCACTCATATACAGGATTGATCAGAATCGCCTCACCGGTACAGGGAAAGTTCGATTTGACAGCGATACTGTTGAGATTGAAGGCAACGGCCTTGAGCTGACATACGAAAACATTTCCAATCGAATCACCTACCTGAAAATCGATTCGGTTGATAGAATCAGCGTGTTTGAATATGCGGCGGCAGACGAAAAGGGAGCCTCCAATTCCGAATCCGTCTTGAATACACCCGATGAACAGGCCGACCTCTACGAGCTTACTCTGAACGATAATGTCCGCCTGACGGCTGAAGAAAACCAAATCTTCGCATCAATTGTTCGCGTGAGTAATATACCCTGGAAGCGCTCTGATGCCGGTAAACAGGCGCCTGATGATAAAACCGCCGGCGGCAGGACAGCAGAGCCGGCAGTTGACGATGCCGGCTATCTCGCAAACGCGGATAAACCGCAGCAGCAACCTGCGCCGAAGCGGGAAAAGCGCCTTGTGCTTACAGCCTCGTGCCGCAGGGAGCTTGAGTTTAAGCCGGTTAAGCGCGTGCTTGACGGCGGCAAGACGCTGATTGAGTTTGCCGGAGCCCCCGTTGTTGTGCAATCCGGCGAGACGGAGGCTAAATGCTCCATTATCAGGTACAATGTGCCTGGCAAACTGCTTACGATGTTGCCGAGTGAAAAATCAGCGGTGGAGCTGTCTATCTCCAGCGGAAGCACGGTTTTAACGGCTCAAAATTCGCTTGAGTACAACGAGGCCGAGAAAACAGCCCGCGTTTCAGGCCCCGGCAAGATAACAACCGTCGGCTCAAGCGGCGCTGTTGATGCAATCGTGTCGTTTGAGGGACGAATCTTCGCTGAATTTACCGAAGAACGCAAGCTTACAAGCGTTGACCTCTGGGACAACGTTAAAATGATAACAACAGGCGATAGTCCCGCCGAAATACTTTCCGGCAGGGCGTCTCTTACTCTCACTGAATCCGGCACCCCTGACGAGGTGAAGCTGTCGGATAATGTGTCTGTAATTACGCCGGACGGCAAAATCACCAGCGATTTTCTTGATGTCAATTTCGCCGAGGTTGACGGTAAATCCGCGCCCGCTCTCGCACGTGCCCATGGCAATGCACGCCTCAGTCCCGCGGCCGGCAACGGCACCGATTATTCGTCTTTATTCTCCGCCAATGAGCTTACGTACGATTTTGCGAAGAGCGAATCTGTGGCGAGTGGAAATATCCTGCTCGACCTCTCCATGCCCGCGGCTTCCGGCTCCGAAGAAAAAATCCCCTTGCAGATAACCTGCACGGATGATGTTGTGTTCAGGGCGGATTCGAGCAGCGTGGTCTTCAGCGGCGATGTTTACGGCAGAAGCAATGTGGTTAAGCCGTTCCACACCGAGCAAACTGATTTCTCCTCCGACAAGCTTGTCGTTGAGATGAACGGCACGGCCGGCGGAACCCTCAAAGCGCTTCGTCTTACAGGCGATAAGGTTGTTTTCAACAATAAGAGCTACACAAAGAGCAAAGTCATAAGCGCGTCCCGCCTCACCTGCGCCGGCCTCCTCTATGACGCAGAGTCTGATTTTGTATATGCAACAGGTCCGGGCAAGATTGAAGTGAACAACAGGAATGTGGTTGCAGCTCCTGCCACGAACAACTCGCTTGATTTAAGTGCGAGGTGTTATGCACTCGTTGACAATTTCACCGAATTGCAGCTTGACAGGAAAAATGGTAGCGTGTATGCCAGAGGTGGCGAGAAGCCGCTACGAATCGGGTATTTGCCCGTCGCCGAGGATGGCAGCACGGCATCGGAAAAACTGCTTGATGCGGCCGAGCTCAATCTGGTCTATGCGACTTCGCCTGATGGCAAGACGTACGTTTCCGAGCTGAAAGCGGATGGAGGCGTGAGCTACTTCGAGAGCGAAAAGTTTACTCTGATGGGAGACAACCTCTCATACAGCAGCGCCGATGGCAACCTGCATATCAAAGGCACTGACAAGACGCCTTGCGTAGTGAATAATAATGTCGTCAGCGAGATTTTCTACAACCTTATCACAGGCGACTTCAAGACGACGCTTTCCGGCATCAGTACGCAATAAGCGATGCATTGCAAATTCAAGATTCAAAATCCAACAGATGTTCGTCTTGAATATGCCATCTCGAATTTGTCATCTTCAGAGAGCTTCGATTTCGGCAAGAAGCGCTCTGAGAATGGCGGTTTCTTCAACCGCGGCCTTCTTTCGGCCTCTTGCGTATATGAAGCCCTTGCCGTTTCCCGCGCACACAGCAACATCTGCGTCTGCCGCCTCGCCCGGGCCGTTTACTACGCAGCCCATAACCGCTATCTGAAGCGGTTTTCTAATATGCGCAACCGCCGCCTTGACCTCGCCGGCCAGTTTTACTACATCCACCATACAGCGTCCGCATGTGGGGCAGACGATCACTTTCGGGTGCTTGTCGTCGTAAAGCCCGAGCGCCGCGAGAATCTTATGCGCGGCCTCAATCTCGGCTGTCGGCTCGCCCGCCATGCTCACGCGCACCGTATCTCCGATTCCCTCTGCGAGCAGGGCGCCGATCGCCACCGCCGAGGGTACAATCGCATCTTCGGGCAGGCCCGCGTGAGTGAGCCCGATATGTATCGGATAGTCGAATCTCTCGCTGAAAGCCCTGTTTACGAGTATCGTGCGAACGACATCGGCGCTTTTTGCGCTCAACACGAGATTTTCAAACCCCAGTCTTTCGAAATTCTGTACATAGGAGCTCATCTCGGCGACCATCAGCTCAACTCTTCTGCTTTCGGGAGTGTCTTCATGGAGGTCTCTGATGCTCGCCTCGTTTATCCCGGCCCTTATGGCGGTGCCGTTTGCGCTGGCGCAGGAGATGATTCGTTCAATATCGCCGGCGTTTCTGATGTTGCCGGGATTGATCCTGATTTTGCATGCACCCGCCTCGATTGCTTCTATGGCGCGGTCGGCTGAAAAGTGAATATCTGCCACAACCGGCAGGCTGCTCCGCTCCACTATCATCTTAAGCGCATCAGTGTCTTTGCGCGTGGGCACGGCGATGCGGATTATATCGCAACCGGCCTCTGCGAGCGCGGCGATTTGCGAGAGCGTCGCATCTATGTCTGTTGTGGGGGTTTTTGTCATGGACTGAACGGCAATGGGCGCGCCTGCGCCTATAACGACTTCGCCCGCCGACACTTTCCTGGTGATTTTGCGTTTGAGCATACTGAACTTTCGCCTGAAAATCCGCTTGTTACATCTTTCTGATCAGACCGACAACAACGCCTTTTATCGTGCAGTTGCGGGTGATGATGGGGCTGTAGTTTTCATTCGCCGGCTGAAGCCTGACGTGGTCTTTTTCCTTGTAGAAGCGTTTGAGCGTGGCTTCGTTATCGTCAACTATCGCCACTACAACATCGCCGTTCTTCGCTTCATTGGTTTGCCGGCATATCACATAGTCGCCGGGCATTATGTTGTCGTCGATCATGCTCTCTCCAGACACCTGCAACGCAAATACCGGCTCGCGGGATGTGAATTCGCCCTCAATGCTCAGCCTCTCTTCAACGCCCATCGGCTCCACGGGGAAACCCGCCGCAACGCTTCCAAGCATCGGTATCCCGCCACTGCGCTCATCGAAATCGGCCTCCTGCGCCATAACCGGCGCGATAGTCTCTTCCGCGAGGCCTGTCAGCTTAAAAGAGCGCGCCTTGTTGCTCGAGGGGGTCAGATACCCTTTTTCGCGGAGTGCGGCGCAGTGCTCGAACACCGTTGTTCGGCTTTTTCCCAGATGTTCGGCAAGCTCCCTCATCGTCGGGGAATAGTGTTTTTGTGTTTGATACTGCTTGAATGTTTGCAGTATTTCCATTTTTATTGGCGTGAGATTCAATTTTATAACCTCTCTGCTGTCTGTTGTTTGTTTGTGGAGCGGGCCGGTAGGCATGCGGATTACAACCCGCTACCTCCATTCCGATCGGAAGAAGCAATTTCTCCGAAAGCGCCTGCGAAAAGCTTTCAAGCAGCGTTTTCAGCGAGTGCCCATCGTAATGACCGTAAACTTCTTCGGCATCGGGAACGTATTCCTTACGGAAATCTCCGCCCGGGCCAAAACTGCACAACGGCATTTCTTTTTGAGAATTCATTTCTCTTCGCCTTTATAAAAAGTCATCCGTAACTTCTTGCGGCCTGCGCGGAATCACACCCCGCAACCGCGGCCTCCATTGAATGCATTATACAACAAAATTTCCCTGCTCCAAACAAAAACCGAACAAACCTGAAAGTTTTTTTCACAGCTCATCCCGGAATGCCGAATAATCGCACGCCTTGATACCCTTCAGAACGTTATTTGCAAGCCGTTTCAATCCCTTGTTTCTAAGGGGAGGTTTGTATCTTTGTGTGCATCAAGCGAGTACACCCCTGCCTGTCATATGTTTCAATCCCTTGTTTCTAAGGGGAGGTTTGTATCTATGAATTTTGGGGCGAGTTTGACGGCGCGAATCTAAGTTTCAATCCCTTGTTTCTAAGGGGAGGTTTGTATCAAAACAAAAATTACCCCTGTAGGTGTTAACGGTAGCGTAGGTTTCAATCCCTTGTTTCTAAGGGGAGGTTTGTATCAAAATGGACGCAGGCCGCGATAAACGAAATGCTCAAATGGTTTCAATCCCTTGTTTCTAAGGGGAGGTTTGTATCGAAAAGTGCGTAAAAATGGCAGATTTTTCTTGACGTCTGTTTCAATCCCTTGTTTCTAAGGGGAGGTTTGTATCCCATCGAAAATTTCAAGGGCGTAAAATCTTACGCGTTCTGTTTCAATCCCTTGTTTCTAAGGGGAGGTTTGTATCGGTATTACGTCAACTCTGACTTGTGCAGGGTTGAATTAAGTTTCAATCCCTTGTTTCTAAGGGGAGGTTTGTATCACACATTTAACTATCCACGGGCCGTTGGGCGGCGATAGTGTTTCAATCCCTTGTTTCTAAGGGGAGGTTTGTATCTTGGAAAGCGCTGCACCTTTTCCAATGATTGCGAGTTTGGGTTTCAATCCCTTGTTTCTAAGGGGAGGTTTGTATCAGCACCGATCATAACACTTTTGCCGGCAGTACAATATAGGTACCAGATTCATAACATGGTCATCCGTATTCAAATAACATTTCCTTTCAAGCCAGGATTCAAAGGGAAAGCGCTACAAAAGCCTTTCATAAAA
>JBFWMM010000051.1:0-13973 GCA_050251615.1 Phycisphaerae bacterium
GGCATCTCAAGCACATCCGGCATATGCGCTGCCGCGCTCGTATCAAGCACTGCTACCGGCATATCCCTCTCGACTATATCAAGAACAGACGCCACGAGGAAGCCCGTATTGAGAGCTATCGCCTCGCCGGGCTCAAGATACACCTGTACATTGTACTTATCGCGAATTCGCTCTATAAGGCTACACAACAAGGCAATATCGTAATCGGGGCGGGTTATGTGATGGCCGCCGCCGAAATTGACCCACTTCATTCGGTGCAGATAATCTCCAAAGCGCACTTCTACAGCCTCAAGCGTGCGTTCGAGGGCATCGGCGCCAAGCTCGCAAAGGTTGTGAAAATGTAGCCCGCTTACATCTTCAAAGCAATCTATTCTTTCCAGATGCGCAAGCGGCATACCGAGCCTTGAGCCCGCCGAGCATGGGTCATATATCTCATGAGAAACTTCACTATGCTCGGGATTGATTCGCAGACCGATTTCAACTCCTTCTTGCAGACATTTGTCTTTGTACAGTTCAAATTGCCTTTTGGAGTTAAAAACTATGTGATCGCAGATCTTTATAAGCTCATCAGCGTCTCGCGGCACAATCCCTGGCGCGCAGAAATGCACCTCCCCACGGAAGTACTCCTTGATCAGCTTCGCCTCGTTAAGAGAGCTTGCTGAGGCTCCCGAGAGATAATTTGAGCATTCATCAAAGACCGACCACATAGAAAACGCCTTCAGCGCCAGAAGCACCTTTGCGCCCGCAACTTTCTGAATGCCCGCGAGAATCTCAAGATTTTCACGCAAATACTCTTTATCAAGAATGTAACAAGGGGTATCAACTGCTTGTGGGTCCAGTCTTAAAGTTCGATTATCTTCCATGGCAGTCCGTGCAGGTTGAGCATTTCCATAAATGGATCGGGGTCGAGCTGTTCCATATTGAATACGCCCTGCCCACTCCACTTGCCTGTAAGCATCATCGCCGCACCAATCATCGCAGGGACGCCTGTCGTGTAGGATACCGCCTGCGCCTGCACTTCCTTGTAGCATTCTGAGTGGTCGCAGACATTATAAATCATAACCTTCTTCGGCTTGCCATCCTTAATACCTTCCATAACGCAACCAATGCAGGTTTTGCCTTCGTAGTTCACGCCGAGGCTACCCGGATCGGGAAGTACAGCTTTAAGAAACTGAAGCGGCACAATCTTTTTGCCCTCAAATTCGACCGGCTCAATGCTCGTCATACCGACATTCTGCAACACGCGCAAATGATTGATGTACTGCTCGCCGAATGTCATCCAGAAGCGAATGCGTTTGAGGCCCTTGATGTTCTGAACGAGAGATTCCTCCTCTTCGTGATAGAGCAGGTAGCCCTTGCGCACACCTACTTCAGGGAAATCTATGTCCTCTGAAACGCTCATCGGGGGTATTATCTTCCATTGCCCATCTTCCCAGTACTTACCGTCCTGGGTGATCTCACGAATGTTGATTTCCGGATTGAAATTTGTGGCAAACGGATGACCATGGTCGCCTGCGTTGCAGTCAACTATATCGATGTAGTGAATCTCATCGAAGATATGTTTTTGTGCGTAAGCGCAGAAAACGTTCGTTACACCGGGATCAAAGCCGCATCCAAGCAGAGCCATAATGCCCTTGTTTTCATAACGCTCCCTGTATGCCCACTGCCAGCTGTATTCGAATTTCGCTTCATCAATCGGCTCGTAGTTGGCTGTGTCGAGGTAGTCCACGCCGCACTCAAGACAAGCGTCCATAATGGGCAGGTCCTGATACGGCAACGCAACATTGACCACAAGATCCGGCTTATACTTCCTGATAAGCGCGGAAACCTGCGCGGCATCGTCTGCATCAACCTGTGCAGTTGTAATCGGCCTCTCGATTTGAGCGGCGATTACATCGCATTTAGACTTCGTTCTGCTGGCGAGACAAATATCTGTGAATACTTCGGGGAGTGAAGCACATTTTTTCACCACTACATTGCCGACACCGCCGGCACCGATAATAAGAACTTTGCTCAATTTTTATCTCCTGCAAATGAGAGATTACTTATAATCCTGCGGTTCAGGGGAGCTTTAAGGCTTACTGAAACAAGGCGTAAGTATAAGCGAATTTGCTCTGAAATTCAATAGCGGTGGCATTAATGTAGAATTGCTACAGCGTTACGCCGTTTTTCCAGATGGCCATCTGCGGCATTGAACCGGCTTCGGAAGTCGTACGCTTGCCTGAGGCGACATCGAGTACAAGCTCAAAAAGTTGCCTGCCTGTCCGTTCTACGGAGCTGCCTTCAACGACGATTCCCGCATTGAAATCAACCCATCCTGGCTTTTTCTGTGCAAGCTTACTGTTGGAGGCAATCTTCACGACCGGCACCGGCGCACCGAGCGGAGTTCCACGGCCCGTTGTGAACAAAATAAGATGACAGCCGGCAGCTGCCAAAGCAGTAACGGCAACTATATCATTGCCAGGCCCTTCGAGAATCGTAAGTCCTTTATTCTTAACTTTCCCCCCATATCTCAACACATCAACAACCTCTGAGCAGCCTGCCTTTTGCACGCAACCGAGTGATTTGTCCTCAAGCGTTGTAATGCCACCCTGCCTGTTGCCGGGGGAGGGATTCTCGCCGACAGGCTCTCCGTGGCTGAGGAAGTACTCCCTGAACTCAAGCGCAAGCTTCTTAAGGCTGTTGAAGGTCTCTTTGTCTTTGCAACGGTTCAGGAGCATCTGTTCGGCGCCGAACATCTCGGGGATTTCCGTAAGAATGGCGCTTCCGCCCTGCGCTATTATGATATTGCTCACCTCGCCCACTACGGGGTTTGCCGTGATGCCGCTGAAGGCATCCGAGCCGCCGCATTTGAGCCCGATAACAAGCTCACTTGCGCTGATTTCCTCGCGCTTGAAGCCTGAGGCGTACTCTGCAAGTTCCTCAAGCAGCGAAACCGCGGTTAGACATTCATCCTCACACTCCTGCGCAACGAGAAACTTGACCCTCTTTTCAGAACACTCGCCAAGCACTTCACGGAATTGCTCCATCGTGTTATTTTCGCAGCCGAGACCGAATACAAGTACGCCGCCTGCGTTGGGATTTGAAGCAAGACCGGCAAGAATCATCTGTGTATTGTGATGGTCTTCGCTGAGCTGAGAACAGCCGAACGAATGCTCCCACACACGGATGCCGTCAACACCTTCCGGCAGGCCGCTTGAGGCGAATTGCTGCGCGGCGGCTTTCGCCGGTCCGTTTATGCATCCGACTGTCGGAACAATCCAAAGTTCGTTGCGTATCGCGGCTCTGCCGTCTTCACGGCGGTAGCCCATAAATGTTGAGGGCTTCCGCGCAGGCAGTTTGCAGGTTTCTTTGTTGTAGCCAAAATTCAGTTTCCCTGAAAGGTTTGTGCACAGATTATGGGAATGAACCCTGGCTCCGGTTTTTACATCAGCAGTTGACGTGCCGATGCTAAAGCCGTATTTAACAACCGACGCACCGGCGGGAATGTTCTTGAGAGCAAATTTATGACCGGCGGGAATCTGCTCGGAGACAAGAATCTCAGCACCGCCTATTTCGACACGTCTTCCGGCAGGCAATTCGCATATCGCAACTGCGACGTTGTCTGCGGGATTTATTCTGAGCGCATCAATCATAGAGGTATTCCTTAATCGAAACGCTTACACCTTTTTCGTCGATGGACTGAAGCTGTTCGGCGAGCAGGTTCTGAAAGCCGTCAACTTTGGAAAGGTCCTCTCCCCAGAAATTCTTCTTCGATAGCACGGCGCCGGCAAGCCTGTTATAGTCTCCGTCAAAACCGGACCACAACCCCGCAAAGAAACGCTGAATGTCTTTGTCATCCTTGACCGGGTACTCTCTGCCATCGCGCACGCCGCAATAAATGCCCTCATCCACTTCGGTGCACCTGTAAAAATGGACAAGTCCGGCAAGGCTCAGTGAAATCAGTCGTGGCAGTGTGCCGAACGCGCCTGCGTAGCTCTTGAACGTGGGCAGCACCCTTACTTTCCACTTCGACACAGAGTTCAGGCTTATGCTCAAGAGCTCGTGCCTTATATACGGATTTTTGAAACGCTCTATAACAGAATCTGCGAATGAGTTTTTCTCGTTTTCATCCATATCGAGCGAAGGTAGGATTTCCTTTTGCACGATTTGTACGGTAAGCTTGCCGAACAGCTCATCATTGACCATCTGAGAAACGGTATTGATTCCGCCGAGGTAGGAGAGCAGGACGGTAGATGTGTGTGCGCCGTTGAGCAGGGCAACTTTACGCTTTCTGTAACGGGCAAGGTCATCGGTCCAGATGACGTTAAGCCCTGCTTCACGCAGGGGAAGCTCTTTCTCAAGCTCCGCAGGCCCCTCTATCACAAACAGATTAAACGGCTCGCAGCAGTCCAAAAGCCTGTCCTCATAGCCAAGCTCTTCCCACAGCTGCTTTGCCTCGGAATGAGGGTATCCGGTTACGATTCTGTCAACCAGCGTGTTTACAAAATGACAGCTTTCCCGAACCCACTGCGCAAACTCAGGCTTCATTGACCAGTGATCAATGTAACGTAAAACATATTTCTTGAGCGTATCTCCATTTGCCTCAATCAACTCGCAAGGCACTATTATGAGGCCCTTGTCCGCTGCGGCGTCAAAAAAGTGAAAACGGCGGTGGAGGAAGGCCGTCAGCTTGGCCGGAAAGCTCGGCGGACACTTATCCGGCTCGTGTCGTGCTCCACGAAACGCTATGCCGGCTTCTGTCGTATTGGAGAATACAAATCGCAGATCGGGGTTTTCAGCAGCCGCAAGGTAATCGGCGTATTCAGTATAGGGGTTAATTGAGCGGGCCATGGAGCTGATTAGACGCTTGCTCACTACATTGCTACCGTTTTCAATGCCGCGTTGCAAAACGGTGTACAAACCATCCTGTTTATTGAGCAACTCCGTTATCCCCACTTCAATGGGCTGCACGCTCAAAATTCTTCCATTAAATATCCCTTGCCCGTTGGCGATGTCAATCATCCAGTCAACGAAAGCACGAAGAAAATTTCCCTTCCCGAACTGTATCGCTCTTATCGGCAAATGCATATTGTTGTCAAATTCTATCCCGATGATGTTATCGGGTGTGTTCGCAAAATCAGCGCAGAGTTTATTCATGTTGAACCTTTTAACGGGGTAATAATATCACATGAAGATTTAATTGTAGCGTATTTCACCTGACTGTCCAGTAAAAAATCCCGCACTTATGCAAGTACGGGATCTATAAAACAAAATTGTATGCGGACCTGGTTAATTGAGCAGGCCTAGCGCTTTGGGAAGCGCCAGGCTGAACCACTCCACATATGTACATAACAGCAGAACGACAATCATTGAGATAAAGAACGGAAAAATCTTTCTGATAACATTAGTTACCGTAGTTTTGCCGATTCCGCATCCGAGGAACAGGCATGTTCCCACGGGCGGGGTACAAAGCCCGATACAGAGATTGATAATCATAATGATTCCAAAATGCAGCGGGTCAACTCCAAGGCCTCGTACAATCGGGAGGAATATGGGAGTAAAGATGAGGATGGCGGGCGTCATATCCATAAACGTACCCACGGCAAGCAAAATCATATTTATCATAAGGAGCAGCATAATCTTGTTGCCCGTGAGGCTCATCAGACCGGCACTGATATTCTGCGGCACGTTTTCGGCCGCAAGCACCCAACTCATAGCCATACTGGTACCAATCAGCATAAACACAACGCTCGTTGTTACGCCGCACTGGAGAAGTATGCCGGGCATCTCCTTCCACTTGACTTCCTTGTAGCATATAACTGCAAGGAACAGAGACCATACCACCGCTATCGCAGAAGCCTCGGTGGCGGTGAACATACCGGCAAGAATGCCTCCGATAACTATCACAATCAACATCAAAGCAGGGATTGCAGAGAGGAATTTCACTACAGCCTCTTTGAACGTAAATTTCTCACCTTTGCCATAGCCATGCTTGATTGAAATGATACTGCTTACGAAAATCAAGCCGAGTCCCACAAGAATCCCCGGCACAACGCCCGCCATAAAAATTGCCGCGATTGAAACCACCCCGCCTGTGGCAAGCGAATAAACAATCATTACATTACTGGGAGGTATGAGAAGACCGGTCGTAGCTGCGGTAACCGTAATGCTTGTGTTGAAATCGCGATCATAGCCCATTTTGTTCATAAGCGGAATCATAAACCCACCGACAGACGAAACCGCCGCCGCCGCTGAGCCGCTGATTGCGCCGAATAGCATACAGGTTAGAATGTTTACGAACGCAAGCCCCCCGCGGAACCGCCCTACCAGGACGTTTGCGAAATCAATGAGCCTGCGAGCTATACCGCCGTGGCCCATAAGCAGACCGGACAGGATGAAAAATGGGATTGCAAGGAGAGTAAAGCTGTCGATTCCCGTGGCGATGTTGTGCGCGACAGCCGTTGCCGCGGGAAGATGCATAATATAGAAAGCGACAGTCGTGGCGATACCCATACAAAATGCTACGGGTACGTTAATGTACAACAGCCCGATAAAAACGATAATCAGCGCTATAACAGAAAGACTCATACCGCATCCTCCTTTACAGCCGCAAGGCGCTCCGCGAATCCGATGCCGCTGTATATCATCATAAATAAACCGCTCACCGGTACGGCGATATAGACATATCCGACGGGCAGACTGAGTTGCGGCGTAACCTGGCCCAACTCGAACGTGCTGGATACCAAGTCGATCCCACCGATTACCATCACGATTGCCGCAAAGAGGAAAATCAACGCAAACACGAACACTTCACTTACCTTGCGAGTCTTTTCTTTCATCTTGGAGGCGAAGTAGTCGATGCCGAGGTGAGCGCCGAGGCCCAGCCCGACCGCCGCACCGAGCAAAGCCACCCATACCAGCAGTATGATCGCGACTTCTTCAGTCCACGGGCTCGGGTTCTGCAACACAAGCCGCGTAAACACCTGCCAGATAACATCAAGCACGAGAAGCCCCATGCTTGCAGACACGATAAACTCAAGGACTTTGTCGAGAAAAATTTTGACCGTCTTCATTTTATCCCCCTGATCTCTGTTATAAGCTCGCCAAGCTCGGTATCCATGTATTTTTCCCACATCGGAGACACCGCTTCAACAAAAGACGCCTTGTCGGGGTATATTATGGTAACGCCTGACTCCTTGAGAAACTTCATCGCTTCGGCTTCTGACTCCTCCCAGATCTTGCGCTGATACGTTACAGACTCATCGACAGCCGCCTGGAGCCATTGCTGCTCCTGCTCTGTGAGCTTCGCCCAGACTCTTGTGCTGATAACGAGCAGGTCAGGCAGGCGAGTATGCTCATCAAGGCTGTAGAATTTGGTTATCTCATAATGCCTTGAAGTAAGGTATGAGGGTGGGTTGTTTTCAGCCGCGTCAACAACGCCCTGATCAAGCGAGGTATATAGCTCGCCCCAGGAGATTGGCGTGGGAGCGCCGCCCATTGTGGAAATCAGCTCACTTGCCATCGGGCTGCCCATAACGCGCACCTTCATCGTCTTGCCGTCCGCCGAGAGGTCAGCGGGGGTGTTTATAGATTTGCCGGCATAGAAGCTTCTTGCACCGGCATCGTAGAAGCACAGACCGCGCAGACGCTTGCTTTCACCGCTGAGCAGTAGTTTCTTGCCGACCTCACCGTTGCACACTTTCCAGAAATGTTCGGAATCGTCGAAAAGATACGGGATGCCGAATATCTTGTAGCGGGAAACGAAAGACTCCATCGCTCCGGACGAAATCTTTGTCATCGCGAGATAACCAAGCTGAATGGCCTCGATACATTCCTTTTCATTGCCGAGCTGCTCATTGGGATAAACCTCCACAATCAGTTCGCCGGCAGAGTATTCATTAACTCGCTGTGCCATAAAAATCATAGCCTTGTGCACAGGGTGTTCTGTGTTGAGTCCGTGAGCGAGTCGAAGGACCGTAGCCCCCTGCAAAACACTCGCACAGGCCATTACGGCCAAAATCAATCGTTGCATATATCAGCTTCCTTACGAATATCAGTTAACAGGGCTAAGTATAGCAAAGATTCAGATAAGTCAAGATTTATCGGCAGTAGATTTAATAGTGCCTGTTGTAAACTCAGTCTGAAAGCCTTAAAATGAGCGTGGCAGCAGGAGCAACGGCAGAAAGAGTTGCCGGCTCGCCGGAGATTGTTGAAATGCTGAGCACCTTTTCAGGGGGTAATTCAATAGACTCTGCTGATACTGTTTCAGCAGAGAAATTATGTATGACGGCTATATGCTCGCTTGCGCTTTGCCTCTCAAACGCGTAGAGAGCCGGTTCGTCGCCGGCAAGTTCTCGATACGTTCCGCGCCTGAGAGCTTCGCTTTCATTGCGAAGCTTCAAAAGCTTTTTGTAATGATTAAGGAGGGAATCACTGTCGCTTTCCATAGCCGAAACATTTGAACCGTATTGTGCGCCGGCTTCTTTCCACGGCACTCCGGCGGTAAAGCCGCAAGCGGCCCCATCATCCCACTGCATAGGCCTCCTCAGCTCGGGGTCGGGCTTTGTGCCCAAAAGCGCAATCTCCTCGCCGTAATACATAAACGGGGTACCTGGTGCAGTGAGCAGCACCGATGCCGCAAGCTTCATCTTTTTTGTGTCATTTTCAAGAACAGAGAAAATCCTGTCCTGATCATGATTTGTCAAAAATGGCGCAGATTGCAGAAAGGGAAACCGTTCATAATTGTCCTGCACCGCCTGTTTAAGCTTTGCGGGATTGCCGGTTCTGATCGCCTCGCCGGCAACAAAAGAGAAATCGAACTCAAAGCCAAGGTCAACTGAACCGTTATGAACATACTTGAGAACAGTTTCCGTGTTGTCCCATATTTCAGCGATAATCAGGCAGTCTGGATTGATTTTTTTGCACTCGCTTCTGAAACGGTTCAAAATGCGATATGTGCCGGCGGTATTTTCAATTTCAGCGCCGTTTTCGACAAGATACTTAACCGCATCGAGCCTGAAACCGTCCACACCAATATCTTTCAACCAGAACTCGGCAAATCCGATAAACTCATCAAGTGTGCGCCTGTCTCTAAAATTGACGTCCGGCATCCGGCTGCTGAAAAAGCCATAGTACTGCCCGCTCGGAGCCTTATGCCAGTTGGAGAGGACCGTGCTATTATCCCAGAGATAATAATCACGGTATTTCGATGCGGGGCCGCTCATAGCATCAAGAAACCACGGGTGCTGCTCGGATGTGTGATTCATAACGAAATCAATCAGCACCCTAATTCCACGCCTATGTGCTTCGGCGAGAAAACGGCGGAAGTCCTCCGCGGTGCCGTAATCGGGATTTATGGCGCAGTAGTCGATTACATCATATCCATGATAGCTCGGCGAGGGCATAATCGGCATAAGCCATATCCCCGTAATGCCGAGGTCGGCGGTTGTATCAGGATTGCCGTCATTGAGGTAGTCGAGCTTTGAGGTAAGGCCGTTGAAATCACCGATACCATCAGCGTCAGAATCGCAGTAGCTGCGGACAAATATCTCATAAAAAACAGCGTCATTCCACCAATGAAGCCCCTGCGCAGACAAAAGCGGTGCAGTTAAGCTTGCCAGCAGAATGAGTACGCGAGCTTTCAAGATTTACCTTCCCGCCGGTGCTACTCTCAATTCAGCGATATTCACGAAGTTGTACGGCTCTGCGCCGCCGCCCGAATTGCGATACGGCACGTAATGCTTGTAATAGCTCATATTGCGCGAATACTGATCCTCGTCAATAACAACGCGGTAGCGCTCGCCTTTCTTCAGCTCCGCAGAAACAGAAGCAGAATCCCTGAACACATCCCAGCCGCGTTTGTTCGAGCCTGTCTCTTCGGTATGCGGCATTTTGAGGTAATCTTCACAGAGAAGGTTATCGTCACCGTCATACACACGCAGGCGTTTTACGGAGCATGTTACAGCGCTCTCGATGTTGTAGGCGCCGTTTGAATAAAGGACATAAAGATCATTCGGACCATCAAAGCGGGCTGTAAATTCGCATTCCAGAGAATGCCCTCGCTCGCCCCAGTCCTCGAAATGGTGAGACCTTTTCAGCTCACCGCCTTCGTTGCGCATTTTGAGAGCCGGCACTGTTACGATATAATCCGTCGCCGGCAGAGCGGGGGATATCTGAGACTGATTGCCGCCTGCGTATGCACAGACGTTGTAGTAAAATGGTTGGGTCTTGTAGTTACCGCTGGCCTTATCCTGCCATTCCGTCTCACGAAGGCTATCCGCGGCGATTTCGCCGTTTCGATAGATCCTGTAAGTTTCAGCATTTTCTACCGGCTTCCATTTCAATGTTACCAGTTCTTTTGCGGACACTTCCGTTACAACAGGCTCATCAGGGCCGAAGATTGCATCGCCGATAAGTTCGTCAACTATTACTATACAATCAGAACTTTCGCTGCCATAGCCAAGCTCGACAACTATATCATTATAGCTGCCAAGGTGATTATACTCGATTGTATTGCCGTATTTATTGCCGCCGAGGCGAAGCGCACGCACTTCATACAGCGTATCTGACGAGGCAGGCTCGGGGAGTTGCAACTTGATGTTAATATGCTTGCCATGGCAGATAAGTCCGTTAAGCATAATCTCTCGCGCTCCGCCAAATAAATTCTTGTGGATCAAGCCGGTTATGCATGGAGCTACCGAGAGGCCCGCATCCTGCAAAGAATAACCAAAAATTATCTCCTGCACCATATTTATGTATGCCGCCACACTCCATAGCTGACGCGGCGAATTTATTACCGGCCCGCTGATGCCGTTAGTTTGAGCGTATGCAAGGCCTGATGAAAAATCGTAGTTCTCCATATTGGAGAGGTTCAGCGCGGTAAGCGAGTACAGCGAGTTTACGCAGTTATCTATCACTTTCACGCTACCTGTCTGCTTTGCGGCACGCAAATGATACGCCGTAACAAATGGCCAGATTGCCTGATTGTGATATATCGGCACTCTTCTGCTCTGCGGCCAGACAACCGGCGGGCCGAATTCGCCTGTCGGGTATGATTCAACAACTTTGCGCGCCTGTTCGGGCGAGAGAATACCTGAAAGTACCGCCAGCGATTCGCCGAGCAGATCTCTGCGCTCGGTAGCTATACTGACAGCGTTGTTGAGTATGAACGCACTGCACTTATCTTCGCCTACAAACGAAGAAACGATTGCGGCTTCAAGCTCCTGCGCCCATCGGAAATACTTTTCTGAAAGTTCCCCGCTACCCTGTTTGCTTGCCGTTTCTGATGCAAGTTTCAGCAGATTGTATTGCAGGAGGTTTGTTGAGAGTGAAGCGGATTGCGATATGAGTACGACATTATCCCTCGTGCGTAGCGGGTAAGTCTGTTGGCGCCAGTCGAGAAAGGACTGCTCTCCACGGTAGAGACCGGCTGATTCATCGAATGTAAGCCTCCTGTCCAGCTCGATTGTATCACGAAGAAACGGCCAAGCCTGAGCGATGAAACGATCTTTTCGCTGGCCGTACAGTGCATTAGTGAGTCTTTTTGCCGCGAGCGCCCAAACCGCCCTGTCCGTTGAAACGGGCCAGCTTCCGCCTGAGCCTGTATCCTGAATTATCTGTTGCGGAAAATCACCTTCCACCCCGTCTTTAAGCCCGCTTGTCTTAAAGAAAAGCGAGTAAATCGAACGTTCGGCATCTATGCCGGCGAGAGCCAGATCTACTGAATATGCAAGGTCGCGCGTCCAGACGTACGTCCATTTCTCACCTGTCTGCCAGTATGGTTTGTGAAGCGCTGGACTATCTGCAAAGGCGCCATAGCTGATGTCGTTTACGCTGTTTTTTGCGGCCTCATTAAGCGAAAGAGCATAAAGGCCATCAAAAAGCGCAGCTCCTGTTTCGCAGTAGGATGAGCCGGCGCCCTCGCGAACCTCAACGGACTTGGGGCCGTTTTCTCTTATGGGAGCAGTCGTTGTGAAAGAGAATCGTCTTGCGCCCGGGCTCCCTTCGACCGTAACTGAGCTACTGCCCCTTGAATCTGTGTAAACGCTGGAACAGGCAGCTATTGCAGCTGTTATTACCAGTAACGCGGCGGTTGCTCGCATAAGCTTCTCCGAAATTATACAAGACAGAACGTGTCTCTTGCCAGTGCCGCGCTTCCGATAATACCGGAATTTTCGCCCAGCGTGGCAAAGTCGATCTGCATATTTGTCTCAATGTCTTTTCGCAGGTACTTTTTGAAAGATTTGCGTATTCTGCTGAGTAAATAGTCTCCGGCCGCAATCATACCTCCGGAAAAGAGTATCTTGCCGGGATTGGAATATGAAAATATATTCACGCAGAGCAACCCCAGAACATTGCAAGTTTTCCCTGTAATTTCCACGGCAAGGCGATCCCCCTGCTCGGCATGCCTGAACACATCCGCACAAGTTACTGCGCCGTTATGAATATAAATATCCTGCAATGTCGATACCGCCCCATCAGCAAGCATCTCTTCTGTTTGCTGAACGGTGGCTGTGGCCGAGGCATACGCCTCCACGCATCCATGTTGCGTACATTTGCAGAGCCTACCATCGGGAATGATTATCATATGCCCGATCTCCGCGGCGCAGTTCTCGGCGCCTTTAAGAAGCCTGCCGTCTGAAATAACCGCCCCGCCGATTCCCGTCCCGAGTGTTACGAGAACCATATCGTCAACATCCCCGCCGGCACCGAGAACATACTCACCCCACCCCGCAACATTCGCATCGTTTTCAAGAACGCAGGGCGCTCCGAGCCTGTCGGATATAAACTGCGTTATGTGAAAACCGCGGTAGTCCTGCAAATTCGGTGAGGTAATTATAATGCCGTTTTTCGAGTCGAGAACGCCGGGACTCCCCACGCCAGCTGCCTTGATGTCGGCAGTCTTATGTCCTGAACGGCTCACTATCGCTTGTATTGCATCGAGCGTAGCAAGCATTGTTGCCTCAGGGTTGTGGCCGTCAGTGGGCACGGAGATCTTCGAGATCATCTCCATCTTTTCGGTGAAACAACCCACCTTGACAAACGTTCCGCCGAGGTCAATTCCTATGTACAAATCTTTCATCTGATTACCATCATAACTGTTATGCTCTTACAATACAAACTGTTTGGCTACGAAAAAGCTATCCTTTCGCCGCTCAGTATGGCAGGTTGGCGCTCGTTGCACCTCTGCTCGGATATATTGCAAGATAGCTGCTGTTGAATCTGGCTCCATTGACCATCTCGTGCTCGTACGGGTCAATCTCGCCGATATGGCTGTCCGCAAAGACAGCATTGCCAACACCGCCCGCACGCGTCTGAATGAGTTCGCCGCTCGAGGTGTCGATTTTAGACTCAACAGACGAGCTTCTGTGGTACGTCGCCACACTGTCGCCGGGGAATGTCCCGTCTCTCGGGTGGCGGGCGAAGAAGTTCGTATCGTTGAGCACGTGCGAACAGACATTGATCGAGGTGCCGTCCATCATCTGCCACATGGACTCTTCGAGAAAAACGGCCATCCCCGATGGGTTCGCCGTTACGGAGCCTGTGCTTTTGTGCGTTGAGCCGAGAAAGGCGTTCTGACTGTACGAATACTGCGGCTCAATCTCAATAGAGGAATCGTGCCCAGAGTGCTGCGCACCGTAGCGCCTTGCTATGCCGTAAAACGTCGGGCATAAGTGCGACTTCGCATTGGCCAGATACGCCCAGAGAGGGCCGGCGTTTGTGGGAGTTTCCGTGGGCATGGTCTTTATGTCGTGCCACTGACAAGCCAGAGGCGTGCCTCCGACAGTGCCCTTGAAAATCGCGTTGTATGGCGGCGGATACTTCTCGTTGTAGCTACTGAGATAAATATCCATCGCAAGACCGTACTGTTTCAGATTCGTTTTGCAGAGCGTCATGCGGGCGGATTCCCTCGCCTTACCCAGTGCCGGCATCATAATAGCCATAAGCATCGCTATTATCGATATGACAACAAGAAGCTCAATAAGAGTAAA
>JBFWMM010000052.1:0-13972 GCA_050251615.1 Phycisphaerae bacterium
TTGTCGGTTTGCCTGAAAAATGTAAGATTTTTTTGAAAAAATATTTCAAACGTGAAATTTCACTCAAACGGCCGGATTTTTCTATTAGATGAATTAGTGAATAATCGCGGTTTCATCAGGTTAGCGGTTCTGATGGCGCTCCATACGCTCGCCATTGTTGGCGAAGACATTTTTTTTTGGGGGGGGGTACGGGTACGGTTTACACCGAGCTCGCGCCAAGTGCAAAGCTTCTGCATAGAATAGTGCAGGAAAATAACCGGCCGCACAAATGCAGAGTTGTCAGCACAGGCGTCAGTCGGTTGTTTTAACCTGCTCAACCGCTTCAATCTCTTCTGCGGTTGTTGCGCCGTGTTTATAGCCGAGCATTGAGTTGCCGAGCTCAAGGTCGAGAGAAGCAAGCAGTTTACCGCGTGCGGAGGCTTGTCCCGAACCGATGTCGAGAAGGTGTCCGCCGAAGCTGCGGTCATCGCTGATAAAGTGCAGATGGTAGCCGGTTACATTGATGCCGCCGAAATACTCGGGGAACCTGAAGCCGACAATACTTCCGCAAGCTTTGTCTTTGTGGAATACGACCTGCTTTTTTGCGGCTTCCGCGAGCGGAGGATATGGCTTGGTCTGTTTCGGTACGCTGCGGAATTTTACGTTCTCGAATGTGCCGTCAATCCGGAATACCCAAGGGTAGTTTTCGCCTGCGAAGTTGTCTGTGAGGGCCTGCTTGAGGGAGTCAAAGCCGCTGTTAAACGACAGCTCGCAACTCTCTGCGCCCGCTATTGATGCGGCATTTGCGAAAGGCGTGTGGTTGTCGGTTACCGTCAAAACGGCTCCATCAACCCGCGCCTGATAGACCTGCCCGTTTATGATTATCATCTCGCCTTCAAGCGCATCGAATGTTCCGATGCCGGTATCGCCGCGCTCCTGCAACTCGCAAACTTGCGTCTCGCCATCGTAATTGCCCTGCATGAGCGCTTGAAGCGTAGAAACTTGATAGAGGCCTTCGTTTGACCTGTCAGCGGCGCATCCGGCAAGAAATACAAGCGCCGCAAGCACCAGTCCAAACTTTTTCACAATAAGCTCCTTTTACAACAAAACGTATTTACTCCGGTTCCGCGATCAGGTCGTAACCGTCCGCGCAGACCACTCTCACTTTGAAAAATTCGCCCGCCTCAACCTGCACATCGGGCACCTTGACTACGCCATCAATCTCCGGCGCTTGTCCGTAGTAGCGTGCTATCGTGCCGCCTTCAACAACCGCTTCCGAGAGTACCTCCATCTCGCTGCCGGCGAGTCCCGCATTTTTCTCGCAGGCTATTTCGCTTTGAACAGTCATAATCTCATCAAGGCGTTTCTTCTTTGTGTCTTCATCAAGCTTCCCGGGGAGCTCTGCGGCGGGGGTGCCTTCCTCTGCGCTGTACATAAAACAACCCAGCGCATCAAACTTCGCCCACTTCATAAACTCAACAAGCTCGTTGTGCTGCTGCGCTGTTTCGCCCGGAAAGCCCGTGATAACGGTCGTACGAAGGACGAGCCCCGGCAGCTTTGCTCGCAGCCTCTCGATAAGCGAGGTCGTGTTTTCGCGAGTATCTGTGCGGCGCATAGAGCGCAGTATGTCGTTGTTTATATGCTGTATCGGCATATCGATGTACGGTACGATATGCCTGCTTTGTGCGATTGTGTCAATCAGCCTGTCGCTGATTGTCGAGGGGTACATATACAAAACGCGAATCCAGATGAAGTCGAGCTTGTCCAGCTCAATCAGCAGTTCGCAGAGGCCGTCTTTCATTCCGAGGTCGCGGCCGTAGAAATTGCTGTCCTGCGCGATCAGATTCACTTCCTTTACGCCCGAATCGAGCAGAAGCTTTGCCTCTTCCACAACAAGCTCCGGCGGCTTGCTGCGGAAATTCCCCCTTATCGAGGGTATCGTGCAGAAGGCACATTTCTTGTCACAGCCGTCGCTGATGCGCAGATACGCGCTACCCGGTTGTGTTGTCAGCATGCGGATTCGGTCGTCTGAAACGAAGCTTTTGCCGGCGTCGATATCGATGGAGGGGTGCTTCTCTCGAAGTGATGCAGAGATTATCTCGGCGATTTCGTCGCGATTTGCCAAGCCTACAAGGCAGTCAATCTCGGGCACCGCTTCGAGCAGTTTTTCCTTATCCCGCTCCACAAGGCAACCCGCGGCAACGAGCAGTTTGATTTTGCCCTTTCGCCGCTGCCCCGCAAAATGCAGCAGCTCGCCTAAGGCTTCGTTTTTCGCGTCGCTTATGAAGCCGCACGTGTTTACGACGACTATATCGCAGCGCTGTTCGTCTGCGGTGAGTATAAATCCATGCTGGGCGAGCCGCGCCAGCATTACTTCCGAGTCAACGGTGTTCTTGGGGCATCCGAGCGAAACGAATGCGATTTTCAGTTGTTTTTTCATATTTTAAGACTTTTCCTTATTTTTTCGGCCAATGGCCTTGAACAAGCTTGTATTTTAAGTAAATAAGCTCGGTTGGGTAGAATTATTTGGTCCTTACGCGAAAAACCATTGACAACAAGTCTCGTAGAGGTAACTTAATCTATTTGCAGCTATGTTTGGCGGAACCGGCGTTGAGAAAGCCGGCCGCATAAGAGAATTTCATCGGAGAAAAGAAAATGAGGCATGCAAAGTATTTGCTGGCGTTGCTCCTTTTGGCGTCCGTTTTGACGGCCGCAGAGAAGCAGTATCCCTATGTAGCCCGCGTAACAGGCGAAAATGTGTTTGTTCGTTCGGGTTCCGGCATGAACTACTACCGTTGCGCGAGGATTTCATCGCCCGATACCGTCAAGGTAACGGCGGAGCAGTTTGGGTGGGCGCGAATCGAGCCTCTCCAGACTTGCTATTCGCTCATAGCGAAGGAGTATGTCGAGCAGGATAAGACAGACAAATCCGTGGGTGTGGTTAGGGCGAGCAACGTGAATGTATGGGCAGGTTCGCCGTACGTTTCGCCCGTGCACTCTACTACAAAACAGCTATCACTCAACAATGGCGTGAAGGTGAACATTATCGGCGTTGATGGCGACTACTTCAAGATTCGCCCTCCGGCAGGCGCAAGCTACTGGATCAACAGCGCTTATATTGAATATCTCGGCGCTCTTGACGATTTCGTTCCTCAGCCCGCCGGCAAAGCCGATAAGGCCAATGGTACGGCTACCGCTGATAAGAGCAAGGAGCAGGTTGCCATGCCCGTGCTACCGGCCGAAGAAACTGAGCCTGCCGGTGAGGCAGAATCAGCCGGACCGGTAGAAGCGGAAGCGACGTCGCAAGAGGCAGAGCCCGCTAAAGAAGTTGTTCTGCCGGAGCATGTTCTCAAGCAGCAGAAGGCATATGAGGCCTATTTCGTGCTTACACAGCAGCTTGTCGCAGAGCGTGAGAAGCCGCTTGATGTGCAGGATTTTACCGCGATTAAGACCGCTTTCGAGGCCATAGCCGCCGATGAGACAAACGGCAGGGCGGCTCTCTTTGCGCAGGCACAGCTCGATGAGATCGCACGCTACGAATCTGCGCGTATGGCGAGCGAGATGGTTGCCAGACAGGATGCCGAGCTTGCCAGAAAGCTCAGCGAAATTCGCAAAGAGTACAAACAGAAAACCGACCGGATCACCGTAACAGAAGGTTATATATACTCCGGCACACTTGCCGTGAGCTATATCTATACGGAACAGAGCGGTAATTTCCGGTATGCCGTCAAAGATGATGCCGGAAGTATTATTGCGTATGCCGTACCTTTGAGTGATGCTGTCAAGAAGAGAGCCGCGTCCCTTATCGGGAAGAAAGTCGGCTTCATCGGTGAGACCGTTGCCGACAAAGAGACGTCCAAAGTGATTGTCTATTTCAGTGGTATTGACGAGCTTTGGATTAAGGCTCCCGAAGAATCCGCCACCGAATAAAACACCAACCAGACAGGCAGGGGCCTCAGATGAGCTCCTGCTCTTTTTTTAGACAGGATTTTGATATATGCCGAGCCACAGGCTGCATAGGGTAGAGACTGACAAATTTGACATATTAGGCTATTCTGTTGCGGGCGAGGAGACGGTTATTGCTATCCCGGGGCTTGATGTCTGTTTTGATATTGGCAAAGCGCCTGAGCAGGTGATACCGATAAACAATATGCTCCTCACGCACGGCCATATAGATCACACCTCCGGCATCGCCTACTACCTCTCGCACAGGCAGTTCTGCGACCAGAGACCGGGTACAGTTTATGGAGACAAGTTTGTCGTTGAGCATATTGAGCGCCTCGCGGAGCTCTGGGGCGAGCTTGACGGCAGCAGAATACCGGCAAAGTATGAGGCTGTTGAAGAAGGTAAGTACTACCGTATAAAACAAAATCTGTTTATAGTACCGTTTAAGACGCGCCACAATCACGATTCGTGGGGTTATACCATAGTTGAAAGGCGAAAGAAGCTTAGAAGCGAGTATCTCGGCCTTGATCAGAAAGCGATTGTAAAACTCAAAAACGAAGGCGTAAACCTTACGGTGGGAATTGAGATTCCGCTTGTCAGCTTTACCGGCGATACCGCTTTTGCCCCGTACTGGGAGAACGCGCTTGTCCGCGACAGCGAGGTGCTGATAATCGAGTGTACATTTTTCGAGCCTGACCATAAGGAGAAGGCCAAAGCCGGCAAGCACCTGCATATTACCGAACTGGCGGAGATGCTTGCACAGATGAATAACAAGAAAATCGTCCTGACTCATTTTTCTCAGCGTACGCATATCAGAGATGCGAAAAAGCGCCTTGAAGAAGTGATGCCGGCATATATATTTGAAAAAACTGTCATCTTGATGGATTACGGGCGGCAGAATAGTAAAAAAGAAAATTAGAATTGGAGATTCACATGCCAAAAGTAAGCAGTAATTTTTTCGGAGAGGTTGATGGCCACGCGATAGAGCTGTTCACTCTTGAAAACGACAACGGAATGAAGGCCGGTATTACAACAATCGGCGGCAACCTCGTTTCGCTTTTTGTACCGGACAAGGACGGCAATTGTGACGATGTCGTTCTCGGATATGATAACGCCGCTGCGTATATGACTAACCCGACATACTTCGGCGCCAACTGCGGACGCGTTGCCAACCGTATCAAAAACGGCAGATTTACAATTGATGGCGTTGAGTATCAAATAGCTCAAAACGACGGCACAGCGTCTCTGCACGGCGGCAACATAGGCTGGGATAAGAAAATCTGCGATGTGCAGGTCTGCACGACCGAATCCTGCGCTTGCCTGAAGCTTTCCTTCAAGAGCCCCGACGGCGATGAGAACTACCCGGGCAATATGGACGTGGAAATACTCTACTCGCTCACAAACGACAATCAGCTCAAGATTGATTATAAGGCTGTAACAGACAAGACGACTCCCGTCAATATGACGCATCACAGCTACTTCAATCTCGCAGGGCACAAGGCCGGCACGCACTACGCTCACGAGATGTTTATCGATGCCGACTATTACACGCCTGTTGACGAAAACCTCATCCCGACGGGTATTGCTCCTGTCGCCGGCACCTTCCTCGACTTTACCACCCCGAAGACAATGGGCGCTGATATGGACGAGGCCGCAAAGGACTTTACATCAGGTTTCGACCACAACTTCATTCTGAACAAAGAAGCGGGCCAGTACAAGCTTGCGGCGAGTGTTTACGAACCGACAACCGGGCGCAAAATGGACGTTTATACAGACCAGCCTGCGATTCAGTTCTACGCCGGCAACTTCCTCGACGGCTTGAAAGGCAAGGACGGCTCACTCTACGAGAAGCATAACGGTTTCTGCCTTGAAACGCAGGTTCACCCCGATGCTGTCAACCATCCGGATTTTCCTTCGGTTGTACTTAAGCCTGGCGAAAGATACCGCCACAGCGTAGCTTATGCTTTTGGCGTGAAATAAACAGACTAATCCGGAGCCGGTTGCAACGCCGGCTCTTTTTATCGCTTTCTTATGATATACCTTATAATCGTCTCGCTTGTCTGGTCGCTTTCGTTCGGCCTTATAAAGACCAATATGGCCGGCATAGACCCCGTCCTGATCACGTTCATCAGGCTCACGCTTTCGATGCTTGTGTTTGCGCCGTTCCTGCGCCTACGCTCTATCTCGGGGAGGCTCTGCATGCGGCTTGCTGCGATTGGGGCGGTGCAGTTTGGGCTGATGTACGTTGCGTACATCTCCGCTTACGGCTACATAAAGGCCTATCAGATAGCCGCCATGACGATATTTACACCGCTGTATGTGAAGCTGTTTGACGATGCGCTTGAGAAACGATTTGACCCGCGCGCCTTTGCGCTCGTTCTTCTGGCTGTCGGCGCGACGGGCATTATATACTGGAACAGACTCGCCGAATTTCCCGTGCTGACGGGTTTTTGTCTTATGCAGGCGTCCAACATCTGCTTCGCCTGCGGACAGGTATGGTACAGGCGAACGCGCCTGCCCGATGGTGCCACAGACCGCTCCATCTTTGCGCTGCTATACGCGGGGGCTGTTTCAGCGGCTTTTCTCGGCGTCCTGTTGCGCGGCGCTCTGCCAGATATTGCGCAAATAAATTCCGCTCAGTGGCTTACGCTTCTCTACCTCGGCGTGGTGGCGAGCGGCCTGTGCTTCTTCCTCTGGAACCTCGGCGTGCGCAGGGCCGATATTACCTCTGCCGCGATATGCAACAACGCAAAAGTGCCTCTGGGAGTACTGGTTTCTCTGTTCTTATTCGGCGAGCTCAAAGGGGCCTCCGCTCCCGAGCTTGCCCGTATCGCTGCGGGAACGGCGCTTATCATCCTTGCGCTGTATCTCAACGCACGACTCGTAAATCGCAAATCCTGATTCTGATTTACTCACTTGCCGTTTTCGTATAATCGGTTTCGGTAGATGTTAGAGAATCGTGCACAGCCGCTCGCTTGCACGAATAGAATCGGAAATGAATTATGTTAATGAAATCAATCAATCCACGCTTAATTACCTCGCTTCCATTGACGCTTCAGTTTGCGGCTGTTGCATCAGCCGTCAATCCCATAATTACGGATAAATACCCTACCGCCCCTGCCGCGCTCGTTTCTGATGGCGTTGTGTATCTATACGCCGGGCACGACCAGTGCCCACCGTACCGCAACCGTTATCAGATGTATGAATGGCTTGTTTACTCTTCAACTGATACGGTGCGGCAGAGAGCGCCTGCTCACGCTCAATTTTCATCGCTTCGTTTAGAAGTATTTTGATGACTTCAGCCATTCCCTCAAATCCATTTTCAATTAAGAGTTCCATTGCACCACTGAATTCGTTACAATACTGCTGGTGGGTCATTTTGTGTCTCCGTTTGGTTTTAGTTTTTCTAATAGGAGAACGAAATGTACCCGCCATTTCAAGCAAAATCTTCTATTTATCCGGCCTCCGGCTCGCTACGCTCGCCTACAGCCGGATAAATAGCACTGCCTTGAATTTACAGAAAACATTTTACACAACCAAAAAAATGCAAAAAAAGTTTACACAAACCTTTGAGTTTGTACAATGATTTCGATGGAAAGGCGCGGGTGTATTGTTTTTTTGCGTTACGCACGTGGTTTTTCGTTGGTTGGTTAAATTGCCGGCGCTGTTTGATTCATTTGAAAAAGTCAGCCGGCACAGATAATGCGTTTTTAATTGTGTAACTTTTTTTTGGGAGAAATGTAATGCGAAAGAATTTTCTTGTGTTGTTGCTGGCTCTTTTTATCGCAGCCAGCGGTTTTACCGCCGGCGTTATCGGCTTTAACGCCGAAACCGGCAATTGGGCAGACCCTGCTATGGCAGGGAAAACTGCCTATGGGTGCAGCGATTGGACAGACAGTGCCGGCGACGCTGGCACCGGTCTCACAATGACAGGCACCGATGGTGCTGTTACGGTTGACTGGTACTCTGCCGGTATTTGGCACTCCGGTGATGAAAATACACCGGAAGAGCAGCTTTACCGCGCCTATTTTGACGACGGCGAGCCTGTTACCGTAACGTTCTACGGCCTTGCAGACTGGGCCGCTGCCAACAATGCTCATGGCTACACCATCCGCATCTATCAGAATACGGACTGGAATGATATGACCTATGCGTCAATTGACGTTACCGATGGAACCGACGTTCTTGAAACTGTACAGGCTCCGATTGAGAACTACAACTATTCCGTCCCGGGCACGTACGCCTTTGTCGATACGGCTATCTGGAATACGAACACCCTGTCTCTGAATCTTTCACCGCGCGATCTCGGAAGAAACATCCGCAGCACATTCGCCGCAGCCATAATCACACCCATAGACAGGTACATCCCCATTAACGCTTCTCCGGAAGACGGTACGGAAGTCGAAATCAACCCGACATTGAGCTGGCAGCAGGATTCGTATGTCGCTGATTCAGGCATAACCTACAACGTTTACTTCGGCACAGACCCCAACGAAACCAGCGCTACCTATTACGGCGGTACTCCGGTTAAGGTTACAACTGCTGACCCCGCAGACTTCAACTACGTCCCCGGCACACTCGAAAACAGCGGCACATACTACTGGAGAGTCGATGCTGTTGACGGCGCAGTTGTGCATCCAAGCGCAGAGATGATGTTTACAACCGTGCCTGCCTCGCCGAGAATAGACTCAGGCCCGACGAGTGTAACGGTAGCTTACGGAGCCGAGGAAGCTCAGCTTTCGGTAGTTGGCATCAACATCGAGACCTACCAGTGGTATAAGGACGGTGTTGCCCTCGCTGACGACGCAACCGACACCCTTTATGTAGGCGAGGATACAAACACACTCACTATCTTTGATGTAACAGTTGCAGATGAAGGCATGTACTACTGCACCGGCGACAACAGCCTCCAGCAGCCGGCTACATCAGCTGTGGCGCAGGTTCTTACCGAGCGCGTTGTGGGCTGGTGGAAATTTGACGGCGACCTTGCAGATTCGGTCAATGAGCTTTATCCTGAAGCGGCTTACTTCGACGGCACCTCCGGTGACCCCAATGGTGACCCCAATTATGTCGGCATCGGCATGGACGGTGGGGCAGTAGAGCTGTTCGGCGTGGCTGGAGATGTGATCACTATGACAGGCAGTGCGGACTTCTACAACTTCTTCACGCGCGGCTATTCAGCAAACGTATGGGTGAACATCCCGCACCTCCCTGATGGCAGATGGAGATCTTTCGTTTCCAAGGAATTCGTCCCTGAAGGCGGCACTACATCAGGCTATATGATGAGCATCGATGGCAGTGGCCTCTTTGTTCACACGCTTCGTCAGTCTTTCAACGACCTGTTCAGCGGCGTTGTTATTGACGACAGCACCTGGCACATGGTTACAATGACCTACGATGCTTCTACCGGTGTCGGCTGTGCTTATGTTGACGGTGTTCTGAGAGCTCAGGCAACCAACGGCGCGGCTTTGCTGCCGAACGTACAGGATCTTATGCTTGGCATGGAACATATGGCATCCACCGATTTCTTTGCCGGTAAGCTTGACGACCTGCGTTTCTGGAGTTATTCGATAGACGCCTATGACGTAGCACATATCTACACCGACTTCAACCCTGGCACAGAAGTCTGCGTTGAGAATCCGGCGCTTGATGTTGCCGGTCCTGACGGTGTCGGCGGTGATTACGTTGACTGTAAGGTTAACATCTACGACTTCGCCGCGATTGCTCAGGCATGGCTTGAGTGCAACATTGTTCCCACTTGTCTCTAATACGAAGAGAAGGTGATTGGGCCGGTTGTGGCTGAATTGCAAATTGTTTGACAACGTGAGTGCGGGGCAGATTATCCTGCTCCGCGCTCTTTTTTTCTGTTGCCGCGCCAATGCGACGTTTCTTGCGGAAGGGCAGTTGAAAAAGTTACTGAGGCTCACGATTCGTACGGTGATTCATTTGTGGCTTTTTCAACATCTCTATGGCAGTTTTGTTTCGTAAATAGGATAGATTATGCATAATAGATTGTGGGTTTCAGGACTTGTTGTACTTACTTTTGCCACTTCAATTGCGCAGGCGCAGCTTTTTGAGCCTCCGCTTAGCAATGCAAGCTTTGAAGACAACTCCCTTTATCCGGGCGCTCTTTCCTATTCATTTGATGCTTGGCACGACCTTGACGGCAAGATTGAATATACCACCGGCCCCGATGGTAACGGCCTGCCGCTGACACCTTACGGCAATAACTGGGCGGCTCTTGTGGGCAGTACAAATGAAAGCCGCTCCTATATTTACCAGCAGGTCGGTACGTGGTCGGAAAATATGGTTTGCAGTTTGTCTTTTCTGTTCGGCAAACGGGCAGGGCTGGATACTTTTCCGATGCGAATAGCTCTATGGGCCGGCGGCAATTCTTCTCTCGCCGCAGACGGCGTCTCTCTTTCCTCTCTCGGCGCTACCATGATTGACAATGTCGTCATTACGCCCGATTTCAAAGGGCTTGATGTTGCTACTGCCGAACAGTTTCTGCTGCTCAATGCAGGTAGCGGTTTTTACGAGACAGACCCTCTCTGGCTTGAATTCAAGAGCGTGGGGGGAGTCGGCAGCTGGCTGTTCATGGATAACATAAAAATAACCGCGGCTGTTTACGCATATACGCCCGCTCCTTCTAATGCCGAGCAGGGCGTAAATCCCGATTTGCAGCTGCAATGGCAGCTGCCCGAGCTTCCGGAGGCAAGCTACGAGATGTATTTTGGAACCAATCCTGTAATAAGCGCAAACCCGCATTACACGAATGTTCAGCCGCCTTTCGACTGCGGCCTCTTGAATTACCAAACGAAATACTACTGGCGCATTGACACGATAACCGATGGAGAAGTTTTCGAGGGGGATGTGTGGACTTTCACAACAGGCGGCAAGGCCTCGAATCCAAGCCCTGCCGACGGGCTTGAGGATGTAGCTTTTTCGGACAAGATTCTTGCCTGGACAGGCGACAGCTGGGCGTCATCATACAAGGTTTACGCAGGCAAACAGCTCCCACTTGCATATCTGGGGGAAGTGGCCGCGAGCTACTTTTCTCCCCTCCCCACGCCCGACGCGCTTACAACATACTACTGGCGAGTAGATGAGTATGTCGATGGCCGGCTCACGGTCAGCGGTGATACATGGCAGTTCAGCACCCAGGAGAGGGCGGCAGATTGCCCCGCCGGAGACATCAGCGGCGATTGCAGAGTCGGCTTGCCGGATATACTCTACCTCGCAGAGCAGTGGCTCGACCCCTTCGCATGCGAAGCAAACCCTGATTTCTGCGCCGAGCTTACAGGCGATAACGAGGTAAATATGGAGGATGAGGCGGTTGTTGCGGCGAACTGGCTCAAGTTCAGCGAGTCTAAGGTTGTGATTAACGAACTGCATTACAACCCCGATGTTTCCACAGAATCCGTTGAGTTTGTTGAGCTGTACAATAGCGGTCAGTTCAACGTGGACATATCTAACTGGAGCTTCTGTGACGGAATTTCTTTTACTTTCCCGCAGGGGACCGACCTGCCTGCGGGGGGGTATCTTGTGATTGCCGAAGACCCTGCGCTTGGTTATTCTGCCTTGACTGTTTCACAAAAGTACTCTATCCCTCCAAGCCTTGTGATGGGGCCGTTTACCGGCTCGCTCAACAACGACGGCGAGAGGGTTCAGCTTTGCGATTCTAACGGCACGATAGTTGACTCGGTTGATTATCAGCTTGGCTTCCCCTGGCCGACAGTCGGCGATGTAGTGCCTGAGGGGACAATCGGCACGGGCCGCTCCATTCAGCTGGTTAATTCATCGCTGGATAACGATCTGGGGGGCAGCTGGAGAAGCGCCTATCCCTCCCCTGCGGCAAGAAACAGCGCTGTTTTTGCGGAAAATATCGCGCCGCAGATCCGCCAAGTTGACCATTCCCCCGAGCTGCCGAAAAGCAATGAGGAGGTTGTGGTTACCGCGAAGGTTACCGACCCTGATGGCGTAAGAAGCGTTACTTTGAGCTGCCAGTATGTCGATCCCGGCAATTATATCGCAATGTCAGATTCCGGAATCGAGAACTTCCCCGTTTCTTTCGCGATGGTTGACGATGGCACCGCCGGCGACAAAGCGGCCTATGACAACGTTTATACAGCCGTCTTGCCGGCGGAAGTTCAGCTGAATCGCCGGCTTGTGCGTTACCGCATAACGTTTGTTGATAATCTTTCCAACAGCCTCACTGTGCCCTACGCGGACGACCCGCAATACAATTTCGCATATTTTGTCTATGACGGCGTGCCCGCCTGGACTGGCGCAGTTCAGCCCGGCGTTACAACAGAAACCGAATACGGCAAGGAGGTTATGACCTCTCTTCCCGCCTACCACCTGATAAGTAAGAATGAAGACGTTGAAGACGCTACATGGAGGGCCAAATATACCGGCTCCGATTACCTCTGGGAGGGGGCGCTTGTTTATGATGGTAAGGTCTATGACCATATCCGTTACCGAGCGCGCGGCGGCGGCTGGCGTTACGCGATGGGCAAAAATATGTGGAAGTTCAAGTTTAACCGCGGCCACGACTTCCAGGCGAGAGATGATTACGGAGATAAATACGCTACACGGTGGGATACGCTGAATTTAGGCGCCTGCATTCAGCAAGGCGATTACTGGCACCGCGGCGAGCAGGGTATGTTCGAAGCGACCGGTTTCAAACTGTTCAATATGATGGGCGTTGAGGCGCCGAATACGAACTGGGTGCAGTTCAGGATAATTGACGAGGCATCTGAGGCCGGCGCTAATCAGTTCAGCGGAGATTTATGGGGGCTCTATCTGGCTATTGAACAGCTCGACGGCCGCTATCTCGACCAACACGACCTGCCCGACGGCAACCTGTATAAGATTGAAAACTTTGAAGGCACATTGAGCAATCAGGGCCCCACACAAACCCCCAACGGCCTTGACTACATAAACTTCAGGAATAACTGGTACAATGCTTCGACGAAGCCATCTGAGGCTTGGTGGCGCGAGAATGTTGACCTGGAACGCTACTACGGCTATCGCTGCGTTGTCGAGGGCATTCACCACGGCGACATTGGATACGGCAAAAACTACTTCTTCTACCACAACCCGCTTAATGAAAAGTGGACTATGTATCCGTGGGATCTGGATTTGACCTGGGCCAACAACATGTACGGAGATGGTCAGGAGCCGTTCATCAACTACTGGCACGGCAATATCTTCACAAATTCAAATCTCCTGATAGAGTACAACAACCGTCTGCGGGAATTCCACGACCTGCTTTACAACGATGACCAACTTTACGCTCTGATTGATGAGTTTGCCGCTATCATTGACGAGCCGGATGGTGCGCGGTCGTTTGTCGATGTGGACAGGGCAATGTGGGATTATAATCCCGTTATGGTAAACTCCGCTCTGGTAAATACGAGCAAAGCCGGTCAGGGGCGCTTTTACGCCGGCGGTGGCGGTATAACTATCCCGTCACCCGGGGGCTTCCCAGGTATGGTGCAGCTGATGAAAAATTATGTAACAGCCACAAACAAGAGCTTCGATACCTGGTCTGAAGATTCTTCCGCTCCCTATACGCCGGTTGTCAGCTATCTGGGCTCTGCCGGTTATCCTGTTAACGACCTTCTTTTCAAAACGTCTCCGTACGCCGACCCGCAGGGCAGTTCTTCTTTTGCCGCGATGAAATGGCGTATTGCGGAGGTTCGTCCGTTCAGCAAGGAGCCGCTGCCGGCAAGCACATCTCCTGTTCCGATTACGCTTGTACCGCAAAACGCATCCGACTGGCGATATTTCAAAGGGCTCTCAGAACCTTCTGACGCGGTTGGTGCCTGGCGCCTGAAGGACTTCGGCGACAGCGATTGGCTTCTCGGGCAAACAAGCATAGGCTACGGCGACGACGATGACAATACGATTCTTACCGATATGTATAACACGTATGTTACCCTGTATCTCCGCAAAGAGTTTGCCGTTTCAGACATTGACCGCCTTGAAGACCTGAACCTCCACGTTAATGTTGATGATGGATGTATTGTCTGGATTAACGGCG
>JBFWMM010000053.1:0-13724 GCA_050251615.1 Phycisphaerae bacterium
GGCGGAGGTGCAGGCGGAGGTGCAGGCGAAAGAGAGCTTCTGTGATTTTTTCTCCGTGGTATTCAATCCCGAATTTGTCAGCGAAGATGGCAAGGTTGACTATGCCAAGGTGCGCAGGCAGAAGAACAACATTCTTTCCATAATGGACCGTATCGCGAACATGAGCATAGGGGAGTATGCCCTGCTTGAGAGCTCGGATCAGGCGGCCTTCTGGATCAACACATACAACATTTGCGTTATTAAAGTTGTTTACGACAACTACCCGATAGTCCCCTCGCGCATCAAGATGATTTTCTATCCCGCGCAGAGTATTATGCAGATTGACAAGCCGTTTACCGACAAGTATTTCGAGGTAATGGGCAACGAGTACAACCTTGAGCAGATTGAGAAGCAGGTGTTGAGCGCGTATGGCGATGCGAAAGCGCTTTTTGCTTTGAGCGAGGGGGCGCTTTCCTCTCCCCGCCTGAAAAACAGCCCGTACCGCGGGCTCACGCTTGACGATGAAATCAATAAGCAGCTCCAAAGCACGCTCGCCCGTTCCGATTATGTTCGCGTTGACAGCAGGGGCAAGGAAATCTGGCTTTCGCGGTTTTTCAGGGAGAAGCTCGATCTTTTCTCCAGTTATGGCACGCGAACCAAATTTACAGAACGCAGCGAGGATGAGCGCGCTGTCATAAACTTCCTCTCGCAGTACAACAGCGTAACAAACTGGGCGATATACGGTAAAGCGGAGTACCGCATCAAATACGGCTACTTCGACTGGCGCCTCAACGATACCGTCATTATGAATTGAAGAAGCGTCGGCAGATGATAGAATTTTACCTCATCAGAAAGCCGGAATTGCCCCATCTCCGGTAGCTCCGGAGCAACAAGACAGGATAAGATTGAATGAGCAGCCTTGACAGAATACTTACCGCATACGCCGACGCTGACTACGGCGATAAGCTCACCGCGCTACGCCGCGAGCACTCAATGACCGAGTACCTCAAGAACAACGGTGAGACAGCCGCGCGCGTGCGTGAGATCGTGCGTGAGGTGGGTGAACGCGGAGATGAAGCGCTCTGTGAATACACCGCCCGCTTCGACAACATAACCCTTTCGCCGCAAGAGCTGCGCATCAGCCCCTCCGCGCTCAAACATGCGCACGAATCCCTTTCCCCTGAGCTGCTCTCCACGCTGCGCCGCTCCATCGAGAACGTGCGCAGATACCAGAGCGAGATCTTTGTTGGCGGCGGTTCAAAGGACGGCAAGGTAAAGTATTCGCATCTTCGTCGCGTCGGGCTTTGCATACCGGGCGCAAGCGCACCGTTGCCGAGCACCGTCATTATGACGGCCGTTCCCGCGATTGTTGCGGGTGTTGAGCAGATTGTTGTAATCTCACCGCCGCGCTTTGAAGGTTCCATACACCCTGTTATTCTCGGCCTCTGCCATGAGCTTGGCATAAAGGAAGTTTATCGCATCGGCGGGGCGCAGGCGGTCGCCGCGCTTGCCTGGGGTACAGGCACAATCGGCAAGGTTGACAAAATTGTCGGCCCGGGCAACGACTATGTTCAGCTTGCAAAAAAGGAAGTGTTTGGGCTTGTGGATATGGATTCCTTCGCCGGCCCGAGCGATGTGCTCGTGATGGCGGGGCCTGAAGCCCGCGCGGACTGGATCGCCGCCGATATGCTCAGCCAGGCCGAGCATAACCCGGGCGCGGGGATTGTGGTAACGGCGAGCGAAGAGTTCGCGGCGGAAGTGCTTGCGGAGGTGAAGAAGCAGTGCGCGATGTTGAGCCGCGCGCAGGAAACGGCAGATTGTCTGGTGAAGTACAGCGCGATTGTTGTTGTGCGCGATGAACAGGCCGTGATAGATTTTGCGAATGATTTTGCCGCCGAGCACCTTGAAGTGCAGTTCGGCGCACGTAGCGAGGCGATTGCAAAGCAAATCCGCAACGCGGGCGCGATTTTCATCGGCCCGTACAGCCCCGTTGCCACGGGCGACTATTTTGCCGGCCCCAGCCATACTCTGCCCACAAGGCAAAGCTCGAAGTATTTCTCGCCGCTTTCGAGCAACGATTTCGTAAAATCGAGCAGCATCATACATTACTCGCAAGAGATGCTTGCCGATGCCGCCGAAGACATCATCCGCCTGGCGGAAGTGGAAGGTCTCACGGCTCACGCCCGTAGCGTTTCAATACGCCTTGAGGAATAAAACATCTCCCACGCGCAACTCCGATTGGTTCGCGCGGATTGTTTCATTATTCCTTGTGCGGCAATCAAACAACGCCTTTTTTCAGAATGATATTCGCGTAGAGAGCGGTTTCACCCGTTGCCGCGATTGCATAAGCTTTCTTTGCTCGCTCATAAAATGCGAATCTCTCGACATATTCAAACTCTCTGAACTTTTCGCTCTCTTCGCTACCGGTGAGAATCTTGCGATATTCGTCCCATATTGGAGTTTGAACCGTGTCTCCCGAGACAAGCTCCATCAGAGCGACCGGCCGCTCCACATACTGGTCCAGGGGCAGCAGCTCAAGAATCGCGGCAAGCACGGCATCGCAGCCGTGGCCGTCCATGCGCACAAGCTCCCTCGAAACGGTCTGCGCGGCAATTGAAGAAGCGGGGAAGTTGCCGTCAGCGATGACGAGCTCATCACCGTGCCCCATTTCCATAAGGATTTTTACCAGCTTGGGCGGAAGTATTGTTGGAATTTTTTTCAACATTTTACGGCCTCCCTGCACTTACCTGCATACATTGCGTACGCCGCTATCACAACAAAGCACACAAACGGCACCAGATACGAGAGGTTCACGCCTGTTTTGTCTATCAGGTATCCCTGAAGCGGGGTTAGCAGGGCGCCCCCGAGAATCGCCATAATCAGACCGGAAGAGCCCAGCTTGGTATCCTCACCGAGTCCGCGGCTTCCAAGCCCGAAGATTGTCGGGAACATCAGCGACATAAACACAGAAACCCCGATAAGGCTTAATACGCCGAGGCTCAGCGGTACTGCGCCTGCGAGAGGAATCTGAGCCGTGAAAAACAGGGTGTCGCCGCCGAAAACGACTCCCAGCGTGCAAAGCCCCGCGGCAATCGCCGCAAACAGAAGCAGTGTTGATTCGCGGATAATTTTCATAAGCGCCGTAAAAATCCAGCGCGATGCGCCGAACAGGATCAGCGCGACCGTATGATAGCGCAGCGTTTCATCCGGCGAGACATCCATATGCTCGGGGATGTAGAAGTTTGTATAAGTCCAGACGGCAATCTGCGCGCCCACATAAAAAAACTGCGCGACAACCGCAAAGATATAGTTCCCATTGCTGACAAGCCGCCGTACAGAATCTCTGACATGCGCCTGGTGGTCATGGTCGGATGTCCGCGGCATTTTCGTAACGGCAATCAATATCCATATCAGCACAAGACAACCCGCGACCGAGAGATACGGGAATATGACGGTATTGAGCGCCTCGCGCTCTCCGCCGGCCGGTATGACAATATCACCGTCCACCTGAGGCAGGCGGGCGAGAATGAGGATCTGGCACAGCAGTATGCCGAGTATCGAGCCTATCGGATTGAAAGCCTGCGCGAAATTGAGCCGGCGTGTGGCGGTGGATTCAGGGCCCATCGCGAGGATGTACGGGTTGGCGTTTGTCTCCAGAATGCCAAGGCCGCACGCCAGCACATAATACGATATGCAGAAGAATACAAACTGCTGAGCAAGCGTTGATGGGTACAGCAGAAAGCAACCTGTTGCGTAAAGTCCCAGCCCGACAAGCACGCCCGTTTTGTATGAGAATTTGCGGGCAATAATCGCCCCTGGAATCGCCATACAGAAATAGCCGCCGTAAAAGGCGAACTGTATCAGCGATGCCTGGAAGGTGGTGAGATTCCCAAAAATCGCCTTGAATACCCGCACGAGCGGGTCGGTTATGTTGTTGGCGATCCCCCACCACGCAAAACAGCTCGAAAGCAGAATGAACGGAAATATCATATTGCGCGGAAGCAGCCTTACTTTTTTAGTTTCATCCACAAGTTTTCTCTCGATAGCAATCTTCTATCACTTTTAAAAAACGTCTTATAATCGCCGTTTCTATTTCATTTCCCCATCAAACACTACTGCCACCTTGCCGCAGTTACCTGAAGCCATCAGAGCGTAAGCATCGGCGGCTTTTTCAAGCGCAAAGCGGTGCGTGATTAAATCCTCGGGGTGGATTCCCCAGCGTACAATCCTCTCAACCAGCTCCTCCATGCGCCAGATATTGGTTACCCACGAGCCGTAGATTGTTTTCTGGTCGTGGATGATGTCGGGGGAGGGCTGGAATTCGCATGTGCCGCCTTCGCCGAGGAATACGATTTTGCCCCATTTACGGGTTGCCTGAATACATGTCAGGCGGGCTTTGTTGTTTGCAGAGCAATCCACTGCCTTCTCAACGCCCATTGCTCCTGTGAGCGTGCGCACCTGCGCGGCATTCTCAGCTCCGGCTTCCAGTACTTCATCAAAGAGGCCAAGCTTTCGGGCAATCTTGACGCGAGCAGGGTTTGATTCGGTGCCGATTATTTTCTGTGCACCCATCGCGCGGCAGAGCATTGCCGCCGCCAGCCCGACAGGCCCGAGACCCGTAATAAGCACGGCGTCATTTCCGCAGACGCCGATCTTCTCAAGCCCCTCATACACCGTCCCGAAACCGCAGGCGATTTGGGCGCCGTCGCTGTATGAAAGCTCATCGGGCAGCAGTACGAGGTCTTTCTCTTCGGCCAGCATATACTCCGCCATGCCGCCGGCGCGCTGCCAGCCGTAAGCTCTGCGGTACTCTTCGCTTGTGCAGGAGATCATATAGCCCCTGCGGCAGTCGTTGCATACGCCGCAGCCGGAGATGTGATAAACAACAACCCTGTCGCCTGCTTTGAAGCGGCGGCATCCGGGCCCCGCCTCAACAATCTGACCGCTCGGTTCGTGCCCTGCAATCATGCCGCTCTGATAGCTCTCAGGGCCCTTGCCGAGATGTTCGTGGTAGATGCAACGGATGTCCGAGCCGCATATCGTTGATGATTTTACCTTTATCAGCACCTCCCCGTGCGCGGGAGAGGGCACATCGAATTCTCTCAGCTCCACCGTACTGTTGCCCGGAAGTATGGCGCCTTTCATTTTCTTCATCTTATCAATTCCTGTAAAAGCAACTTATCTGAAACACAGAATCTTCCACAGATTAACGGGGTTGTACCCGCCGTTCTGGTCGGGAAATATGCTAACGTGATACACACCGGCCTTGTCGAAATGAACCGAGCCTATCTCGCAAACGGCCGGCTTGTCCCAGCTGTTGCTCGCGCTGACCTTGAAATCAAACTCCTTTTCATTAATCTTAAGCACGAGCTTTGAATCCTTCAGAGCGGCAAATTCACCTGAGAAATGATAATCGCCAGAAGCGGGTATTTTTATCAACCAGTGTATGTCCTCGTCGGTGCTGTCCCACCAGCCGATGTTCGTACGGCCGCTTCTTTTCTCAAGATGGAGCTGTGAGCCGTTCAAAACAGCATTCTCGGCGCTGAGGGTGATTGCGCCGGAGCGGTAAGACGGGTTGACGTCAAACTTGAATCCAGTGAGCTTAAACACGACGGCGTAGCTGTCGAATGGTCTGTCGGTCAGGGAGGAATCCCATGAAAGCGTGGGGGCGCCGGAGGAGTCTATGTTGAATTTGACGCTGCTGCCGCGTCCCATAAGCACAACCTCGGCATTATCTCCGGGAGTTGCCTGCAATGCGTGGAGAGTCAGCTCACCTTTGTCAGGGCGTCCCATAGCGAAGGCGTAAAGCGTCTTGCCGTCTTTGGATACCGTATATCGCAAGTCCTGAGCCGAGAGCGGCTTTCCTTTACCCTCATTGAATCCTTGAGCGCTCAGCTCCGCGACTTCGGACAATGCCGGCCCTTCGCCGAAAATCTTCCATGGGCGAGTGTTGAAAATCGCTCCCCTGTTTATATCCATCCATGCGGCGATGTCTTCGAGAATCTCTACCTCATCAGAATCAATGGAGCCGTCTGCGCGCACCGGTATATTCAGCATCAAGTTGCCGTTCTTGCTGACAATGTCAATCAGCGTCTGAATGACGGTTTTTGCGCTCTTGTACCTGTGGCCGTTGAAAATGCCGATGTCGTAATGCCAGCTGCCGATGCAGGTGTCCGTTTGCCAGGGTAGCGGTTCTATTGCGTTTGACTGCCCGCGTTCTATGTCCCATACCATACATTTGCGCTGCTCAGGGTCAAGTATTTTGCCTGTCAGTACGGCCTCAAGCTTGCCTTCGTGGAGTTTCATATTGCTGTTGTAGAAGTGAGCGGCAATCTTGAGCCCCGCATCACTGACCGGATACAGCGGCAAAACCGTGTCATCGAAGTAGAGCAGATCGGGCCGGTACTTGTTGATAAGCTCGATTGTGCGGTTGTAGAATTTTTCGCAGTATGCCTCGTCGGGGATGCTACTGCCTCTTGCCGCGTTCCAGTCCCATTCCAACCTCTCACCTGGCTTGTGGTTCTGTGCGTAGAGTTCCTGCGGGTCTAAGCCGTCCCACCAGAGATATTTGCCATCTGCTTTTGTTGTATTGCCATCGTACGGCAGGCCTATGTATTCTCCTGTTTTGTCGGCACCCTGAGCCACTTCATACCAGCTCCAGGCGTGCGACGCATGTACGCTGACGCCGAATTTAAGAGCGTTGTCTCGGGCGGCTTTTGCCCAGCCGGCCATGAGGTCTTTTTGCGGGCCCATTGCGGCAGAATTCCAAGGCTGATACTTGGAATCCCAGTTGTCGAAGTTGTCATGGTGATTGGCCATCGCCACGAAAAACTGCGCCCCCGCACGCTTATAAAGGGAAACGAGCTTCTCGGGCTCCCAGTTCTCGGCCTTCCATTCATGTATAACGTCCTTAAAGCCGAATTTCGAGGGATGTCCGTACTTTTCAAGGTGAATTTTGTTTTGCCGGCTGCCCTGAATGTACATGCTCCTGGCGTACCAGTCGCCTGACTCAGGCTGGCACTGTGCACCCCAGTGAGCCCAGATTCCAAACTTCGCATCTCTGTACCATTCGGGGGTCTGATACTGTTTGAGCGAGTCCCAGGTCGGCTCAAACTTGCCGGCCTGCATGGGCTCGTCCGTTTCCCTTATCTTATGAATAAAATTGTCTGTCTCGGCAATACCGCCAAAGCAGGGAAGGTTCACTGTCGCAAGAGCCATAATAGCGATAATTCGTTTACACATTTTTATTTCCTTTGACAAGGTTGAGAGAGTTTGTGCTGTTGACATTATCAGGGAGGGGTAATCTCGCCATCTGAATCCCAGAGCGCTTCCCAGCTCTGGTTTTCCTTCCACAAGAACACTTGCCCTTTGATAAGGCGGCAGTTTTTGTCTATTGCGGCAATTTCCTCCATCTCGGCATCGGTAAGAGGCTCGCCTGCAACTGCCTCAAGGTTCTGCCGGTAATGGTTTACGGAGAACGGTATCGGAATCTGACCGCGCTGAACAGCCCACTTTATACAGATTGAGGCAGGATGCAAGCCGCGGGCAGAGGCAATCCTGCGGATTACCGGATCCTGTATATCCACAGTGTCATCGGATGTGCGGTCGCGCTCGGGGCGGCCGGGCGAGCCGATGGGGGAGTAGCCGATGGGCTGAATACTTCGGCTCACGCAGTACTCGAAGAGTTCGGGCTGCTGGAAGTGCGGATGTAGCTCCATCTCGTTGCAGGACGGTTTTATGCGGCAGTCCTGCAGGAGAAGCTCAAGCTTCGCAATGGTCATATTTGATGTGCCGATATTGCGTACGAGCCCCGTTTCGACAAGCTGCTCCATTTGGTGCCAGGTCTTCATATAATCGGCGTGGATGTAGGGCTTTGCATCGGGGCTGCGCGAGGTTACATCGCAGTGTGGCGGGTGATAATTCGGAAATGGCCAGTGAACCAGATACAGGTCGAGGTAGTCGAGCTGTAAATCCTCCAGAGATTTCCTGCAAGCGCCGATAACATCATCATGCATATCATTCCATACTTTCGATGTGATCCACAGCTCCTCACGGTTGACCTTGCCCGCCTGAACAACCGCGGAGAGAGCCTGGCCTATTTCTTTTTCGTTGCCGTAAACCGAGGCGCAGTCAATGTGGCGGTAGCCGAATTCTATTGCCCTCATAACCACTTCGGCTATTTCGGCCGCTGATACGGTATCCGAGCCGAACGTGCCAAGCCCGACAGCCGGTATTTCGCTGCCGTTAAGCAACGATTTGCAGGGTATATCCGCAGGATTTACACCGAGTTTCTTCAGTTCGGCCATAAAAGCCCCTTTACGTAAATAAACAACTTTACACGTTTACAGGCTCTTGTACGCATTTTCTCCGCCGTTCAAGAGGTAAACCAGCGGCAAGGGGCGATCCACGTCCTCAATGAACGAGGGACGCGCAGCCCATGGCGTCGCACTGCATACGCCGGTCAAATCCATCCAGTACTGCAATCTCGCGGGAGGCAGGTTCCAGGTCATATGGAAATGGTTAGCGGGCGCATACTGCTTGTATTCAAGCATCGATGCGTATTTCGGCACGACAAACGTATGCGGCCAGTCGGGTGTTGTTAAATCGCACATTGCCTTGCAGAGCTTTTCCGGAACCGCTGTTGTACAAGCTTCATCCCAGACGAGCGTAAACTTTCCCGTGAGCTGGCTGAATGCGAGCCTGCCTGCGATGCCGTCAATGCCGGCGGGTGTCATAAATGCTAAGCTGTTGCCTCCGCCCGGGAAATAGTCCGTATCTACAAGCGGCATAACGATGTTTTTCATCAGTTGCTTGATGCTCGCTCCGGGCTTGCCTGCCCAGTCTAAGGAGGCGCTGCCGGAGTTGTCTCCGTCAACCAGCCCTTTCGTGATGTATTCGGCCTTCGCATCCACCTTCACCGCGAGCTTGTCTGCCAGAGTCTTAATCTCCCAGCCCTCCCAGACCTTTCTGAAGTCCATAAACAGCGGGGGATTGCCGCCCGAAAGCCAGGTCATAAAGAGCATCGTGAGCAAGCCCTGCACGTCAGCCTCCGTAGCAAACGGAAGCGGCGCCTTAGGGCCGTTGTGGTCGAAGCTGCTGTTGAACATTGATTCCATCGCGTCTGCCACGGGCATCGGCGTTCCGCGCCTGTCGCTGCCCCATTCAAGCTGGCTCATAAACCCTCCACCAACGGCGTTTAGCCCGTTCATTAGATCGCGGTTTATGAGGTACATTGCAAGAGACTGGTTGAAGCGTTTGCTGTCAGCTTCAGTTTTCAGCTCAAGCCGCTTGCCGAGATGGGAATCAATCCAGCCGCGCAGAGCTGCGAGCTCTTTTTTGCCGTATGCGCCTTTTTTCAGCATATCGGCCAGCAATTTCATATCGAGGCGGGCTATCTCAATGCCGAAGCGGTTTCGCGTGGGAAGGATGTGTGCAAGGGCGGTTTCCATGCCCATGGAGTCGTGTCCGAACACCATCACCCTGCGCCCGCGAAGAGCAACAGCCGTTACCGCCGCATAGCACCAGTCTATAAGCGCGGTGGCTGTCGCATCGCTCATCGCAGGCTCAGGGCCTGTGTCAGGCCAGTTGCCCACGTTCAGATGCACCATCTTGCCGTACTGGCTGATGGCTCCTGCGAGCGCGTGTGCATAGACAACGCCCGGTTTCGGACCGCTGTTTCCGCAGGTGATGTTGATAGGGGTCTCTTTTGGGAACTGCTGAAGCAGTGAAATTGTCGTAAGCTGCGGGAAGGCCCATGTGTCAGGCGTGCAGACGAGGATATCAACGCCCGCCATGCGGAATTGCTGCGCTACGACATCTGCCTGCGCCTCGTTGTCAATCAGTACGTCAGAATAAACAACTTCCACCGCCGTATTGTCAGGCAGTACAACCCGGCCGCTGATTCTGTCGGCTGTAAGCGCGATGATATTCTGAGCGCGCTTTCGGCTTTGTTCATCAATGCGCGGGTCGCATGGGGCAAATACCCCGATAACCGGCGCTTTGCAGGTTGCCTTTCGTATGTTCGCAAGACGTTTCGCTCCTTTATCTGCCATTGTTTGAGCTCCTTTATAAACACAATGCTTTTTGCAATTTCGCGGCGCACAGTAACGCTTACTATCTTTGCAATTTTAACGGCAATTAAGCCCCTTGAAATAGACAAAACACAGATTTTGATGGATAATTCACATATCAGGTGTATAATGCGCTCAATGACAGGGCTGAAGAAAATCATTGATTATCTCGATATAACCATTTTGAACGCCGAGCTATATACCGTCGGGACGGAATGGAACTACAGGAATGTGAGCAATCCATACTCTCGCCTGTACTGTATCACACAGGGCTCCGGTGCGGTATTCCATCATGGTCGCCGCTATGAGCTTACCCCCGGGCGGATGTACCTGATCCCCTGCTATACGACGGTGGATATGTTTTGCGATAAGGCCTTCACCCACTACTACATACATTTCACTTCAAGGCTGCCGAGCGGACTGGATATTTTTTCGATGTTTGAATGCGGCTACGAAGCCGGCGCGCAAAGCCTGCTGGCAAACGATGCGCTTTTTGAGCGTCTTGTCGAGCTTAATCCTGGGAAGGGGCTTATCGAGCGCAATGCGAACCGTCCGATATACAGGCAGGTTCTTGAGCAGGCTGTAAAGCTCGATAACGACAAGACCGCCGGCAGCATCTTCGAGATCAACGGGATTATGCGCCTGCTGATTTCTGCGTTTTTCTCAGGCACTATGTACCGCGAGCTTGAGGATAAACTCCACGGCATCAGGCGCTTTGAGGCTGTGCTTGAACATGTGCAGCAGAATATGGACGCACAGCTCTCCGTGCCCGAGCTTGCCGCAATCGCGGGGCTCAGCCCGACATACTTCTCCAATCTGTTCAGCAGGCTGATAGGCGAGGCGCCCGTGCAGTACATTAACAGGCGCCGCATTGAGAGAGCGCAGGAACTGCTCCTCACAACGGACGAAAAGCTTTACGCCGTTGCCGCGAGAGTGGGGATGAAAGACGAGTACTATTTCTCGCGGCTGTTCAAGAAGATTGTCGGCATTTCGCCCGACCACTACCGCAGACAGGAACAGGCCCACCACCGCAGATGATACGGCAATATGGCATAATTTATTGCTTGCAAAGGAAAGTGGATTTCATATTATTACCGTTTCTTCGGGGCCTTAGCTCAGTTGGGAGAGCGCTTGCATGGCATGCAAGAGGTCGTGAGTTCGATTCTCATAGGCTCCATTTAAATTAAAACCCTGTTGGCGGTAATGTCAGCGGGGTTTTTTGTTTTGAGGTTTTCATACCCCCTGTCCACTCTTACGGTTTATTAAAAATGCAACCGCCGAGCCGACCACGGCGCTGAACGTCAGAATCCAACGTTGCCGGCCAACCCACCCTCTACCGGGGAAGTTCGGTTAGATAGCAAGAGAGGTGTATCACAAAAGGGAAATGATGTCAATGGGGGAGAGATAAAGCAGATTCTTTCGCGTGCGACAGAGTTTGTCTGCCTGAGCGTGTAAATAGACTTAGCTTTTTTCTTCACATTCCTCCCTGATGTGGTAAAATAAACCCGTGGAATTGTCGTATTTTCATCGAAGGAGAACACAATGCAGACAATAGGTTTTATCGGCTCAGGTAATATGGCCGAGGCAATCATAAAAGGACTGCTTGAGAGCAAGGTTTACGCTCCGCAGAATGTAAACGTGAGCGATTTGTTTGATGCTCGTCTTGATTATATGGCCGAAGCGTACGGCGTAAGCGCGTTCAAGGACAACATCGATCTTATCGCTTCTTCCGATGTGGTTGTGCTGGCGGTGAAGCCGCAGGTGGTTGCGGAGGTGCTTGAGGGCATCGACTCCTTCCCCGAAGGCAAGCTTCTCATCTCGATTGTGGCGGGAACGCTCATATCCACGATAACCGACAAGCTCGGCGATATACCCGTTATCAGGGTGATGCCGAACACCCCCGCGCTCGTCGGGTGCGGCGCGGCAGGCCTCTATGGCAATGAGAAAGCCGCCTCGCAGATGGAGCTCACATTGCAGATATTCAGCTCGATTGGCAGTGCTGTCTGCCTGGGCTCGGAGGACGAAATAGATACGGTAACCGCAATCAGCGGCTCGGGGCCGGCATACTTCTTCCTGCTGATGGAGGAGATGATAAAGGCCGGCGTAGAGCTTGGAATGGATGAGGCGACAGTAACCGAGCTCACCATCCAGACCGCTCTCGGCGCAGCAATGCTCGCAAAGGGTGCAGCTGAAGCAGGCCAAAGCCCCGAAGAGCTGCGCGAAAAGGTAACAAGCCCGGGCGGCACGACCGCCGCCGCGATAAAGGTGTTCGAGGAAGACCAGTTCGGCGCGATTGTCCTGCTCGCCATGACACGTGCCAGGCAACGCAGCAAAGAACTTTCCGAGATATAAGGAGCCTGTGCATTGGACTTTGATTATCGAACTCTTGCCCGCTTTCTGATAGCTGCGGGGCTCGTGCTCGCGGCTGTTGGCGTTGTGATGCTTTTTGCGCCGAAGCTTGGCCTGTTTCGCTTGCCGGGTGATATAAACATCCGCAAGGACGGCTTCAGTTTTTCGTTTCCTGTCGTGAGCTGCATTGTAATATCGCTTGTCTTAACAGCACTGTCGTGGCTGTTTTCTCATTTCGGCGGAGGCCGCTGAGTGTATGTCTCAAATGCAGGACACGGTCGTGGGCGTTGCCGTAGAATACCGCATTTCCAACAGCGCTAAGAGGCTGCGAATCAAAGTGTCCCGTAGTGGCATTGCAGTGAGCGTGCCGGTGGGGTACTCTGTTTCTGCGGCGAGAAAGGTTTTAGTTTCAAAGCGTGAATGGATAGAAAAATCCCTGCACAAAATAAAGCGCAGGGCCCTGGAAAACGAAAAGAAGCGCGCCGAAATGCCGAGAATCGATTTGGACAAGGCCCAGGAGGAACTCTTCGAGAGGCTCAGTAGCTTAGCCGAACGCTTTGGCTTGAGTTACGGCAAGGCCACTTTCCGTTGTCAGAAGACGAAGTGGGGCAGTTGCTCCGCAAAAAACAATATCAGCCTCAATGTGAATATGGTTTTCCTCCCTCCGCACCTTCAGGACTACCTCCTCCTCCACGAGCTCGCGCACACTGTCGAGAAGAACCACGGGCCGAAGTATTGGAAGCTGCTTTCTTTCTTCACAGGCTGCAACGCAAAGGAGCTCGATGCCGAGCTGAGCCGCCATAGAATAATGTTCGACTGCGAGCAGCTGGCTGCGTATTACGCCTCCTGCGCCAAATAATCGCCGCGAACATATTCCGCGAACGTAAGTATAACAGAGCAGAGGGCTGTTGGCTTGCTTTTTTGCGGCAAGCCGCTATAATGAACCTTCCAAACATTTCTTAAAACCCGGGGGCGACTGGTTTCGACCGGATGGAATGAGATGTAAGTGGCATACCCGAGATAGCAGTTGGCTCGGTAAAAATCTGCTGAACTAATTTTTACACGGCAAAACAAATTTTGCTATGGCTGCCTGATAAAGTGCGGCCCGCCGACCGGACGGTCTCCCGTGCCTGATGGACCCGGCGACAACTTAGCGGGATAGTGCTGCGAGAGTGCCTTGGCTCAATGCGCGAAACTTTAGAGGTTGGTTGCGCCATGGGCCCGTCTGGAAGCCGATTGACGCAATGAGATGGAATGACAGACTAAGTATGTAGAAGCTTGCATTGAGCTGTTACGGGACGAGGGTTCGACTCCCTCCGCCTCCAC
>JBFWMM010000054.1:0-12947 GCA_050251615.1 Phycisphaerae bacterium
CCGTCAAACACGCTCGGGTCGTTCATGTCGTTCCAAACGCCATCAACGCCTTGAGCTATATAGTCCTTATAAAGTCCTGCCCACCACTTGCGCACATCGGGTCTTGTAAAGTCGGGGAAGACGCAGTCGCCCGGCCACACCTTACCCACAAAGGGTTTGCCGTCGGGCATTTTTACCCATGCATCGATTGCGGTACCACTGTCGTAAACGAAGTACCCCGGATCCAGCTTTACACCCGGATCAATCATCCACACAGATTTGAAGCCAATGTCGTGAAGGTACTGATTTGTCGCCGAGGGGTCGGGGAAAAGGTTCTTGTCGAACGTAAATATGCGATACCCGTCCATATAGTGGATGTCGAACCAGAGCACATCGCAGGGAATCTGCCTCTCACGGAAGCCCGTGGCAACTTCCCGCGCACGTGCATCAGGATAATACGAGAAGCGGCACTGCTGATAACCAAGCGCCCACTTAGGCGGCAAAGGCATTTTGCCTGTCATCTCACCAAGCAGATCGACTATTGCCGCAGGGCTGTCCGCTTCAAGCGTATAAACGGGGAAGTCTTTCGCATCCTCGGGAACAGAGAAAAGTATCCCTGAATGAAGGTCTATCTCTGATTTCCACGTAGTGTCGAAGATGACGCCGTAAGCGCTGCCGTCAGGGCGAACACCAATCACCCACGGGTGTGCCTGATAGAGGTTGTCTGTGTCGTTGTAGCAGTAGTTGTCTTTGTTGTTGAGGGTGATTCTATAACCGTTGCGGCGTATGCCGCCTGTTACTTCGCCCGTGCCGTAGAAGTCGTCTTCCTGAGGAGTTTCGATATAAACGTACTTCCTGCCGTTTACTGTTGAGAATACAGGCTCCTGCTTCAGGCGCCCTGAAATTCTCTTCGGCTTGTCAAACTCTGCGCAAACCGCAAGCGATGCGGAAACGTCTTTCACTTTGACGCCCCTTGCAAGGAAGCGGTTGACGCCGGCCATTACGTTTTCACGCATGCCGCCCGGGCGTGCATCAGCCTTTGCCGCAAGTACCTTGCCGCCGGGGCTCTTATCGGTGGTTACAACATCATCCCAGCTCTCGCCGATTTTGATTTCATCGTATTCCCACTGATAATCTTCGTGCCCTGCACGGATACGTATCTGATTAAAGTTCAGCTCGCAGTTTCCCGATGTCGTCCGCCAGGGGTCCTGGTCATCAAGGCTTCTGTCCACGAGCGGGTCGAGCCAGATTGTGAAACTGTCTGTTTCATCTTTCTTGAACTCAAACCTTGCAACAAAGAGATGTGCTTCATTGTCAACGTTCAGCGGAGAATCGCCGATACGAAATGCTCCCTCTTTATTGTAGTAGCTGAGATATTTTGAGCCGAAATCGTTACCGATGCCAAATTGCTCATCATCATCCATAAACAGGCCTACACCTCCATATTTGCCTTCGTACGAATCACTGAGGCATCTTGCGATGAAGCTGAGATAGATTGTTTTGCCGGCTTCCTTTTGTGCGGACACATCCACATTCCAGCTTGCGTCTTTATGATTGCCGAAGTGCTTCGCACGGTTGCCTGATTCAGAGACGAAAGGATAATCAATGCTACCCTTTTGAATTGTAAAAGAATCTGCTCCGTCTGCACAACCGGCATTATCTGCCTCGTCGCAGTCAAAGCTCTGCTGGAACAGTACCTGTGCATAAAGCGCTGACGATACCAACACCAAAACTGTAAATAACCTGAGTTTCATTTATTCCCCTTTGAATGAAAAGTTAACCATTTTATTTGTCTTTGTCCGCCATATGCCCGAAAAAGCGAGAGGCGGAATTTTATTCATTATAATAATCAGTGCACCTCAATCCAGTCAAGGTTTATCGCGCCATAATCAATATCACTGTATAAAACGCAAATCTGATGTACGCCGGAAGCGAAATCCGCATTGACTCTCGCTTCTGCCCAGCTGTTCCAGTCAGGAAGTTGCTCAAAATCTACCGAGCCGACAATCTCCCCGTCAACAACAATGCTGCGCCTTGCCGGCGAGCCCGCGTTTGCATATCGCAGAGTAATTGTGCGGTTGGCCGGCGCATAGAATTTTGCGTAAAACGACACGCTGTCGCCTTTGCCTGTGAAATTATCAACGAATCCGCTGCCGGAGTAGCCGGAATGGTCAGTGTTTACTGCCGTTTGCTGCTTTATGGCCATTTCCGCTTCATAGCGCTGCGAACCGCTGAAAGGCATCTCTCTGTCTATCAGCAGAAAATCCCAGTATTCAAGGCTCGAAAGCACAAAACTTACAAACGGGCTTTTCTCATCAATTCCCGTCGTAAAATCCACAGGCTCCGGCCCGATGTACGCTTTATCCGGCGAAGCAAGATATATCTTGTTTACCGATACCTGCTCGTTAAAACGAATCTTAACAGGTAAATTAACCGGCTCAAGCGGGGCATTAGCGCTGTTGCGCCAGAACGAGTCATTGCCGAGCAGATTTATCAAGCTGAAAATCTGATACTTGTCTGTTGCTCTGTTAACCTGCCATACGGTATCAGCCGAAGCATCGCCCGAAAGTGCTGCGCCCTCAATGTCAAGCCACTGCAAGCCACCGTCTCCGCAGGTAAGCGCGGGCGAAAAAAGCAGATGCTCGTTTGCGGTTATGAAGTTGTAGTATGCCGCAAGTGACTCTCTCAATTCGTCTGTCATCTGCTTTTCGCGGCTTGGAAAAAATTCGTTGCAGAGCATATAACTGCCATCGCCAAGCTCAAGATGAAAAGCGCCGTTTGCAAAGAATGCCGCATCGGCCAGCAGTACCGATTCGGTATCAAAAAAACCACCGGTATCTTCGTACCTGTTCATATAGGCCGGCAGGACAACTGCCTTGCCGCCTGAATTCTTTTTTGCGTAATTTATGAAACGGCTGACTCCCGCGTATGTGTCGTTGGCCCAGAGTTCGCTGTAAACAACGTCAACCTTGCTTGCCTTGATTATCTCGTCCGAGGCCCAGGAGCCGACATCACCGCCGACAATGTTGAATATGAGCGCGTCTCTGCCTTGCATTTCCTGTTTGGTTGCTTTGAGCCAGTCGAGATGGTCTTTGCTACGATTTACCATGCTTTGCATAGCCTGAGGAAGGTTTATCTGATTACCGTTATAATCGTAGCTCTCGCCGATATAGCCAAGCTGGTCGAGATGAAGCCCGTCCCAGTCAAGATTTTCCATCGCTATGGTAAATTGTTCACAAAGGTGATTCTGCCAGCTTACGTTTGCGGGATTGAAAATCCAGATATTGGTTCCGGCATCATGGAAGCGCTGGTTTGCGTGCGCAGGATCCGAAAACACCCCCCATTGCCGGCTCACCGAGCTTATCTCTTCGTAGCCGTCGAGGCCGCAGTATAGCTGAAAATACGGCATAGCCGCAATTGCATGTCTGTGCGCTGCCTCAATGGAATCCGCCAACACCTCACAGTTAATGGCTGCGCCGCGCCAGTCGTACCATGGCACCTTTATGTTATCGCCGTCAAATTCTATGACATTTTCGTGCCGCCACATCCAGTCGTAATACTGAAGGCAGTTCAAATGGTATTTGCGCGAAAGCTCGTTCATAATTTCAGCATTGCGCGCAAAGCTCTGGCCGTCGTAAAATTCCGTTATGTAGCCGTAGCGCGGATACCTTTTCCAGTCGCTCGAAACATCTACAGCCGTCTGGCGAAAGGATTGATTGCCGAGAAGTAATTCGACGCTGTAGCCGGTGAAGTCAACGTCAGGAAGTGTAATGGAGAATGAAACGTTTGTCATCCCCTTTGTCAAAGCGATTCGTCTGCTCTGCGAGAGAATAGAGGCGGCATCTTTCTTGAATCGCAACCGCACATCGGCTATGCCGGAATTATTAGTTGTAATAACAGCAGTTAGCGTGCAAATCTCGCCCGGAGCATATACTGACTTGTCCGTGTACAAATCCTCTGCCCGCTGCGAGAGAGTTGCGGCAGAATCTGTAAGCCATGAAAAAGAAAGATCCAGAAGCTTTTCTTGCAGGTATGCGGAATGCTTATCGGCTGAAATAATTGCGAAGTCTTTCATATCAATGCGGCCGTCAGCGTTCAGATCGGCTGTGAGAGAGGAAAAACCAGACGAACTGATAATTGCAAATGCGAGAAAGACAAATCTTGTCATCAATCGAGTCCTGATGTTTTATCACGACTTACCACAAGGCGCGGGTCTGCCCAGAAAGACCAGTCAAAGCCCCACCCGTCATCGGATTCCGTAACAACGAGCGTGAGGAATCTGTCTGAATTCTTAATCGGAAACGCTATGCTTTCCAGTGAATCAGTGTTTGAAACAACTTTCGAGAAAATCTCTTTGCCATCAACAAGTACCTGCATCACACACTTGCTTGCTGTATCGGTATATCGGCTTACGGTCGAAGAAATTGCCGCACCTGCCTCAAAAGCGTCAATCACAAGCCCTGGCTTGTCCTGACGTATCTTGTCCAGATCGAAGGTCAGCCCCGAATTTGAGTGCATTGTCAGAGCTTTGTGCTGCTTATCGCCGTATGTAATGCCATCTTTTTCGAGGTTGTGGTAAGGAACGTCATAGCCCTTGTGCATTGCGCCGTAAAAGATATAGCCCCAGTAATTGAATTCGGAGTTTTTTATGGCGTCAGTAACAAGACCGTTTGATGCAATTTGCACCCCGCCTCCGCTGTTAGCTGCGCAAAATACGCCATCTACGGCGTTGTTGCCGACGACTGAAACATATGCCTGGCTTGCTTTTTCTTCGCCAATGTGGTAGAGGCGGTCAAGGACATCACCAGTGGTCAAGTTCAAACCGCGCCCGATATGGCCGCCGCCGAAGCCGTTGCCGCCGCCAATAATATCAGCAAGGCTTATGTCGCCTCCAGACCAGGCAAAGCCGGCATCGGAGCTGATGCTCCTTACGAAAGCGGTTGGTTCAAATTCCGATTCTTGCAGTGAGCCGGTGAGCTTGTCAACATTCTTAGCATCCCCCTTGCTCAATTTGCAATCCTCAAAGCTGTTCTCGGGTGAGCTGATTATCGCCAGACCGTCAAACATCTGAATCTTTGTGTCACCGAATCTGTTTACTCGCACACCGAATTCGGTGCCGAGATCAACAACTATCGAAGAAGGCGTGTTTATAGCAAAGCCCTTCGCCATTTCCGGCACGTACGCGCAGGCACTGCCCGACCTTAAAAACAGCCCTCCTTGCGAGTCAAACCTGAATACCGCAGGAGCCTGCAAAACCGCCTCGGCCCCATATTCAAACACCATCTTGACAGACCCGTTCTCCAGCTTATAGAGCTTTTTACTTTTGTAGAATATACCATCTTCAGAGGGTTGCGCAGAGCCTACCGCCCAAGCGGCGTCCAAAGAGTCTGTTATCCTTGAGCAAGGCTGCTTCTCAAAAAGAGGCCCCATTTTCACAGACAACATAATAAATATCATTGCCGCCGCCGAAACGACAGCCAGCCAGGCTGCCGGCTTGCTGACGGGCCGTCTTTTACCGGAAACAGACGAAACTACGTGTTTCTTCTCCTGCTCAGTTACGTGCTTTATTGCCGGAGCGCTTCTTATCTCACTCTGCAATTTGGAGATGGTGGCTTCATCAAGGCGGCAAGGCACGAATTCATTGAATATATCCGATTCTTCGTAGCTTTTGATCTTCTCATCAATGCAGACAAAATCATTAATCAGCTCCCAATACATTCTGAGCGCAGCGGGGTTTTCTTCTAAAAGGCGTTTGAAGAAAACATCAGACTCATCGCCGTAGCGACCGCAAACGTTTCCGTCAAGCATCCGGATAATGTATTCAGTAAGTTTTATTTCCTGTGTATTCATTCAGTAACCCGCTTCCTGTCTGCGCAGAGTCGAGCGCATGCAGCTTCTGAGGAGCATAACGATCCTCGCAAGCGATTTATATAATCCATTTTCACTGCGTCCGGTGATCTCGGAAATCCGAGACACCTTGAATTCTCTTTTGTAGCGCATCAGTAAAAGTTTCCTGTCTCCCATGTTCAGCTTCTTAACGCATCCGGCCAGAGCTTCAAGGCGAAGGTCGGAATCATCATCGCCGGTTTGCGCAAACACGGCGAGTTGGTCGTAAAAATCTTCACCAATCAGCGCCATTTTTCCTCTGGCACGCATATATTCTCTTATTTTGTTGCGCGCGATTCCAAATGTCCATGCGCCGAAATCATATGTCGGATCGTAACGGTCGAAGTTTTCCCATAAAACCATACCGACCTCTTGATGCAATTCGTCAGCATCGTTTCTGTTGCGAAGCGATGCCAGCAGAAAGGCGTACAGCCTCAAACGCACCGATTCGTACAACTCTACAAATTCTTTTTTTGTATCTACTGCCATTTATGTATCCTGACACACAATTTCCAACAGTTCTTGCAGGTAATCGGTAAAATTGTAAGAACTTTTCGCAGAAATGCTTCTGTAAATTAAAAAAGGCAAGGCCGATACGACCTTGCCTTGCATTTCTTCGTTCATGTACGCTTCAGCGGCGTTTGCGTTTCAGCACAGCACCGAGTGCGAGCAAAGCAAGGCTTGCCGGCTCAGGTACGGTTACTGTCAGGCCGTCTCCTGCGTAAACATCACCACCGGTGGGAACTCCCCATCCTGCTTCCTTCCAGCCATTACTCTCTCTTGTCATCCATGCCCAGACTGATACGCTGTCTGATTCAAGCAGACTAAGAGTTCCAAGATTGAAAGATATTTCATCGTAATCTGCACCGTAAGCAACGTTAACTCCGGAACCTGAACCATCGTTCCAACCGTTCCAGGTCCATTCAGTGCCGTTCCAGGTGGAAGATTCGAACCAGGACGTACCGCCAGCGAAATACGCAATGAAATCCGGCCGCTTATCTCCCGTGAAATTGACTCTTTGGTAGCCGTCTAACGATGCGCCGGAGCCATCTATACCGTCGAGATCGAAAGCAAGGAAAAACGAATCATTGTCCCAAGCAGTTTCACCCAGAACTCTCGAACTTTGAGTTCTGTCAACTGAAAAAAACAAACTCGTATCATCGTAGGTTGAGGAAAGTGAATAGGAACCGCCGTCAGGATCTGCAACAGTGCCGAAGTTTTGAACAGGATATCCGCTCCAATCGCCTGTGTCGGCATCGATGGTGATAGTGGCCGCGAAGGCAACAGACAAAGTCGCCAGACAAATTACCGCAATTTGCTTCATTTCATTACTCCTTGTAATAGCCAACATAGAAACTGAACGCATTTTCTGCAAATCAACCGTAGGGTGTAAACCCGACCACAAGTTGATTCTAACATACTTTATTTTAGATTCAAGCCTCAAAACAACACGCCTTCACTGTTCTATTGTCGGATTCGGGGAAAATTGTAAGTTTTTTTCGGGTTTATCACAGATTGCCCGGAAAAAGCGTTTTTCTGAGCACTTACGCAAACGTCAATAAATGCAGAAGAGGGTAATCAGAGTCTATCAGCGATAATATAGGCACGAAAAAAGGCCTCCGTTATCACGAAGGCCTTGGTTTGAACAGGGTGGATGAGGAGATTCGAACCCCCGACCCCCAGATCCACAATCTGGTGCTCTAACCTGCTGAGCTACATCCACCGTCAGAGGAATGCGGTATTCTAAGAAAGCCGCGAAAAAAGTCAAGGGCGTAAAATGTTTGTTTTGCCGCAAACTCTGCCGTTTGTGTTTACGACGCAGTACAGTATAATATGGTGTTGCACAAAATGACAAGAAAATAAATCAGTACAAGGATAACAAAGTGGCATTACCCACAGTAGCAATAGTAGGCAGACCAAACGTGGGCAAAAGTTCGCTCCTGAACGCGTTTGCAGGCTCAATGATAAGCATCGTCGAGCCGACGCCCGGTGTAACGAGAGACCGCGTCGGCATACTCTTGAATCATAACGGCAAGTATTTCGAGCTGATTGATACGGGCGGTTACGGCATCGTTGACAGCGAGGAGCTGAGCGACCACATTACTGCGCAGATAAAACAGGCTATCACAAAAGCAGACTTGATTCTGTTTATTGTTGATATTCGAGATGGCCTCACGCCTCTCGATCAGGAAATTGCCCGCCTGTTGCGCAAGAGCAACCCGAACGTTCTTCTTGCCGCGAACAAGGCGGACAACGCAAGCATGTTCCATAGAGGTGCAGATTTTATGAGCCTCGGGTACGGTTGGCCAATCTGCGTTTCAGCCACAAACAATCTCAACAAGACAGAGCTTCTCGATGAAGTCGTTGAGAGGATTAAACACCTGCCCGGCGATTCGCCGGAAGAATCTGTAATGAAAATTGCGATTGTCGGCAAGAGAAACGCCGGCAAGAGTAGCTTCGTGAACGCAATCATAGGCGAAGAGAGAATGATTGTGAGTGATGTTGCCGGCACAACCAGAGACGCGGTTGACGTGCGCTTTGAGAAAGACGGCCAGACAATTACTATTATAGATACCGCCGGCGTCCGTAAAAAAGGCAAAATGGAAGACAGCATCGAGTATTACGGCTATACCCGCTCGGAAAAAAGCATTCGCAGAGCGGATGTCGTGTTGTTTCTTATTGATGCTACGCTTCCGGCTTCACAGGTTGACAAGAAACTTGCCCGCATGATTACAGACTATATGAAGCCGTGCATTTTTGTAGTCAACAAGTGGGATTTGATTATGTCAGGCGAGTACGAAGCAGACAGTGAAGACTTCGCCGACTATATCACGGAAGTTTTTCCCGGGCTCAAATACGCCCCGATAGCCTTTACGACCGCAAAAGACGCGAAGAACATTCTAAGTACAATCGACCTGGCCAAGGAGCTCTACAAGCAGAGCACTACTCAAATCCCGACAGGCGTACTGAACAGTGCTCTTGAAGAGATTAAAGAAGAGCGTATCGGCGGCAGCCTGAAGAAAGGCGGCTTCCCGAAGATCTACTACGCGACACAGGTTGCGGTTCAGCCTGTATCACTGCTGATTTTCGTAAACAGACCGGACTTCTTTGATGATAATTACCAGCGGTTTATGCTCAACAGACTCCGTGATCTCCTTCCGGTAAGTGAGGTGCCGATAAAACTGATGTTCAGGCAGCACCATTCCGACAGAAAAAAACTCTGATCAGAAAGTACACAAAGCAAATGAAAATGCCCTATTTTCGCAGGTACCTTACAAACATAGACACTCAGACAGCACGCCACGTCTTTACGGATGTGCTTGTTGTGGGGAGCGGCATCGCGGGCCTGCGAGCGGCAGTTGAGGCGGCCGAAGGGTGCAACGTAACCGTTATCAGCAAGGGTTCTCTTACCAAGAGCAATACTTGGGCTGCTCAGGGTGGGATTGCCGCGGTACTCAACGATGATGACACCGTCTCAAGCCACTTCCGGGACACGATAAAGGCCGGCTGCGGCTTATGCGACGAGAAAATTGTATCTCTCATTGTAAACAAGACCCCCAAACTTGTCTTACAGCTGAAAAACTGGGGCACAGAATTTGACGAAACCGATGGCCGAATAGCCACTACTCTCGAAGCAGGGCACAGCAGCAACAGAATTGCACATGCGTACGGCGATTCAACGGGCCGCGCGATTGCCGAAACGCTGATAAACAAGGCGCGTAAAAACAAGCACATATCTCTGTATGAGAATTTTTACGCAATTGACCTTGTCACGAACGAATCAGGCAAATGTACGGGCGTTGTGGGGCTGAACAGGCGCGGCGACATAGAGATAATATGGGCCAACGCCGTTATCCTTGCCACTGGCGGCCTCGGCAGGCTGTACCGCGAAACAACTAACCCGTCCGTTGCCACGGGCGACGGCATGGCTATGGCTTTCAGAGCGGGTGCCATTCTCAAAGATATGGAGCTTTTGCAGTTTCATCCGACCACCCTCTACATAGCCGGCGCATCGAGGGCGCTTGTTACTGAGGCGCTTCGCGGCGAAGGTGGCATTCTGCTCGACCAGAACGGCCATCGTTTTATGCCCGACTACGACGAACGCGCCGAGCTTGCGCCGAGAGATGTTGTGAGCAGGTCTATTGTAGAGCATATGCACAAGACAAACACAACACACGTGCTGCTTGATGTGAGGCATTTTGAAAAAGGTTTCTTTGCCGGACGCTTTCCCTATATCTACGGTCTGCTCCAGAATTTCGACATAGACCCTGAACGTGATTTGATCCCCGTTCGCCCGAGCGCACATTACATGATCGGGGGCATCGCCACTGATTCATCCGCCGCAACGAATATACCCGGCCTTTACGCCTGCGGCGAGGCGGCCTCGACAGGCCTGCACGGCGCAAACCGTCTTGCAAGCAATTCGCTTGCCGAGGGACTTGTTTTCGGGCAGATTGCCGGCTCGATGGCGCTGAGAGACTCGAAAAAAGCCGCAGGGAAAAGTCCGTTCTTCAAGTTCAACTATCAAGTCGAACAGAGCGACAGAAGCATGCTTGACACCTCCGATATAAAAAACTCACTCCGCGCACTGATGTGGAGAAATGTTGGCATATCGCGAAAAGAAAGCATACTTATGGAAACAGCCGAAATCATAAGCTTCTGGCAGAGATACGTGATGGACAAGGTCTTTGATGCGCCGGAAGAATGGGAGTGCCAAAATATGCTTACAAACGCGATGATGATGGTTGATTCAGCCTTGAAACGCCAGGAGAGCCGCGGGGTACATTACAGAGAAGATTTCCCCTGCTCTCGTGCGGAGCAGTGCAGGCATATAAGCATAAGTAAGGACTGTATCGACTGCACGAAAAGTTAATTTCTCTAAGCAAAGGACGAAGCCATGAAAAAATTATTCTTTATTGCAAGTGTCTTGACGACCCTTTTTACAAGCGGTTGCGGTGTCGCATCGCTGGGCAGCATAGGCAGAGCGTGCGAACCATTCTATGAAAGCAAGCTCATTGGCAAGTGGATGGTGTACCGAGAAACTGACAAGCCCTCCGATGCTACAATAACCGTAACCAGAACAGGGCATAACATATACAAAGTCAGCTTGACCGACAATAAAAACTGCGTAGCTCAGTACTCCGCCATGCTTGTTAAAACCGGCTCTATTACAATCATTGAGACCGTGCCGTCCGGCAGGCTGCAGCTCGACGGCAAAACGCTCAGCCCTCTTCACGAAGCACAAACCATGCCGCTTTACAGCTATTTTATTGTTGACAGCATAGCAGAAGATAAAATTGAGCTGCGCGGCCTGAACCCCGATAAGGTGAAGAGCTGGATTGCCGATACAGACACCGAATACGTTATCAAAAAGGAAGCCCCGCAGTACATTCTCCTCACGGGAGACGAAAAGAACGTGCGCGATTTTGTCGTTGAAGCTGCTTCGGAAAAAGACCTGTGGATCCCGCTCACACTCATTGAGCCCGAAAGCCACGCCGCCTGCTACGACCCTCGCGCTATTGCAATCGCTTTCTCCAGGTCGGAGTACTTCGAGGCGTACCTCAACGATAAACGCCGAGAATCATCCGAGGCTGAAGAGTCTGGCAATATGAATTTGGTCGAGAAGATTAAAAAAGAGGTTCAGCAGATGCAGGAAAACCTCCATAAAATCGCATTTAACGGCGAAGCGGCCGATGTGATTTTTGATCTTGTTAAGGCGAAAGTCGAAGAAGTCAAGAAATGTGAAGCGACCAACGAGCTTGTATCGAAATGGGACGATTCCGCAGACGTTGACGAGCTTCCCGATATTACGCAAAGCCTGTTAGCCATTTTCACCCCGTCGCGCCAAACACGTGAAGCGATTGAAGCACTTCCTGAAAAGCCGACGACGGCCGAACCTGCCGAAAAAGAATGACAAGCAGATTGCTTGCAGTATAATGTAACCAAGCGGGCCGGTCAGCCGCCGGCTGAGATATGCCGGAGGAAAGTCCGGGCAGGACAGGGCACGGTGGTGGCTAACGGCCACCCGAAGTAATTCGAGGGAAAGTGCAACAGAAAACATACCGCCGATGGGCTCTTGAGCCACAGGTAAGGTTGAAATGGTGCGGTAAGAGCGCACCGCGGGCGTGGCGACATGTCCGGCAGTGTAAACCCCACCGCCTGCAAGACCAAGTATGCCGGTTGTCTGCCCGACAAATACCGGCGGGTAGGTTGCTTGCGTATATACGCAGAGCCATGCGGCAACGCAGGGTCAAGTTAAATGGCTGACGCCGCGATAGCGGTACAGAACCCGGCTTACAGGCCCGCTTTTTTCAAATTCAACGAGAAATAAATGCATCCGCGCAGTTACCCGATTGCGTTTTATACTTTCGCCCAATGTATGGTTTTTATATCACCACGAAGGGTTTTAGAGCGGAGGCGCACAAGCGCCCCGCCAAGATCTTTCTCAATAACAACACTAACCCCTATAAATCCTACAGTCGGCGGTATATGTTCACATAGAAGCAGATGAAAAAAAATATCGATGCCGCACCGGTGAAGTATGCAATAGATTCGAATAGTCTATCTTGCCTTAATGCAAAGACTCCAGCTGTTACATCCAACATAAAGAAGGTAACCGCAACTATGACAGCAGCATTTATTGTCTTTGTGTCCGTTTTTGCATTTTTCTTACGCAACTGGAAATAATAACACAGATTTGATAATATAAATACGACTGTGGATAAATATCCCAAGAGCATAGCAAATGACACAACAGGCATTCCATCATACCAGCAAAAACGGGCTGATATAATGAATAAAACCGCAATCAGTGTACTTGCGGAGATCAGTATTTTTTGCTTTAGATTAAGTTTCATTCCCATATCCCTCGGGCATCTTCATTGCTCGGAAGGTCTCTGTCCATATCTTTAAGCAAATCATCGATAGCCTTCCGGCTGTTATCGCCCTCATGGTTCAGTACTTTTTCACAAGCCCTCAAGTTTGCATCTCTGTTGTCGTATATATCCCATAGAACGTAGCCAACGGAAACTACAGTTATAGCCCACCCTACAGGATTTGACGCATTTAATAATATCAATTGC
>JBFWMM010000055.1:0-12649 GCA_050251615.1 Phycisphaerae bacterium
CTGAAAGGGAGCAGATTTGCAGGATTTTGAACGATATGTTTACCGCGCTTGTGAAGGTGCAGGATAAAGAGAGCGGCCTGTGGTATCTGGTGCTCGATCAAGCCGGCCGCGATGGCAACTACCTCGAAGGCACAGCGTCATCTATGTTTGTCTATTCGATGGCAAAGGCTGCTCGTCTTGGCTATGTGGATAAAAAATTTGCGTCCGCCGCAAAGAGAGGCTGGCAAGGGCTCCGGAGCGAGCTGGTTGAGTTTGATGAAAGCGGATATGTTAATCTGAATAATTGTTGTGCCGTGGCGGGGCTGGGCGGAAACCCTTATCGCGACGGCTCTTATGAATACTATATCGGAGAAAAGGTGCGCGCGAACGACCCGAAGGGCATAGGCCCCCTGATTCTCGCCGCCATGGAATTTGAGGAAAACAAATGACTAAATATGTTACCGTAACTCTGCTTGCGCTTAGTGCAATCTGTTTTGCCGATTCGTTTCAGTGGGGTAGCTATGAGCGCAAAAATGACGACTGGTTCAAGGGCACTGAAGCCAAAGATGTAGCAAAGCACGTCCTCTCCTGGCAGGATGAGTTTGGTAGCTGGCCGAAAAACATCGACACCGGCGCAACCGAATACCCGAACACTGCCGAATCGCTTCACGGCACATTCGACAACGCCGCAACGACAGGCGAGATGCGGTTTCTCGCTCGCATTTACAACGCTACCGGCGAAGAGAAGTATAAAGCCGCGTTCATAAAGGCTCTGAGCCTCATTTTCGAGGCCCAGTACCCCTCAGGCGGCTGGCCGCAGTACTATCCCGCAGACAGCAAGGAATATCCCCGCCATGTTACCTTCAATGACGGCGTGATGGTGCGGCTGATGGAGCTGCTGAGGGACATAATCTCAGAGAGCGAGTACGATTTTATCGGGGGGAAAAAACGTGCCGAGGCGAAGAAGGCTTTTGATAAGGGCATTTCGTTTATTCTGCGCAGCCAGATTCGCGTAAACGGCGAGCTCGGGGTATGGTGCGCTCAGCACGATGAGGTGAGCTATGAGCCTTGCGGCGCGCGTTCTTATGAGCTGCCAAGCCTCAGCGGCGGAGAGAGCAGCGGCATATTGAGGCTTCTTATGGAGCTTGACGACCCGAGCCCTGCGGTAGTGCGTGCGATAACAGGCGGAGTGAGCTGGTACCGGAAAAACGAAGTTAAAGGAGTGAAGGTATCGCGAGTAAACGGCAAGTTTCTGATTTCAGAGGAAGCCGGCGCGCCTGTGATGTGGGCAAGGTTTTACGACATCGAGACAGGCCGCCCGTTCTTCTGCGACCGCGACGGCATAAAAAAATTCAGCCTCAAAGAAGTTGGTCAGGAGCGCATTGGCGGGTATAAATGGTACGGCGACTGGGGAAAGAATGTCTATGCCTATTACGCCAAATGGAGCAAAAAATGGGCTGACCGCCTGAAAAATGCGAAGGCAAAGCCGATTGCCGTAATCGGAGATTCAACGGCCTGCGAGTATCCCGAGGGGTCGGTCAAAAGGGGCTGGGGGCATTACCTGCAGGAATACTTCAACAGCGATGTTGTTGTGATAAACGAGGCCAGAAGCGGTCGGAGCACAAGCACATTCGTGATGGATGGCTTTTGGGATAGGGTGCTTGATGAGAAGCCCGCGTTTGTCCTGATACAGTTTGGGCATAACGATTCGCATAACCCCGCAAACCGCGAGGCCACAGACGCTTATACCAACTACCGCGACAACTTGCGCAAGTATATCGACCAGTGCCGCAATATCGGTGCGGTGCCCGTTTTAATAACGCCTATGCACCGCCGCACATACTTCGAGGACGGCTCGCTTGACGACAACCTGAAGCCTTACGCAGATGCAATGAAGATTGTGGCTGAAGAAAAGGGCGCAGGACTCGTTGACCTGCATAAAATGAGCGGAGATTTGATTCTGCGCCTCGGCGAGGAGGCCGCGATGAAGATGGCAAACTCCCCGAGCGACCGTACGCATTTCAATGAAACCGGCGCCAGAGCCATGCTTAAGCTCATTATGCAAGAGCTTGGCGATGCCGAGCCGAAGCTGAAAAAGTACCTCAAAAACTGAACGCATACAGTTTGGAAGACAAAGAATAAAAAGAGCTGTTGCTTTATGCGCTATCGTGGCCGGTTGCGCTTTGCCCGCTTTTATTTCAGCGCCTTGAATGCGTTTGGCACGGTATCCGCCGGGCTCACCTTATACCAGGCCTGCTCGATGAGGCCGTTTTCGTCGATGAGGAACGAAGAGCGTATAATGCCCATATACTTCCTGCCGTAGAGGCTTTTCTCGCCCCACACGCCGAAGGCCTCTGCAATCGCATGGTCAACGTCTGAGAGCAGGGGGTAGCCCAATTCGTTTTTTTCGTCGAATTTCTTCTGTTTATCCGGCTCATCAGGGCTTATGCCGACCGCATCCACATTGGCTGCCGCAAAATCCTCCTTCGCCTCGCTCACGCTGCAAGCCTGCGCTGTGCAACCTGGCGTGCTTGCTTTGGGATAGAAGAAGACCAGTAGCTTTCTGCCTTTGAAGTCCGCCAGTTTTACGGTATTGCCGTCCTGATCGATAAGCTCAAAATTTGGCGCTTTGTCGCCTGCCGCAAGTTTACTCATTTTTTTGTCCTTTGCATGGAGTTGTTAAAATTCCTCTCCCATCAATCTAAACGAAACCGCCGCTGTGTCAAGCTCGGCAAATCCTTTTTTCTAATCACAGATCTGCGCTAATGGGCAGATAGCGATAAGCCGAGGCATCGCCTGCCTTTTGCCTTTTCTGCCTTTTCAGCTTGCGAAAAACACGAATGCGATGCAATTCAAAATTCTCCACAAGCTCTCTGCGATTGCATTTTTTACACCGGTTCCGGCTTGACCGGCCTGAGCACTTCCGGCAATCGAGCAAATTGGTAGAAAGCGAGTTGTTGTTCGTCTTTATTGCAATAATTCGTTTTTAATGTTGCAATAATGTTCACTGTCAGCATAATTAAATCACTGAATGGTTACGGAGGCTTCGGCCTTCAAATAGTATTTAGGAACCCGATTTCGAGAGAGCCAGATGATTGAAAAGACTCTGATTATTGCCAAGCCGGATGCCGTTCAGCGCGCGCTTACCGGAGAAGTTATTGCCCGTTTTGAGCGTAAAGGGCTCAAGCTTGTCGCAGCTAAATTTATTCAAATTTCGCGCGAAACCGCCGAAAAACATTATGCAGTGCATGCCGAAAAGCCCTTCTTCGACGCAGTATGCAAATACATCTCATCAGCGCCGGTTCTGGCGATGGTGTGGGAAGGCGAAGAGGCTATCGCGATAGGCCGAAACATAATCGGCGCAACGAGCGCAGTCGAGGCAACCCCCGGTTCAATTCGCGGCGATTACGCATACACCCGCGCCTGCAACCTTGTGCACGGCTCGGACAGCCCGGAATCCGCCGCTTATGAAATCCCGCTCTACTTCACAGAAGATGAGATTCTCGCCTATGAGCTTGACTCGCGCAAGTGGATGCAGGACTGAGAGAGCCGGATATTTACCGAAACACAAAATATAGCCGAGGGCAATCTATAAACCTTCGGCTTTATTTTTTTGCCTGTTTAGCGTATAATGCCCTCTCCCGCACGGGAGAAGTGCGGCTTTTTACACGAATCATTTTGCAGGTGTTTACATTATGTTTACCGGACTCATTCAGTATGTCGGCAAGATTGCCGCTTTGCGGCGCTCGGCCGGCGGAGCTGTGTTCACGATTGATGCGGGCCCGCTCGCGGCGCAGATAAACCTTGGCGATAGCGTCGCGGTTAACGGCTGCTGCCTCACGGCAATTTCCGTAAGCAATTCTCTCTGCGATTTCGATGTGAGCGCCGAGACGCTGCGCGTATCAACGGCAGCAGGGCTCAGGCCGGCAGACTCGGTGAATCTGGAGCTTGCAATGAGCGCGGGCGGCCGATTCGGAGGACATATCGTGCAGGGGCATGTGGACAGCGTCGGGCGTCTCAAATCGGCCCGCAAACAGGGCAACTTCTACGAGATAACCTTCTCCGCGGATAAAAGTACAACAGGGCTGATGGTGCCGAAGGGCTCGGTTTGTGTGGATGGGATCAGCCTTACGATAGCTTCGCTTGGCGGCGAGGAGTTCAGTGTGGCCGTGATACCGGAGACATACGCGCGCACAAACCTGCATCTGGCAAAGCCCGGAACGCTCGTCAACATAGAGGCGGATGTGCTGGTGAAAGCGATAAGAAGGCAGCTTGAGGTGATGCTGGGCGCAGACGGCTCCCCCGGCAGCCTCACGATGGATAAACTCCGCTCCCTCGGCTTTTGATTTTCGCAAAAGAACGCAATACAGCCATATGCTTGCCTGAGTTAAAAATCTTCGCGTGCCTCACGATTAAACCACAAATCCCGCGGTTGCATTTTTATCAATCGCAAGAGAAGGCAAGCAATCCTAAAAAAACGGTGAAACCTTCGGCATGTGCAGCGTGAACGTGCTGCCGGCGCCCGTCTTGCTTTCGAGCGTAATTTTCCCGCCGTGGACCGTGCCTATGATATGCTTAACGATTGAGAGCCCGAGGCCTGTGCCGCCCATGTCGCGGCTTCTGCCCTTATCCACGCGGTAGAAGCGTTCAAAAATTCGCGTCTGTTCGCTTTGAGGGATGCCACAGCCGTGGTCTTTCACGCTCACGAGTACCTCGCTGCCCGTTTGTTTCATGCTCACAACAACCTTGCTTCCCTGCTCGCTGTACTTTATGGCGTTATCTATCAGATTTGTTATCGCCTGCTCGAAGAGATTCGGGTTTACCGGAGCTATAGCGCTTTCAAGAGCCGTTTCCAGCTCTATCCCTTTGCTCGCTGCCTTATGGGCGCAGAGCTGTATGCTGCCGGAGACGATCTCTGCAATATCGCTCATCTCGATGCCGATTCGCAGTTGCGCACCCTGCTGGTCGAGACGGGAGAGCGCGAGCAGGTCGGTTATTATCGCTTCGAGTCGTGCCGTCTGGCGGACGATGATGCCGATAAATTTCTTCGCGTTTTCAGGGTCATCAAGCGCACCCTCCTCAAGCAGCTCCGCGAAACCCTTTATGCTGGTTACGGGCGTTTTGAGCTCGTGTGATACGTTTGCCACGAAATCGCGCCTGATATTTTCGAGGCGTCTGATCTCGGTAATGTCGTTGAGCACGAGGAGCGAGCCGGCCGCTGAGCCATTGTCGGATTTGAGGTCTGTGCCGTAGAGTCTGAGTGTGTGTTCGAGGCCGTTGCGCAGAATGGTTACGTCTTTTTCGCAGCTGCCCTTTTCGGCGGTGTATTCGATTGCCTGTTCGATCTGCGTATTGCGTACGATTCTCGCGCAGTGCTTTCCGATGTAGTCATCGTGGATATCGAAGAGTTCCCGTGCGGCGCTGTTGGCCAGAATCACATTGAGCTCGGAGTCCACAGCAATCACCGCTTCGGACATGCTTGAGAGTATGGTCTCCTGGCGGTGCTGCTGCACGGAGATGCGGGAGATTTGCTTTTCAAGCTCTGCGGCCATATAGTTCATGCTTCTGCTGAGCGCGCCTATTTCGTATGTGTCAGATACGGGCAATTTGTGGGCGAGGTCGCCGCGGGCAAACCTTTCCGCGCCGTCGCGCAGCTCTCTGAGCGGGCGGATAGTATTCCTCGCGAGCAGGGCGGAGGCGCCTGCTGTAATGATAAGCGTTATCGTGGCGACTTTCAGCAGGTCCATGAAGACCTTTTGGTTGTTCGCCTTCAGCCGCGCCAGCGGAAAGGCGCAGCGTATAACGATTGTCTCGCCGGATGCGGTTTGAATGGCCTGCGCCGAATAAACCAGCTCGTCATGCAGCGTTTTGCTGTACCTGACCGATTGCCCACTGCCGTATTTGAGTGCGTCCTGAAACTCCTGGCGGTCGAAGTGGCTTCCCATTGCTGCGGCCGATTCGCGGCTGTCTGCGAGTACCTTTCCCTGATCATTTATGATGGTGAAGCGCGTGGCAGACTGCTTGTCGAGGCGGCGTAATAACCGGTCTATGTGGTCATAGTCGATGGTGTCGAGTTTTTCGGTGAACATCTCAGCGGCCAGTGAGGTTATCCTTTTGAGGCTCGTCTTGCTCTGCTCGAGAGCGAATCCGTCGGAAATCCTGTCCGCAAATAAAAAGAAGACGAGAAGCGAGAGGAACACGCCGAATACGCTTGTCCGGAAAATATTCCGGAATATGCTGTTTTTTGCCATTTGCTTGCCTTTGTGCTTATTCGGTGAAGCGGTAGCCGACGCCGCGGACTGTTTCGATGTACTTTCCCGCATCGCCGAGCTTCTTTCTCAGCCCCACAATCTGCACATCAACCGAGCGGTCGGTTACGGGGTAATCCGCGCCGTGAACCGCATCCACAATCTGATAGCGCGTGAATACCCAACCCGGGCGGGCGGCAAGGAATGTGAGCATGCGGAATTCAGTACTGGTAAGTTTGATGTTTTCCTCGCCCACGGTTACTATATAACGTTTTGTGTCGATGTTGATTTCGTGAGCGATGATGATGCCGCTGTCGTCTCCGGCGGCGGTGGTGCGGCCAGGACGCCTCAGCACGGTGTTTATGCGCGCCATGAGTATTTTAGGGCTGAACGGCTTGGTGATGTAGTCATCGGCGCCGAGCTCAAGCCCCTTTACGATGTCGTTCTCATCATCTCTGGCGGTGAGCATAATCACCTTGATTGACGCGGTGTCCGTCTCGCCTTTGATGCGTTTGCAGATTGTAAACCCGTCCACGCCCGGCAGCATCAAATCGAGCAGGATTAAGTCGGGGTGGTTACGCCTTGCCGCCTCAAGAGCCATACGGCCGTCCGAGCAGGTTTCCACGTCATAACCTCTCGATTCAAGGTTGAATTTAAGCAGCTCGCGAACATCAGCTTCGTCTTCGATCACAAGTATTTTTTCATCGTTCATCGTATTTACCTCAGTTAATAAATCTTACGCTGCTATAATAAAGCCCTGACATTAGCGATTTGTTAGCGTGAAGTTAGTTTACAATTATCCGCGCCGGCTTCAAGATAACATTGCCGAATTTCTGTGATGAACCAAATAAAAGTACGCTTGCTTTTTATGAGCAAAGTCGTATTTTGAAGGATCGGCCCAGACGTTGTTGCGTTGCAATGCGGACGATAACAGGGTAATGGTGTTTTAACCGGATTCAAAGGGAGATAATTAATTTGAAGAATTTGTTTTTTGCAGTGAGTTTTCTGCCGGCAAGCTCGCGCTTTGATTGCGTGAACTTCTCGTATGCAACCGCTGGGGGTGCAGAGAACCCAGAGATAAAATAAAAACATGACGAAAAGAATGGGCAAAGAAGAGAGCGGAATGCCGCTCCGGCCATCGGCAGAGTTGTATTAACTTCGTGCTTCACGGTTAAGCAAAAGGCTTCGCGTGCCTTTTGCATCGTGCCTTCTACTGCGGCAGAAGGTCCATATCGTAATAGCCTTTGCGCGTGGGCACGAGGGTAACATCGCCGCAATCGCTTGTAATAACGGGCTCGCAGTTTTGTGAGTATCGCTGTGGTTTATATATAACGTTTCTCAGCACCTCAGCCTTTGCTGTATTTGATATGCTGATTGCGTTTTTATACAACATTTTGATTTCGTTGCTGTCCACGATAACCGGACCTCCTGCCGGACCTCCTGCTAATTCTCCTGCCGGTGCAAGGCTTCCAGCGGCGAGGCGGGTTATGGTTATCGGGGCGAAAAGTATTTCGCTGAACTTGTTGTTGCGGATGACTATGTCCGCGGGTATGGGGCCTTCGGCGCTCTTGATGGAGTTGTAGGATTGCAGGCCCGCGGCGAGATGCCAGAAAGAACAGTGGCGAACCTCCGCCGAGCAGCGCAGGATAAGTCCCGTTTTTACCTGATTGGCAAAGGAACAGTTTGTTACTATGGCCTGAGCGAGCGGCTTAAAGAGAATTTCAAGCGCATCGCGGTCGTAGTTGCCGGCGTCGTTGGCAGGGCGCTTCAGTTTCAGGATAAGCTTACTGTCGTTCGGGCGAATCACCTCGCTTACGAAAACCTCATCAACGACCTTCGCTCTTTGCGGATCAAAGAGCTGGATGAGGTCGTTTGCCGCTATAATGCCCTCTTTGCGGTTGGTAGCAAGCAGCTCGAACATATCGGGTGCGAGCCTACGAGCTTTGCGTGCCGATGAAGAGATGCTCAGAGAGCTGTCAAGGCAGCCCTCGAAATGGCAGTTGGTGAGGGTGAGGTTATCGGTGTCAGTGATACGGAGCGCCTGGCCGGTGGCGCTGGCGAGGTTGCGGGTGCCCGATTTTGGCGCAACGGTTACTCTCGCCAGCTCTGCGCCGCGGCAGCCGAGTATGGTAATGGCATCGCCTGCGGCCGAGCTTATCGAGAGATTGCGAAGGAGCAGCCTCTCGCAGTTTTCCGCGGCGATAATGTCCGCGGAGAGTTCGCCGGGGCCGGACAACACAAACCCCCTGCCCTTTTCTATTACGCGCAGTTTTGTCTGCTGGCTTTTCGGGCAGGTAATGCGGAATTTGCCTTCGCCGAGCCGCTCGACGGATTCCGCATCGAACCAGTTATGGGTATATAAGTCGTTTTTGAGAAGCGCGCATACGCCTCCCGAAGCGGGCGCATCGGGATAGTCTCTCGCGATTGTTGCCGTAATGGAGAAAGAATCCGCATCAACCTCTTCAACGACCCCCTGCGTGAACGGCAAAACGGCCTGATGCAGTTCAAGCCCCGAGACCTCCGCCCTTATGCATTGGGAGAGTCGGATGAAGCCCTTCCCGCGCGGGAGGATCACTTTTGCACCTGCGCCGTCAAGTGTGAAGTTGCGGCGTGATTCAAGCTCAAAGACATACTCACCTTCTACTTGCATCCCGGAGAAGTCGTAAACGCCGGCCCCCATGTTTATCTGCATGTGTTCGGTGCTGTTTACCGCACTGTTAAAGGCCTTTTTAAGCTGTGTTACGGCGGAGGAAGCATCGCTCGGTGAAGCGGGGGCGGTTATATCAAACCGGCCGGCGAGAATTGTGCCGGTGAGAAAGAGACTGATGATAATAGTTTTTGCTGTCATAATCGCTTTATTCTAACGCGAAGCGAGACTCTTGCAAGCCTGTATTCGACGTGTTGATATGCCTGTTCTCCGAACTGTGCTCAATCTAAGGTATATTGGTGAAAAAAGCTCCGTTTCAAGGTGTTTACGCTTGACTATCAGGCCCCTGTATGGTATAAGAAAGGTTTATGGTGATTTCGATACTTCCTGTAGTGCAAGAGGTGTGATTGTTAAAATAAAGAGTATAAAGAGTATAAAGAGTATAAAGAGTATGCTGTTTATGTCGGTTCTTCCGGCTGTTCTGGCATTTGGAGTGCCTAACTGGGGAGAAGTCGATATACAGGAATATTCCGCGAATATCCACTGTCAGATTTATGAGGGCAGTGAGCAGTTGGCAACGACAGAAGGCAGTATTCTTACCGTCTGGACGCCGCAGGGTGCGCTTGCCGCAAAGCTCCTCGCTACCGATGGCTACGATGTCGGCGGCGGCGTACCGAGATTGTTTACAGGTTTGATGTTCTGCGAGCAGACATCAATGAGCGATCTTTCAATGAAGCTGTACGACGCGGGTACGGGCATTTATTACGATCTCAACAACACCATCACCTTTAATGACGGCGTTGATTGGGGCAATATGTTCTTCCCGTATGAGTTTACCGGCGGCGTTACCGAGATGGCGACTCACACGGTAACGTTTGACGCGGGCGAGCATGGGACTGTAACCTCGGGAGACGCGGTTCAGCAGGTCTATGACGACCAGGACGCTGCCGCGCCAACGATAACGGAGAATACAGGCGCCCATTTCAGCGGCTGGGACGCAGACTTTACGCATGTAACGGAAGATATTACCATCCACGCGGAGTATGTGCTTGACACCTTTACTGTAACATTTGTCGCGGGGACTGAAGGAGCGATAGCCGCGGGCGAGGCCGTTCAGGAGGTCGAATACGGTTCCGCGGCCGTCGCACCGACGATTACTCCGAACGAGGGGGTAGAATTTACCGGCTGGGACGGCGATTTCAGCAGCGTTACTTCCAAGCTTACCATAACGGCAACCTATACCGGCATAGCGCACACCGTAACATTTGACGCAGGCGCTCACGGCAGCCTTTCGGGGGAAACCGTACAGAGCGTTGAGTACGGCGATTCGGCCATCGCGCCGGAATTAGTGCCTGAGACAGGCTGGCACTTTACGAGCTGGGACGTTGATTTCAGCTATGTTACGGTTGACCTGACGGTAACGGCGCAGTATGAGATTAACACAAGCGAAGTAACATTTGACGCAGGCGAGAATGCTTCAATAACCTCCGGCAACGCAGTACAGACAATCGATTACGGCTCTGCGGCAACGGCGCCCGAGATTGACATTGAAACGGGCTGGTACTTCACCGGCTGGGACAGCGATTTCAGCGAGATAACAAGCGATTTGACTGTAACCGCGCAGTATATCGCGCTCTCTACCGCCGCGCCGAACTGGCCGGCATCAGTGGTTGATGTCAATCAGATGACGGTTGTGTGCCGCGTGTTTGACGGTTCAACTCAGCTCGGCAATGCTACCGGTAGCATTATTGCGGTATTCTCGCCGGAAGGCACTCTTGCAGGCAAGCTTGAGCTCAGTGATGACCAGGGGTTGTTCTCGGGTGTCGTTTTCTATTCGTCGTCTTTCGCCTCAGATTTTACTCTGAGGCTTTACGATGCAGGTTCGCTGATATATCACGACATCACCGAACAGGTCACTTTCACCGCAGGTTCCCCGCTGGGGTATTTCTATGCCCCATACGACTTCACCGGTACAACCGAGGCGCCTTCGCACACAGTTACGTTTGATGCAGGCTCTCTTGGTGAATTTACTGCCGGCGAGACGCCTTTGATGGTGTTCGAAGGGCAGGATGCTTCCGCGCCGGAGGTTGCCCCGGATGCGGGCTACCGCTTCACCGGCTGGGACGCATCGATAGAGCATATCACCTCTGATGCGGCATTTACCGCACAGTATGTTCTCGTGCATACGGTTACGTTCAGCGCAGGCGAGCATGGCAGTATCGCTGAAGGCGATGCCGTTCAAACAATCGACGATGGAAGAGCCGCGGTTGCGCCGATGATTGACGCAGATTCAGGCTGGCGATTCACCGGCTGGGACGCCAGCTTTGTCAATGTAACGGGAGATATTACGGTAACGGCGCAGTATGGAGCGCTCTACACAGTTACCTTTAACGCAGGCGAGCATGGCGAGATAACCGCCGGCGATGCTGAACAGAGCGTTGACTACGGCACCGACGCCATCGCGCCGGCAATCACTCCGGATACCGGATGGGAGTTTGCGGGGTGGAACTCCTCATTTACCCATGTTACTTCAGATATTACCATAACGGCGTTGTATGAGCGTATTACGTTTACCGTAACGTTTGACGCAGGCGAGCATGGAAGTATAGTGGCGGGGGTTGCCGAACAGATAGTTAATTACGGCGCATCGGCGGCCGCCCCGACAATCAATCCCGAAGCCGGCTACGCATTCGGCGGCTGGGATACCGTCTTTGCGAACGTGCTGGATGACTTGACGGTAACGGCGCAATACAATCCGATAATATATACAGTAACCTTTATGGCCGGCGCTCACGGCGAGATAACCGCCGGAGAGACCGAGCAGCAGGTCGGGTATGGCCGGGCGGCCACCGCCCCCACGGTTACCCCTGAGAGCGGATATATGTTCAGCGGCTGGGATGTTGATTTCAGCAGCGTAACAAGCAACCTGACGGTAACGGCGCAGTACGCAACGGGATTCACAGTTACCTTTGACGCGGGCGCTCACGGCACAATCACCTCGGGCAGCTCTGTTCAGGGCGTTGTTGCGGGCGGCTCGGCAATCGCGCCTGAGATTACGGCAATCGGAGAGTATGAGTTTTACGGCTGGGACAGCGATTTTACGGATGTCAGCGAGAACATCACTGTTACCGCGCTGTACAGCGTTCTCAACGCAGCTGCCCCGAGCTGGACAGCCCCGACGAGCCAGGCCTTCAGCATGACTCTGGTTTGTCAGGTATTTGCCGATGGAGTGCAACTTGGCACAGGCTCAGGAAGCGTACTCTCGGCATGGAGACCGAACGGCGATATTTCCGGCGTTGGCGATGAAGTAATACAGGGGCCCTCAGGTAAGGTGTTTATGTCCACGCTCTTCAATGAGATCGGCTACGAGGAGGATATGACATTCGTCTTGTACGATGGCGATACGGGCAAGTATTATGGCGTCGGCGGGACAATCACCTTCTCGGACAGCGACACAATCGGTAATATTTTTGGGCCTTACGTGTTCTCAAGCGCGAGTGAACTGTCCACTTTCAATGTGCGCTTTATCGGTGGCGAAAAGGGTGCAATCACCGGCGGCGAGCCCATTCAGCGCGTTTACGCGGGGCTTGACGCGGCAGAGCCCACTGTAACCCCCGAAGCCGGCTGGATATTTGACGGCTGGGACGGCTCGTTCGAGGCCGTTAGCGAAGATCGAGTGCTTACGGCGCAGTACGCGCAGCATATAACGCATCAGGTTACGTTTGTTGCCGGCGAAAACGGCTCAATTACGGCGGGCGCGGCTGTTCAAACTGTT
>JBFWMM010000056.1:0-12353 GCA_050251615.1 Phycisphaerae bacterium
TGCGCGTCGGTTGGCGGAATATCAAGGAGAGAAAGCGAAAAATGAGTAATTTCATAACCAATGAAAAAGGGACGCTCGGTTTGTCGGCGCGGCTGAACAATCTTGTTGCGCACAGCAAGGAGCTGAAATTTCTTACAGGTTTCTTCTATTTCAGCGGGTTCAGGGAGATTTACGAGGGCCTTAAAGGGCGCTCCGATTTCACTCTTAAAGTGCTTGTGGGTATGGAGGCGGGAAGCACAGCCTTCGGCATAATCGAGCATGACAGGCTCAAGAAAAAGGCCAATTTGTCTCAGAGACGCGATGACTATATCGGCTCTCTCCGGCTTGCTCTCAACAGCGATGGCCTTGATACGCGGCAGTTCCACGAGCAGCTTGGTTTTTTCGCTGAGATGGTGGAAAAGGGCAATATCATAATCCGCAAAACAAAAGAGCCCAACCATGCGAAGCTGTATTTCTTCAAGTTTGACGAGCAGCTTTCATCTATTAAGCAAAGCCACTTTATCACAGGCTCAAGCAATTTCACAAAAGCGGGCCTGAACACTCAGGCAGAGTTTAACGTGGAAATAGGCGACTACGGCCAGAAGGAAGCGGAAGATTATTTCGACAATCTCTGGAAAAATGCCATCGAGCTTACAGAAGACCCTGCAACAAAGACTCGGATTCTGGAGGTTGTCAGAAGCGGCAACCATGCCTCGCAGATGAGCCCGTTTGAGGCGTATGTGAAGGTTTTGAAGATGTATCTGGAGAGCCAGAGCCTCGAGCCTGTGAAAGCGGATATAGAAAATATGCTTGAGAAGAACGGCTACAGCGTTTACCGCTACCAGACAGACGCCGTTGCTCAGGCGCTCAGCATGCTCAAGCGCTACAACGGCGCGATAATCGCCGATGTTGTGGGGCTGGGAAAGAGCGTTGTGGCTTCCATGATCGCCCTTGCTTCCCATTGCCGGGGGATGGTGATTGCGCCGCCCGGGCTTGTGGGCGATAAAAACGGCGAAAGCGGCTGGAAGATGTATTTGAATCAGTTCGGGCTTTCGAGCTGGGAGGTGCGCTCATGCGGTCAGCTTGATGACGCGCTTGAGTATATGAACAAATTCGGCGCAGATATTGACCTTGTCATTGTAGATGAGGCACACCGCTTCCGCAACGAAAGCACAGACAGCTACGACTGCCTCAACGCCATCTGCGAGGGGAGGAAGGTTGTCCTGCTCACGGCCACGCCGTTCAATAATTCGCCTTCGGATATCCTCTCTCTGCTGAAGCTCTTTACGCTTCCCGCGCTCTCGGAGATTACGCTCGATGGCAACCTCCATGCACAGTTCAGTAAATACGAGAAAGACCTCAATAAGCTTTCCTTTATCCGCAAGAATTATAACTCCTCCGACCAGGCTAAGAGTGAAAAGGCGCGGAATCTGCATAAAAATTATTTTCCGTTTGAGCATTCTTACAACACTGCAATAATTGATGATGAGTGCAAAAGAATAGCAACGGCGATAAGAACAGCTATCGAGCCTGTAACAATACGCCGCAACCGTCTCGACCTCAAAAAAGACCCTGTATATAAAAGAGAGGTGCTTGAGCTTTCGGATGTCGCAGACCCTGCCGAGCTGTTCTACAAGCTGAATGAGGAACAGAGCAAGTTTTATGACGGGGTATTGAACGATTTCGGCGAGGGCGGCTCATTCAAGGGAGCGCTTTATCAGCCGTATCTCTATCAGGAGGATTTAGAGGTCGATTATGATTTGAGTAAGGATTCCAACTTCAATTTCTGGCAACAGAAAAACCTCTGCGATTTTATGCGCAGGATGCTTGTAAAGCGGTTTGAAAGCTCTTTCGGGGCGTTCAGGCAGAGCGTTGAGAATTTCATCAAGTTGCATGAAAGAGTGATTGAGTTTGTGGACGGTTCGGGGGGCAGGTATGTGCTGAACAGAAAACTGCTCGACCGGACTTTCAGCAAGAGCGAAGATGAGATTAATGAGGCGATTGAGGATTTTGTTGAAGGCCTCGATGCCGACGACAACAGCAAGAAGAATGTTGTCTATAATCTCAATGGTTGGAAGACTGATCGAAAGCAAAATTTCCTTGAATCCATCAATGAAGACCTTGAGCTGTTCAAGGAGTTGCTTGTCAAGATAGACAAGCTGGAGCTTGTGGAAAGCGACCCGAAGGCGCAGATGCTGATTGAAACGATAAAATGCTCTCTCGCAGATAATCCTGAGCGCAAGTTAATCGTGTTCTCCGAGTATGTTGATACAATACGGCACCTTGAAGCAAAGCTCAACGGTGATTTTGATGGAAAAATGTTTGTGGCTTGCGAGGGCCTTGGCCGGCACAAGCTCAGAAAGCTTCTGCATGAGTTTGATGCATCGGATGCAAATCCATCTGATGAAGTGAAGATTCTGCTTGCGAGCGATAAATTCAGCGAGGGTTTCAACCTCAACCGCGCCGGTACTATAATCAACTACGATATCCCCTGGAACCCGACGCGCGTTATACAGAGGGTGGGCCGTATCAACAGAATAGGGAAGAAGGTCTTTGATAAGCTCCTCATCTACAACTGCTTCCCATCGGAGCGAGGCGCCGACCACGTACGCAGCAGGCAGATTGCCGAAAACAAGATGATGCTGATTCACAGCGCGCTCGGAGAAGACTGCAAGATATTTTCCGCCGATGAGCAACCCAGCGCCGCAGTCCTTTACAGCAGAATAAACGCCAACCCTGACGAGATGGAAGAGGAAAGCTTCTTCACGAAGATGCGCATGGAATATGAAGAGCTGAAAGAGAAGTATCCGGAGATTGTCGCAAGGGCAGAAAAGCTGCCGAGCAAGGTGAAATGCGCGCGGAGCGCTGATGAAAACCGCCTGATTATGGCGCGCAGAAAGGCGCTTGCGCTGTTTATACAGTTGGCGGATGTGAGCGGGGAAAATGTTACCGGAAGAAAGGTGCTTTCTTTTGAGGAGGCGCATCCTTTGATTAAGTGCGAGCCTGAAGAAGACGGTTTGGAGCTGTCGGAGCGTTTCTGGCCTGTCTATAAGGAGTTGAAAAAAGAGCAGTACAGCAAGCCGAGATACGGCCCGCAATCATTGGAGCAGAAAGCGATGAATAATCTGCGTGCGGCTCTGCAAGTGTTCGGCGGGCACTTCGACAAAAAAGAGAAAGAGTTTTTTGAGAATCTGCTCAAATGCATTGAGGTTTACGGCTGCCTGACTCAGCGAACGCTTCGCAGGCTTGTGAGCATTTCGCTGGACAATGAGGATAAGGTGCCTGATTTCAGGGATACAATAACAGACCTGCAGTCGCGGCTCACGCCGGAGTTTTTCAGGGGCGTTGAAGAGCGGGCGCATTCAAGCGAATCAGAGATAATCGTTGCCATTGAACATCAAGCGCCCTGATGTAACAATTTGTTTGCGCGCCGGTTGGCGGGATGTGCCGCGTGCAGGCGAAAGCGCGGCAAGTCTCGGTTGTTAAATCGGTCGAATGTAATATAATGTCCGTAAGCGGCAACGTAATTACAGGCAGAGAGAAACAATGGCATACACAGTATTAGCGAGACGTTACAGGTCGCAGCGTTTTGAGGACGTTGCGGGGCAGGATGCGATCGCCCGCACGCTCAGGAACGCAATCACAAGCGACCGCGTGGCGCATGCGTATCTGTTCTGCGGGACGAGGGGCGTCGGCAAGACGACGATGGCGCGCATTCTGGCCAAGGCGCTGAACTGCCTGCGCGCGGCAGCCCCCACAACCGACCCCTGTTGCGAGTGCGAGAGCTGCCTTTCCATCAACACCGGCGACGACATCGACGTCATTGAGATCGACGGAGCGAGCAACAACGGCGTGGACAACATCCGCGACCTCCGCCAGAACGCAATGTTCCGCCCCGCGCGCAGCCGCTTCAAAATCTACATCATCGACGAAATCCACATGCTGAGCACAGGCGCGTTCAACGCGTTGCTCAAGATCCTCGAAGAGCCGCCGGCGCATGTGAAGTTTATCTTTGCCACAACCGAGCCGAATAAGGTCCTGCCGACAATCCAGTCCAGGTGCCAGCGGTTTGACTTCCGCTCCATAGACCCGCTCACAATCGCGAAGCAGGTTAAAAGCGTGCTGGCGATGGAGAAAGTCTCCTGCGACGACGACTTCGCCATGGCCGTTTCGCGCCTTGCAAACGGCTCGATGCGTGATGCGCTGAGCCTGCTCGACCAGCTCCTCAGCACAGGCGCAAACCCCCTCACGCTGGAAGTGCTCGAAGAGGCGCTCGGCGAGCCAGGGATGGGGCAGATTGTGGAGATGACATCTCAGATAGCCGCAAGCGATGCGGCCGGCGTACTTGCCACCGCGGACGCCCTGCTCACGCGCGGCATGAGCCCGGGCCAGATAATCGATTCGCTCGTTGACTACATGCGCGACCTTATGATAGCCGCCGCCGCGGGCGTGGACAACGCGCTCATCGTGCAGACGGCTCGCCAGCGCGAGCAGACGGCGGAGATTGTGCGGCAGTTTGATATTGCCTCGCTTGTCTATGCCGTTACCACGCTCGAAAAGATGCGCGATTCTGTCAAGCGAAGCGACAACCCCCGCGCCCTGCTCGAAGCGGCGCTCATACGGCTTGCCCTCAGCGAGCATTTCATCAATATCCAGTCCATAGCGCAGGCGCTTGCCGGCGGCGGCGTAAAAAAAAACGCTGAACCACGCCTGACATCGCCGCGGCCGCGAGCTGCCGGCGGCCCCGCTCACTCTCCGCGAAGGGAGCAGGCTCCCCATGTGCAGGTGCGTCAAATCTCCTGCGCCGATACGGACGAACTCTTTGCCAGGTGGGGCGAGATAACCGCGCAGGTCGGTGCGGCGCAGCCGCTCTTGAAATGGCCGCTGTCGGACTGCGCACCGCTCAAATTCGATGGCAACGTTCTTGAAATCGCCTCCAAGTCTCACATTATCACCGGAGATATGAATCAGAAGGCGGATCTGGTAAACGCGGCCTTCTCGGAGGTGTTGGGCAAGGCGGTTATCGTGCGCGTGCATACCGATTCCTCGGTGCAGGTTGCCAGGGCGAAAGGCGCCAAGGCGAGCAGTCGCCAGCACGATGAGCTCCTGCAGGCCGATGGCGTGCAGGAGGTAATAAGCGCGTTCAAAGCGCAGGTAATAAGCGTGCATCCGAGGGCACAGTAAACCTTTTTGGAATAAGGGCATATTTTGAGCCACGAGAACAAAAACGCAGCTTACACAAGCACGATAAACGAGCTGATAAAGGCATTCGCCTCCCTGCCTGGAATAGGTAATGTTACGGCGGAACGTCTCGCGTTTCATATCCTGAAAACCGATGCCGCCGAAGCGCTCAAGCTCGCCGACGCAATCATAAACGTAAAGACAAAAATCAAGCGCTGCGCTATCTGCTGCAACTTCTCCGAGGAGGATATTTGCGCCATCTGCGCCAGCCAGCGCCGCGATAAGGGCATTGTTTGTGTGGTTGAGCAACCGAAGGATGTCATTATCCTCGAAAAGACGGGGCTTTGCAACTGGACATATCACGTACTTGGCGGCCATATCGCGCCGCTTGAGGGCACGGAACCCGAAGACCTCACGATAAAAGAACTCATCGGACGCGTGAGGGCGGGGGGCATCAGGGAGATTGTCATGGGCACCAACCCGACTGTAGAAGGCGATGCGACCAGCCTGTATATCGCGAGCCTCCTGCGAGGAACAAACATAAAAATCACCAGACTTGCCCGAGGCCTGCCCTCCGGAAGCAGTATTGAGTTTTCCAACAGCTCGATACTCGTTGACGCAATCCTCGGCAGAACGGATATTGAGTAAAATGAGCAAAAAACAGCCCCCGATAGATATTGTGTATGAGTGCGATGATTTTGTCGCGGTCAATAAGCCGGCGGGAATCAGCCTCACAAAAGAACGCGACGGCTCGGCGAGTATGATTGAGCTGCTCAGCCGCCGCATAGAGGCCGGCACAGAGCTCAAGGCCGCTCTGAGGCTCGACAAGCTTACGCCCGGGATTATCGTTGTCTCAAAGACAGACCTGTTCCACCGCGCTTATGCCGAAAGCATCACGCAGAATACTTCAAGCGTAGTGTATCTGGCGCTTGTGAGCGGGTTTATCCCGACCGAAAGCGGGCGCATAAAGATGCCGATCGGCAAGGGCAAGGAGCAGGGAAGGATGCAGATTGACCCGCGCAAGGGCAATCAATCGCTGACATACTGGCAGAGGCTCGCCGATTTCGGCCATTTCTCACTCCTCGCCGTGCGCCCCATGACAGACCGTACCCACCAGCTGCGCATCCACCTTGCCCATAAGGGTATGCCGCTGGCCATAGACCCGATATACGCGAGCGAGAGGCCGATATATCTCTCCGAATTCAAGCGCAAGTACCGCAGGGCAAAGTTCGGCGACCAGGAGAGGCCGCTTGTCGAGAATATGACGCTCTGCGCGTATCAGGTCTCGTTTGCAGAAGGGATTTCGCCCGTGCGCCATATCGCCGCGGCTCCCGAAAAGAAATTCACGGCGGCAATCAAGATGCTCGCAAAGCACTGCGGTAAGGACGCAAAATCGTTCAACGAGCCTGAACACTTCGCGAAAATCCTTGCCTCCGGGCCGCTTACAGACCTCGAAATACTCCAATATGAAGGAAGAGAAGATGGATATACTCGTAGCGACGACTAACGCGGGGAAGGTGCGCGATTTCGAGCTGCTTCTGGCAGGGTTCGACATCACCTGGCACAGCCTCGTGGAATTTGACGGCCTTGAAGAGGTCGAGGAAAACGGCAGTACTTTCGCCGAAAACGCAGCTATAAAGGCGCTCGGCTACGCCCGCCTGACCAATATGCTCACCCTTGCCGATGACAGCGGGCTTGAGATAGAGGCCTTAGGCGGTGAGCCGGGGATAAACAGCGCCCGTTTCTCCGGAGCCCACAAAGACCACAGCTGCCCGAAAAGCCTTATCGACCAGGAAAACATCGCCAAGGTGCTCTGCCTGCTTGAAGGCGTACCTGCCGAGGCACGCGGCGCAAGATTCGTATGCTCGCTGGCAATCGCAACCCCTGAGAAGGTGGTTTTGAGCGCCGAGGGCTATCTCTACGGCGAGATCATCAAAGAGAAGCGCGGCGAAAACGGCTTCGGCTACGACCCCATCTTCCTCATCCCGAGCCTCGGCAAGACTGCCGCGGAGCTCTGCAAGGAGGAAAAAAACAAAATATCACATCGCGCTAACGCCGTCCGTTGCCTTGCGCCGATGCTTGAGAGATTTATAGCGGACTGAATCAGACAGATTCTCCGCGCGAAAGAGATTGTACTATGACAGATTGCCGCTTTGCCTTGTGATGAGCGGCCGACATTTTCAATAAGTTAGAATGAGGTTATGACAATGAAACGTATCTTACTTATCGCTTTGGCGCTGATAACAGCCGCAATCGCGGCCGAAGACTGGCAGAATCAGGCTGTTTTCGGAATCAATAAGCTCGCCCCGCACGCGACAACCGGCATATACACAAATCGCTTTCAAGCGAGGCTGGATGTGTCCTCATCGAACGAAAAGAGCTTGAACGGGCTATGGAAATTCAAATGGGCGCCCGAGCCGGATAAAAGACCCGACGATTTCTACAGCGACAGCTTCGATGTGAGCGGCTGGGACGATATTAAAGTTCCCTCGAACTGGCAACTCGAAGGCTACGGCACTGCCCTCTATTCCAACATAACCTATCCGTTCAAGAAAGACCCGCCGTTTGTGATGGGAGAGCCGGACAAGCGCTACACAAACTACGATGCGAGAAACCCCGTCGGCTCGTACCGCCGCACATTCACCGTGCCCGAGGGCTGGGAAGGAAAGGATGTAATCGTGCGCTTTGACGGCGTTGACTCCGCGTTCTATCTCTGGGTCAACGGGCAGAAAATCGGTTATAGCCAGGGCAGCCGCACACCCGCAGAGTTTGACATTACAAGCGCTCTTCGAGGGGGAGAAAACACCATCAGCGCCGAGGTTTACCGCTACTGCGACGGCTCATACCTCGAGGACCAGGACTTCTGGCGCCTCAGCGGCATATTCCGCGATGTAACAATGTATGCGCGCCCGAAGCTCTGCATCGCCGATTTTTGGGCAAAGGCATCTCTCGATGAGGAATATAAAAACGGCATCCTCAATCTTACCGTGGATGTTGCCAACCTAACCGACGCGGATAAGAAAATAACCCTCTACCCGATGCTTCTCGATGAAAACGGCAACTCCGTCTGGTCAGACACGCTCTGCCCCGCAGGCCTCGCAGGCAGCGGCAAGACAAGCACATTCAGCTGGAATGCAGTCCTGCCTGATGCAAAGCAGTGGACCGCCGAAACGCCCAACCTCTACAAGCTCGTTGTCGAGCTGCAGGATGAAAACGGCATCGGCATAAGCGCGGTGAGCTGTAATGTAGGCTTCCGGACGGTTGAGCTGAAAAACGGCCGTCTCTGCGTAAACGGCCAACCAATCTATGTTAAAGGCGTCAACCGCCACGAGCACGACCCGTTCACCGGCCACGCCGTCAGCGAAGAATTGATGCGCCTCGACATCGAGCTGATGAAGCAATTCAACATCAACACCGTTCGCACGAGCCATTACCCCAACGCAACCCGCTGGTATGAGCTGTGCGACGAGTACGGCTTGTATGTGATCGATGAGGCGAACATAGAATCGCACGGCATGGGCTACGGCCGCGACAGCCTCGCAAAAGACCCGAGCTGGGGCCCCGCGCACCTCGACCGCACGAAGCGTATGGTTGAGCGCGATAAGAACCACCCCTGCGTTATCGTTTGGTCTCTGGGCAACGAAGCCGGCGACGGCGTAAACTTCGAGGCCACCGGCGCATGGATCAAATCCCGCGACGATTCCCGCCTCGTTCAGTACGAACAGGCCGGCAGAAAACAGCATACCGATATCGTATGTCCTATGTATGCACGAATCAATCAGATCGTCGAATATGCGAAGAAAAACAGCGACCGCCCGCTCATCCTCTGCGAATATGAGCACGCAATGGGTAACAGCGTGGGCAATATGCAGGACTACTGGGACGCCATCGAGGCCTACGACGCGCTTCAGGGCGGCTCAATCTGGGACTGGGTCGATCAGGGAATCTACAAAGAGACCGAAGACGGCCGCGCATACTGGGCGTATGGCGGAGACTTCGGCGACTTCCCCAACGACCGGAACTTCTGTTGCAACGGACTTGTCCAGCCGGACAGAAAACCCAACCCGCACCTGTATGAAGTGAAGAAGGTGTACCAGAATGTTAAGGTTGAGGCGAAGAACGCAAATCAAGGCATCTTTACCGTGCGCAATAAATACTACTTCACTGACCTTGCCGACCTCTTCACGCTTGAGTATGAAGTGGCCGAGAACGGAATCGTCATTGCGAAAGGCGAGCTGACAGACTTCTATCTCGCCCCTCAACAGGAAGCCGAGATAGACCTGCCGGTGGAGAAGGTCGCGCTGAGACCCGAACGCGAGTACAACGTGCGCATTAATTTTGTGCTCAAAAAGGATAAGAGCTGGGCGAAGAAGGGCTTTATTCAGGCCTGGGACCAATTCAACCTCCAGCCCGCGGACAACCCCACAGCGAAGATAAGCGACAAGCTCGCAATGAAAGTGGCTGAAGATGAGGGCAGCCTCACAATCTCCGGCAAGAACTTCAGCGTCGGATTCGACAAGAAAACAGGAGCTCTCGACTCCTATATCGCAGATGGTATCGAAGCCATAAAAGGAGCCCTCGCACCAAACTTCTGGCGCGCCCCGACAGATAACGACGGCGGCTGCAACGATGGCGGAAGCAAAATGCCGAGCAGGCTTGGCGTCTGGAAAGATGCCCCGCAGGCAGAAGGCCGCGTGCGCTTTATGTACCGCAAGCAGAGCGAGAAGACGATACGCATTTCCACGTTCCGCAGGCTCGCCGGCGACACCGGCGCCCTCAGCACCGAATACACCGTCTATGCAAACGGCGATGTGCTCGTGGAAAACACCCTGCGCACAGGCGAAGAATCGCCTAACGTGCCCAGAATTGGCATGCAGACGCAGATTAACAGCGACCTCTGCCACTTCACCTGGTACGGCCGCGGCCCGCAGGAAAGCTACTGGGACAGAAAAACCGGCATGGCTCTCGGTACCTACACCGAAAACGTGATGGCGCCCGAGCATGAGTATGTGCGCCCGCAGGAGAACGGCAACAAAACAGATGTGCGCTGGGCCGCCCTCACAAACAAAGACGGACGCGGGCTGATGATCGTGGGCGTGCCGCTGATTGAGACAAGCGCATGGCGCTACACGATGGATAACCTGATGAACGCCGAACACCCGACAGACCTCCAGAACGCCGGCTTCATCACGCTCAATATCGATTATAAGCAGATGGGCGTGGGCGGCGATGACAGCTGGGGCGCTCGCACGCACCCCGAATACACGATTCCAGGCAAGGGCAATGAGTATTCGTATTCATTCTGCCTCAGGCCGTTCAAGGCGAAAAAGGCGTTCTTCAGCGGCAAGTTGGAGGTGAGCTCATTCGCTGAGTGCGGCATGACGTACCCCTCGTACGAGAAGTAAACGAAACTTTTTTGCCGGAAAAGTAAAACCGATGCCACTGATTATATGTGTTCGTAATCCGCAAGAGACGCGAGATTCTGCGTCTCTTGCGATGCTCGCGCGGCTCTTTATATCAATCCGTAATGATGAACCCGCGAAAATCGCCAACGGTGCAGGCCATGTTAAAAAACGCCGGCGGATATAACTTTCAATTTCGGCGCGTAAATCTCATTAGTGTTGATAATTTACTCACACTGATTATGATATGAGGCCGGCTCGTGAGCCTGCAGGGGAGGCGTGGAAGCGGGTACTGTTGACACTATCATAAAGGAAAGATACATTGAGACGCAATATCGTTCATGAAGGCGCCGGCCAGCTCACCTATGAGATCCGTGAGATCGTTACCGTTGCGCACAGGCTGAGGGATATGGGTGTCAATATAACATGGGAAAACATCGGCGATCCGATCCAGAAGGGTGAGAAAGTGCCAGAATGGATCAAAGAAACCATCACCGACCTCATGCACGACGACATCACCTACGGCTACACAGACACGCAAGGCCTGCTTGAGGCGCGCCAGTTCCTCGCCGGTCAGGTGAATAAACGCGGCGGCTGTCAGGTGTCCGCGGATGATATTGTGTTCTTCAACGGCCTCGGCGACGCGGTTGCGAAGGTGTTCGGCTTCCTCAAGCGCGAGGCGAGAGTGCTTGGGCCTTCGCCTGCATACTCCACACACTCCTCCGCGGAGGCGGCGCATTCAGGCTATGAGCATCTCACATACCAGCTCAATCCCGATAACGGCTGGATGCCCGACCTTGAGGACATCGAGAATAAGGTGCACTATAACGACTCAATCGCAGGCATCCTTATTATAAACCCCGACAACCCCACCGGTGCGGTGTATCCGAAGGAAGTGCTTGAAAAAATTGTTGCGATTGCCAAAAAGTATCAGGTGTTCGTCATCTGCGACGAGATCTACGCGCATATCGTCTATAACGGTGCTACAACCTGCCACCTCAGCGAGGTGATAGATAATGTGCCCGGGATGGCCCTGCGCGGCATAAGCAAAGAATACCCCTGGCCCGGCGCGCGCTGCGGCTGGGTGGAGGTGTTCAATCAGGACAAATTCCCGATATTCAAGAAATACGTGGCGAGCCTTGTCAACGCAAAGCGGTTGGAAGTCTGCTCGACAAGCCTGCCGCAATACTCAATCCCGAAAATCATCGGAGACCCTCGCTACCTCGAACATCTCGAACACCGCAAACGGCTCTTCGAGGCCCGCGCGAACGAGGCGTACGAGTTCTTCAGCAAGGTTGAAGGGCTCAAAGTGAATGTGCCGCACGGCGCGTTCTATATGTCTGTGCTGTTTGAAGAGAGCCTGCTCAACGACCGGCAGAAGCTCGAAATCAAAGACCCGAAGGTGCGCAGATTTATCGAGGACAAGGTGCAGAATGTCGCACCGGATAAGCGCTTCGTCTATTATTTGCTCGCGGCGAAGGGCATCTGTGTTGTCCCGCTGACAGGCTTCTGCTGCAAACGCGCAGGCTTCCGCATCACCCTGCTTGAAATGGACGATGAAAAACGCGCCTGGACCTGGCAGACAATCTCCGAAGCCATCGAGGAATACCTCGCATCGTAAACGCTACCGCGCCGATCTGCTGAATGCCCCTTGAACCGCACCCCTGCGGTTTGGTCTGATTAAATAAAAAAACCTGCTCATGGCGTTACAATCAGCGTTGTAAGCGTCATAAACAGGGTTTTTAGAAGTACGCCAGAGAGGATTCGAACCCCTAACCTTCGGTTCCGTAG
>JBFWMM010000057.1:0-5034 GCA_050251615.1 Phycisphaerae bacterium
CGCCCAAATCAATTTCTACACCCCCGCCCCAGCCTATTCCCAGGCTGAACCCCAAACTCCACTTCCCTGAATTATAACCAAGGCTGATGCCGCCAGCCATACCTAAACCACCTGTCAAATTTACCGTCCAGAGCCCCCACGGGTCGGTGTAGTTCAGCGGATTATTCGCGCAATAGGCGTAGAGGTTCATTGAGTCTATATAGCCGAGGGGGTCTTGAGACTGGAAAACGCCGAGTTCGGGGTTGTACATCCTCGCGCGGTAGTAGTAGAGCCCGCTTTCTTCATCATAGCGGCGGCCGGTAAACATGTACTGGTTGCCGTTGTACCAGTTGTCGGTGTCGTCTATGCTCACATTGCCGTAAGCATCGTAAGTATATTGTTCAACGATACTGTTCGGATCTGTTTCGTAAAACATAAATGTTTCAAACGCTGATTTCATTAAGTCGGATTATAACATAACGGCATTTGTTTCAAAGTATTTTCTCAGCGCCTCTGCGAGCTCGGCGGTTTATAAAGATATACAAAGAAAGCAGATTCAAGATTCAAACAAACGCCTTGCACTCAGTGCCTGATTTCCCTACGTTGCGCGGGAGCCTCGGCGGGCTGTATCAGCGGGCGGGATAAAAAGCGTTTCCTGAGAGCCAAATCCGCGATAAGAGAAAAATACAGTTTTCAAATTTGGCAAAATCGTTATCATTATTGGCTGTGATATTTTAATCAATTACTGAAAAGGAGACAACCTTGGCAGAACTTTTAAGCGGTAACGCAGCCATCGCGCGCGGCGCGTATGAAGCGGGCGTGAAGGTTGCTGTGGGCTATCCCGGCACTCCCTCCACGGAGATACTGGAAAACGCCTCCGGCTACAAAGATGAAATGTATCTCGAATGGTCGCCTAATGAGAAGGTGGCGTTTGAGGTAGCGGCGGCGGCGGCCATCGGCGGTACGCGCAGCCTGGTAACAATGAAGCACGTAGGGTTGAACGTTGCGGCGGATCCATTGATGACGCTGGCCTATATCGGCATTGAAGGCGGTATGGTGATATGCGTTGCCGATGACCCTGGCATGCACTCCTCCCAGAACGAGCAGGACACGCGCAACTATGCGAAATTCGCACGGATTCCCGTGTTCGAGCCGTCCGACAGCCAGGAGGCGAAGGACTTCGTAAAGCTGGCGATTGAGGTATCGGAGAAATACAAAACGCCCGTAATCCTGCGCAGCACAACACGCGTGAGCCATTCGCGCTCGCTCGTTGAGCTTGGCGAGAGACAGGAAAGCGAGAGCAAGGGCTTCGAGAAGAATATCCAGCGCTGGGTTCCCGTGCCTGCGTTTGCCCGCCAGATGAGGGTGAAGGTTGAGCAGAGGCTCAAGGATTTGCAGGTTGAAGCGGCGTCAACAGCAGCCAACCGCATCGAACCGGGCGATAAGAAGCTCGGCATCGTATGCTGCGGCGTAACGTATCAGTATGTGAAGGAAGTCTGGCCGGAGGCGAGCATACTCAAGCTGGGTATGTGCTATCCATGGCCCGATGAGCTTATAAGGAAATTCGCAGGCAACGTGGACGAAATCCTTGTTGTCGAGGAGCTGGACAACCTCGTTGAGGAACACCTGCTCGTTATGGGAATCAAATGCCGCGGACGCGATGTCGTGCCGGGGATAGGCGAGCTGAGCGCAAGCAGACTTCAAGCCGTTCGCGCGAAGATGGAAGGCGGAGAGGTGGCGCCGTGTGCGTACGAAAACGAGGATGCGATTCTTCCGGGAAGGCCGCCCGTACTTTGCGCCGGCTGCCCGCACAGAGGAGTTTTTTACTCGCTCAAAAAGCATGATGTGGTCGTAACAGGAGATATCGGCTGCTACTCGCTCGGCGCTTTTGAACCGCTCAACCGCCTTGACATAATCCTCTGCATGGGCGGAGGCATATCCATGGCGCACGGCCTCGATAAAGGCAACGAACCAAAGAAGGTTGTTGGGGTTGTCGGCGATTCGACATTCTTCCACTCCGGTATAACCGGCCTTCTCAACATCGCCTACAACAAAGGCAACTCCACAATCATCGTCGTTGACAACCGCACCACCGCCATGACCGGCCACCAGGACCACCCTGGCACAGGCCGCACACTCATGGGCGAAAGCACGGTTGAGGCGAGCATAGAAAAGATCGGCGCCGCTTGCGGAATCAAGAGGATAAGGGTGGTCAATCCCAACAACCTCGAAGAGACACAGAAAGCGATAACTGAAGAAATCAACGCGGACGAACCGAGTTTAATCATATCAAAATCGCCCTGCATCCTGCACGACAGAACCTTCGTTACAGAGCCTTTGAAGATCGTCGAAGATAAATGCGTAAACTGCAAGGCCTGCCTGAAGCTGGGCTGCCCTGCAATAGAAGCGGTTGACGGCGGCAAACCCACTATAGCCGACGTGCTCTGCACGGGATGTGATATGTGCAGACAGGTATGTAAATTCGGCGCTATAATCGGAGGCAAAGATGAACAAGATTGAAAGCGTAGTACTGGCGGGCGTAGGCGGGCAGGGAATCCTGCTCGCGAGCGAGATTGTAGCTCAGGCGGCGAGAATCAGCGGCTACGATGTTAAGACAAATGAAGTGCACGGCATGGCGCAGCGCGGCGGCTCGGTCATCGCGCAGATCCGCTACGGCGAGAAGGTCTATAGCCCGCTCGTGGCTATGGGACAGGCATCGGTGCTCGGCGCTCTCGAAAGAATCGAGGCGCTCAGATACGCCGACTACCTCAAGCAAGGCGGCCTCGTTGCAGTGAACAGCCAGACGATGATACCGGTTACCGTATCGATGGGACAGGCACAGTATCCTGCCAATGCGGAAAAGATGCTTCGCGAGAAATTCGAGCGGCTCGTTTATTTCGATGCGGGCGCAGTGGCGACAAAGCTCGGCAACGTCAAGGCGGCGAATGTTGTACTTCTCGGCGCAATATCAAACGGGCTTGAACTTGCTGATGACGCCTGGATCGAGGCGATTAAAGTGAGCGTGAAGCCGAAATTTATTGACCTCAACATAGAGGCCTTTATGGCCGGCAAGGCGCAAGGCTGAGAATTTGATTTCAGATTCAAGATTTCAGATTCAAGATTCAAGATTCAAAAAGGCTCTTCCACGGCGGGGGAGCCTTTTTTGCTTGCAACGCCGTACTTATTATGGTGCAATTCTGCCGTGGTTACCGATAAAAAGATTGTTGTTTTGTTTTACCGTCTGCCGAGCGGGAGAGAACCGGTGAAGAGCTCGGCTAAGAAAACTCTCACCTGATGAACGGCTGATTATCGGCTCTGACATTAAGACGGTTGAGTTCGGTTGGCCGGTGGGGCTTCCGGTATTCAGACCCCTTGGCGATGAACTGTGGGAAGTAAGGTCGAGCCTAAAAAATCGAATTGCTCGCGTTATTTTCTATATCTCAGAAGGCAACATGTACTTGTTACACGGATTCATCAAAAAGCAACAGAAGACTCCGGCAGCAGAACTGGAAACGGCATTAAAAAGAAAAAAAGAAATTCAGGAAGCGATTAGAGGTAAGAAACTATGACTGACAAACACTCTCCGACGGGCTCGGCTTTTGACGAGTTTTTGAGAGACGAGGGGATTTACGAGAAAACCTGCGTAGCCGCTGCAAAGAAGAACCTATCCTTGCAGATTGCAGAGGAAATGAAAGTACAGAACATTTCAAAAACTCAGATGGCGGAGAAAATGCACACATCAAGAAGCGCTCTGAACCGCCTTCTCGACCCATCCTGCGGTTCAGTAACCCTGCAAACCCTTGACAAGGCTGCCAGATGCCTAGGCAGGCAATTGCATATCACTCTGACCTGATGATTACAGAGTTATTTTTCGCTTAAAGCTTTTTGCTTATCGCTAAATCACACCGACCGACCTGCAAGGAGGCCTGTGGCAAAGGCTATCTGGAGGTTGAAGCCGCCGCATGGCCCGTCCACATCAATCACCTCGCCTGCGAAAAACAATCCGGGCACAATCTTCGACTCCATCGTCTTTGAGTCTATTTCGGAGTTGTCTATCCCGCCTCGGGTAACGGCGGCCTGATTCACATCGCGCAGCGCGGTTATGGTTACCGGATGCCGTTTGACGAGTTCGAGGAGGTGCTTTCTTTCTTTGCGGGCAACATTTGCGGCCGTTTTAGCTGTTAGAGAGGCCTTCTCGCAAATGAACATGGCGAGCGAGCGCGGGATAAATTCCGTCAGGATCTGCGGAACCTGCTTTCTGGGCGATTTCGCGAGAAGCGAATCGATATACTTCTCCGCATCCTGCTCTGCAAGCGCGGGGAGAAGGTCAAAATACGCCTCGACCGCCCCGCTCTCCAGGCGCGCAATCACCTCACGGCTCATATTCAGTACGGCCGGGCCGCCGATTCCCGTGTCTGTGAACACGAGCGGGCCGTTGAAAGCAAGGCGCTTCTTTCCCGAAAAGAACCCAACCTGAGCCTCTTCCACGGAAATGCCTGCAATAGAACTGAAATCTTCCTTCGTTTTCACGGCCACCAGAGACGCCTTCAGCGGCGTAACTTTATGGCCGAGCTTTCTGCAAATCGCAAACATACTGCCGTCGCTGCCGGTTTTGGGATAAGAGATTCCGCCGGAGGCTACAATCATCTTCTTCGAGCGCAGGGAGAGGTCGCCGCATTCCACTGTAAAGCCGCCATTCTCCTTGCGCACCGCGCTCACTTTGCTGGAGGTAAAGAGCCTGGCGCCGCTTGCTTTATGAGCCGCCAGAAGCACTTTGAGCACGTCCCGCGCATCCTGCGATGCCGGAAATACCTTCCCGCTGTCCTCGAAGTACAACGGCAGGCCGATGCGTTCAAAAAACAGGCAGGTCTGCTCGGGTGGAAAGCTGAAAATCGCGTGACGCAGAAATCTGTCGTACGGCCGGCAGGCATCGAGGAAATCTCCGGCAGGCAGGTTGTTTGTGATGTTGCAGTGGCCGCCGCCTGTGATGAGCAGCTTTCTGGCAGGCTGCGCGGTCTGCTCCACGTTTACAACGCTCAGCCCCCTGCCAGCGGC
>JBFWMM010000057.1:5134-11807 GCA_050251615.1 Phycisphaerae bacterium
CATCGAGGAAATCTCCGGCAGGCAGGTTGTTTGTGATGTTGCAGTGGCCGCCGCCTGTGATGAGCAGCTTTCTGGCAGGCTGCGCGGTCTGCTCCACGTTTACAACGCTCAGCCCCCTGCCAGCGGCCTCTATCGCCGCCATCATCGCCGAAGGCCCGCAGCCCGCGATGCATATATCACATTCTATCCGTTTATTATCCATTCGCCGCACAATTCTAAGCGCAAACCGGTGGCTGTCAATTGTAGCCGGAGAGAAAGGGAAGTGCAGTGAAAAAAACGCAAATCATACAAGGCTGAATAAGGCTTGCTTAATTCACGCTCGTGAATTATAATCACAATCAGCAGATAAGCATCAATTATCAGGTACAAATACGAGAGGGCTCAGGACTATGAGATTATTGGTAACAGGCGGATGCGGTTTTCTCGGCGTTCACTTCATCGAACGTCTTCTGGCACAGTTCCCCGAGGCGCAGGTGAAAGTGATAGACCTGAGGTGTCCGGAAGACCTGCCTTATTCGGTTCAAGCATCAGGGCGCGTTGTAATACGCACGGGCAGGGACATCTGCCGCCTGCATTCCATTGAGAACGACTTTAAAGACATTGATGTTGTTGTCCACCTCGCGGGACTCGTATCTTTTGCGCTGAAAGACAAGGCTCGTCTGTACGAGGTAAACACGAGCGGCTCGGCGAACGTGGCCAAGCTTGCGAAGGCGGCGGGCGTGCGGAAATTTGTGCATATAAGCAGTGTTGCGGCGCTGGGATATGGCGACACGCATACGCCGGTCAATGAAGACTTCGACTTTGACTGGTCTATCGCGAGGAAATATAACAAGCATTACAGCCTCTCCAAACACTTCGCCGATGCGGAAATAGCAAGCATACTCGGCGAGGAGAATGTAATTACGCTCTACCCGGGACTGATGCTCGGCCCCGGTGATTTCACCAACTCTCCAAAGCTGATCAATTCTCTGGCTCTCGGGAAAGTGCCGAAGAATATGCCCGGTGGAACGAACGTTGTTGACGCGAGGGATGTAGCTCAGGGCATCTGCGACGTGCTTAAAAAAGGAATCTCAAGCGGGAGATTTCTTCTCGCCGGAGACAACCTCACTTATGAACAAATTAACACCCAGATATGCAAAGCAGTGAACGTGAGTGCGCCTGCGAAGACTATGTCGCTCTCAATGGAGAAACCGCTCTACTACCTGTTGTTGCTGGCCGAGAAGATCATGCCCAATATTCCGGTAACGGCAGATAATGTGCATTCTGCGTTCAAGTTGCGTTATTTCGACAACACAAAGGCAGTCAGTGAGCTTGGCTGGAAGAGACAGTACGACTTTGCTCGCACAATAACCGATACGGTTAAATGGATGGAAGAAAATGGGATGCTTGAAGGGTAAGACGGCAATAATCACCGGCGCAAGCAGCGGTATAGGCAAGGCAACGGCGCTCCAGCTCGCCAGGGAGGGATGTAACGTTGTGCTTGTGGCAAGGCGCAGGGAAAAGCTCGCGATGCTACGCGATTTCATCATTGATGATGGCGGCTCGTGCGAGTTTGTATGCGCCGACATCACCAGCGAGGAGGACGTGCGGAGGGTTTTCAGCGAAACGGAAAGGCTCTTCGGCAGCGTTGACCTGCTCATAAACAACGCAGGCCGTGGCCTCAAAGCCGAGCTGGATGAAATCTCACTCGATGAATGGAACAACACTCTTGCGGTAAACGCGACAGGCACCTTTCTCTGCACGAGGGAGTGTGTAAAAGCGATGCGCAGGCTTGGCACGACAGAAGGACGGATCGTTACGGTCTCTTCGATTGTGGGGCTGTTTCCTGCGCCTGGATACGCCGCATACTGTGCCTCGAAGCACTGCGTTACCGGTTTTATGCGATCTGTCTATTTTGAAGCGAAGAAGTACGGCATAAAAACCGCCAGCGTCTATCCCGCCCGCGTCAACACGGAATTCTTCGACCGTCACGGCTACTCCGAACGACCATCATCAGGGCAGATGCTCAGCCCCGCGCACGTGGCAAGACACATCGTCGCGATATGCAACGGCTCGCCTCGCCGGATAGCTGCGGCAGTGTTTGCAAACATTTTCCACAGAATCGCAGGCTACTTCACACTGCTCACTTCAAAATAAGATTACGCATATTTCTATTCGCACAGCCCGTTGGCGCGGTGAATGCTTATTTGTGTTCGCTGAGGATACAGCGCGTGCCGTGTGGAGACCAGCATTTGTTGCAGCTGATGCACATCGGCATATAGTTCGGATACTTCTCCCAGCGCCTTATCAGGTCGTGTTCGCAGGTAAACGGGCGGCTCATCGCAAAGAAGCCCACTTCCGTCTCATTGAGCAGTTTTTCCATCAACTCGAATGACCTGTGCCCGCCAACGCTGATAACATCACTCTCCACGGCACCTGCGACAATCTTCGCCTGCTCCAGGAAGTACGCCTGATTGATTTCCTTGCGCGCGTTGCGAATCGGGCGCTCAAGCTCGGGCGAGCCCGCCATACCACCGCTCACCTCAATAGCATCAAGCCCCATCTGGGAAAGCCTCGCACATACAGAGAGTGATTCTTCGAATGTCATCTCGGGGTCGCCCCCGTTGAAATCGCGGCAGTTAATCTTGATGAACAGCGGAAAATCACCGCAGGCCTCGCGGATGTCCTGGTACAACTCATAAAGGAAGCGAGCCCTGTTCTTCACAGGACCGCCGTACTCATCGCTGCGGATGTTGTAGTACGGGCTGAGGAACTTGCTGATGAGGTAGCCGTGCGCAGCATGAAGCTGAACAGCATCAAAGCCGCTCTTCTTTGCACGCAGAGCGGCATCTACGAAAGACTTTCTGACGCTCTTGATGTCTTCAAGCGTCATCTCTTCAGGTGTTACGCGGTACATTTTGTCCTCTACTGCCGAGGGGCCGATAACGCGCCTCTTTCGTACGCGGTATTTTCCCTGGGAACTGCCACCTGCGAGCTGAACGGCAATCTTACCGCCGGCCTTATGGACACAATCAGTCATCTCAACGTAACTGTCTATAAATTTATCATCGTAAAGACCTATCATTCGCGGCGCGACAAGGTCGTCTTCGGTGATTCTGGCAAAACCGGTTATCGCAAGGCCAATACCGCCCTGAGCAAAATCGACAAACAGCTTTGTGAGCTGTTCGGTTGCGTAGCCTTCATCATCGGCCATATTTTCCCATGTTGCTGAGCGTACAAGTCTGTTGTTCACTTCCACGCCGCCAAGCGTTGTTTTTTCAAGTAGCTTTTTCATTTTTATCTTTGCTTACCGAACTTTTAATATACAGCACCGACTCGGAGAAGAGTGGGCATAAAAGGCAGTCATTATACGGGAAAAAAACGTTTCTGCAAGCCAAAGGCGTGCCGGCCCCACCCTACACTCTACGGCAGGTAGCGGTTTTTTTTGCGGGATGGTTGCGGGGGAGTCGCAAGCAATTTGCCGTACAAAATCGCAAGAGCTATCACCACCGAAATAAGCATAAAACAGCACAGTGCGAAAATTATGCTTTTGCTGCGGGGGAAAATCGTGCGTGCGATAAAGTACACGGGGATTGCACATAAAAGCCCGCTTACAAACACCGGAACTCCAAGGAGAAAGAACGATACTCTAAGCACAAGAATCACCAGTACGATGACCGAAGGTGCGATCCTAAGGTTCTTTTTCTTGTCATTTATCATAAATCAATGATTCTCCTTTCCCTATAATTTAATCTTAGCGCTCGGACAATCAAGTATTTTACTAAAAGTTTTGCCGGAACTCCGTAATGGCAAATTACTTGCCTCGCAAATACCTTGCCGATAATGCAATGCGGGAGCGCCGGCGCAGATTCCCATTCCCACCGTGTTTATCGATTATTCAAAATGACAGAGTCCAATTCACTTTCCCAACCTCATTGGCCTCATAAACGATTGGAGAGAGAGATAATTGCTCTTGCCGGCAGGGAAAATCCCTTCATTAACATTGCCCGCTTCACTGATACTATAAAACGCACGCGGGTTATTCTTGTTTACCAGAGCTATTATATCGGGCACAGCCGACTTGCTTGCCACGGTAAACACTATGTCCACCTGTCCCGTTGCCCCCATACCCTGCATCTTTGTTACGCCGAACCCATGCTCACGCAGAGAATCGATAAGCGCGGTTGTGTCTGCGTTTGTGAGTACACGTACAACAACCTTTCCCATCGCAAGCTTCTCCGCGATGCACATACCGACGTAATTGCCCGTAGCGAAACCGCCTGCGTAGGCGATATAAGTTACCGGATTATTGAGGTTTTTCATTATCGCACTCATAGCAAGAAGCCAGGTCAGCACCTCAAAAAATCCGATAACAGGCGCTATCTTCTTCATGCCGCGCGCAACACAGACAAGCCGGAGTGTGCCTATGCTAACATCCACGATTCGCGCGCAGAATATAAGCATCGGAACAACTAACCACCCGAACCAGTTAAAACTCTCCACATCTGCAAGCTGGCAAAACATTCTGAAATCCCTTCCGTTGTGTTTGAAATTAAAAAGCCGCTGTCTCCCGTCGAGAAACAGCGGCTTAGCTGAGCGGGACTGAATTCCTCGAAGAAATCAGTCTGCTTTGATGTCGTGGTTGAGGCCGATTGCCTTGTTGTAAGTATTGAAGAGGCTCATCATCGAAGCCACTTCGATAGCCGCGGTGATTTCCTCATCGGTAACGCCTTTGCCCTTGGCCATTGCCCTGTGCGCGTCAACGCAGTAGGCGCAGCCGTTTGCAACGCTCACGGCGATGGCGATCAGCTCGATTGTCTTCGCGTCAAGACCGGCACCCGCCGATTCCGTAAGCTTCAGTGCCGCTTCGAGGAAATTGCCGTTCCTGCCCATTGCCTGGAAAACTTCCGGCAGGTAGCCGAAGTTTTTCTCAAGGTTGTTCTGGATTGCGATTGCCTTCTCGTCGCCCGACTTGTTGTAAAGTTTTGCAATTGCCATAATTTGGATCCCTTTCTCACAAAATCAAATGTATTGGTACTTCAATACGGCCTTGTATATGCCGTCAATTCGTTCACTGTCAAAAACCATAGGACTGTACGCCGTGTTACGCGGCTGAAGCCTCACACTGTCTCTTTCAAAATACACCCTCTTGAATGTAGCTTCAAAGGGATTCTTAAAACGTACGAAACAATCATCGCCGCTGTTCACCGCTTTTGCAGGCGAAAACACAACTATATCCCCCGCCATATACTCTGGAGACATTGAATCCCCTACCACTCGAACAGCAAAAGCGTTCGGGTCGTTAAGGCCGGGGCAGTTTATATAATCATCCGCCACACCGACCGGATAACTCATATCATCAAATTCCGCCGGATACCCCGCGCTCACTTTATTTACGATCGGGATTATGCCTGAGAGACTGTCGCGTCCCTTGCTTTCAAGCTCGAAACCACAGTCTTTTATAAAATCGCTTACCTGCCCTGTTTTGTCTTCTCGTATGAGCTGTTTTATCATATTACGGAGACGTGCATTCTCGATCAGTGAATGCTCAATCTGACCGCGAAGCTGCTCGGGCATCTTTTTCATCTCCGCAAGATACAGAAGTTCTCCGCGTTGAAAACCTAATACATCTTCAAGTTTTACAAGAAAATCCTCTCGCGGGGGCGTACGTACTTTACTGGTTTCAACGGTCGATATGTATGGCCTTGAATAGCCGATTTTCTCGCTGACATCCTCAAGAGTCAGATTGAGCTCTTTGCGCCTCTTGCGGATTATTTTACCGAGAATCATATTATGTACACCTGCACGAATTTAATCTGCTTAACATTACTCTGCCGGCGGCTGCCACTTATCCGAGTAAAAGTTTTGTAAAGCCGCCTCACAGTATTTCCTACTCAAATTAAAGCAGTTTTTTCTGTCCTGTCAATAGTTTGCATTGCTGCAAATACAAATAGGACTATTTTAACCCACGTCAGCGAGAGCGCCGTTTTTCCACCATCCTGTCAACGCCATGCCTTGCTACTTTTGAAATAATGACACCAAGTGCTATACCGGCAAGATCGGCGCAATAGTCAAGCAATTCCGTCTGGCGATGAAAAAACTGCTGAGTATATTCATCAAGTGCGGCGAGGACGGCAAGCCCGAGAAACAGCGAAGCGCGCAAGAGAAGGCTGTACCACCCTCCGGCTCTCAAAGCGAAACCGTACAAAAACGCTACAATGAAATATATCACAAAATGCAGGAATTTATCGTTATCCATGGCAAAGCCGCGCAGATGTTCCTCGGATATATGAGTTCCAACAAGCAGACAAGCCGTCGCCGCAACAGCAAACCATACTACCGTTTTATGTATGAGGACACGTCTTGTCAATACTCTCTCCGAAATCTGCATTCATATTAGCATGATGTCTTGCCCGCATTACGCGGTCAAACTTTCTCTTATCTTAGGCAGGCAGGTTTCGCTTGCAATCATTTTGGACAATTTGGCACCACTCCGGACAATTTAGCAAAATGTCGCTTCAATGCGAAGTTTTAGCTTGCATAACAAACGCAAAAAAGTATTATATGGTTTCTCGCCTGATGGCGGGAAGTTCTTTATCAATTAAACAGGGAAAACCGGATTCGCAAACGGAGTCGGCTCGATTCTGGCGCTCGCACGTCAGGGTAATACGAGCCATATTGAACAAATAACACA
>JBFWMM010000058.1:0-10514 GCA_050251615.1 Phycisphaerae bacterium
AGAATACAGGCCGTACAATGGACAGTGAAGAAGCGATAAAGCTGATAATGCGCTATGAGCCGTATTTCTGCGAGAAGGGCGGAGTAACGCTTTCGGGGGGCGAGCCGCTGATGCAGCCGGAATTTGCCGCGGAAGTTTTCGAGCTCTGCCGCGAAAGAGGTATTCACACCGCGCTTGATACCGCAGGCGCTCCGCTTACGGCGGAAGTTATGAGGGTGTTAGACCTCACCGACCTGCTCCTGCTTGACATCAAACACACAGAATCGCACTGCTACACCGAGATTACCGGCAAGCCCATAGATTATATGCTCGGCGTGTTCAGTTATGCGTGCGAACATAACATAGATATGTGGGCCAGGCAGGTGGTAGTGCCGGGGATGAACGACAAACCGAGCGATATGCTTGCCCTCGCCGAGCTGCTTAAAGACAAGCCGAATTTGAAGCGCGTTGAGCTGCTGGCATACCACACGATGGCCGTGCCGAAATGGGAACAGCTCGGGATTGAGTATCCGCTTGCAGGCATCGCGCCGCTTGGTGAGGAGCAAATCGAGCCGCTCTGCGATATTCTGCGCAGTTGCGGGTTGCCTGTTGCAAGCTGAGGGCGAGAAGAGGAATAATTATGGCACAAACCGGAAGTCTTTTCGACCACACTCCCGCACCGGAGATACTGCGCGTGGCGACGATTGTCTTTGACAACCCGCTGGATAAGGAGTTTGATTATATCGTGCCGGAGGCTCTCCCCTTACCCACCGCGGGGCAGAGAGTTGCGGCACCGTTCGGGCGGGGTAACAAGCTTACCGCCGGATTTTGCGTGGGGATTAGAACGGTACAGAATGCCGGCAAGCTCAAACAAATAACAGAGATTCTCGACGCCGAACCACTCATAGACGAAGACCTGATGAAGCTTGCCGAGTGGATAAGCGAGTATTATGTATGCCCGCTCGGGCAGGTACTTTCGGCGATGGTGCCCGCCGGCGTTAAACGGGGCATGGGGCTTGTCAAGAGGCGTTATGCCGCGCTTGCCGTTGAGGGGGCCGCGCTTGAAGAGGCAAAAGCCCTTCTCAGGGCCGGCTCGAAGCAGAAGCTGATTCTGGAGTATCTCGAATCCGTTGGGGCCTGCAAGGGCTCTGCGGGCGTGGAGGTGGGTGCGCTTAAGGAAACGCTCGGCAGCTCTCCGGCCCCGCTGCGAAAGCTTGTCGAAGCTTCTCTGGTTGTCGTAGAAAAACGAGCAGAGATACCGGCTGAAGTTTACAGTGGCAAAGACAACGAAGCCGCAAAGCTTCAGCTCAATCACGATCAGCAAACCGCAATGAACCACATCACCGCCGAGATAAATGCCTGCCGGTTCGGTGTCTCGCTGATTCACGGTGTTACGGGAAGCGGCAAAACGGAGCTTTATATCCGTGCTCTAATTCAGGCGCAAGAGCAGGGAAAGGGCGGAATCATACTCCTGCCCGAAATCGCGCTCACTGCTCAGACAATCAACCGCTTCACGAGCCGCTTGCAGGGGCTTGCCGTTTTGCATTCCCGCCTCACCGACGCGCAGCGCAGCGCCGAATGGCATAGAATCAAGGCAGGGCTTGCCAATATCGTTATAGGGGCTCGCTCTGCGATATTCGCGCCGCTCAAACGGCTTGGTGTCGTCATAGTGGACGAGGAACACGAATCCACATACAAGCAGGACACCTCCCCGAGATACAACGCCAGAGATCTCGCGGTCGTCCGCTGCGGCATGGCAAAGGCGCACTGCATCCTCGGCTCGGCGACGCCTTCGTTTGAGTCGTATTACAATGCGCGAAACAAAAAACATTATAAGCTGCTCGAACTGCCAAACCGTGTGATGGAGCTGCCGATGCCGCAGGTTGAAGCGGTCGATATGAGTAGCAGATTTGATTTTCTTACTGGTATTATGATCGGCGAGACACTCAAAAAGGAGATCGCGCGCGCACTGGACGCCGGCGAGCAGGCCATTCTTCTGCTCAATCGCCGCGGCTACAGCAATTTCATATACTGCCCCTCCTGCAATTATCAGTTGCACTGCCGCAACTGCGACGCCGCTTTGAACTATCACCTCAATCAGGATGATGAGTGCAGCTTTGAAAACGCGCTCTACCTCAGCGAGGGCTTCGCAACCTGTCATCACTGCGGCAGCAAACAGCTCGTACCGAAGAATTGCCCCGCTTGCAGGGCAAAGCTCACAATGAGAGGCTCCGGCTCGCAGCGGCTCGAAGAAGAGCTTCGCGACAACTTCCCGCAGGCCAGAATAGCGCGTGTGGACACCGACTCAATGAAGGACAAAGACTACTTCGAGCTGATTGAGAAGTTTTCAGAGCACGAAATCGACATACTCGCAGGCACTCAGATGCTCGCCAAAGGGCTTCACTTCCCCAACGTTACCCTTGTGGGCGTGGTTAACGCGGATGTCGGGCTAGCAATAAGCGACTTCCGCTCATCCGAGAGGACGTTCTCGCTGATCAGTCAGGTGTCTGGGAGAACCGGCCGCGGCGATAAGAGCGGGAGGGTTATCGTGCAGACGACGCAGATAAATCACGCTTCGATTCAGTTTGCCCTCAGGCACGATTTCAAGGGCTTCTATGAAAATCAGATGCCAATGCGAAGTATGCTCGGTTTACCGCCTGTGCGGAGACAAGCTGTCATACAGCTACGCCACGAAAAACACGACATGGCTGAAAAAGCTGCCGAAGAGATGTTTGGAACGGTCGGCGCAATTATCAGCTCACGCGGCTTCGACATTAAGCCCAAAGGCCCGTTTGAACCGTCTATCGGGCGAGTAGGGCGGGAATTCCGCTTCAACATTGCCCTCAGTATATCAGATTCGGCCACAATGCTACGCTTTTTCAAGGTGCTGCGAGCGTTGCCCGTTAAACTTTCCGGCGCGAAAGTCATTTACGACATAGACCCTGTTTTTTGACAAAATCGTTGCTTACTCAAAAAGCTCTTGCCATTAAATCGGGTATCGGTATATTACGGCTGTCAGTCTTCAGACCTGACGAGGAAATACGGTTAGAAAACATTTACGGAACAAGGTCAGATTTATGATTAGAAGAATATCCGCGTTTTTACTCCTGCTGTGCATTTCTCTGGCTCAGGCCTCAACCTGGACGGGCTCTGTGAGCAGCGATTTTTACGACCCCTCCAACTGGGACGACGGCGTTGACCCGGGCGATGACATAAGCGATTTGCTGTATATTGGCGCAGGCAATCCGTACGACCCCGTTTTGAACGGCGGCTTTCCCGTTCGCCCGAACGACTTTGATGTTCTTGAAGGTGGCCTGCTCAAAATAACGGGAGGCGAACAGTACACCTACGGCACAAACACAATTAACGGTGAGATGCAAATTCTCAACGGCCTTTACAACGCCCGCGGCGCACTTTACATAGGCGATGGTGCAACGGGTACAATCACCATCAACAACGGTTATCTCGACAGCAAATACGCCATTCACCTCGGCAACGGCTCCGGTGGAAGCGGCCTGATAAGAGTGATAGAGGGTAATGTTGGCCTTTGGAACAGACCAATAATCGGCGCCAACGGCGGACAGGGGCATATCTATATCGAGCCGGGGGGCTTTTGTTACGGCGGCGGAGAAGATACTGCCTGGTATGAATCGCTTGTTGCAAACGGCACGATATACACCGGAAGCGACTGCTATATAGAAGTTGATTACCAGAGCACAACGAACCGCACAAGGGTAACGGCGCATTGGATTTCAGGCGCGAAGAATCCGTCTCCCTGGAACGGCAAAAACACAATCGCCTATCAGCTTTCGTGGGATGCCGTTTACGATGCGCAGCAGTATGAAGTATATTTCAGCACAGACAAAACCGCCCTGGAGGCAAGCAATCCCGCAAGCTCAACGCTCCTTGGCACAACTCAAAGCACCTCTATGGCAAGGCCCGACAGCCTCGAAGCGGATGCAACCTATTACTGGCGCGTTGACACGCAGACATCAAGCGGCGTCATAAAGGGTGAGCTGTGGCAGTTCATTTATGCGCCCGAGCAGAAACCCCGCCTTATGGAGAATTTAAGCCGCGGCTTCATCGCAATGAGCGCTACTCAAGGTAATTTTCTCGCATGGCGCTGTTTCGCCACAGACAGCTCGGATATCGCGTTCAATATCTATCGCAACGGCACAAAAATCAACAGCACACCCATCAGCAGCAAGACAAACTATATCGACAGCTCCGGAGATGCCTACGACTTATATCAACTTTACGAGGTGCTTGGCGGTGTCGAAATCGCACCCTGCGCGGAAACAAGCGTCGAGTTCAAACAATTTTACGATATTGATATGGAGCCTGTTGCCGGAGATACCGACAATTCCTACGAAATAAATGATGGGGCTGTCGGCGACCTCGATGGAGACGGAGAATACGAGTATGTGATAAAGCGTTACAGCGGAGATTACGATGAGTATCCAATAATAGACGCCTATGAGCTTGAAGGTACGTTCCTCTGGAGGATTAACCTGGGCCCCAATCACCTGGCAATGACGGAAATTGACCCTATAGTGTATGATTTTGACTGCGACGGGAAAGCCGAAGTTGTCCTGCGCACCTGCGAGGGTATGACCGACGGCGCCGGCAATTACACGGGAGATACCGATTCTGACGGAATCACCGATTACCGCAGCTTCGGATGGCACGGAGACGGGTTCATTGATGCGGGCCCTGAATTTCTAACTGTTTTCAACGGCGTAACAGGCGAAGAAATGGACAGAGCGCCGTATATAGCGAGGACGTGCCTTGCGCAGTGGGGAGACACCTACGGCCACCGCGCCGACAAATTTCACATGACCCCCGCATATCTTGACGGAAGGCGCCCGAGCATCGTGATTTGCCGCGGTATTTACGCTCTCACAAAGCTTGAAGCGTTCAACTTCATTGACGGCAAGCTCAGCAAACTCTGGCACTTCGACAGCGACGACTGGCCTGGATATGCAGGACAAGGCAACCACAACCTTACCGTAGGTGATGTTGACGGCGATTATAACGATGAAATCGTCTATGGCGGAATGTGCGTTGACAACAACGGCAACGGTCTCTACACAACCGGCTACGGCCACGGCGATGCCATTCATATGACAGACATCATCCCTGACCGTGCGGGCATGGAGCTTTGGCGCTGCGTTGAAGGCAGTCTCAGCGGCATCACTTGCACAGACGCCGCAACCGGCGAGCTTATATTCGAGTACAACAACTCCGCTGATGTGGGCAGGTGCTGCATTGGCGATGTTGACCCCGCATACCCGGGCTGCGAGCTTTGGGGTTCAACGGGCTCACCCATGTACAACAGCGCAGGAGAAGCAATAGCCTCTTCAAACCTTCCGATGAATTTTATGGTCTGGTGGGATGGAGACCTGCTCCGCGAAACGCTCGACCACTCCGGCAGCACGGGCTTCTGGTATGGCCAGATCCGTAAATGGGACCCGTCTCGAGAGACTTCCGATGTGATTCTGAATGCGAAAAACACATACTCCAACAACTGGACGAAAGGAACTCCTGTTTTCTCAGGAGACATATTAGGCGATTGGCGGGAAGAAGTAATCTGGCGTAAGAATGACAACAGCTCAATCAGGATTTACTCAACCACCACTCCGACCGAATACAAAATATACACACTTATGCAAGACCCGCAGTACCGCCTTGCTGCGGCCTGGCAGAGCTGCGGATACAACCAGCCGCCATGGCCGAGCTTCTTCCTTGGAGATGGAATGTCCGAGGCGCCCGTGCCGTTTATTGATATAATCGGCCGGAACGAAGCGCTTGACATAAACGCGGGCAGCGGCTCTCTGATGAGGGAGTTCTGGGAAAATGCAACCGGTATAACAATCGAAAGCCTTCTGGAAAACACCAACTACCCCGACAACCCGACATCGCAGGACTACCTTACCGTTTGTAGCACGCCCGATGACCTGGGCGATAACTACGGCCAGCGTATTCGCGGCTTTATAACGCCGCCTGTAACGGGCAGTTACAGATTCTGGGTGAGCGGTAATGCGGCAGCAAGGCTTCTGCTCAGCACAGACGCCACGCCCGACAACGCCTCAATAATCGCGTATCTTGATTCCTACTCCAATCCGCTTGAATGGGATAAATATCCAAGCCAGCAAAGCGAGCCTGTTGAGCTTGAGGCGGGGAAAAAGTATTACGTGGAAGCGCTTCACAAGGAATCACTCGGAGGCGACAATTTTGCCGTTGGCTGGCAGCTTGAACCGCTCATGCAGCCACTGCTCCTTCAGGGCGCGGCCTTATCTCCCTGGCAATACGGCCAGTACGCAGACATAAACTCAGATGGCAGCGTAAACCTCCCCGACTTTGCCACTCTCAGCGGCAACTGGGCCGCACAGGACTGCGAGCTTGATATTTCAATAGATCTCAACGGCGACTGCGTAATAGATTTTGACGACCTCGCCGTTGTGATGAGCTACTGGCTCGAAGGTTCGGATTAGGTCAAACTCCCTGTTTTAAGCCAATCACACGGGCATTGCGGATGCTGTAAGTTTTTTTACTTACAATTTCAAGTGATTTCTGCAAATACAGAAGAAGATTTTGCTGATATGATGCACTTGAAAATGAATTACAGGAAAAGGTTTTCGTGATGAAAAAAACGGTTTTATTGTTTTTGTGTTTCGTTGCGGTTCTGGCCGCGGCCCCCTCTTTGTACTCTGGAACAGGGGCGAACGTCTATTCCGGCGGTACGTCATTCAGGGTCTGGGCGCCGAACGCGGAAACCGTTTCTGTAGTCGGCGGATTTAACGGCTGGGATATGGGCGCCAATTCGCTCGCGGCCGAAGACCTCGGATGGTGGTCGGTGGATGTACCCGGAGCAACCAACGGAGACAAGTACCGTTTCGTCATAGATGATACGCACTGGCGCACCGACCCGCGCGCAAAGAGGGTGGAAAGCTCTGTCGGGGCGGGGATAATAATATCAAACACGTTTGAATGGGTTTCCTTTACCCCGCCGGCGTGGAACGATATGGTTATCTATGAGATGCACTTCGGCACATACAATGACATTGAGGGTAGCCAGGTCGGCACGTATAACACCGCTGCTACCCGCCTCGACCACATACAGCAACTCGGGGTAAACGCCGTGGAAATTATGCCGACAGCCGAATTCCCGGGCGATTACTCAATGGGGTACAACCCCGTAAATATTTTCGCCCCCGAGACAGCATATGGCAGGCCAAGAGATCTGCGAGTTTTCGTGGACGAGTGCCACAAGCGCGGGATTGCCGTCATAATCGACGTAGTGTATAACCACTTCGGCCCCTCTGACCTTGGCGAATCAATCTGGCAGTTTGACGGCTACGCCGCCGCTGATGACCTTGGCGGTATTTACTTCTTCGAGGATGACAACCGCTACACGCCATGGGGTAATACCCGCCCCAACTATACCACGGGTGAGGTGCGGCAGTTTATCCGTGATAACGTAATGTACTGGCTTACCGAGTACAATATGGACGGCATCCGTATGGACGGGACGGCCTATATCCGTGAACGGGATTACTTCGGCAACGAGGTGCCCGGAGGCTGGACGCTTATGCAGTGGATCAATGACGAGATAAACGCTACCTTCCCCGAAAAGATTTGCATTGCCGAGGATATGCGCGATAACGAATGGATAACCAAAACGACGGGAGAGGGAGGTGCGGGCTTTGATTCGCAGTGGGATGCGAGCTTTCATCACAAGGTTGTGCCGGCTGTTGAGACGCCCAACGACTCTGACCGCAATATGTGGGATATTTACGATGCAATCGTGCATCAGTACAACGGCTGGGATACTCGGCGTGTAATCTATACCGAAAGCCACGATGAGGTTGGCGCTTCCAGCGGCAAGGCGAGGGTGCCCTCAAATATCTACCAGGACGACCCCGACAGCTGGTTCTCTAAAAAACGCTCCACGCTCGGCGCCGCCGTAGCGCTCACAAGCCCGGGAATCCCGATGCTCTTTATGGGGCAGGAGTTTCTTGAAAGCGGCTCATGGCACGATGATACGCCCCTCGACTGGACAAAGGATGCTACATTCTCAGGCATAAAAATGATGTACAAACATCTTATCGCTATGCGCAGGAACCTTTACGGCGAGACAAACGGCCTCAAAGGCAAGAATGTGAATGTGTTCCACATAAACAATACCGACAAGGTTGTCGCGTTTCACAGATGGTTGAACGGCGGCACGGGCGATGATGTGGTTGTTGTGATGAATTTCGCCAACCGCTACTATACAGATTATAATATCGGTATGCCGAAAAGCGGCAGGTGGCGGGTGCGCTTCAACAGCGACTGGAACGGCTATGATGCGTCGTTTGCAAACTGGAACGCATACGACACGCAAGCATTCGCCGGCTCAAAAGATGGCCTCGCCTGCAACGCAAATATTGGCCTCGGCGCTTACTCTGTCGTTGTGCTTTCGCAGGGAACCACGCCCGATATAAACTTATCGGGGATGGTGGACTTCAGAGATATGTCTGTACTGGCTGATTACTGGATGGAATCATGCGACAGCTGGGACGCATGCGGAGGCGCAGACTTCGATATGAGCGGGGCGGTTGGCTTTGGCGATTTGTACCGCTTCCTCGGCGAATGGCTCCGCTGACACAGGTGATTTTTCCTACCTCTTGCCGGATGGCTTATTTGCCGGTATAATTATCACGGCCGCCATGAGCGGCAAGCATAAGAGATACGTGAAATTATTTGGCTTCGCCGGAGCATATCGGTGGGGCGGAAGGGTGTTTCGGGATGTACTGCGTTAAACGCACACTTTTGGTGCTCATCGTTTTTGCCTCCGCACTGTTTGCCGGTGATTCGGTGAATATCTGGAGCATAGGGCAAAAGGATTCGGATTTTGCGGAATTTGCACTGCCCGGTTACGAGGCAGTGGACAGCTACAACGATGCCTTCCCGAATGATGTGGAATTTGTCATCGGCAGGGATGAGTCCTCTTCCTGGCCGGCCGTGCATCCGGGCGAACGCGACAGCTGGGCAGGAAGCCGCAAACACACCTTTACCATAAGGTTCAACCTCAAAGAAAAACCCTTTCCGCTCTACGCGTTGAACATCAGCCTTACATCTGCCCAGAATCAATATCCGCCCGTGATAACGGTGCAGGTCAATGGAGAGCAGCGGAACCGCCATACGATCCCTGGCCCGGGCGATACAGCTTTGAGGAATCCGCAGGCCGGCGGCCGGCAAAACCATACGATAAACTTCGTGAAAGATCTTCTGAGGACAGGAGATAATGAGATTAAAATCACAACGCAGGGTTCGTGGCTCATTTATGATGCTGTTGAGCTTAGCGGTTATACGCAGGTGCCGCGGGTAACGGAGCTGGAAGCATCTTCCGGCAATGCTATCTACCGTAAAGATGAAGGGGAAAGCCGTCTTATAAACTTGAAATTCATCGGCGGACTTGTCCTGAAACCACTCGATATTACGCTTGAATATGCGGGCCACAAGTTTATTCGCCGGCTCACGCCTGGCTTTGAAGCGATGGAGAGTGCGCAGGTTTATCTGCCTGCGGGAAGCGATGAGGCGGGGGAAGTCGCCATTTCATTGAGCGGAAGCGAAGCCATCAGCACTACGCTCGATATCTCGCCCGTGCGCAAATGGGAAGTTTACCTCATCCACCAGACACATCTCGATATCGGCTATACCGACAAGCAGGAAAACGTGCTGCGAGAGCAGGTCTCCCATCTGCGAAAGGCTCTGGATTACATCGATGCAAGCAAAGATTATCCCGCGGGCGCACGCTTTAAATGGCACCCCGAGGGCATGTGGGCGGTGGAAGAATTTATGCGTACAGAATCCGCCGAAAACGTGCAGAGGCTCATAGAAGCGGCGCGGGCCGGCGATATACATATCGATGCCCTCTACGCGCAGGCAATGACGGGAGCTTACAGCGAGGAAGAACTGTTTGAGCTTGTCGGTGCGGCGGTGAAGTTTGGCGCAGAGTTTGGCGTAAATGTTGACTCGGCGATTCAGTCGGATGTGCCCGGCTATACATGGGGGCTTGCCGAGGTGCTGGGGAGCTGCGGAGTGAAGTATATAAATGTGGGGCCGAATTCCGGCCACCGCGTCGGCCATACTTTCGACTGGGCTGATAAGCCGTTCTACTGGCTTTCGCCCTCGGGCAACTATAAAGTGCTTTTCTGGATGGCCGGAAAGGGATACAGCTGGTTTCACGGCAATCCCGTCGGGCACTCTCTGCTGAGCGATGAGAAGAAGATTTTCGATTATCTCAAAGAGCTTGAGAGCGGTGCTTATCCGTACGATATGGTGAACGTGCGCTACAATATCGGCGCCGACAACGGCCCGCCGAATCCCGCGCTGCCCGAAGCGGTGAAACAGTGGAACGAAAAGTATGTATGGCCGAGGCTGATAATCAGCGGCAACAGCGATATGATGAGAGAGTTTGAACAGCGCTACGGCGACACGCTTCCCGTTGAGCGCGGTGATTTTACGCCGTACTGGGAAGACGGTATGGC
>JBFWMM010000059.1:0-10113 GCA_050251615.1 Phycisphaerae bacterium
CAAGACACCCCAAACAGACCAATATGGTAAACTGCGACAGCTCGGTGGCAAACTCCACAATTAAAGACCTCTACAAGAAGAAATGGCATCGTGAGTTTGACTATATCAATGGAAAATATGCAAAAGATGCAGACAATCGTTCCACTTGGCCGGACTGGATTAACAAGCTCTAACAAGCTGACATTGCATAAAATTCAAAAAACAGCACCCTACGCCGGACGTAGGGTGCTGTTTTTATGTCAAGTATTGTAATTCAATTTATTGTCAATGTGTGCGAACCTGATGGCAGTGGGTCGATAAAGCGCAGCGAGCCGTCTTGCTGAATTGAGACAGGGCTGCCGTTCAGTGAAACAGATGTCAATCCGTCACAGTTTCGCGGAAGCACAAACCTTGCCGTCATATTCGCGGGGATAGATAGCTGAAAAGACCAGCCATTGGATTGCCAATTCATGGACAATGCGATTGTGCCGCGTATTGTCGGGGTTTGAATGCTGAATCGCTTCAAATTGGCCGGCTGCGGATGTATCAAAGCTTTGGCAAATCCCGTTTCCAGAGGACGAATCCCCGCCGTATAGCGTGAGATGATGTTTGCAGGCGCTGCGCCCCAGGCGTGATTCCAGTCCTGATTTGGCTTGTAAGCAATGCTCCAGGCCTCCATGGTGATAGTAGAACCTTCTCTTATCATATTGGTCCAGCTTCTGGAGCCCTCAGACGTCATCAATTCCATTGCTGCATCTTCCCTGCCCGAGAGGTAGAGTCCTTCCAGAAGATATTGTGCGCCATATACACTGCACGCCATTCCTTTGGATTGGACGAAATTACCGACCGAGTACATCTTGTCGTCAGGAACAAGTCCAAAGGCCATTGGAAGCATGTTGGCGTGAATGGATGAATGTGTGGTTCCTTCGCCATCGACATATAGTCCGGTTGAGGGGTTATGGAAGACAGACTGAAAAGACAGGTAAACCTGCTGAGCATCCCGCTCGAACTGCTCCGCATCTGACGCCTTACCGAGCGCTTCAGCTATCTGCTTCATCAGGGTAAGCGTATGGTAATAAAAGGCGTTTACGACCGTATTTACAGGCTTGAACACGTATCCATCCCTCTCACCCGCAGGCCAGTCCACAATATCCTGAAGCGAGTCCGTGTTCAGGAGTCCGTCAGAAGCTCGGGCGTGCTGTTGAAGCAGCTTATCGTTTTTCAGGTCGTTGTAGTATTCCGCGAGCGATTCGGCGTTACCCGTATAAAGATAATCCATCCATGCAATCATAATCGAATGCTGGGACCATTCCGTAGGCCAGGTCGGGTGCGCCATTAAATATTCGTGCGAGTAGCGAGCCAGCGTAAACTCGCGATCTACGGCGTAATGACTCAGCTGATTGATATACGCATCGGCTTCATAGGGCTTTCTTTCGCGGTCGCCATCGACATAGACAGCGCAGAAACTCGTCGGCTTCATGCTGTAACTGCACAAGTCCCAGATATCGTTGAGGGTCTGATTGTCGCTTTGAAACGATGCGGCATTGTCATCAAAGGGATAGTGAACCGAAATCTGCTTGACGTCATCCGTGGTAATCGGATATGGAGAGTTTAACAGTTCAACATAACGAAACGGCGCGATTCTGCCGAACTCGGCAGGAATAGCAATGCCCGTTGCTGTTCCCGGGGGGTGAATTTCGTATTTTCCGTTTCCTTGAACAGTTACGGTTGACTTGTAATAGCGGATTGTACCGCCCGGCGTCCGATCAATCAGTCCGTTTTCGAGTTTTTCGCCGAAGTGAACTTCGACATCCGTACCTGAAACGCTTTTCGATTGGGCCGAAACCAGCCTGATTATCGTTTCATCAACCGTGCCTATCCTCAGTTCATCAGGAGAAACAGTCCAGCGGATATAGCCGAAAGCGTCTTTGCCAAAATCAATCAGGTAGTGTCCGTCTGCGATTTTTGTTACGCCAGCAGGGATTACTTCACTTTCCGTTTGTTTATAATGGGCCACGGCGTAGCCGGCCAGCGATGGGCCGGTCTTGAATTCCTGAATTGCAGACCAGTCCGAGGCTTGGTTCTGCTCATTCCAGATGCGCACTTTCCAAAAGTACGACTTGTTTACTGAGAGCGAAGAACCTGTGTATGATACATTAACTGAATCGGTGCTGATGGTTTTGTTACTGTTCCATTTGTCGGGGGTGTTCTGCTCCAGCAAAGAGGCACTTGTGGCCAGCATTATCTGATAGGCAGTCTGCATATCACCGGCGGTGTCGGAGTTGACAATCCATCCGAATTCTGGGGTTGCATCTCCAATCGTTGTAACTTGCGGATTTGCAAGCAATTCGCACATCAGTCCTGACGGCGAGGAAATCGCAAAGGAAGCCCCTGCCAAAACCACTGGCATAAAACTCATAACCTTAACCAACGAAACACCTTGTTTTCTAAAAAGCATGTAATTTATTCTTTCTCAATCAATAGAGGGGTACAATCCATCATACATCCAGGCAGAGCAGACTTCCGTAAAATCCAGCATATCCACCTGTCCGTCCGGAAGATTGGCCGGGCCGGTCAGATCGCATGTGCCGTCCGCGCTCAGATAGGCGAGAGCAAACGAAGCGAGATCGTAAATATCAACCCTGCAATCCGGAACGTCCTGAGGCCCGCTCCAGTCAACATTACTGCCATAGGGAAGAATACAAGACCTAAGTTGCGAAAAATCAAACCTCAATCGAGCAACCTCATTGCCGTTCATTGAATAGTTGTATATCCGAATATCATCGAGACATCCGTTAAAAGCCCCGCTGCCCGCTGCGCCGCTGCCGATATTTAATTCCGCGCTGATTCCCTGCGGAAGCGAGCGTTCGGACTCTGCGACAGGGATGCCATCGAGATACAGCTTACAGATGGCGTTATCAAACACGATACAGATATGCTGCCACAAGTCTGCCTGTAAGCCATCCTGGATTTCAATTACGTTGTCATTGCCTGAATCAACGAGCAGATTCGTACTGCCTGAATTCAAGCCCTGCCGGTTGGCCCAGCAGGAAATTGTAAATAAGTCAGGCAAGTCAAGAGTGTTGCCTGAACTCACCGCGGCCCAGCCACTGTCAGGCGTTATATCTACCGCCCCGCCATCCGAGCTGTCGGCTCCAGTCGTAAAAACGGGAACTGATTCGACAATCGCATCATTACCTGCCACCTGGTCGGTGTAATGAGAACCCGTATAATCGGCGCGGTCAAGCGTCCAGTGAGCAATGAGTCCACAGACAGTCAAGCCGGCGGCACTGCTTAGAGCCGGAATATCGAAGCTATTGTTTACCTGGCAGTAATACCGCCCGCTGTCTTGAACAGCCGTGGCATTCAACAATAAGGTTGATGTGTATCGGTTGGCAGGCGCATCATAGGCGAGCTGAACATCAATATCGGGAATAGAGGCCTCAATCCTCTGAGCGCCTGCGTTGGTTATCTTGTACCATTCTGCTGAAGGAACAGTCCCGCTTGTAAAAACAGTCTCAAACACCGCGCTCTCTAAGGGCCATATTGTTACATCGCGCGGATTACTGACAATCAACGGCGGCATAGATATGGATGCAATCTCCAGATTGTCCGCATATCCGATTGTGCCGGTGCTTCTCACATCCGCATAAAAACCAACGGCCAGCGTATCTCCCTCTCCAAAGAGCAGGTTGTTGCGGTCCGCAACTACCACCCTGACACTGCCGGCGTAATAACCGGCCTCATAATCATTTGCGCCATCACGAGCTATGAACAGCTTTGTATAATTACCCTCCCCTGTCTTCAGGTTCATTTCGGTTGTTCCGTTGAAGCCGCGGGAAAACACGCCGGTGGAACTTTCTGAATAGACTGTTACGTAGTTTTTGCGGACACCGTCCTCAGGAACAACACCCGCGTACAAACCCATTGCACGATTGCCACCGTTGCTGAGATAATCCATTCTGAGTTCATCGCCGATATTGAGCGTATAACCTGATTTCACAAACGCAGATTGTTCGATTTCGCTGTATGTTGCGGTACTTATTTGAAGCTGCCCGCCTGAGACCTGCCAGAGCGAACCGTTATGGGAACCTCCTCCGTTATCAAGGACAATGGTGTGCGTGTAATCGCTGAGGTCGTTATCGGTAAAGTCGTCGATGACTGCGGCGTGAGCAAATAATACCAGACAAATTGCAAGGAGCAGAGAGAATGTTTTCATAGGCCTTATTTCTCGAATTATACGGCCGGAAGCAGTAACTCTCCCGGCCGCAAACTATAATGTTTTTCTTACTTTCTTCTGCGAAGCACCAGACCACCAAGCCCCAGAAGCGCCATTGTACATGGCTCTGGGGTAACCGTCAGGTTGTCTAAGCTGCCGAGTGTGCCAACAGCTCTTACATCGAAGTACATACCCACAAAACTGCCGTCTATATCGGTGAGTCCGTTGCGGTCAGCGAGAACAACACGAGTAGTGCCATTGTAATAACCAGCTTCATAATCATTTTCAGCATCACGCATGATAAACAGCTTGTCATAGCCTGATTCACTGATTACACCGCCTTTGATATTCATCTCACCGCTTACAATGTCAGTAAATCCTCTGGAGTAAACCTCATTGTAACTGCGTGCATACACGTTAAGGTAACTTTTGCGCACACCGGCAACCGGGGCAACTCCCCCGACATACAACCCGATGTCCTGAGAAGCGCCATTGTGAACTGCATCAATCTGCAGCTCCTGGCCGACAGCAAGGGAAAAACCTGCGTAAATGAATGCGGTCTGTTCAATTCCGTCATAGGAGGTTGTGTTGAATTCGAGTTTTCCGTTGGTAATCTGCCAGGATGCGGTATTTGAACCGCCGCCGTTGGCATCGAGGATTACCGTGGCCGTGTAAGCGCTCAAATCCCCACTGAAACCATCAACAAGGGTCGCCTGAGCAGCAAGAGCCAGTACACTCATCAACATTAATACTGCCATTTTTTTCATTGTTCAATTCCTAAAAAAATATTAACAAAACAGCGCACAAATTAGAAGCGTCTCCCCTTTTTACGAGGAGCCGCTTCTAAACGATCCAATTCTTATGGCTCAAGATAGAGGCCGGTTTCAAGCCATGCAGAGGCAAAGGTTGCGAAATCAACCAGATCAATTGTGCAATAGGAAGAGCCTGTATTGTCAAAGTTGAATTCGCTGCCCGAGAAGTTCGCATCAAGACATGGGATAAGGCCCATCGTATCAAGATACTCCTGCGCAAAGACATCATTGGAATCGGCATCAAGTCTGTAGTTGTATATTCTCAAATTGTCGATTGCGCCGCCTGCAAACATATCCGTGAGCAGGATGCGATTAGTTGATGAACGAGTCGCTCCAAGCAGCATGCCACGCTGCCAGGCATCGTAAGATGCAGGTACCGCGCCTGTACGGGTCGCGACAGGCTGACCGTCCATGTAAAGCGCTGAGCTGTTGCCGCCCCAGCAAGCGGCCATCATATGCCAGCTGCCGTCATTCAGGTCGTATTCGGGCCGATCCGTTCTGCCGGCAATGTGTTCGATGAGAGAGGTATCGCTGCCACGAACGAGAAGGTCGAGATCCTGGTCTGCCTGAAGAGCAGTCAAAAACCCCGTACCTGTATCGTTGAAGTTGCCCAGAATGATCTGATAGACATCGACATCAGGCTTGACCCAGAAGACAACAGTTCCCTCATCCAGTCCTGCACCGTAGCCGTCTGTGGATGTCGAACCGGCCTTCGGGTATCCTTCCACACCGAAATCAACATAATGGCGGGGCTCTATCCTGACAGCCTGCCCCGCGGCATCGTCAATGCCGTCAACATAGGCAAGCGTAACATTGAATGCCTGAAGGGTATTGGGGTCAACGCCTTCAACAGACATGCCCTGACCTGTCGGAGCGTCAAATTCGCCGGCTGCCGAAGGAGCGAGAGTGCCGTCGAAGTCGTACTGAGCCAGTAATTTTTTAATGAACAACGAGGCTGAGGCGGAAGTTACAGGCTCGGTTCCATTGGTAATCGTGCAGTAATACTCGCCTTCATCGCTCAAAGCAGGCGTGAGAATTTCCAATATTGACAAGTAATTACCGTTGCCGTCATCAGTTGTGTTCACGACTATATCGCCTGAGGTTGTCAGAGGAGTAGCGTTTCCGCTTCTGTACCATGACACAGACGCCGCATTCACACTGGTAATCTCACAGCTAAGCACAGCACTTGCATCTGTCTCGAAAGCGCGGGTGACGGCAGGCTGCCGAGTAATAACGGGAATCGAAACCAGAGAGTTGAATGTCCATACCGGCCCAACCGTATTCTCTGCGAGTACATCACTCAACTGACTCACATCAACGGTGAGAGTCTGCTCGAAACCGGACATAACTTCCACGACTACCCATTGATAGCTTGAGTCATTCTGAATCGAATCTTGCAGGTCAAAAGACGATGAACGCACATCGGCGGGGTTGCCTGTAGCGCCTTTATAATACAGGTTTGGGTCGCCGGCTGTGCCGACAAAGATGTACTGGTTTACGATTTGCGGGTCAACGTTCAGACCGGAAAACTCGCCATACGGGTCGGTAGCGGCATCCCATTGCAACAGCACATCTACACTATCACCATCCTGTGTTTGCACAACCGAAGGATTCACAGGCTCGCTGACAATAGCCAGATTGTCGGCAGTGCCAAGAATGCCCACTTCTCGGACATCAAAGTAGAGACCTGCATAACTGCCGTCAATATCGGTAAGACCGTTGCGGTCTGCAATGACGACACGAATGCTGCCGTTGTAGTAGCCGGCCTCAAAATCGTGAACGGCGTTGCGCTTGATGAAGAGCTTGTCATAAGCAGGCTGACTGATTACGCCCCCCTTGAGGTTCATCTCCCCGCTGACAATGTCGGTAAATCCACGCGAGAAAACTTCATTTGACGAATCACGCGCGTACACATTTAAATAACTCTTGCGCACACCCGCCACAGGCGCAGTGCCACCGACATACAAGCCTAAATCCAGATTTGTGCCGTTGCGGACAACATCAACCTGAATTTCCTCACCGACATCAAGCTTGAGCCCGTTCATAACATAGGCGACCTGCTCAATGCCATCATAGGAAGTTGTGTTGTACTCCAGCGCCCCATCGGTAATCTGCAAGGTCGAGACATTTGAGCCACCGCCATTGGCATCGAGAATTACTGTCCCGGTGTAGGTGCTCAGATCTCCGCTGAAATCATCAATGACAGCCGCCCGAGTTGCGACAGCCATTATGCCGATTAACATCAATACTGCCATTCTTTTCATCGTTAGATTCCTTAAAACTATTCACATTGTAAATTTAAGACCGGCTCTCCGAAGAGGGTCCAGTCACCATCATTCCTGTCATCACTCTCGATTGTCGCGAGAGTAAGAAATCTGTCCTGCGGTTCAATTTGAACAGTTATCACTGCCGGCTCGTCAAGATACGAAATGTCTTTTCGAGAAAATTTTTCAACCCCGTCAACAATGACATAGAAAGATGCTTTCGGCGTTTTTACTTCAGGGAATTGTCTTACTCGTTTGATAGCTTCAGCATAATCGCCATAGGTCGCAGACAGGCCGCATTCAGCCGTAAGGCCCCCGATTTCCATTTGCGTATAGTCTCGAATCGCCTGCAAGTCGAAAGTTATGCCCTGATTTGCATGGATGTAAATCGCCGAATGCTCACTTGTGCCATATTGAGTGTCTCCCAGCCGCAATAAGTGACGCGGGACGGCGTTATCGTTCTGCTTATGCCAGGCACCGTTTAAGATTCCAAGGTAATACTTACCGCTGGTAGCACCAAAATCAAATTCATCTTCGTTGTTCGTAGAGTTAATTTGTGTCAACCCGTATGGGACAAATACCCCATCTACAAATGGATTGCCCTCGACAACCGCAAATGGTGCGGGTTTAGTATAGGCAACGATATTGCTCAGCAATTCCGTCTGCCCTTCGTGATTGATACCATAATCAAGCCGCCCCTTTCCAAAGCCGTTCCCGCCACCGACAATATCAGCCAATTCTATTTTTGCTTCGCCGCGCCATACAAAGTTTGTGTCAGAATCAATCGACCTTACAAATGTTTCTTTCTCTACGGGAACTTCAGAGACCTCGAAATTGAAGGCATTGTACTTCACAGCTTTGCTTTCCGTTACGAGCATTGCTGTTTTGGCATCGCCTTTCGCCCCCGCGAACAATTGTGCCTTCCCCTTTGTTACGTGAAGCTGCGCGGAACCGTTAATTTCTGCTTGAATACCGAATTCTGTGCCCTGATCAACAACCCTGGTTGTAGGCGTCTCTATGAAAAAGCCCAGTCCCGTGTCAGATACCTTGCAGTAGAGTCTGCCGTATTCCATATAGACCCCGGAGCGCTCTATCGCAAACTTCGCAGGCCCTTCCGCTACGACGCTCACGCCCTCATCAAAACGGAACTCCGCAAAACCGCGGTCAAGCAGATACAGGCCTTTGTTTGTACGGAGACGATCACCGGTTTTGAGGCTGGCGCCAAGCCATTTTGTGTTTATCTGGTCTGTTACCGTTGCCACATCTACACTGTACGACTTTTCCGCGAGAAAATTCAGGCAGACCAACAGCAGGACAACCGCGGCACAGGCCGAAAGCGTCAATTTATTGCCGCGGCTCATTTTACGCTTTTCTGGTTTGACGCTGACGCACTCACGCAAAACCTCACGTTCCTCCGTTCGCTGCACAGCCGGCGCATTTTTCTCCATTTCCGCCAGCTCGTGTAAAATCATCAAGTCCAGTATGTCCGCATCCGTAGCACTGCCTGAAACAGCAGAACTTTCCTTCTCTGATTTCGTGGCCGAAGCCACCTGACAATACCTCAAGTCCGAACAGATAGACATATAGTCGATATATATATTGCAAGCTTCAGGGCTGCTCGAGAGCAATTGGTCGAGCTTGGCGAATTCCTGCTCATTAATAGAGCCTTCGCAAAGTGCGTTCAACAGTGCGTGGAGTTCTTTTTGCAGTTCATTTTTCATAGTTATCATCGTATAATGGATTTAATCCATATCGTTTCTGACGCAATTAAACAACATAACACGAATCCGGTAAAGACGGTTATAGATGGAATTTACGCTTAATCCGATATTCTCGGACATGCTTTTCAATGTAGAATTCACTTCATAGCGGAGGGTGAGCAGGTGCCTGTCTCGCGGGGGGAGTTTCTTGATGCAACATCTGAGCCTGTCGAGATGCCTGTCATCGTCATTCTGAATCCTTCTGAGAGAGAGCTGCTCTAAACTTTGCAACGTGCTGTCGCTGAATAAGCGCTTGTCGCGCTTGGCCTGCTTGATCTGGTCTAATACCCTGTACTTGGCGATGGTCAGAGCCCAGGCGAGAAAGTTTGTGCCTTCGCGGAATTCGTCGAATCGCTCCCACATATACGACACAGTCTCCTGAATAATATCGTCAACCAGACTTTCATCAGGAAACAGCGAATAAACGTACCGGTATAAGCGCCTCTGAACATCCACCGAGTACAAACTCATAAAAAGTTGCCCGCGCTGCTTCAGATCACTGTAATGGTTGTCCCGGTTTTTCTCTGCCATTTGCCATTTTTCTCGTTTGTACGAATTAATCGGGTACAGACAAACTGTACACAATGTAAGTCTTCAAGTCTCATAAATCAATGCAAAGAAAATTTAATTATTTTAGATTTTCGCAAAAAAGCTCTCAACAGCTTTTCAGGAGAGTCTGGTTTTGAAATCTTCATAACCGAAGCGGCGCCGGACAACTGCCCTGCCGGCATCAAGTATTACGATGTCGGGCAGGTTGATGCCGTTGAATGTATTGTTCTTGACCATTGAATAGTGAGCCATATCGTGAAATATGAGCCGGCTGCCTATTTCAAGTGGCTTATCGAAGGAGTATTCCCCTATCACATCCCCCGCCAGACAGCTCGGGCCGGCAAAGCGGTATGTATATTTTTTTACTCCCGGCTCTGCGGAATCTGTTACCATGGGCCTGTATGGCATCTCAAGCACATCCGGCATATGCGCTGCCGCGCTCGTATCAAGCACTGCTACCGGCATATCCCTCTCGACTATATCAAGAACAGACGCCACGAGGAAGCCCGTATTGAGAGCTATCGCCTCGC
>JBFWMM010000060.1:0-9855 GCA_050251615.1 Phycisphaerae bacterium
TATCTATCGTCATTTGCCCATCAAGAGCCGCGCCTGCAACGGCGAGCGCCATTACGATGCGGTGGTCGTAATGCCCGCAGACATTTCCGGCCGAAAGCTTCCTGCCTCCGTGAATCACGAGCCCGTCGGGCAGCTGCTCCACATCAGCCCCGAGCGAAGAGAGCTCGCGCGCCATGCAGTCGATACGGTCTGTCTCTTTCTTCCTGGCCTGCGCTACGTTAAGCAGGCGGGTCGTACCGGTAGCAAACGCCGCGGTTACCGCCATCATCGGCAACGCATCGGGGGTGCGGTTCATATCTATATCAATTCCGTGCAGCTCGCTCGCGCGGACGGTGGTAGTACCGTCATTTGCTATGGAAATATCTGCGCCCATCTCGCGGAGGAAATCAGCTACGGCCTTATCCGGCTGGCTGTCGGAATAGTCGAGCCCTTCGATCACTACCTCACCGCCACAAATAGCGCCGGCGGAGAGGAAAAAGGTAGCGCTGGAAAAATCACTCGGCACAAACGCGTCAAACGGTTTGTAGTTCTGGCGGCCCTTTATATCCACGCTCATAAGATTCTCGCTCGCCTCGAAAGCGATCCTCTGCCTGCGCAGCCAGTCGAGAGTTATGCCGACGTAATCCGGCTCATTGAGCAGCGTAACATCAATATGTGTATCGCCGTCAGCGAGCGGGCAGCACATAAACAGGCTGGAAAGGTACTGGCTCGTGATGCATTCAATCTCAGTGCGGCCGCCGCTCAGACGCCCTGCCACGCGAATCGGCGCGCAGCCGTTGCCTTTGACGGAATAAGCCTTCGCCCCGAGCTCGGTGAGAGATTTCAGCAATGGCTCGATCGGACGCGAGCTGATCTGGTGGTCTCCCGTAAACTCGGCCTCTTCAACCCCGAGCGCGGCGCTTCCCGCGGCAAGGCGTAGAGTCGTCCCCGAATTGCCCACATCTATCGCCCCGGCCGGTTGCGCTATCCGCCCGCCGTTGCCCTCAACAATCCAGCAATCGGGGTTGGATGTATCAATGGAAGCGCCGAGCATCGAATACGCCCGCACGCTGCTCGCAGCATCGGCGCTGTCAAGCGGCTGCCTGATAAAACTTCTGCCGCCGGCCAGAGATGCAATCGCAACGGCCCTGATTGTATGTGATTTGGAGCCGGGAATACGTACGCGGCCGGAAAGCTCTGCTTTGGTAGATTTCAGTATCATGGTAAACCTTGTAAACCTTATATATAGATGTGGCCGTTATGATACATAAACCGGGCGTCTCTTCAAGATGTGATATTTGACGGGGACTTTGCACTGCTGCCAGTCTTACCGTTGTTTGTTATGAGTCATTTTGATTTTGGCTTTGAAACTCTATTTTCTTTCCAAACCGCAGCGGATACAGAGCTTTCAGGCCGGTCAAGCCGTACCGTTACGCCTTTGTATCGTTAGCTGGAAAACAAGCTTTGGGAGCAGTTGACATATAAATTAAACCTGTTAAGATAAGTCGTGACGCGTTTGACTTGTATAATCGGATTCACTTCCATTATCGGCAGTCAGACGTTGAACAGACAATATTTTTAAGGAAGCTAAAAAGTGAAACGGAATTGTGTTTTAAGGTCGTTAGTAGCATTGTTGATTACACTCAGCTTCTTGATGACCTCGCGAGCTAATATCGCAAAAGGAGCAGATGACCCCAATGTCATAACAACAGCCCCACTTTTCAACCTGACAACCTTTTCTACACCTCTCTTCCAACCATCTACATTGGACACCCTGAGTGCCCCGCTCTCAGGGGCCTCAGAAATACCACTGACAGCCCATGAATCAAGCAGCACAACCAAGAAACTGGTGTTTAACTCCGCCTCCAGAGTTGACTCAACAGGCAAGCTTAGCTTCGGCACTCCCTCCCTTGCCGCTTCAGACAAGTTCGGCAGGTCAGCGGTCTCTGTAGGTGACGTTGATGATGACGGTGTGGTAGATATCGCCGCGCTTGCCCCCGGCAATGGTGGTGCATTATGGATTCTGCTGATGAATGCAAACGACTCGATAAAAGAATGCATCAAGACGAGCGGAGCAATTTCTGGAGTAGCGGGTGGAGATCCATGGTCTGACTGCCTTGAGCCAATTGGCGACTTAAATTTGGATGGTGTGCCCGACCTGGTAGTGGGACACAGATACGCCGACAATGGAACATACATCAACAAAGGGGCAATTGCAATATGTTTTCTTGATGACAGCGGCGCGGTAGATCATTATCAGGTAATAGCTGAGGGCAGTGGCGGCTTTACAGGACTGATAGACAGCTGTGAGCATTTTGGAACCGACATTACCTACCTCGGCGATCTGGATGGGAATGGATACATTGAAATTGCCGTTGGCGCAGACGGCAATGAAGACCAGAACAACAGTGAAGGTGGCACATGGATATTAACTCTGGACACAGACGGTACTGTACTGTCTAATCTCGAAATAAGCGATGAGGAAGGCGGGTTGGAAGGTATCCTGACTGACGAAACCCACCTCGGAAACCACATCGACTCGGTAGATTTTGACGGAGATGGAATCAATGATATTATCACTTCCGGACGCCTTGACTGGTCGATATGGATATGGTGCCTGAACAGTGATGGAACAGTCAAGTCTTACAAAAAACTTGATTACAGCGACTTCAGAGCTCCGAATAACTACTTCCTTGAATATCACGATGTATTTATGTCTCCGGGTGACCTTGATGGCGACAACGTGCCTGAACTCATAATAACAAGACAGTACTCAGAAGACATGATTGTACTCTACCTCAATGACGATGGAACAGTCAAGTTTCACCAAGAGTTCAACAGCAATCTGATCTCAACGAGTACCGAACTTCGTGAAACTACCCTTTATTGGGGAGTATCATGCTCAGTCTTTAGCAAAACCGATAGCCAGATTACATTCCTGATCGGCGACTATGGCGATGATACGGTTGCGACAGATGCCGGCGAATTGTGGAGAGTCACATACGACATAGTCGATATATCCGACAACACCTACTATGTTGACTCTGCCAATGGCAACGACGCAAACTCCGGACAAAGTCCAGAATATTCCAAAGCCACTATACAATCCGCAATCAATGATGCTGATGATGGGGATGTCATCATTGTTGAAGAGGGCACTTACAATGAGAGCATTAATCTAAACAACAAACTTCTAACCATCAAAAGTAACGATCCCGAAGATTGGACGGTAACCTCTGGGACTGTCATCAACAACGGCTTTGCAGGTCCTGCAGCAACATTTGGAGGGTTAGAGCAGTTTGGAACGATGCTTGAGGGATTTACAATTAAGCCATCTGAGCCTAATTCCCTTACGATTGCCACCCCTGTCCAGCACTGGACTTTCGATGAAAGTTCAGGGGCTACCGCCACTAACGAGCTGACCTCGTATGATGGAACGGTATATGGAGCCACATGGCAACCTGCCGATGGTGGTGTGGTTGATGGAGCACTCCTCTTTGACGGCACTGATGACTACGTAAAAGTTGCCGGCTATGAAGGTATAACAGGTAATAATTCAAGAACAGTGTCCGCCTGGATCAAGACCAAAGCCAACGGAACAGCGATTGCATCGTGGGGAGACAACTCAGCCGGCGGGAGATGGCTGTTTCAGATTAATGATGCAAGTTATGGCGGCACAATTGGCGCTATCCGTGTCGCAGTATCAGACGGTACTATTGGCGGCACAATGGTGGTAACAGATAACAACTGGCACCATGTAGCAGTAACATTTGATGGTACTGATGTGTACGACATCAGACTCTACGTCGATGGCGTTGAGGATGAGATAAGCCTCCATTCTCAGATTGCTGTCAGCACCACTTCAGGTACTGACCTCTATATTGGAAGCCATTACAACAGCACTAAGTTCTTTGACGGTCTTATTGATGACGTCAAGATCTGGAACACTGCGCTTGACTGTGAAGAAATCTACAAGTCTTTTTACGCCGGCTCGGGAACTCATAACAGCTCAGGCATACTTGGCCACCGCACGAAAGCAACTGTCAGGAAGTGCGTAATTGATGGACATGAGGCCTTTGACGGGGGTGGATTGAACCAGTTTGCCGGAACATTTGATTCATCCTTTATCGTAAATAACACAGCTGCAAGAGCTGGCGCTGCTCTATTTGATTCTCAAGCACATATTGAAAATAGCGTCATATACGGCAATAATGCAGGTCTTTCGCACGCTGCGATCGAAAATGCGACTGGCCTTTTTATCAGCTGTACAATTAGTGGCAACTCACAGGCATTTGATATGTCTGAATTAGCGTTAGTGAATAGTATTGTGTGGAATAATGAAGAGTCCCCTCAGTATTCTACTATTCAGGCAGACTACTCTTGTCTTGCCGGCTGGACCAGTGGGGGTACTGTGCTGAACTCTGATCCATACTTCATAAATGCGCAAAACACTGCCGGCATGGACAACATTTGGGGAACCAACGATGATGGGCTTAAATTAAGAGCTGACAGTCCGTGTATAGATAGTGCCACACACCCAATGGCTCCCGAAAATGATATATGTGGAACCTATCGAGGCAGCGGGCTATACGGCACACCACCTGAATATCTGAATTCAGCTGATATTGGAGCATACGAATCGGCGGTTCTTTACGTGCCAGGCGATTATCCAACCATACAAGAGGCAATCAATGCAGCTCAAAGCGGTGACGAGATTATAATTGGCCCCGGTACTTATTATGAACCGCTTGTTATATCGGGCAAAAATCTCAATATACACAGCGAATCCCCCAGCGATTGGAATGTAACAAGAACTACCATTATTGATGGTGCCGGCTCAGGCACAGTTGTTACTTACGAGTATCACCCAAGCAGCATATCAATACTTAAAGGTCTTACCATACAGAATGGTCAGCCTTCCGGCTCAAGTCCAGGAGGCGGCATCAGGGCAAACGGCTCTAACGTTGAAATTAGCAACTGTGTTGTATCGTTCAGTAGAACCACAGCCAACGGAGGAGGAATCTCTGGCACTACCGGTAATATCTCAAATTGTATTATCAATTCGAATCAGGCAAATGGCTCAGGTGGTGGTATAGCAGACTGTAACCTGAACTACATATATAATTGCACAATAGCAGATAATGTGGCTGGCATTAATGGCTCTGGTGTATCTTCGTGTAACAGCATCTACAACTGTATTATTTGGGGCAATGTTCCTTTCTTTCCGCTTGAGCAAATTTATGACACAAACAATGTATCGTTCTCTTGTGTTATGTTTGGAGGAGATACAAACAACAACCTCAATGCTGACCCTGAGTTTAAAAACGACAATTTGTATCATTTGGAACCACATTCCCCATGCATAGATAGTGGCAGCACTCTGTCTGACTGCAGCGAAGAACCTCAATATAATGGTGGTGCAATCAATATGGGGGCTTACGGTAATACCCATGAGGCAACCCCCACGATAGATTCAGACGAAGATGGGCTGTCTGACCCTCAGGAAACAAGAATTGGAACAGATTGGAATCGTCCTGACACAGATGCTGACGACATGCCGGATGGTTGGGAATACGGATATGGCTTAAACCCGACTGATCCAGCAGACCGAACACTTGACTTAGATGATGATGGTCTTTTGAATTATCTTGAATGCGAATACGAAACCGATCCTACTGACGAGGACACAGACGATGATTACATGCCGGATGGTTGGGAAGTCGGCAATAGTGAAGATGGCAACATACTGAACCCATTGGACAACTCCGATGGCACACTTGATTACGACAGTGATGGGCTCACGAACTTGGAGGAGTTTGTATTCGAGACATCACCGTTGAATACCGACAGCGATGAAGATGGCATGTCAGACGGGACAGAAGTATCAATTGGTCTTAACCCCGCATTCTATGATGATCCTGAGCTGGATTACGATGGTGATGGGCTGTCAAACCATGAAGAGTACAGTTTCTACTCCACTTCACCTGTAAACCCTGACTCAGACTCCGATGGCATGCCGGATGGTTGGGAGGTCATGGCGGAATTACTTCCAACCGTAGATGATGGTTCTTTTGATAAAGATGGGGACGGGCTGTCAAACCTGGATGAATTCAACGAAGGAACAAATCCGATAGATATCGACACTGATGATGATGGATTTCAGGATGGCTTTGAGTGTTCACAAGATTACTTGAGCCCTCACGAAGATACTGACAGATACGGAGATGAAGATGAAGACGGACTCCTTAATTTTGAGGAGTACAATCTTGGGCTTAGCTTGGTTAACGAAGACACAGATCAAGATGGAATGGATGATTATTGGGAAAGTCTCTTTATCGACAACGGAGATGGGCTTGACCCCCTTGTTGACGATAGTCTCGGAGATCTGGACAGCGACAACCTGAGTAACTACGAAGAATACCTGCACAAAACAAATCCTCTTGGTTCGGATACAGACCAGGATGGTCTTAGTGATTCGAGCGAAATCAGCTATGGCTTAGACCCTCTAAATTCTTCAGACGCACTGGAAGATTGGGACGATGACGGCCTTACCAATTACTATGAGATGACAGTTTACGATGAGCTTCAACGCCAACCTTCTGACATAACCAATCCAGACATAGATAGTGACAGCTTGCCCGATGGTTGGGAAGAAAAATACAGCTTACCGATTCGCAACTCTTCGAATGCCTCCGGAGATACTGATGGCGATGGATTTAGCGACTACGAGGAATATGTAATTGGGTCTAATCCTAACAACCCGGATACAGACGGGGATGGCTTGGTCGATGGCGATGATGGAGTTGTTTCAATTGCTCAATATCAAATTTTCAATCCTGACACAAACTATCTAGACGCAAACGGCGATTCTTATGTGGATGGAGAAAGTTATTATGAAACTAACCCATTAAAAGCTGACACCGACAATGATGGATTGAGCGACAGCTTTGAATTAGTAGGACACATTAATGTAATATACTATGATTATGACTCTAACGGTTTCCAGAGGACTATTGGGTACTCGGTAGATCTCGACCCCCTAACAGCCGACTATGACGAAGATGGCTTACTTGATGGAGAAGAATACGAAGCCGGTACAGATCCTGCAAATGATGATACCGATAACGACGGTAGAAATGACAGGTGGGAAAATGAATACCATAATTTAACTAGTGTTGACCCGCTTTTTGATGCTTCAACGTACCATAATTCTTCTTCAAAGGAAACCCTGCTAAACTGGAACAACGATAACGATAGTCTCACAAACTTTCAAGAAGGTTTGTGTGGTACTGATCCCACAAAAGCCGACTCAGACTTGGACGACATAAACGATGACGTTGAAATCCTTTTAGGGCTCAATCCACTGTGTGTCGATAGTGATGGCGATGGTTTAGTAGATGGCTCTGACATGGGAATCAAAATAGCCAATGTTGCGTACAATGTTAGCATTCCCGAAAATCTTATAAGAAATAGCAGCGGTAATTTTTATAAAGGTGAAGCGAATATGTTATGGGAAGCGTCACCATCAGATCCTGATAGCGATGGCGATGGACTACCTGACGGCTTTGAGTCTTTAATAGCCCATGTCGCAACCTCGGTATCCGACCCGGATGATGATCCAGATGATGACGGGCTCACAAACCTTGTGGAATTTAATTATGGTTTCCACCCAAACGATGACGACACTGACGGTAACGGCGTAAACGATTACAACGAGGTAACTGATAATGATGGAGACGGAATACCCAACGGTTACGATCCGGATTCTGATAATGCTGATGGTAGCGGTGGAGCAGCCGGAGACTGCGACAACGACGGCCTGACCAACTACGAAGAGTACGTTCTCGGAGAGGACGCATCTGAAATGTGCACAGACATGGACTCAGTATTGGAGTGGACAACGCCTGTTATACTGGATGTGTTTGATGGCAGTGATAGCGGCTCGGAGAAATATGAGATGTCCGTTGGGAAAATCAAACATGTTTCCCAGTATTTCTCAGGAGGCTCAGACACCGTAAACCGTATCTACAAATTGAAAATAGGCGAAAAATACAACATCTCAATTAAACACGACTCAACATGTACTGACTACAGCGGAACACCTCTGCCGGACTATGACTACTCTGCTTTTGTAGAGAATTACAGTTACTCCTTGAATGACAACGACTATGGAGAGGACTGGGAACAGCGCCAATTCGTATTTCTGTTACAAGACGAAGATGGCTTGTTGGGGGCTCACCTGTACGACACCGGAGATGAGTTTTATGCACAGGGAAAAACGGCGGAGTTGTATCTTATCACGCCGTTGCTGGCTCCTGAAGCGGGGAAAGTAGTTGCAGAAGATAGCTCTGAGTACTATCCTGTCTTCTATAACGATGATGACGATAACACAAACGATATAATTGACAGCGATGAGAGTTCTGTCTCAGGCGAAAACGACCTGTTAAAAGTAAAGCTTGATATTCTGCCCGTTGAAGTTGACTTTGGCAAGGTGAGCCTGTCCTGCACAGGCGCAGGAATAAAAATTTGGACATCAGCAGAGAAAAGTGAACTTCTGCTTGATAACCAAAGCGCGACCAATAAAATAACATGGGACTTGAGCGAAGAATCCTTGCCGGATGAAATCTTCGTGGAATCAATAGATATGTCTTTGAATGGGTCTGCTTCAGTATCAGATACTTCCCAAATCAAGCTTTGTTATTGTTATGGCAGCAGTGAAGTTGATAATTTGAGAGCAACTGATACCATCAAACTTGGGCGTTTTTGCCTCAGTGCATTCGATTTAGATATCGACAGTAACAACGATAATGGTACAGATATGCCTGAATGCAACAGAGAAGAGGACATTGTAGAAACTCTGATGCCTAAGTACATAGAAAAACAAAGTATTTCTATGGATCAACTGTTAGTTCCGCTGGTTATAAACGCATCTTATTATTATCAGCCAAATGCAAGCGTAATTTTTGATTATGACACCGAAAAAGCTACAGTTTGGGCGAAAAAGTTCAACAGAACAGCAACAGATCTGGTGGCACCAGAGATAGAATACGAAGCTTCACAGTTTGCAGGGAATTCGGCAATGTTTATTGATGGCACAAATGAAATGACCGATAATGAACGGTTAGAAATTACTGCCACGCTGAGGTTGTACCGTGAAAATGACACCTATGAAGAATATTCTGATACTGTATTGGTTGAAATTGCCCCCAGAAGAAAAGTAATAGCCTTGCTAAACGGACAAGATATGATGGGGCTGACCGGTGAGAACAGCTTGGAAAATGCCCTTACTGATCCTGATACAAATGAGGTTTACACTTGGATTGATAATGGAATCAATAAGGTTAAATTTTTCGATGAAGATGCTGACTGGGCTCCATTCTTTTTAGGAGGTGGCTGTGCAGATTGGATCAGGGATGAGGCAATAAAAATAAACAAAGATGAAACCTGGAACAAGATAATCATTATTGGACATAGTAATGGCGGAGATGCAGCCAGAAAGATTGCAGCTAGGCAGCTGAAAGATATGACTATTGATTTACTGTTCCTGTTCGACCCGATCGGGAAGCCCATACATCCAGGACCAGGCGCATTAGTGTTCGTATCGAGTAATGTCTTGCAGAGTTTCGGAGTCAGGCAAAATGTTGATTTATCATATAGCTGGAGTATTCCGCTAATCGGTAGTTTTTTTATGCAAGGTTACTCAATACCTGATATGATTGATGGCGGAGATCCTTGGGATGATTATATTCCAGGTGAAGAAAATCGTGCACATGGAAAAATCATACCTTATTTCAAAAATGCCCTTAAAGATAAATTTGATTCAGTACTAATCGACTGAGGGAGATATTATTATGCGAACTTTCTTGATTCTTTGGA
>JBFWMM010000061.1:0-8325 GCA_050251615.1 Phycisphaerae bacterium
GCGCCTGTCCCTGAAACCGTATTACATACGCCGTTTGCGCCGATTACAAAATTGAGCACAGGCACGTTCGGCTCGCTTGAAGCGAGTATGAAGTTGCCGTTGTTTACAATATCACCGGTAAACGTGTTGCCGGCAGAATAGAATGTAGTGCTGTAGCTGGCGGCGAGTACGTTAATCGTTGCTGAGCCGTGAACTGCCGAGTAGATGTTAATCGGCCCCTGCTTGGCATAAATAATCGAATCGCTGATCGCGGTAATGTTGCCGTAGAGGTTGAATATATCAATTGAGCCGTTGATGTGGTTGATTGAACCGCCGTCAAGAATCAGGTTGTCAATGGTGATTGAGCCTGTGTTGCCGGTGCCCTTGTAGCTGAGGCCCTTGATGTTAATGTCTCCGCCAGAGCCGACCGCTTGCACGGTAAGACTGTCACCGGCGAATGTATAAACTCCGCCGTCAGCGGGAGTACGAACGCGGTCTTCATCGTCGATGACATAGTCGTTGCCTGCGCTTGGCTCCGCAGCATTGCTCCACACACCCGCGGAAATCAACGAAGAAGCGCCGAAGCCGTCACTGCCCGTTGTGGTAACAACTGCCGCCTGCGCAACAAACGCAGCAGACAAAAGCATTAAAATGGTAAGTTTTTTCATAACCGTTCCCTCAATTTAGATTTGTTTTGATTTAAACACATAAAACCTTATCGAACAGCCACGCTCCACCCGAATAACAGCTATGTTTCGAAATACAGCAGGCGGTTCACAAGCTTATCCCGAGAAGCGCCAAAAACTGTCTGATTTTTTATCAAAATCAAAAAAAAGCCCCGACAGCTTTCGCCGTCGGAGCCTTAGATAATTCGTTCAGTAAAACTCAGTCCAATTCTTCCTGCTCTTCTTTAATCTTTTCAACGTACTTGAAACCGGTTCTCGCTACGAGATTGTCTGTGTTGAGAACAATCAGCACGGCATCACCTGAGTAGTAGTTGTTAAGCAGGTCGGTGTTCAGGTAAGCTTCGTTGAGCTTCTCTTCCGTAGCCGCGACAACATCAACATTTTTGACCACATACCAGCAGCTGCTTACCGGCAGTTCCACGGCCGCGGGCAGCTCTGCATCCTTGAGTGCATAAATCGCATCATTGACCAGCTTGTTGCGAAGCTGATACTCGTAGCCTGAGTTGGCACGGCCTGCGAATTCCGCACGTATCTTCGCTCTGGCCATGTCAATATCAGAAACTCTCGTCTTGTCTTTCAGGTTGTTGACGTAGATCTTCACATCGTGGCTCTTGTTGTAGTCCACGCAGTACTTGGACCAGTCTTCCTGTCCTTTAACAAGCTCCGCGAATTCAGCGGCTGCCTTGCCTGCAAGCTCCATAGCTTTGAGCGTCTTGCAGTCTTCTGTTACGTCCTTACGGATGTCGATGGTTTTTGCTACAGCAGCTGTTTCTGAGGCCGCTGCGCCGGTGGCATCTATAACAACATCAATGCTCGCCGGCTGCATAGCCTTCTGATACCCTACCACTCTCACAATCGCACTGAGCTGGGGCCAGTCGCTTGTAAGCGGGCCGATGTTCCTGTAAGTTTTGGGAGCCTTGCCATCAAACGGGCTCAGCTTTACTGCATCAAGACCTTCTACCGCAAAAGCGAGGTCTGAGAGCATAACGGGCAGTCTGCCTGCGTGTGCAATGCTGAGACGGCTCAGGTAGCGCTCGCCTGCGAGAGCTTCTTCGGTGAGGAAGCCTGTTTTGCCGGCATACAGCTTGACGCCAAACTGCTCACCAACCTTCGCAGCTACAGCTTCGTAGTCTGCGGCAGCTGCTTCGAGCTCAGCCGCTGTAAGTTCTTCTATGTTCTTATCTGAGTATCCCGCATTGAGGAGCCTGCGAAGCTCGCGGAGTATGTCCTGCTTGATAACGTTGGTGCGTTCAACTGTAATATCGTACTCGACCTCTCCGACAACAGCAGAATAAGGCTTGCTCACAGATTCAACGGGCTGACCGTTTTCGTCTTTCTTCTGGTCAACATAGTTCGACTTATGCAATGTGTAGTACTCTTCCTTCTCCTCTTCGGTGGGCTTAGCAACAACCGCTTTTACATCCTCGTCGTTAACGATGACGTATTCAAGCTGAACCATATTATCAAGCTTGTATCCGAAGCCGTAAGGATTTTCTTCAGTTATATCGCCGGCTGTGTAGCCTTTGAAAGCTTCAAACTGGGCGGCGAGCTCTTCTTCTGTCGGCTCGGCAAGTTCCTTGTTGAACGAACCGGCCATAAAGCTGACGTACTCGGCGCTGAATGTTTCGTTTGCAAGCCCCGCGGCTACTTCAACGTCCTTGTTGGTAACGTTTACGTTACGGCTTGTCAGCTCGACATAATTAACCACGCTGAGCAGTTTTGCGTAAATCTCAAGCACATTGTCCTGCGGAACATGCTGCTGCTCGCTTACTCTACTCACCAGCTCGGCGGCTGTCGGCATCAATGCCGCAAGATACTTGCCGGCGTCTTCGGTTGAGATGACTGTGCCGTATTTATACGCTTCATCGTTGAGGATGAGCCATACCATAATTCTGTCAACGGGCTTGGCGCTGAAGTACGCACGGATAACTTCGGGGTCAATCACAAGCTGGCCTGCCTGGCCCGCCTTACGCAGCTCGCTTTCGAGGAAAGAAGAGCTTGTGGCGTCAGGGAAGATGAGGTTTGAAACTACAATGCCGCTGATACCCTGATACATAAGCATCTGGGGAACGTTCAACGAACGAAGCACTTCCAGCTCACGAGCCGCTGATTCGCGGGTCTTCTGGCTGATTTTCGTTCCGCTCTCAAGCGTTGCGATCGGTTTCTTGCTCGGCCCGTGGCGCGAAAGCACCTGCTGCAGGACAGAACCGCCCACAAAGGTTATCATTATGATTACGAGAAGCCAGACCATCAGGACGTGGCGATTTTTCTTGAACAGTGATACAAGATCCATTAGTAACTCCGAAAAAATTCATTTACGCGGCCAACAGGCTCTGCACAGTACCGCACAACGGCAGTCAATCCGAAAAGTATATATAAGCTCGCAAACAATTCAAGCATAACAATCATTTAGCGTAGCGTGAAGCGCAGAAAAACGGTTGCACAGAGCGCCCGCAGCAGTAAGATTTCCCCATATAACGCAAGACAATGCAAGACATGGAGAAACAGCAATGGACGGGATAGTATTTTCAACTGAATTCGGGAGGATGTGCCCCGATTGCGGTAAGCCGATAGACGGCTGCGTTTGCCGCGCAGAGCAGGCCCCGCCGGCGGGCGATGGAATTGTCCGGCTTTGCCGCGAAACAAAAGGAAGAAAGGGCAAAGGCGTTACCGTTATTACGGGCCTGCCTCTGACAAACTCCGAAATGAAACAGCTCGCCAGAGAGCTCAAAGCCAGATGCGGCTGCGGCGGAACACTGCGCGATGGCGTGATTGAGATACAGGGCGACAAGCGTGACCTGCTGAAAAAGACGCTCGAAGAGAAAGGGTATAAGGTTAAAATCGCCGGCGGCTGAATCCGCCACCCCGTTGAAACCGTAGCAAGGTTGTAGCAACGCAGGGCAATTTCACGGAATTCCGTGATGAACCTCAAAAAAAGACTGGAAAGAGCGGGCATTTTGGTTAAAATCTGCGGAACTATGAAGTTTTCACTGATAGACAAAATTGTAAAGATAGACTCAGGCAGCACTCTCGTGGCTACGAAGTCGGTATCTCTGGCGGAAGAATACCTCCAGGACCATTTCCCCGCGTTCCCCGTACTACCTGGCGTATTCCTGTTGCAGGGAATGATCGAGACAGCATCCTGGCTCGTACGCGAGCATCAGGATTTCGCCAACAGCATGGTCCTGCTCAAAAAGGCGAGAAATGTGAAGTTTAAGAGCTTCGCCGCACCCGGAATGACGGTAACATACAGCGCCGTCGTGAAGATGCTTGACGAAAAAACAAGCAGTTTTCAGGTATCCGGGGTTTCGGGCGATGAGGCGATTGTGGAGGCAAGGCTTGACCTGCGCCACTTCAACCTCGCCGATGATAACCCGCTACTGGCCGGCGCGGATAAAGATGTTGTTGATAACTTGAAGCACAGATGGAAGCTGCTCACGCAGTAATTTTTATACAGGAGATGTATTGCAATGGCAATGAGTCGTGAAGAAATTTTCGAAAAAGTACAGGAAGTCCTCGTTGATGCGCTTGGCCTCGACGAAGACGAGGTAACATACGAAGCCACACTTATGGGCGACCTCGGTGCTGAAAGCATCGACTTCCTCGACATCACATTCAACCTCGAAAAAGAGTTTAACATCAAGATCCCCAGGGAAGAGCTCTTTCCCGCGGACGCAGTAAGCGGTAACGCTGATTTCGTTGCCGATGGCAAGCTTACAGAAGCCGGCCTCGCCGAGCTCAAGGCAAAAATGCCACACGCTGATTTCTCGGAGTTTGAAGCAAACCCCGAACTCAGCGCACTGCCCGACCTCTTCACGGTCGATACAATCGTTTCGTTCATCGAAGGCAAACTCGCCGCCGAATGAGCAAGCTCTAAGCAAATGAAAAAGGGAACCTCGCTTCGTGCGCAGGTTCCCTTTTTGCGTTAATGCGCCTATGTCGTGAATACCAGCGCAAATGCCAATCGATGGCGAAGAATCCAAACCCTGCGAGAGACGCAAGATTCCGCGTCTCTCGCGATGCTGGCGCGGATTGCTTTATCAATCCTGAGCTGCAAGCCAGTTTTCGTTGAAGAGCTGCAAATCTTCCAAACCCACAAACCCGTCTCCGTATCGCGGGGCAATATCGGCGCTCGGCTCGGCCGGTGCGCCAAGCCACTGAACCTCCATCTCGGCAAAATCAGCAAGATCAACGCGGCCGTCCGTGATTATGTCCGCCGGATTAAATCTGCTCTGCGGCATCTGAATCATCGGCACAGGTGGCGTGTCCATCCCGTCTCCGAGATAGTAATCCACATGGTGCGACTGCATATAGCCCTTTATCGTCATACAGTTGCGATACAGGGGATTCTGCGGCAGTGTATAAATGCGGCGGCTCGTGGGGATGTCTGTCGTGAAGACGCTGAGCTTTGTGTATGTGCCGTTGAAAAGGACAACCTCCTCGCGCCAGTCGCCGAGAATATCGCCGTAAAACAGCGGCAGGCCGCCATAAGAGCGGTTGTAAGCATCCGTATCGTGGTACCAGGAAGCCGTAATGCGGCTCATCCAATTGTTGTTATAATCCCACTGCTCAAACTTGCCGTCATTGAAAATCTCGCTGAGATCATCTCCGTCCCACCATAGCCGCAGGCAGGGCCATGGTTCTGTGCCGCCATCGGTTATGCGAGTACCTGTGGCGAGATTGAAGATGCCATAGAAAGACCAGCATTCATAGCCAGGATAGCGAGGGTCGAGGTCTGCAACGTCCCCGCGGCCGTTATCCGATGATGAGCTGCCTGTATTCTTCCAGAGTATCTCGCCGCTTGCAACATCATAAGCGTACTCATACACAAAATCAGGGTTGTACTGTTGAACGCCATAGCCCAGCAATCCTTCGTAATCAGGCGCAAACTTGCCCACATGCCACCTGTCTCCGTGGACAATGCCCCGCTCGCGGAGGTTGTAGAGGACGGTTCCGTTGCTGTCGAGTGCGTAGCCGATATGGCCGAATTCATCCATGCCGTCGCCATCGAAATCACCGATTCGTATGTTGTGGCTGTCGGGGCAGTAGCCGCTGTAACCGCCTGTCGCGCCGCGCAGCCATTTCCATTTGCGACGCAGCGAGGTGCCGTCGTAGTCCCATGCGCAGACCATAAGGTTGAACTCGCCCGACTCGATCCGGTTTTTCATTGACGTAATAAGGCTCGGGCGCACGCCGTCAAGATAGCCGATCCCCACCTGCGCCGCAAGCGGGCCATCGCTGATGAGGTCGTCGGGCAAAGGTGCGCGTGCCTTTTCGGCGCCCGTTTCGCCGTCTATAACCGAAATGAACTGCGCAAGCTCGCCGGCAGCTTCAAGTACCGCGCCGTCTCCGAAGACAACACCCCCCGCCGTACGCAGAAGAACCTCCGCCTTGCCGTCGCAGTCGAGGTCGAATACGGTAACACCGTCCCAATGCCCCACGTCAATCGTAGATGCACTCGGCTCGATGTTGTATGTGTTCGTGCTGGCGGAGCCAAGGCTCATCGTCCAGAGAAGCTCGCCGCTCAGCTCATAAGCTTCAAGCCCCTGCGGACGGCCATCGCCGTTCTGTCTGTCGAGAACAAACTCATACTGTCCGTCGCCGTCGAGGTCTCCGGGCCAGACATATCTTATCGTGTCGGTACTGCCACTTGTCAGCGGTACGTTTACAACGGGCTCTGCCGGCGTATTCGCTTTCAGGATATACTGCCCGCCGCATTCCTGCTCAACGCCACCAATTACCGGATAGACCTGATACGTGTTGTCTTTCGAGAAATCGGCGCTCGTATCCGTAAAGCATGTACCGCCCGTCAGCGGGGAGCTGTTCAGCTTGATTGTGCTTGTAAGCCGGTGTCGGTAGAGATTGAAGCCAATTCCCTCGGCATCAAGCGCGAAAAGCCTCCAGCTGATAAACGCGCCCGTGCTCTTTCGCACCGCAACAACGCCCCTGTCAAGCTGCTCCATTACACGCCTTGGCTGCCTCGGCATGGCTCTTACCTCCGCCGACGCTGCGCTTTCCTCACCGGTACAGTTAACCGCAGTTACGCTGTAGTAATATGCTGCGCCGTTTTGTACGGAGTTATCTGTATATCCTGGCACCGTGAGAGAGTCCGCAATAACTTCACAAACACCTCCCCGCTCCGCCGCACGCATTACCCGATACGAAGCAAAACCGGCATCTGAGTTTTCGTCCCAGTTCAGACAGACGGTGTTTATGCCTGCCATTGCCCGCAGATTTGCGGGGGCAGAGGGCGCGGTAATGCCATCGCCGCGTTGCCTTGCGTCGGGGCCGTATCCCTGCGGAACGTAGCCGGAGTCTCTTGTGAGCAGGATTTTATCCACGCGGAAACCCGCCTCACGCATATATACATTCAGCTGATGGACGCCCGTATTTACCACGCAGATGCTCACGCGCTCATAGGCGCTTTCGTTGAGCCAGCTCCACCGGCCTATCGAGAGGCGGTAAACATTGCTGCCGCCGGTTGTCATTTCGCCGTCAAAGCCGATATGGCACGAATCGCTTGCGCCATCGAGAGCAAAACACCTCATCCACACGTAATACGTGCCTGGCTTGGTGAATGCGATATTATAGTCTATGCGGGGGCTGGTTTGGAGGTAGTCCTCGCCGAACGAACCACCATCATTCGGCATAGCGCGCATGGAACCTTCGCCGCTGTAATCGGCAGGATACACAACTTCCTTCCAGGCGTATGCGTCAGAAGAACGGGTGCTGTCGAAGTCTTCCGCCTCGAAGCAGATAGTGGTATCTGCCCGAGAAATTTGTATAAAAGGTACCGGCGCCGATGCAATAGCCGAAGCCGCCAGCAGAACCGCGAAAAAGATATACCCTCTTGTGTTCATGTAAATCAACCTTTCTTAGTATTTATCGCCTTGTACTTGACAATACTGTATTCTATCGTAAATAGAAAAAAAGGCAAGTATATTTGCATAATCTAAACAGATGGGAGTTGCCGCAGACAAACACAAAGCGGATTAAGGCCGTTCGCCGGATTTACAATCCGCACCAGACGCTCGCCGCGGCTCGGTACTGTCGCGGTTGTGATTATCATTCCGTATGCGTTACATTTGCAATAAAATCAAAAAACCGGCTGAAAGCAAGTGCTCCCAGCCGGTTGTAAGTCATAAAACCTGCCGCTTTCAGCGGCCAAGCTCAATTATTCTGCACAAGCAGGATACAGGCCGCAGTCGAGCCAGTCTGTAACCATAATTGTCAGATCGGAGAGGTCAACAAGGCAGTCGCTGTTGAGATCAGCTGCCGCACCGTACTCGAGCAGACAGAAGCCCGCGTCTGATACGCTGTTGTAAAGGTCTGCCACTTCAAACTCATCCATGGCATAGTTGTAGATTGACACTTCATCAATAGCGCCCGAGAACGGTTCGGTACCGTCGGCAAGCGCGCCAAGGAAGATTGCTGCGGTGGTATCTGTACCGAGTGCTACAACGCCCGTAGCGGTTGCCATCTGGAGGTCGCCTTCAGTTGCGGTATAGATTGTAACATCGCCTGCGTTGTAAACAGCCACCGCGAATATCCACTCGCCAACTGCGGGAGTCGCCGCGGAAACACCGGCGGTTGCGGTTTCAAACCTCAGCTCATCGCTGCTGTTAACACCGATCTGCCATGCCATATCTTCATTAGCCCA
>JBFWMM010000062.1:0-8145 GCA_050251615.1 Phycisphaerae bacterium
GAAAGGAAGCGCCCGCAGTGGATGAACTTTACAACAAAGGACGTATCACTGTGGACTTCCCTGACGTACCCGTGGGCGAATGGGCAGACGTTGTTGTTCCGTTCCCCGCAGATGATGACCTGCTCAGCTGCAGCGATCTCTATATGATCCAATTTTCAATTGAAGACGGCGGCGAAGATACCGGTTCAATTCTCTTCGACGGCCTCTTCTTCACGGACGAAAGCACCGACTGCGTGCCTGTTATCGGAACGCTCGTTCCGGATATGAACGGCGACTGCACAGTCGATATGATCGACTACGCAGAACTCGCGGACGGCTGGTTGACCGGCACCGAATAATTCTGACTCAATAGAACTTTATAACAAGTCTCGGGGTGAGGGCGAACAGCCTTCACCCCTTTTTGTTTTGTGGCGTTATTTACACGTTCTCTGTGCCATATACTGTTAAGCATAGATTCAGAGCCGGTAACGGGTTAATGTCCGTAAAGCAGGTCTGTCTCAGGTGCTATCGCGGTTAAAGACAACGTACAGCACCGGCAGTACAATCAATTCCAGCAGCAACGCGCTGATCATTCCGCCGAAAACCACAGCGACAAGCGGCTTTTGTATTTCGGAGCCGGCGCCGGTGGCATAAAGCATCGGAGTAAGGCCGAGCAGTGTTGTCAGCGTGGTCAAGATGACCGCTCTGCCTCGAAGCTTTGAGCCCTCCATAACGGCTTGATAGACAGTGCTGCCCTTCTTGCGCAGCTGGTTGAAAAAGCTTATCAAGACAAGCCCGTCTTCCACGGCAACGCCAAAGAGTGCAATAAATCCGACAGACGCCGCAACGCTCAGATTTATATCAAAGAAGTGCAACGTCCAAATTCCGCCAATCAGGGCAAACGGCAGGTTTGCCAGAATCAGCAGGGCGCTTTTGGCGGAGTTCAAAGAGCTGAACAGCATCAGGAATATCAGTAGAATCGCTACCGGCACAACGATTTTCAGCCGTGCCATTGCGCGTTGCTGGTTCTCAAACTGTCCTCCCAGGTCGAAGCGGTAGCTTTCCGGCATTTCCTGCTCTATCGGGTGTAGCTTTTCTTTCAGCTCTTTCACAAAACCTCCGAGGTCCCTTCCGCGCACATTACACTCCACAATCAGTCGCCTGCGAGAATTTTCACGGCTTACCTGTGCAGGTACCTGCGCTTCTTCAATCGAAACAAGCTCCCTAAGCGGTACATTGTAGCCGGCGGGAGAACGAACGGTAATCTCCCCGATGGCCTTGATGTCGCGGCGATTTTCGAGCGGGTATCGCACCAACACATCAAACCGTTTTTGTCCCTCGAAGACGGTTGTTGCAACTGCGCCTCCTATAGCTGTTTCGACCAGCCGGCTGATGTCATCAATGTTGATTTTGTGCCGCGCGAGTTCCTTGCGGTTCATCTGTATTTCGATCTGGGAGAAACCGGATACCTGCTCGATCTTAACATCGCTTGCTCCCCGGATTGTTGCAAGAGTCGGCGCAACTTCCTCGGCTACCGCCTGTAAAAGTTCCATATCATCGCCGAATATCTTCACGGCAACATCAGACTTAATCCCGCTGACCAGCTCGTTCACCCTCAGCGCAATCGGTTGCGAAAAAGCCGGCTTAATGCCGGGAAATGCCGCAAGTTCACGGTCTATAGCTTCAACGAGTTGCTCGGAGTTCCTGCCTTGCAACTTCTCGTAACCGGCTTTAAGCATAATGAAAAAGTCGTTTTGCTCCGGGCCCATTGGGTCTTCAGCTATCTCGGCGCGACCGGTTTTGGTTACCACGGTTTCTATTTCGGGGAATTTCTCAAGAAGCTTTTTTTCGATCTCCGTTGCCTGCAACAGAGATCCTTTGATGTTGGCGGTAGGCAGGCGAACCACATTTATAGCTATAGCCCCTTCGTTCAACTGCGGCAAAAATTCCGTCCCAATCTTAGGCAGAAGCGAAATTGTAAAACCCATAATCAGCGCAACCACTGAGAGAGTGACCCATTTCCACTTGATCGCGGCTCTTAAAGCAAAGCCGTGTATGTTGTGAAGGATTTTGATAAGCAGATGTTCCCGTTTTGCAACTTTATTTCGCTTGAACAAAAAAGAGCTCAATACGGGAATGGTCGTCAAGGTAACAATTAACGAGCCGGCAAGAGCAAAGCATACTGTCAATGCGAGCGGCTTGAACATCTTGCCTTCCAGAGATTCCAGCGTAAAAAGGGGAACGAAAACAATGATAACAATCAAAACCGCAAATATCACGGGCCGAGCCACCTCTCTGAGTGCCTCAGATGCAATCGTCTGCAAAGACTTCTCTTGGTCAGTATCGTTATGCAGGTGTCTAAGGATGTTTTCCACGACAACAATCGCCCCGTCCACGAGGATTCCGATAGCGATCACGAGCCCGCCAAGGCTCATCAGATTGCCGGTAACCCCTCCGATGCCCATTAAGATAAACGCGGCTGCGGCAGTCATCGGTAGCACTATCGCGACAGTTATCGCTGCGCGCAAGTCCCAGAGGAATATGAACAAAATCAGCACGATGAAAAAGATGCCCTGTCCAAGCGAACCGGTAACCGTTTGGATGCAAGCCTGAATAAGGCTCGTGCGGTCGTAGAAAGGCACGATCTTTACACCGGCGGGAAGTGTCTTTTGAATCTGTGGTATCTCCGCTCGTATCAAATCAACCACTTGTTTTGAGTTGCTGTCCTTGAGCATAATTACCATCCCCAGAACAGTTTCGCCTTTGCCGTCCTGCGTGGCCGCGCCGTTGCGCGTCTGGTGCCCGATTTGAACTTCTGCAACGTCTTTCATATAAACGGCTGTCCCGCTCCGAGACTTAAGTACAATGTTTTCTATGTCCGATGTGTTGCGCAGCAAACCGTTTGACACTACGTTGAACTGTTCCCAGTCCCTTTCGATGTAGCTGCCGCCGGCGTTGGAATTGTTGGCTTCCAAGGCGGAGAGCACTTCATCGAGCGTGATCTCATACTTTATCAGCAGATCGGGGTCAGGGACTACATGGTACTGTTTGACAAAGCCGCCGAAGCTGTTTATTTCAGTTACCCCGGACAAGCGCCGCAGCTGCGGGCTGATTATCCAGTTCTGTATCGTGCGAAGATCCATCAGATCTTCTTCAGCTTTGAGCATTTCGTCACCGCATTGCGGGCAGTCTGTTTTCGTTTCGCTCCAGTTTTCCTGGTGCTCCGGGCAATAGTATCCGCTTCGCAACGCATACTGATACACTTCGCCAAGACCGGTGGAAATCGGCCCCAGTTTCGGCTCAATGTTATCAGGCAACTCACCCTTAACCTGTGCCAAACGCTCGAAAACGAGCTGCCTGGCGAAATATATATCAACATTATCCTCGAAGATGATGATAACCTGCGAAAGCCCTGTCTTGGAGAGCGAGCGCACCTCAACTACATCGGGAAGCCCGCCCATATCCACTTCAATTGGAAATGTTATAAGCCGTTCCACTTCCTCGGGCGTAAGCCCCGCGGCCTCGGTCAGAATTGTAACCTGTTGATTCGTTACATCCGGAAAGGCATCTATCGGCAAATTATTCCACGCGGATATTCCCGCGACCAGCAAGATGACGCTGCAAAGAAGAACGAGCAGGCGTTGTTTAAGTATGAAATGCAAGAATTTGTCCAGCATAGTGGTTTCCCTTTCCTTAATCGGCACAGCCGGCGCCCATTTTTTCACGGAGTACATCGCTTTTAAGCATAAACGCTCCACCGGTTACTATCTCAGCTCCAAGCTCTGCTCCGCTGAGCACTTCGACATACTCGCCGTATCGTTCGCCGATGGTGATGTCCCTGCGCGCCCATAAATCTTCTTTCCAATGCCGGAAGATGAAAAATTCTCCATCGTCCTCCATTACGGCTGTTCTAAGAACGGCAAGCGCATGACCGGCCTGAGGTATGGCGATTTCAACATCGGCAAACATCCCGGGCCGCAGCCGTTGAGCAGAATTCTCCACCTGTACTCTCATCTTTACGGTTCTGCTGAATTCATCCACAGAATTTCCGATGTAATCAACGAGTCCGGTAAAATAATTCTTCTCAAACGCTTTTACCTTGACGAGCGCTTCGAGCGGGCTTTCAGCAGTCTTTTGCTCGTGCAGAAAGGCCAGGTCCTTTTCATAAACATCACACCATACCCACAGGGATGTAAGGTCGGATACGGTGCAGAGAGCTTGTGTCGTATCCACGATTTGCCCTACTGAGACATCCATTGCGATAATCGTGCCTTCTTGAGGAGCCCTGACAACCAGATCTGCAAACGTGCCGTTTTGGTTTTCACTGCTGATTGCGGCGATCTGTTCGGTTTCGAGGCCGAATAGCCCGAGTCTTTTGTCCACGGCTGTAATGCTTGCCTGAGCTGCGTTGAATTGGTTGAGTGCGGCAAGGTAGTCAGCGTGGCTGGAAATCTTTTTTTCGTAAAGCGCTTTTTCGCGCTCTAAAGTGGCCTGAGCCAGTTCAAGTGCGGAGCGGCGTTCAAGATAATCTGCTTTGGCTTCTCCAAGGGCGTTGGAATGGATAACCGCCAGAACCTCGCCTTTGAGTACCTTATCACCGAGGAATTTTTCGATTTTTTCTATCCGCCCGCCGCCGCTCGGCGCTATTTTTACTGTTCTGGTTCTGTCAAGTTGTACTTGTCCCGTGAAATTCAGGCGCGTCAGTCTTTCGATATTTTCAACAGTGCCGGTTTCTATCAGGGCATCAACGCTCTCGCGTTCTATTTTGACAACCCCCACCTCAAAACGACATTCAGCACAGTTCGCCGCGGCCATATCGTGTTCGCAGTTTACGCTTTCAAGCTCTTCCAGGCTTACTTCTTCTTCATGGCCATGGCCATCGTGCTCCGCTTCTTCCTCATCTTCATGGTCGTCCTCGGCAACCTGCCCGGCACTCCCAAAGGGGCTCGATGTGGATATATACGTTTGAAGTGATTTGCTTCCTGTAAGAAAGCCTGCGATCAGAAAAATCACCGCAGCGGATATAGTTATTGTATTGCTCGTGGCCAAAGATATAGTTTTCTTGCCCATAGTTATGCTCACTTTCCTTATTCTTGATTGGATTGAATGTTGATGTCCTGTCCGGTCAATTCTTCTAATGCGATTATAGATTTGCGGCAGGAAACCACTGCATCGAGATAAGCGTTTTGAGATTCAAAGTGTATTTTTCTGGCATCGAGGACATTCAGATAGTTGACTTTCCCCTGCCTGTATGCTTCCTGAGACGCTTCAAATATCTCCTCTGCCCCCGGCAAAACGGTTGCCTTAAACTCGTTTACCCTGCTGATAGAATTTGACAGATCTGCGTATATTTCCTGTAGCCTGTTCATTGCTTTGATGTGTACGGCACGTTGCCGCTCCATAGAACCGGAGAGCCTCGCGGCTGCTTCCATCCGTCCACCCTGGTTTCTGTTCGATATTGGCAGTGGAATTGAAACGCCGAAAACAAAGGCGCTTTCATCAGTATCGTTGAAGCGCCTGTATCCGCCCGCTATGCTTACATCCGGCTTGGCTTTGGCTTTTTCCAATTCGGTTGTCGCTCTGTTTACGGCGATCTCTGCCGCAATGAGTTTAAGGCGCGGACTGTTGAGAAGTTGCTGTTGCAAAAGCTCTATATCCGGAATCTCAGCGCTGGTGTCAAGGCTTCCTTCCACTTTCGTGAATGCAGGTTGCTCGCAGCCCCAGAAAGAAGCTAAAGCTATCTTTGCCTTGGTAAGTTCACCGGTTGCCTGCTTTTGCTCTATCTTCGCCGCCGACACCCCAACTGCCGCTCTGGTTTTTTCAAGCGGCGAGTCTGTGCCCGCTTCTACGCGTTGCTCTACAATGCTCAACGCCTGCTGAGACACGCTGACAAGTTCCGAGAGGAGTGCGGCTCTTTCCTGTGCGGCGAGCAGTTCGATGAATGCCGTGCGAACATCTGATAAAGTCTGTATGCGCTTCATCTCGTAGTCCTGGCGAGACATTCTGCTTTCCAGCGAAGCAACCTTCTCCCTCTTTTGCGCTTTATTTCCAACCTCGATAAGCTGGCTGATTGAGATAGTGGTTTCTGCTGAATCGAAGCCGCCGGTAGAGCCGGAGCCGGCGAAGTTTTCGGCCTCAACTTCAAGCTCCGGATTAGGCCCGAGCCCGGCTTGCAGAGTCCTTGCCTCGGCCGCACGTATATCATAGGAATAAGCTTTAAGCGTAGGGTTTTTCAGCAGGGTTAAGGCTAATGCCTTTTCCAGAGTAAGGGTGCCTTGCGGCTCTTCGATTATTTTGTTGTTTTGGCCCGGGTCGGCATTAACGACAGGCAAAGGCTCGGATACGATTTGTTTTTCATCCGTTAAAGCCCGCAATGGACTGGTCTCTGGGGCCTTGCAGCCGGCGATTAGTATTACAATAATACAAAGCAATGCTTTAGACATAGATTTTCTTCCCGTATTAGCGTTTTGGGTTTTGGTCCGTTTGGTAAACAGAACAAAGCCGCAACTCAATGCGTCTGTTTAAGTTGGAGATGTGCGGTGCTAACGGGAGATTATGTGAGCAGTATTACTGTTCGGACGCTTGCAAGGTCGGGATTTTTGCATAACAGGCCGGGCGAAATCGCATGCCTTTCTGCAAGGCAGTGCAGGCCGGTGGTTTTGTCCGGAAGTGGCATTGGTGCGGCAAGGGCACGGTTTCGGTTTTGTGTTTTTTTGCAGGTGTTGAAAAAGTCAACAAAGATAAACGTGTCAACGCAGGGGCAATAGCCTTCATTTTCTGCGCGCAGGTATGCTCGGTGAGTCTGTTCAACGTCTATAACCGGTGTGATTGCCGGTAAGCCGTGATGGCAATTTGCGGTGGCCCGCTCTGCGGAGCTATGAGTCTCTTCGTTCTGGCAATACAAAACCGAGCCCTGCGCATTGTTAAGCGCAAAGATTATGTTTGCCACGCAAAGTAGCCCTACCATGTGTTTTTTTACGGCTCTGTTGTTCATTCTTCAGTTGCCTCTTAAAAAGTTCCTCGGCAATCCGGAGTGATTGTACAGTATATCAAAGAAGGTGCAAGAGTTTTTTGCAGGGACCGTGATGCATGTTTTATTACACGTTCTTTTGCCGTACCACAGCTACGACTGTCTCGAGAGCTTGTCTGTTGTGCAGAATCAAAATTTCACTTTATTTTTGAAAATGGTTTTATATAATCACTTTTGACTCGTGTCAACAGTGTTGATAGAGTTGGTAAAGTCGGGTAAAATCAAATAGCTACAGGAAAGGTATCGCAATGACAAGAGTATCATATTTAGTCGCAATTGTACTGGTATATTTCGCCGGCGCCAAGGCTACCACCGCCGCGCAGAATCACGCTCTTTCACCTGTGCACGCGCAGGCAGTTACAATCGATGATTCGTTCTGGAGCCCGAAGCTGGATGTCTGGCGGGATACAACTCTCGTTGATGTTCTGGATAAATTTGAGGCCGATGGTGCTTTTACCAATTTTGACCGTGTTGCCGCAGGGAAAACCGGCGGCCATGCCGGCCCGCCATGGTTTGACGGTCTCATCTACGAGACCATGCGAGCTGCCAGTGATTTCCTGTTAGTTTGCCCCGATCCCGAGCTCGAGGCGCGTCTTGACGGCTATATTTCCCGCATTGCAGCGGCTCAAGCCGCGGGGGATGACGGCTACGTTCTGACATACACGCAGCTTGAGGAACCACAACATCGTTGGGGTGAAAACGGCGGTTTCCTGCGTTTTCAGCATGATGTATATGATGCAGGGGCGCTCGTTGAAGCGGCAGTGCATCATTGCCGTGCGACCGATAAAACAAACCTGCTCGAAATAGCGTTGCGGTTTGCGAACCATATGTGTGATATAATGGGGCCTGCGCCAAAGAAAAATATCGTGCCGGCGCATTCGCTACCGGAAGAGGCGCTCGTTGAGTTGTACGAACTCTGCGATGAACGCCCCGAACTTCTGGGGCAGGGCGATGGGCTGGTATGCGATGGCGATTGTGGATGTGCTCGATGAACTGCCCGCAGAGCACGCTGAAAGGGAGCAGATTTGCAGGATTTTGAACGATATGTTTACCGCGCTTGTGAAGGTGCAGGATAAAGAGAGCGGCCTGTGGTATCTGGTGCTCGATCAAGCCGGCCGCGATGGCAACTACCTCGA
>JBFWMM010000063.1:0-7699 GCA_050251615.1 Phycisphaerae bacterium
GAAAAAGAATCTTGCCTGTTTTTTTATTGACTTGCCCCGCTCTCCGTGCTATACTGTCCATCGTAAGCTTCAGTATAGAGCTTTTAGTATTGAAACTTGTGCCCTCTTCGGGCTTATTAATGTAGTGTGGATGTGTTCCGTTGCCCGGCTCTGAAGAGGGGATTGCTATTGAGGCATTGTTGTAGAAATATTTGCCGTCATCATATTCGAAGATAGTTATGATTGCGTTGTAGTTTCTCCCTTCAACTTTAAAGCTGTTTACAAACTGATGCACACGTCTTACTTTTTGTTTTTTCGGAGAATCATCAACATTTCTCTCTGCCCCAAGATACTTAGCCTCCTCAACGAGCTTGGTCATGATACCAATTACAAGAGAGTGATTAAAGCTTCCTCTGAAAGCATGCTCAATCTTTTTCCTGCTGAATGTAATATCAAACCCTGCGTCTGAGTTGTAAACTTTACTTCCGCCAAGCTTCTCCTTAGCGTCCTTTATATATTGTTGCCGTTCTTTTTTATTTTTCGGGTAATCTGTTACCTCTATCGGCTCGCTACGCTCGCCTACAGCCGGATACATAGCACTGCTTTGAATTTACAGAAAGTATTTTACACAACCCGCTATTTTTGAGCGCTTTGTCAATGAAGTGTCAAACGGAACAAAAAAATATCCGCCCACTCGCTCACCTGAAAACGTAAAAAACCTCGCTGACGCTGGCCGTCAACGGGGTTTTCTTTTAATCGGAGTAGAGGGATTCGAACCCCCGACCCCCTGCTCCCAAAGCAGGTGCTCTAGCCAAGCTGAGCTACACTCCGTTTTATTTGAGAACTGCAAATTCTACGCAATGACCCTTTTATTTCAAGCATAATCTGCCTTTCAGCGAAGCTTTATCGCCCGCAGTTGCACGAAAGCTATCAGCTTAAGTAAAAAGCTTGAACGCGCGCGAACAAAAGCTAAAATGTGTCCACTCAGGAGAATAAGTATGGCTATATTCAGAAAAAAATTAAATCCGCGTCGCCGGCAGGTTCGAGACGACCGAGCCGCACAGCGCGCCTCTATGATGAGCAGGTTTGTGGAGCAGGGCTACCTCAATGCTACGTTCACCGGGCTTGTTTTCGCGTTGCTCTGCTCATTCGTGCTTTCGCTCGAACTGAGTGATACGAGCATCGGCCTCTGCTCCGCACAAGTTTATTTTGCGTACCTGTTTCTCTCCCTGCTCATGACAGCCGGCATAGCAATATACACATATCTCTATCAGCCCAAAATACTTCACAAGCAGCCAAGGCTTTTCGCACTGTCGGGGTTGTTGTTTCTTATGCTTGCGCTGGCGAAGTTTCTCAGCTGGTCGCAGGAATGGGCCTTCCTCACAACCGGCACAGCCATCACCTGCGCGATGATTATCGCCATCACGTATAACCAGCGCTACTCCCTGAACATATCCATACTCTACTCCCTTCTCGCTTCATTTGTACTCAGTGGCAAGGAAATCGTTGAGCTGTATATGCTGATGGTTGTCGGGATATTTGCGTTCTGCTTTATGCTTCAGGAGATTCGCAACCGCTGGAAGATAATACAGGTGAGCATGATTGCGAGTATGTGCGTGTTTGCAACAAGCGTATCCATAGGCGTAATAGACGCCAGCGGTTCGCTGGAAATTCTGCAGAAATCGGGCACAGCGGCTATAAGCACATTTTTTGTGGGCGTGATAATACAGGGCATTCTGCCGGTGATCGAAAAACTATTCGGCGTGGTAACGAGCATGACGCTCATGGACTACTCCGATGCAAACCAGCCGCTTCTTCGCAAAATAGCAATGGAAGCGCCGGGCACATACAGCCACAGCCTTCTGCTTGGCAGCCTTGCCGAAAAGGCCGCCGAGGCAATCGGCGCAAATGGTCTGCTCTGCCGCGTAGGCGCATACTACCACGACATCGGCAAGGTAAACAAACCCGATTATTTCGTGGAAAATCAGATGGGCCAGTCCAACCGCCACGACAACATTACCCCCGCGATGAGCCAGCTTGTGATTGTGGGGCATGTCAAAGACGGCATCGAAATAGCGAAAGAATACGGACTTCCCGAAGAGATCAGGCAGTTTATCGAAACGCATCACGGAACAACCGTGATAAAGTACTTCTATGAAGAAGCGAAAAAACGCGCCGCTGAAGGTTCTGTCGTAAATGAGGACAATTTCAGGTATCCCGGGCCACGTCCCTCCACGAAAGAAGCTGCCATATTGATGCTATGCGACGGCACCGAAGGCGCCGTTCGTGCACTCAGCGAGCCGACCGCTCCAAGGATTAAGACTATCGTACATAACATCGCGATGGCACGCCTGCAGGATGGCCAGTTCGACAACTGCGAGATTACAATTCAGGACATCAGCAGGATCGAGGAGGCGGTCGTAAAGGTACTCGCAGCGCATTACCACAACAGAATAAAATACCCGGAAAGTGAAAAACCGGCAAAACAGGGCAACAAAAATGGTACAAACGGACATAACTTTTCCGGCGGACAAACCGCTCAGCAATAGAATTGAGTGGCTTGTCGAGGCGGTATGCGCCAGGCACGGCCTTGAAGATGCCGATATAAGCGTTGCTGTGGTGGATGATGAAACCATCAGCGGCGTACATAAAGAATTTATGAACGACCCGACCACCACCGATGTCATCAGCTTCGACCTCACAGACGAAGGCGACTCCGCTCCGACATTCGAGATGGTGGTCAATGCGGATATGGCACAGCGAATGGCCGAAGAAATGGGCCACAGCACCGAAGAAGAGCTTCTACTGTACGTCCTGCACGGCCTGTTGCACAATCTTGGCTTCGACGACCTCACCGAAGAAGATTTTCTCGTAATGCACAAGGAAGAAGATGACATTCTCGAAGAACTCGGGCTTGGAAGGCTGTTCGGAGAGAGAAAGTTTGTGCCGAAGAATCTACCGGCAAACTAAGAACAAGAACAAGGACACTACGATGAAAAGAAACATTCTCGGCCGGAGCGGCATTGAGGTAACTGAGCTTTGCTTAGGCGCCCTGCCGATGGGCCCACTCCAGAAAAACGCTTCCGTTTCGTACAACACATCACTCATCGCCAAAGCGCTTGAAGCAGGCATAAACTTCATCGACACGGCGCAAATGTACCGCACATACCCGCCAATCAAGGCGGCAATCGAACAGACGGGCATCCGCCCTGTCATAGCGACAAAATCCACCGCAAGCACTTATGCCGATATGCAGGCAGCCGTGGATGAGGCGCTCAATGAGCTGGGGCTGGACTGTATCGACATCTTCCATCTTCACGCCGCACGCTCTAAACCGGACGTGTTCGAGCTGAGGAACGAAGCGCTTAAGTGCCTTCTCGACAACAAAGCCGCCGGCAGGATAAAGGCTGTCGGCATAAGCTGCCACTCTCCGCAGGTGGTTATGGCCGCGGCGCAGCGCAATGACATTGATGTCGTGTTTCCGATTGTAAATATCGAGGGGCTCGGTATCATCGACGGCACCCTCTCCGATATGGAGCAGGCAATCGCAAGATGTGGCGAAGTGGGCAAAGGCGTGTACCTGATGAAGATACTCGGCGGAGGCAATCTCGTGGGCAAGTATGCAAAATGCCTCGAATACGCGCGCAGCCTGCCGGGCCATCAATCAATCTCAATAGGCATCGTAAGCGATGAAGAGCTCGATTACAACCTCCGCGCGTTTTCCGGCGAGAAACTCCCAGACCCTGCCGCGGAAAAAAAGATATTTAAGGTAGTGAGGGTCGTGTGCGCGGGCTGTGGCGAATGCGTGGAGACCTGCCCGAACGAGGCAATCTCAATGCTTGATGGCAAAGCAGATATCACAACCGAAAAATGCATCGGCTGCGGCTATTGCGTAGGATGTTGCCCGATGTTTGCCATACGCAAAATATAAGCCCGAGCAAACAGCTGAGCAACACAAGTTGCCCGATTCTCCTCCCTGCCGAATCCTAAGAAGCTTCGCTCTTGCAGTACGAGCCGTTCGCGCGTGGAATGATTCTCAATTGAGCATAAAGCCCTTTCGCGCAGACCGGAGGTACATAAGCGCCCTCTACTTAGTCTAAAATCTTTAACGATGCGGTGATCGATGGTTGCCGCCTTTCACTTCGCAAACTTTTTTTCAAAAACAATCATTTTTTTCTTGAAACTGCCTGCGGCTTAGTGTATTATTCGAGTAGTACAGTAATTAGGCAATACAAGGAAGCAAAATGATTCTCAACATAGACCCGCATTCAGGCGTTCCGATTTACAGGCAAGTGATGGAGCAGCTCAAAAGCATGATCCTCTCCGGCGTGCTTGCCGAGGGTGAGCAGTTGCCGAGCGTACGCGAGCTTTCGGGGCAGCTGAAAGTAAACCCGATGACCATCAGCAAGGCCTACGCTTACATGGAGCTTGAGGGCTTCTTCGAGCGCAGACGCGGCGTAGGGATGTTCGTGAACGCACTGGACGCCGGCACCCGCGAGCTGAAACAGACAGACGTAGTGAAAGACGCCATTTCCGCCCCGGTCGCGCAGGCGGTCTCGTTCGGTATAACAAAGGACAAACTCATACAAATCGTATCTCAGCTCCACGACAGCTATAGAAAGGGATAACAATGGATATATGCAAGTTCAAACAGGTTACCAAGTTGTTCGGCAAGACGGTCGCGCTCGACAAGCTCGATTTCACAATCACCTCCGGCTCGATTATCGGCCTTATGGGCGCAAACGGTTGCGGCAAGAGCACGCTTCTGCGCCACATACCGGGGATTTACCTGCCGGACTCGGGCACCGCAGAGCTGTTCGGCCAAGACTGCGCCTATCTCAGCGACACTACTATGGCCCGCATCGGCTACGTACATCAGGAAGGCCGTTTGATGGAGTGGATGAGCGTACGGCAGATCATCGCCTACGTTCGCTCGTACTACGACAACTGGGACAGCTCGCTTGAAGCCGATTTTATTGAAAGGTTCGAGATAGACTTGAAGGCGAGAGTGGGCAAGCTCTCCCCTGGCAAACGCCAGCAGCTCTCCATACTTCTGGCAATCTGCCACAACCCCGAGCTACTCATCCTTGATGAGCCTGCCAGCGCCCTTGACCCGCTTGCGAGAAGTCGATTCCTCGATCTTATGCTTGAGCTGATCCAGAGCAACGAAGAACGCACAATCATCATCTCTTCACACATCCTTTCGGACATAGAGAAGGTGATTGACAGAGCCGTGATAATGGATGCCGGCCGGATCCTGCGCGACTGCCCGCTTGACGAGCTGCGCGAGAGTTACTTCCGCGTAATCGTGCAGACAGACTCGCCGAGCGCCGTTTCAATCGCGGGCGCGGAAGTGATTCGCTCCAGAAATGACGGCACCAACACAACGCTTATAGTCAAAGACAGCTCAGAGCAGCGCATCCGCGCAACCCTTGCCGAAAGCGGCCTCAGGGCGCTGGTTACTCCGCTGTCTCTCGAAGATATCTACAAGATAGTAATCGGCAAAACGGAGTATGTATCATGAAACCACTGACCGCTAATATGAAGATGTTTGCGCAGATGAAGACGATGTACCTGTGGTACTTCATCATGCTCATGCAGCTGCCCGGGATGCTTGCGTTCGAGAAAAGCGACACGCAGATGGCAGTTTTTTCGCTAGCGATAATGGCTATGCTTATGGGGATAGTTGTCGCGGGGCTGCTTAAAGACATCGGCGTGTGTCCTGTTACATTTTGCCTGCCATCGCAGGCGAAAATACCAATGAAGGTCATTATCATCTGGGCCTGCGTAGCGCCTTCGCTGTTGCTGGTTATCAGGCTGTTTACCCCCTCGTTTTCAGAAAGCCCGCTGTACGGGGCAATCGCTCCGTTTGCGGCGGTTGAAGCGTTTCTTTTCGCCATCTACTTTATGAGCGCCTCGCTGATTTACATGAACGACTTTACCGGTAGAATCGGCTATTTCGGCTGCTCCACGGGACGCTCCAAGTTCGATTTTCGTAACAACAATCTGGCTAACTTCGCATTTCCCCTGATTGTCTTTTCAGTAATTCTTGGCGGTAGCAGAATATCGGCACTGATGGTAAAGTATCCGTTGCAGGTTTCGGTGCTGTGCAGCGGCATAGCCCTGTACTGCGGCGCCAAAATGCACAACTCGGCAAGACGCCGTGAGCTCTGCGGCAAAGAGATCGTAAGCAATGTTCAAGGCTGGACCCCGAACAAAAACGCGGGTATGCTCCTGGCTGATTTCGCGGAAAAAAACAGAGGCGGGGACAAAATAGCCTTCGCGGAGAGGTTGTTTACAAAAACAATAAACAACGCCCGAAGCACCGTAAACCGGCTCACTCTCGGCTACATCTACAATATGATAGACTGCATCGGCATCCGCTTCTGGCAAGCCATATTCACGCAGATTCTCGTACTCATCATCTGGGGCTACTGCTTCAGCAACATCGGCGGGACAAACCACGCGCTCGACCCGCGTAACACCGTTCTATGCATGATATACATCTTCCCCGCCTTCGGCGCGCTTCTCTGGGCGCTCCCAATGCACGCGAGCCTGCATGTGCCGGCGGGCAGAAGAGACAAATTTAATGCAACGCTTATTTCTACAGTCGTTCTCACGGCCCTCGGAACCGTAATCGTGTTCGGCGTTGTAGTGGTTGACAAGCTCATCGCGCCCTGGATGCCTTCCACACTGCCATTCCTGCCATACACCAATCCCGATGCCGCGTTCAGCTTTGCCACGCCAAGCCTGGAATTCCTGTGGATTACCCCCGCGATAATGCCGATCGGCTTTGCGTTCAGCGCCCTGTTCGGCAGAGGCGGGCTCGTGCGTATGATGGTCGTGCCGTTTATAGTTATAGCGGAGGAGATGATCGTTATCTTCCTCTCGTACAAATCGGGCGGCGGCTTACAGATGCCTCTGCTTGTCATCGCGGCAGGCTGGCTGTTCTACATCTGGGCACTGCGCAGGCTCTGCTTCAAGTTGCCAATAGCGGGCCCGGGCAGAGATTGATGAATACGCACGCCTGCATTAGTATGCATTAGTATGCATTAGTGTTTATTCATGATTATTCGTGGTTTCGTTTTTTAATCAACCGCGAGAGGTCGCAGAGACGCAGATGTGGCAAGAACGCTGCGCCTGCCACCGGCCGAATTGATTTTCTTAGTGTGCTTAGTAGCTTTCATGGTTTTTACAGAAATACTGAATATGCAATTCTGTAAAAACAATTGAAGACAAATCGGAAATACAGTATAATGCCGGTGGTGCTATGGAATATGATGGAACAAATCGTTATACCTGTAACTCGGACGGCTCTCTCGCGAGCGTCCTTGCGGGCGATGTTGCGCTCTCGTACAAGTACGATGCGCTCGGCAGGCGCGTACTGAAAGAGAGCTCTGCGGCGGACTCTGTGTTGTACCTCTACGATCAGGCGGATCGCTGCATCGCCGAATACACATCTCCGGACGACTGCGCCACTCTCGCCTGCTCCGCCGGCTACGTCTATGCCGATGCGGACGCCCTCGGCGCGCCGATAGCCGTGGAAGATTCCGCGGGAAGTTATCAGTATGTAGCCACAGACCCGCAGGGCAATGTGATCTATCAGACTCCCTCATGCTCGCATATCGTGCTTGTGAAGTATGACGCTTACGGCAATATCTATAACACATCGGCGGGAGACCTCAATCTGCCGTTCAGATTCGCGGGCATGCGCTACGAG
>JBFWMM010000064.1:0-7056 GCA_050251615.1 Phycisphaerae bacterium
GTGAGCAGTGATATGGCGTGATTGCCTATCATTATGCCCGAATTACCCGGGCAAGCCCAAGACGGCAACCAGCCGCACTGCTTCTGCGTATCGAGAATGGCCTGCATATAGCGGCCTTGCATTGTGGGATGGAGGATGTTTGTCAGAGGGAACTGGCTGCGGAAGGTATCCCAGAAGCCGTTGTCAGTGTACATATAACCGTCATGAATCTTCTCATCGAACGGGCTGAAGTAGTACGGCTTGCCGTCTGAATTAATCTCGTAAAACTTATGCGAAAAGAGATTCGCGCGGAACAGACAGGAATAGAATGTGGCTTTATCCGCCTCGCTCTTGCCCTCGACTTTTACCCTGCCGAGCAAATCGTTCCAAAGCTTTCCTGCTGCTTTTCTTGTATCATCAAGGCTTTTATGAGAGGCGATCTCGCGGTCAAAAGTAACCTGCGCCTGCTCGGGACTGATGTAGGACATTGCCGACTTCACCTGAACGGTCGAGCCGGGGGCGAATTTAACAAACGCGCCCTTCTTATCGCCTTCGGCGCTCAGGCTGCCGGGGCCGGTCTTGTTATCGGTGCCGTCCCATGTACCGTACTTCTCAAAGGGTTTGTTGAACTGCAAGATAAAGTACCCCTTCAGCTTGCCGGGCACAAGCCATGCGCCGTTATGCACCCAGCCTGTAATGCGTCGGTTTTTGGGGTCTATATTTATGCTGCTTTGGCCGGTATAGCCGTCCAAAACAATCCATGCGTCTTCTCCATCAGGGAAAGTAAAACGGAAATGCCCGCAACGCTCGGTCGGGGAGATTTCCGTGGTGATGCCGTTGTCAAACTGCACCCGATAATGGTTCGGCCGGCCGGTTTCGTGGTCGTGGCTGAAAGCGCTTGCGCGTTTGGCCTCATCAACAACAAGCTCGCCAACTTCGGGCATAAGCGAAAAAACGCAGTAGTCATTCACCCACGGACTGCACTGATGTACAAGCTGAAAGCCGCGGATGGTCGTATCGGCATAGCTGTACTTCCAGCCGTGGCCATTGTGGCCGGTCTGGGGGGAGTAGGAATGCACCGGATACGGCACGGCTGTTGAGGGGTATGTGTTGCCGCGGCTGTAATCGCCTTTGGAATTTGTGCCCTGAAGCGTGTTCGCATAGTCAACAAGTGGCTTGGCCTCTGCCAGACACAACGCCAGAAACAGAAAAACCGGAACCGCAAAACGAAAAGTTTTCAACTTATGTCTCCTTAAAACGCAAATGAGAGCCGAGGGCATAAACCCCGCGGCTCTCTGTTATCAGTCAAAATAATCAGTCGGAAAGGATTGTCAGGCCGACATCAATAAACTGCCCGCCGGTCTTCTGCGTGCAATGAACCGCAAGGGTATTTTCACCCTTTTTGAGCGCCTTGGCGGCGTCATCAGAGAGTGTGATAACGCGGTAGCTGCTTGTCCAGCCGGAAAGCTTTTTCACGAGCTTGCCGTTGATATAGACTTCCGCATCTTCATCGTGGTGGATGGAGAGGGTAAGCTCGCCATCGGGAATCTCGTTCAGCTCGAACGAACGGCGTGCCCAGATATCCGAGCTGCTCCATTCAGTCCCGACAACCGCGCCCGGAGTTATAGCTGTGCCGAAGCCGCCTTTGCCTCTCTTCCAGGATGAAGCATCGAAACCAGGCTTCTCCCATCCATCGGAAGGCCTGCTTGTGGTGTAAGACCACGTTTTGGCCTTGTCCTTGCTTGTCTCAACAATGGGGACGAGCTTGGGCGGTGCGAGATAGAGCTTGTTGGCGGCCTTGGAAGCCCTGTCAACATCGATCTTCACAACCTTGCGGTCATAAGTCATAAGCCCGTTTACTTCAATTTCCACGTCTGTTGTTTGCGTGTAAACAGCGGCGCAAAGCCCTTCGGTAATGAGCGGACGCATCGCCGTCATCAGGTTTACGTAAGCATCGGTAAGCTCGTCCGAGTTCTTGTATGTAACATAGCCCCAGTTGCGGTCTGCCTGCCAGAGATGTCCCTCCACGGGAAGCCCGAGCCCGCCGAATTCGCCGAGAACGCAGGCCCTGTTTTCTTCGAGGCTTCTAACGCCCGGGCCAGGGTAGTCGTGCGAATCTGAAACATCACCGAAGCCGTGGTTCTCCCAGCCGCTACCCTCATTGACAAGCCTTGTAGGGTCATACTGCTTCGTCCACTTAACCAGTGATTCGGTATCGTGCTGGCCCTGCCCTTCATTGAACAGAACCCACATAACGATACAAGGGTGGTTGCTGTGTGTATCAATCATGCGCTGAAGCTCAAGCTTGAACTGCGGTTTATCCAGAGGCTGCGGGTGGGAGGTGTAGGAGTTTTCGCTGGGCATATCCTGCCAGACCATCAGGCCAAGCTTATCTGCCCAGTAGTACCAGCGAGCCGGCTCTACCTTGATATGCTTGCGAATCATATTCATGCCAAATTTCTTCGTCATTTCGAGGTCGTACTTTATTGCCTCTTCAGTGGGAGGTGTGTAGAGACCGTCCGGCCACCAGCCCTGATCAAGCGGGCCGTACTGAAAGAGCGTCTTGTTGTTGAGCATAAGGCGGTTGATACCGGCCTCATCCTTATTTATCTCGATCTTGCGCATACCGAAATAGCTGCTGACACGGTCACCGCGGCGGCCAAGCGATACTTCAAGGTCGTAGAGATTTGGAGAATCGGGGCTCCAGAGCTTCGCATCCGGCACTGCCACCTCGATAACGCTGCCTGCCTGCCCTCTCGCGCGGCCGACAACATTTTCTCCTTCTTTCACTCTCACGCCGACGTTTCCATCAACTGAAGCGTCAACCGTAACCTTCACAACGCCTTTGTCTATGTCCGGCACAATTTTGAGGCCTTTAATATAGGCGGTGGGTACGGTTTCCAGCCAGACTGTCTGCCAGATACCTGTAACAGCGGTGTACATAATTCCGCCCGGGTAGAGCGTCTGTTTGCCGCGCGGCTCGCCTGCGTGATCAGTGGCATCAAGCACCTTAACAACAAGCTCGTTCTCGCCGCCGTTGAGGGCGCTTGTGATGTCAAACGAGAACGGGTCGTAGCCGCCCCTGTGCTCGCCGACTCTCTGTCCGTTCACCCATACGACTGTCTCCCAGTCAACTGCGCCGAAATGCAACAACGTACGTTCGTCGTCATTTTTCTCCGCCGTAACGGTTGTGCGGTACCATAGCGCCTGTTCGGGGGTAACCTTCTTCATAACGCCGCTTAGCGCCGATTCTGCGCAGAACGGTACAAGTATCTCGCCGTCCCAGCTCACAGGCATCTCTGCTTTCTTGCCAATAATGGCATAGTCCCAGAGACCGTTGAGATTTTGCCAGTTTTCGCGAACCATCTGAGGGCGCGGGTATTCCGGCAGTACGTTATCGGGCGTTACATCAGAGGCCCATGGGCTTTCAAGAGGCCCCTTGGCCATCTTCCACTCCGCCATTGCCATTGAGGCAGCCAGCGAAGAAAGCAAAAGTGTAAGCAAAATTTTCTTCATATAAATAACCTTTCGGTTCAAGGGTTTGCCATCCGTGGTAATTCAGCGGAAGGCTTGTTATTTTGTTGAGCTCTACCTGCGGTTCACGTCAGTCTTTTTTCTGCGAGAGAAGCCATTTATACAGCTCCTCGTTATTGTACGTCTCTGTCCATGAGTTATGCCCGACGCCCGGATATTCTGTGAGCTTTGCGTTGCCGCCGGCGCTGTTGACAGCTTCGACCATATCGCGCGAAAGCTGCACGGGTACCACGTTGTCAGCGGTGCCGTGGAAGGCCCAGATCGGCATATCTTTGAGATTGTGCGCCAGGTATGGCTGGCCGCCGCCGCATATCGGGGCAATCGCGGCGAAGCGCTCGGGGTGGAGCGTTGCGGTTGCCCAAGTGCCGTAGCCGCCCATGCTCAGGCCGGTGAGATAGACGCGGCTCTCATCCACATTGTATTTCTCCGTCATATCGTCTATGAGTGCCATAATATACTCGACTCTGTTCGCCCACCACTTATCCGGCGGGCACTGCGGAGAAACGAGAATAAAGTCGAAATCCTTGCCCTGTTCGACAAGCATCGCCGGACCATGTGCTTTGACCATATTTACATCTGTTCCGCGCTCGCCTGCGCCGTGCAGAAATACGACCAGAGGCCACTGCTTCGCGGCATCATTGCCATAATCTTCGGGAAGATACAGCAGGTAGTCCATTGTGAGCGGAACTTCGCGTACCATCACAGTATCAATCTGACTGCCCGGAACCCCAACATAGCTTTCCGAACAGCCCGCAAGGAAAGCTGCTGAAACAACAGTAAGTATTGTGAAAAACTTTTTTACAACCATGGTGATCCCTTTCTTAATGTATAATGTCTAATCTTGTAACATTCCGCTCAGTCGAAGCGTTTTGAAAGCGTAGCGTGGCAGGTCAAATTCGATACGCACCAAATTCTCACTCACTGCTTCACGCTTTACCGCGCCTGCTGTTTTTCCGTTCAGCTCAACAAGCTCTATTTTTTCGGGGCAAAGGCCAAGCCGCAAAGCTGCCTTATTTTCTTCAGCCTCGGCATTGTACAGGCGGACAAAAACCGCTCCATCAACTGCCGTAAGCGAAGACAGCTCAACTCCATCGGTCTCAATCTCAAGAAGAGACCTGCCGATTGAAACAAGCTTTCCCTTTTCAACAAAGGCAAACAGCGGCTCGTTCCACTCGGCGCTTTGCCTCTGCACGCCGAAATCGTCCCAGCGGCCTTCGTGCGGCAGAAGGGCATATCTGATATGCGTGGAGCCGTCCACGCCGTAGTTGAAGCCCCAGAGCGCGCGGCCGGCATACTGAACCGTCAGGCCGAGAGGAAGCTCCGTGCCGTTGTTTATATAGCTGGTAGTGTGGTCTGTAAAAAGCGCTGCGCCTGCTTTACAGCCGCTATCCGCAACGTCCACCCAGTTCAAAATCACGTTGTGTTTGATTGAGTCCCAGCTGTCATAATACGTATTTTCCAGCTCGCTCTCACAGACATCAAACGGCGCGTTCTTAAAAATACGCTGCCCGATATTCCGAAACGGGAAGCGCACCTGCAACTTATACTTATCGTTGTAAAATGCCTTGGCATACTCCTTAGCTTCATACCTCTTATCCTGCGAATAAGCGCCGATTTTCGGGGAGCCTTTCCAATCTATCGTCAGCTCGAAATCTATCAGAGGGCTGTTTTCGTAAAACGTTACCACCTGCGTAAACGGGTTTTCTGCGAGATTTCCTTCAATCATGACTCGCGTCAGAAGGGAGCCATGTTCCACAACGCTCACCTTCGCCGCGGCATCACAGCTTGAGATAAATCTTTCCCGGTCGTAGAAGTACCCGGCAAGCTCATTGAGCGCAGAGCCCTCTTTAATCAGCTCGTTGCTGCCGGCGGCTTTGAGGCTCGTTATCGCGCCGCCCTTTTCGGGGCAGAATTCTGCGCTGTACATTGCTGTTTCAATAAAAACGGAATCATCCGCGGCAAAATCGCTCTGCTCGGTCTCGCGGGCAGGCTCCGACGAGAGCGAGTATATCGAATACCCCATCGCCGGACAGTTCGCCTCGAAAAGCAGCTCGCTGCCTGCCGCCTGCGAAGCAATCTCATTGCCTGCCGAATCCAAAACGCGGCAAAGCGTCGCTTTAGTGCCTTCAGGAAGTGCAATTCTCACAATACCCTCGCGCCGATGGCCGAGCGTATTAAACACTTTTACAGAAAAACCTGAGGATTCCTCCGCCTGCTTGCTCTCAGCAGAACCCGCAATGATCGCTTCTGCGGCCTCGTTTGCGCGGTGAGTCCACATGGTTACATTCTTCGCCCAGCTCTGGCCGTGATTGTTGTTATACGGAACAATCCAGCAGTCGTGGTGCTGGCTGAGCATAAGATTGCGCCAAGCCTCGGCAAGCTGCTTTTCGGGGTATGAAGCATTATCAAAAAGAAGCGCCAAAACGGCCATCTTCTCGGCCATTACGAGCTTGTTTTCACTCTCGCGCACCTCGCGGGCAATGTTCTGCAACACCTGCGCGCCCCACACAAGCCCGGGCTTAACATCCTCAATCGTAAAATTCCAGTCAACAGCCCCCACCTTCGGCGCAATCGCTTCGATGTAGCCGGTCCAGGTTACGTACTCGCTGTTTGATGGATTCTTTTCGAGCCACGGGCCGTTGCGCCAGCCGGCATCCTGAAAACACATTCCGACAGGGTATTCGATGCCGTCTGCGCGGCAGGCTTCCAAAAAGCTCGGTGAGTTTTGCCAGGACATGGTCTGCCATGTGGAATCTTTCACCAGAGCCTCACATGCATACCTTGGCACAGACAAAATTGACGAACCGTCAGATGAGTTCCAGCGCACAAGCTCCTTGCCGAAGGCACTCGTATAGCCGCCCCAGCAGGTGTTCGGGTTGCGAATTACCGCATACTTATATCCGAGCGAAGTGAGAATTTGGGGAAGTGCACTCGTGAAGCAAGGCTCCTCGCATGAATACGTGGTGAAGGTCGCATCGGGGAAGTATTCCAGCGTCTTTGCCATCCCCGCTTGAAATTGCCTGATAATGCTTTCACCCGAGATATTGTAGCAGTACGGCTGGGCGTAAGCGGGATTAACAAACTCAATGCGCCCGAACTTCCCTGTTTCGCTGTAGTAGTCCTGGAGACGCCTGAAGTTTTCGGCGTCTTCCACGCTTACATAGTCCCAAGTCTCCGGCTCAATCTCAAGGTTGATCTTCCACTGCGGATTTTCAATCAGTTTATCAACCATAAACTTCGCCTGCCACTTTGGATAATGACCGTAGTAGCCGCCGTGGTAGCCATCAGCGAAGTATGCCGGCAGACCATAAGACAGCTGAGCAACCATAAACATTGTCATAGCTATGCAAGACAAAATCGCTTTCTTCAAACTGATTGCTCCGAAGTCATTCTCTTACCTTCTTTTATCTGCTTAATATGGCAGGTTGGCGCTCGTTGCACCTCTGCTCGGATATATTGCAAGATAGCTGCTGTTGAATCTGGCTCCATTGACCATCTCGTGCTCGTACGGGTCAATCTCGCCGATATGGCTGTCCGCAAAGA
>JBFWMM010000065.1:0-6249 GCA_050251615.1 Phycisphaerae bacterium
TCCCTCATCGCCCACTTCCTTTCAATTAAACACACAGGGTGATTAGCTCAGCTGGCTAGAGCGTCTGGTCGACATCCAGAAGGTCATTGGTTCGAGTCCGATATCGCCCACCTTGCCGCTTTTTGCATATCGTTGCAAGGGGCGGCTTTTTTGTTGCAAATAGCTGCAAATAAACCGCTTACATAGCTGTCTTGGGGGGTGTTTTCAGGGGTATGTTGCAAGCCGTTTCTACCCGTTTCTACTTCCGGGGGGGTACATTTGGGGGTACATATTTCGGCGCTGTTTGAGCAAGCCTCAAGAACGTTAATCAAGGCAATCTGCCGCGAGTCCTCATCCGTAACTTGTGCATAATGTTTCAATGCAACCTGCTCAGAATTTCCGATCCATTGACAAACCGCTTTAACGTTGCCTTGTGTGAGTTTGAAGAGCTCTGTTTCTCTGGTTGAGCGGCAGTTCTGAAACAGCTTCGGCCAGGGCACTATACCCGCTCTTGTCAGAATCCGCGTGAATTGTGTGCGCAGGTTCTCCCCGCGGTGTTGCTCGATAACATAAACAGCCCCGGGCTCGGCTTTCTCGTAGGCCTCAAGTAGAAGCGATTCAAGCTCTGCAAAAAGGGGTGTTTTCCTCACGCCGCCGCCCTCGTGATGTTCGGTCTTACTCGCCCTTACAATGATTACGTTTTTCTCGAAGTTAATATCTTCCCACTTCAGCCGCAGGGTCTCGCTCGGTGTCCGCAGGCCGCCGAAGCGGGCAAGCGCGAATATAAGCCGCCATTCCACATCAGGGCAAGCCTCAAGCACCTCGCGGGCAAGCTCGGGGGTAACATAGAAGAATCGCGCGGGGTTCGGTTTAACGTTCGTTCCCTGCCCCTTGAACGGATTCTTTTTGACAAGCTCATTTTCAACGGCAAAGGCAAAAATCTCTTTTGTGTGGCAGATGTGCTTTGCCGTGGTATTCTCGCAGAGCCCGCAGGCATTGCGCAGGTAGTTTCTGAATTGAAGCGCAAGCCTCGGAGTAACATCAACAAGAAGTTCTTTCCTGAAGAATGTATTTATTTTTCGTTGTGTAGCGTAGTACTTTTTCAGGGTGCTTAATTTAAGCCGCTTATCCTGCTCTTTAAGCTTGATGTAATCAGCTGTCCATTTACGCACCGTAAGAGTTTTTTTTCTCTCTGATGGTTCGATTATGCCCAAGACTACAAGCCGCCTGCGATGTGCGGAGCTTAAGTTCTCTGCCCATTCGGAAAGCGTCTCTGTGAGCGGTTGCCCTGTGCATTGACAATGTATCAGGGTTTCAATGTTGGCTTTGAAAACGGTTGCTTCCTGCTCGGTATAACCTTGCTCCCCTCGCTTGCGTCTTCCGGTGATTACCCTGCCAATGGTGATGGTTGCTCTGTTCTCGTTCTCGCTTGCCGCGAGCCTGATACAAAAGCTGTTTTCTCTGATTTTAAGTGTTGCCATTTTCCGCCTCGTATGTTAATGGTTAACGATTGCATTTTACAACAAACTGCGAGCTATTGCAAGCCCTTGCGGTCTCTCTTCAGTCCTTGATTACCTGTTCACCGCTCGGGCTCGGGTTCAAGTACAGAAGTTGCTGCTCTCTGTTTGTTTCCCTGATATAGCTCGGCATTCTGCTTGTTCGGCTTGGATTGCTTGTTGCAACATCCACCCCAAGCGGTTTCAACCTCTTTTCAAACAGCTCGCCTTTTACTTCGGCTTGCCAGTCTGCAAGGCTTGATAAGTTTATGCCCGTAAGATTTAGCCAGCAATGAATACTCTTGCCCCCGCTGTAAATCAGCGCAGTAATCGGCAAAGGTATCTTCGCCCAAAATCTCACCTGCTCGGGCAAGGAGATATTGTCAAACTCAATCACGCAATAACGAAACTCTCTTACGGCACTATCGCAGATAAACGAATCGTTGCCGCTTTTTGTCTGTGCCGTCTGCCCTGTGAATGGATTAGGGCAGATGTATTCCAGCGGTGAAGTCAGGTTCAAAAGCTCGTTCTGTTTGTAAAGTCTCTTGTCGTACAGTCCGCCCGCAAGTATCATATCCTGCTCTGTGAACAGGGTCTCAATGAGTAATCGCCAATCGCTCGCGCTGTCGTTGAGTAATCTCACCGCAGAGGACTCTATCAGGTCAATGCCTGTAAGGCCTCTGCCCCTGTCAATCAGGTTCTGCGCATACTCGGAGCTAATCACCGGCTTTGCTCTCGGGCTGTATGTGATGGGATTTCCGCCCTGGATATAATCCTTGAAAGCCTTATCAATCGCGTTTTTGATTTCGCTGTCTAATACTGCTCGGCCTTTGCTTCCTGAAGCCGTAGCCTCGCGCAGGTCAGAGAATATGCGCGATGGTTCTACACCCGCCAGGGCACCGTGATTGCTTGCGCCAAGAAGTGCCGCGTGAAGCCCACCCCCCGAAGCCGGTAGCTCTTCAATGGCCGCTGAATATCTCTCAAAATGTCTTGAATTGTTCATTGTGCTACTCTGTTTCAATCTCTTTTTTCGTTTTCAAAGTACGGGATTTTATCCCCCAAATCCCCCAAAATGGTAAGTTTAGGGTAATTTGGGGGATTTGGGGGATAGTTTCAGGGGGTTTGATTTTGGAATCGCGGGTTTACTTCGTATTTCTTGTCGTTCTCGCTTGATTGCCTGATATACCCTCGCTCTTCAATTTCAGGCAAGCGCCGGTAAACATCTGAAGCAGTCAGTCCATTGCCTTTAATCCACTGCCAAAGTTCCCTTTTTTGGAAGTACCGGTTGTCGTTTACCTCTGTAATCCACTTGATAATTCTTCTATCAAGACTCTCTTCCTGTGCGTCTGTCGATATGCCATACACCGCGGCGGCGTGTTTCTCCAAGTAGTCAGCTAAGATTACCGCTTGTTCCATTCGCTCCGCTGATACCGTCTCGCTTCCGCTGTGGTACAGTTCCAGAATCGCAGCGAGCATACCAACCCTTGCCCTGTGCCTAACTTGCCAAGTCCTCAAACTGCCCTCTTGCTCTTGATAATCCTCGCAAAACTTCCTGAGTACTTCCGTAGCTTCGGGGCTGAATCTTATAACCGCTTTGCTTTCAGTCTTGTTGTCTGCTCTAAGAAGTTCTTCAATTTTGTTGAAGAAGTTCCATTTTAGTTCAGTTTCAAGCTCGGGAGCTTCCCAATTGAATGTTGCCCGCCCGGGGCAGTACAGAAATGTAAACCTTGGCAGAAGCCCTTTGTCTGTAAAGTATTCACTGTCAAGCTTCTTCAGCACTACAGGCTGAACACAAAGGCAGATTGTAAGCGCCGGATGGTCAATCTTTACGTTATCTCTGCCGATCCTGTCTTGCGTAATACTATCACCCGTGAAAGCCTGAAGTATAAGATTACAATCAACCTTGCCATCTCTGTATTTACCTGCCATCTGCTGAACGGGGTCATCCTCTGCTGTGAAAATTGCCATTTTGCCTTGATTTTGACTCATCAGCAATGCAAGCTTTTCGGGGGTAGCGTCAGCGGCAAGAAGCCGCGGCTCAAACAGCTCGGGCTTATTCAGTAGCTCTTTATCCAAAGTACACGCCTCTTCAGTTTCCCCTTTGTCAATACAGGCTTTTCGTCTCTTCTCTAACGCCTCTCGCTCTGTTTTGCGGTTCTTGATTTTAAGCCTATTGTTTTCCTGAAGCTCTCGCTCGTACTTTACAAGCGGCTCTGTAAGCAGTTTCAGAATCGTTGATTTTTTGCCCCCGCTTTCCGCTACAATCAGCATATACAAAGAAAGCTGATCTGTCCATCCGGGCTTGAATGCAATGTCATACCTGCCCAGAACAGCGGCAGCTATAACAGCAAGGCATACCCCCGCCGGAAGCGCGGGGGTTACGTTGTAGCTTTCTGCAATTCCACTGATAAGCGGCGCGAGCTCGCCAAGAGCTTCAAGCGGAAAAATTGGCAGGGTTGGCGTTTCCTCAATCGGGATTATATTAGGCCAATCAGTAGCAAAGCAACCGTTTTCCTGCGCGTCTCTGTCAAGATTAGTTGTTACCGTATCATTCATTGCTCTTGCTCCCCTGCTTCTTCTCTGGGGCATTCTGGAGGCGTTTGGCGGCTGGGCTATACTTCCACAGGGGGCAGTGCTTAATATCGCACTGCGCGGCATCTGCGAAGCTCCACCCACAACATTCAATGCAATTGCAGTGAATAGCCTTGCGTGGCGATAACTCACCGGCAAGAGCTTTACGGTACATCTCAACATATTTCGCGGGCGGGTTCAGTTCGTGGCTGCTCATATCTTGCACCCCTCGATAAAGGCCTCAAGGTCTGCCGGGGCGAAGCGTACGCGATTCCCGAAACGAACAGCGGGGATAATCCCCGCCTTGGTGTACGTATCAAGTGAGCGCTCCGATACCTGAAGAAACTTTGCCGCCTGTTTGCGGTCAAGAAGAGGCCGAAGCCCTGCCGCCGCGAGCTGTGCGCTGCTGTCAGTCCGCATTGTTATCACCCCCCTTCAGAGGGTGAACAAAGCTCACCGCATAGCCTAAGTCAAGCAGCATTGCCAAGTATTTAGATATAACTTCGGGCTTGGGGCGCTTGAGACCCTTTTCGTGGTGTAGCATAAAGAACACTGCGCTTGCGCAAGATTCCCAATCTGTTTCCTTTTTTGCCATTGTAGTTCCTTTTTAAAAGATGGTTTAATTTACTTAGCGTTCCTACAAGGCAAGGAAATTGAATGTTAATTTACTCTTGGCTGCGTTTTTTAACGAACAAAACCGCCGTTCTGATTTCAGAACGGCGGTTTTAGATGTGTGATTTTATTTGTAATTAACCTTTTGACTTTACCAATCATAGGCTTCTATATCTCCCGTTTCATTGTTTTTATAGCCTCGCTTTGGCTCACGGCTAAAGGCAGTTTTGTACGCATTGTAACCGCTTGAAAAATCTTCATCTTTTGACAAGAGCGCCTGAGAGCAACCAACATCTTCCGCAATTTGTTTCTTACTAACAAAAACGCGTTTTTTGCAATAATATTGAAGTCTCAACATTGCCCTCCCTTTTTTGTTTATTGATTCATCAGCGGCGGCCTGCTCCTGTTCTTTGCCGTTCGCTTCCTCTTCCGGGGGCGCGGGTGCGCTCGTTTCTTGCTTGGCCTGTATGGTTAAGGCATACTGCAAAATGTCGCTAAGCCTCATAAGAAGCCGCTGTTCGGGGCTCTCTGTGAAGTCCTTATCTGTGCATAGTTGCAGGCTGTCTAACTGGTTGAGGCCGATTGATTCAGCCTCTTTGGCGAGCAGGTTTACGGTTTTATTGAGCCCGCAAAGTGTTAAATCCTGCGTTCCAAAACTTTGTAATCTCTCCTTGTGTAGAAATACGGCAACGCCTGATACCTCAAGTAATTTTGCGCGATCTGGTTGTCGTTTGCCTTGGCAGAGTTCGAGAAGAATCTTTTCTGCGCTTTTCGTAGTGTAATCAGTCCATTCGGCGGGGTCTGCGAGTTCGTGAATTGTAACGCAACATTCTGTAACAAATTGAGCCGCTTGCTGTTCAAGATTAGTCATTTTTCCGCCTTATATCCCGCCTTTAAGGGTTAAAAAATGGCAAGCCCGCAATAGAGGCGGGGGCAACGGGCTTGCCGGGCGTGGTTGCGATCCGCGCCCTGTAGGGTATATTATACTCACAAATAGTGTAATTACAAAACCACAACAACGGTCTTTATTTATGGATTCGCAAAATAGGCGTATGATTCGCCAATTTTGACAAAAAAGAATGAACGTTACACACTTGGTCTTTAAGTCGCTCATACTTGAAGATTCATAGCCCCCCTGCACCCTCGTACTCTGTCAGAAGCAATCCGCTCACCGATTTAATACGGCCTCAATCATAAGTTTGTAGAAGCTTTCTCTGTCCTCTTCGGGAATGATTGGCAGCAGGGCTTTCAGGCGCTCAATATCAGGCGTTAATTTTTCTGCGGGGGTACATTTGGGGGTACATTTCAAACCGCCAATTTCATAAGTTCCTTTGTTTTCAGTATGTTGGGAATTATGGTTCGAGTCCGATATCGCCCACCTTGCCGCTTTTTGCAATTCGTTGCATGGAGCGGCTTTTTTATTGCAAGCAGTTGCAAATACAGCGCTTATATCACCTCTATCAGGGGTGGTTTCAGGGGTAAGCTGCGAGCTGTTTCTATCGCTTTCTACGCCTCGGGGGGTACATTTCGGGGTACATATTTCAGCGGTGTTTGCGGAAGCTTCAAGAACGTTAATCAAAGCAATTTGCTC
>JBFWMM010000066.1:0-6141 GCA_050251615.1 Phycisphaerae bacterium
TTCCCAATATGGGGGCCGATATTAGTAAAAACAGCGAGGCTCTTGATAAATTTTTTTGAGACACTCAAATAAACGTTCTGCAACATTCAAAACAGATTTTCATATAACCTCGGGGCTTATAAGGGACAGTTATCAATTAAATGACTTTGTGGTAGCGCAATCATGATTATAATGGAACGATATGTCTTTGCGAAGAGAGTAATTGACGGGGGAACAATTGAGCAGTTATAATTATAACCTTGCCTGCGCGTTCAGATTCGCCGGCATGCGCTGTGAGAAAGACGCCGACATCTATCTCACGCCAAACCGCGCTTACTCCCCCGCCATCGGCCGTTGGCTCCAGCCTGATCCGCTGGGCACCCTGCCCAACCCCAAACAGGGCAACGACTTCTCGCCGCTATCTCAGTACACCGATGGCAAGAACCTCTATGAGTACTGCACCGGCGACCCTGTGAATGAAAGGGATGTCTGGGGACTGGTACTCACGGGCTTCCCGACTGTTGATTTTGCTCCAGAACCAATTTCCTTTTACGGACCGCCCTGTAATACCACTCCTCGCGGGGGGAAGTGTGGCCCAGATGTGACACAGGCGATAGGGGTAATTAGAGATGAGTTAGTGAAAACATTTAACGAGGAATCACCTCTGCAAATAAAAATGCGTTGCACAAAATCTTATCATCCACAGTTGGGATGGGACATAGAACATTTTTACGATGGAACGGATTACTTTATTGGCAATTCTGTTAACGCAGGCACCTGCCAATGCCAAGGTACTGTTTGGTTTGAAGGCAAATGTTACGGTGCGAGCGAGCTTAACTACTACTTATGGGGACTGGGAAGAATGTTATGTGGTTCAACCGAAAAACAAGCTATTGATAAAGCTGAATTTTGGAAGAAATACAGATACGGTCATTTACTGTCTGTCGAAACAGAAGGTGCCATTCGAGCCGGCTTTGCTGGCAGTTCAATAATCAGGTCTTGCCACATTGGGTGCAGTAAGCCTTCCACACGAATAAATGAGCTTACTTTTCATCTGGGAGAATGGTGATGAATAGAAATGCCGATGAGAAGGCCAAACGGACCAGAATAGTTGCACTTGCCATATTGACCGTAATACCTGCATTGATACTGTTTGCTCTGCTCTGGTTTTACACAATACCATGGCAGAAACAAGCAATGTACAGAGCCGAAAAACATGATGAAATGGTTTGTGCTCAGATGTATCTGGAGTTGTATTTTGGGCTCCAAAATTGTGTCAAAAAATATGATCACGATCAACTGGTGGAGATGTTAAAAACTGACTGGTTACAGACTATTTTGCCTGAGATTAAGCAACATGACACTGACACCATCCAGTGGAAATACTTTAAGTCAGATGATTTTGAAACCATTCGGTTAAAATACATATCTGACATTCTAAAGGAAGCTGATTACGATGCTCCGCTTAGAATCATGCTTAATGAGAATTCTCTTGAGCAACCATCAATCATCGGAAACGACATAGTATTGTTTTTTTCATATTTCGGTGATGAATCAAAGCTGATCGGCAATGAGGAGGACTGTCTGAATCAAGCAGTGGAGAGATGCAACATACTGATGTCTGACGGCGTTTTTTACTATCAAACCCTCAATAAGGATTTCTCTCTACGCGGCTTTAACTGGTAAATGCTATGATGTATGATGGAACAAATCGTTATACCTGTAACTCGGACGGCTCTCTCGCGAGCGTCCTTGCGGGCGATGTTGCGCTCTCGTACAAGTACGATGCGCTCGGCAGGCGCGTACTGAAAGAGAGCTCTGCGGCGGACTCTGTGCTGTACCTCTACGATCAGGCGGATCGCTGCATCGCCGAATACACAACGGCGGACGACTGCGCTACTCTCGCCTGCTCCGCCGGCTACGTCTATGCCGATGCGGACGCCCTCGGCGCGCCGATAGCCGTGGAAGATTCCGCGGGAAGTTATCAGTATGTAGCCACAGACCCGCAGGGCAGTGTGATCTATCAGACTCCCTCATGCTCGCATATCGTGCTTGTGAAGTATGACGCTTACGGCAATATCTATAACACATCGGCGGGAGACCTCAATCTGCCGTTCAGATTCGCGGGCATGCGCTACGAGAAAGATACCGACATCTACCTCACGCCAAACCGCGCTTACTCCCCCGCAATCGGCCGTTGGCTCCAGCCTGACCCGCTGGGAACCCTGCCCAACCCCAAACAGGGCAACGGCTTCTCGCCGCTATCTCAGTACACCGATGGCCGGAATCTCTATGAGTACTGCGCCGGCGACCCTGTGAATGAAAGGGATATGCGGGGGCTGACAACGCTGAATCTTGAAGGCGAGTTCTTGCTATTCGACAACGGCATTTACGAATACAAAATAGGAATTGAGTTTGAATGCAAAAACGGCAATGTTAGATTGTTTGGCACCCCAAAGTTTTGGGGTAACGCAAAAAACCAATTCGATACAATAGGCTTCAAATTTTACACGTGGGGATATGTAAGTTCTTTAGAATACAGTTCAGAATCTAAACCATGCCTTAAAGGCTCTGGTATGATGGAGGAATTAGATTTGTCAGTAATCGTCAAATCAAAGACTACTGTCAGCTTTGCACCCTGGGATTTCAAATTGGGGGACAGATTAACTTTCAATATATGGGAAGATTACCAAGGCTTCCTAAACCTACCGACCATCATTTTAGATTGTTGCAAATGTCATATACAATAGACGGGGAATCTTAAAATGTACCTATTCAAAAATGCAACGAAGAAAGAAGTTGCAGGACTCATAGTCTGGATACTAATTGTGTTATTTGTTTTTGCAATTCCGTTTATCCAAGGCTTGCTTAAGCCTAAACAGCACATAACGTTTACAACAGTGACAATCGATTTGGCCAAATGCAGTTTAAACATGCGAAGCTCTAAATTCAATATGGAAGGGAATAGCAAAACCGAAACTCAAAACGAATACGGTGAATTTAGAATTCTCTATCGCTATGGTTGCGAAGTTAATGATGCAATAGGACAGTATGTTCACTTAGACATTCCGAGAGATTTTAGCAAATCCAACAATCTGATTGTAATCAAAACTCCAATAAAATTACTTGTTTGGGTAAACAATGAGTCTGGCTATTTGCTCTCAAGTGAGGGGGAAAGTTTTACATCCATCTGGTGTGAACCCATGAAAGAGTACAAGTTCAGACTCGTTGATACTCAAGATAAGTAATGGGCGCAACAAGGAACAGTGGGGCGGTTGAAAAGTGCCTGCAAGAGTAGTACCTCAATAACAAATAGAATGAAACATGAAAATGAAATTTGCCGAAAGCACATATTTCTACATTGACCCGCTGGGAACCCTGCCGAATGCCAAACAGGGCAACGGCTTCTCGCCGCTATCTCAGTACACCGATGGCCGGAACCTCTATGAGTACTGCGCCGGCGACCCGATTAATGAAAGGGATATGTGGGGACTGGTATGGGATCCTTATGGAGGCTTGGGAGGAGGTTATACAGACGATTGGTCCGGTGGAGCTTATTTCCCATTTGCAGGGGCCATCAGTTATTGGGCAACGGTTAACCTAACGCACAAATGCCCATCATCAGCGAAAAAGATAAGTGAGGTTCAGATTGCCGAATTTTATTACGATGACGGTATTTTAAGGCATGCTTCAATTATTATTAATGGCAGTAAAGCTTGGGGGTTAGGCAGAGGTGATACAAGAGCAAAAGACGATAGTTTTTACCTCAATCACGTACCTAAACGAAAGTTGTTTCCTGTGTATGTTTTGCAAACTTGCGAATGCAAATCTAAAAACGTTAATGCAATAATTGATGAGCTAATAAAATCTTTCGACAATAACTCTAAATACGATTCTTTAAGATACAACTGCTCTTCTTGGGCGAAAGAAAGAATAGAACTAAACAAGTGTCTCTGCACAAATTACGCAGCTAAAGACACAACAAACCCCATTGAGGCTCTTCTGTGGTTACACCATACAATTGAAAGTTTGGACTAATAAATAATTCAACAGGAACTAACCGTGAAACCCAAATCACACAAAACTGTCAAGTTGATTACTCTATATACTATATTTTTTTTAGGAGCGCTTGCTGGATTTTGCATTTATTCTCTCTCAACAGTCAATTGGAGATGGATTATCGGACGCTCAATTCATTCTGGATGGGATGCTGTATATTCAAGCCCTTACTACGATACGGCCGCTATTGAAGAGTTCATTGTTTCGGAAGTTGGGAAGTTTAATTCGGAGAACAACATTTCTCCAATTAATATCAGAGAACTAATGGCAGAGAGGAGAGCATCACAACCGCTATTACAAAGACCAGATTTTATCTACTCAAAGAAGTATTATATGCCATATGAATTAGTGTTTAAGGGTGAAAGTCAGATACCGATTGTATATGAAACAGTACCATACGAATACACTGAAAAGTTACATGTCGTAAGACTTAATGACGGCATTTTCATCCTTTTAACAACTGAAAACCTACTGAAAATGTTCCCTGATGCAAAGGTCGGCCAAGTATATAAACCGAACACATCGCCTGACCCACATGATATAGTACCTGAGATTCAGCTTATTGATGTTAGAAAGAATTAGGGAACAGTGATGCAGTTGAAAAAACGTAAATTGGGCATAATGCCGGCGGTGCTATGATGTATGATGGAACAAATCGTTATACCTACAACTCGGATGGCTCTCTCGCGAGCGTCCTTGCGGGCGATGCGGTTGCATTTAATCCTGTGGATTCTGTAAATCCTGTCAAAAGATCTTCAGACGGGATTTACAAGATTAACAGGATGGTTGGCGGTTGTTTTATAAGGGACAGTTATCAATTAAATGACTTGGCGATAGCGCAATCATGATTATAATGGAATGATATGTCTTTACGAAGAGAGTAATTGACGGGGGAACAATTGAGCAGTTATAATTATAACCTTGCCTGCGCGTTCGGATTCGCGGGCATGCGCTACGAGAAAGATGCCGACATCTACCTCACGCCAAACCGCGCTTACTCCCCTACCATCGGCCGTTGGCTCCAGCCTGACCCGCTGGGAACCCTGCCAAATGCGAAGCAGGGCAACCGCTTCGCGCCGACATCTCAGTACACCGATGGCCGGAACCTCTATGAGTACTGCGCCGGCGACCCTGTGAATGAAAGGGATACGTGGGGGTTGAAAATAAAATGTGGACCAGAGATATGGATATGGACAGGACATTGGTGTGTAGACGAAGAAGTTTGGGGAAACTTGATGGATGAAGCTGCCCTGACTATTTACGACACAATACACCCATTCTCGCCAGTAGGTGGACAGTGTTGTCTTAGGAAAGAACCCATATGGAAAGCTGGGTATAATAGTTACTTTGGCTGTGTCATTGCGATGTTAGATTTGCCTAACGAGATTTCCTCAGCCGCAGCAGGCAAAGCTTTAGAAATCCTGATTAAGAAATACGGGAAAAAAGAGGTAGCTAAATTGCTTTTCGGCATGCCAGTGAAGATTGGCGACGGCTTAGCCAAAACTTTTTTATTATTAAACGCATGTGAAACTTGTAGCAGGGAAGTATGTGTAAAATACGGAGTCTTCAATCGTTGCCACAAGTGCGTAGAGAGAAACAAACGATAACTTAGTACAAGGAAGTACAAGATGAACAAACATAGCGCTACAAAATGTGATTACGCAACACCTTTTCTGTAAATTCCTTTTATGCTTGAATCGGCAGATGGCGATTCGTCCTCAAATTCCACGTTCATATCCAAATATTTTTTTCCTGTCATCCATTCTTCGCTGATTTCCATTTCGATGGCGCTCACGAGCCTGAGCAGAGATGCATCGTTTGTGAATATCCTTACGAGCCTGGTTCTTCGGTTCAATTCCTGATGGAGTCTTTCCACCAGATTGCCGGTTCTCAAGCGCCTGCGGTGCTTGGCAGGGATGCTGAATACAGTCAACCCTTCGGGTATGTTGTTTTCCATCCACTCGCTCAGCTTTGGCGGATTACGCAACACCTTTTCTGTAAATTCCTTTTATGCTTGAATCGGCAGATGGCGATTCGTCCTCAAATTCCACGTTCATATCCAAATATTTTTTTCCTGTCATCCATTCTTCGCTGATTTCCATT
>JBFWMM010000067.1:0-6004 GCA_050251615.1 Phycisphaerae bacterium
TATCTATCGTCATTTGCCCATCAAGAGCCGCGCCTGCAACGGCGAGCGCCATTACGATGCGGTGGTCGTAATGCCCGCAGACATTTCCGGCCGAAAGCTTCCTGCCTCCGTGAATCACGAGCCCGTCTGGCAGCTGCTCCACTTCTGCCCCGAGCGAAAAAAGCTCGCGCGCCATGCAGTCGATACGGTCTGTCTCTTTCTTCCGGGCCTGCGCAACATTAAGCAGGCGCGTTGTGCCGGAAGCAAACGCCGCGACTGTCGCCATCATCGGCAGCGCATCGGGCGTGCGGTTCATATCAATATCGATTCCGTGAAGCTCGCTCCCGCGGACGGTGGTAGTGCCGTCGTCTGCGATGGAAATATCGGCCCCCATCTCGCGCAGGAAATCAGCCACGGCCTTATCCGGCTGGCTATCGGAATAGTCGAGCCCCTCAATCACTACCTCACCGCCACAGACAGCACCGCCGCAGAGGAAGAATGTAGCGCTGGAAAAATCGCTCGGCACAAACTCATCAAACGGCTTGTAGCTCTGGCGGCCTTTAATGTCGATGTTCATAAGATTCTCGCTCGCCTTGAAAGCGATCTCCTGCCTGCGCAGCCAGTCGAGAGTTATGCCGACATAGTCAGGCTCGTTGAGCAGCGTAACATCAATATGCGTATCGCCATCAGCGAGCGGGCAGCACATAAACAGGCTGGAGAGGTACTGGCTCGTGATGCATTCAATCTCAGTGCGGCCGCCGCTCAGACGCCCTGCCACGCGAATCGGCGCGCAGCCGTTGCCTTTGACGGAATAAGCCTTCGCCCCGAGCTCGGTAAGAGATTTCAGCAATGGCTCGATCGGACGCGAGCAGATCTGGTGGTCTCCCGTAAACTCGGCCTCTGCAACCCCGAGCGCGGCGCTTCCCGCGGCAAGGCGAAGAGTCGTACCTGAATTGCCAACATCAATCGAGCCTGCCGTCTTTGCTATCCGCCCGCCGTTGCCGTCAACAATCCAGCAATCGGGGTTGGACATATCAATGGAAGCACCGAGCATCGAATACGCCCGCACGCTGCTCGCAGCATCGGCGCTGTCAAGCGGCTGCCTGATAAAACTTCTGCCGCCGGCCAGAGATGCAATCGCAACGGCCCTGATTGTATGTGATTTGGAGCCGGGAATACGTACGCGGCCGGAAAGCTCTGCTTTGGTAGATTTCAGTATCATGGTAAACCTTGTAAACCTTATATATAGATGTGGCCGTTATGATACATAAACCGGGCGTCTCTTCAAGATGTGATAATTGACGGGGACTTTGCACTGCTGCCAGTCTTACCGTTGTTTGTTATGAGTCATTTTGATTTTGGCTTTGAAACTCTATTTTCTTTCCAAACCGCAGCGGATACAGAGCTTTCAGACCGGCCAAGCCGTACCGTTACTATAACGACCGCACCGCTTAAATGGGGGACAGTTACCTATTTTAGCGCTTGCAACAGTAAGAGTTTGCGCTATACTGGCTCGTTATGCCGAGAAAAGCTCGAATAGTATTGGAAGGTTGCCCGCACCACATTACCCAGCGGGGCAACAACAGGCAAGAGGTGTTTTTCGTCAATGATGACCGCACTGTCTATCTTGAATTGCTCAAAGAGCAGTCGGGGAAGTTCGGGCTCAGCATTCTGGCCTACTGCCTCATGAGCAACCACATCCACATCATCGCGATCCCCCGCAACGCAGACTCGCTCGCTAAAGCAATCGGCCGCACACACCTGCTCTACACGCAGTACGTAAACCGCATGCACGGCCGCAGCGGGCACCTCTGGCAAAACCGCTTCCACTCCTGCGTCCTGGACGGACGGCACCTCTGGAAGGCGATGCGGTACGTGGAGCAGAACCCCGTGCGCGCGAAGATGGCGCAAAATGCGGCGCAGTACAAATACTCCAGCGCAAAGGCTCACGTCGAAAGCTTCGACACGCAAGGCCTTCTCGATATGAACTGGTGGCGCGAACACATCGGCCGCAGAGACTGGGAACAGACGCTGCAAGTAAGGCTGAGCGGGGAGTATATCTCACGACTCAAACTCGCAATAAGCAGAGGCAGACCGCTTGCAGGCGATTCGTTTATGAGCAAGATGGAGAAGCTTGTCGGCAAGAGACTGAGACCGCTGCCCGTTGGCAGGCCGACAAAAACCAAAAGCCCGCCTGAAAGTGTCGGAAATGCAGATTAGAGACGAATTAATGGGTAACTGTCCCCCTTTTTCCCCTTTTTTATGAGCAAGATGGAGAAGCTTGCCGGCAGGAGGCTGAGACCGCTGCCCGTTGGCAGGCCCACAAAAATGAAAAGGCCGCCTGAAGGTGCCGAAATTGCAGATTAGAGACGAATTAATGGGTAACTGTCCCCCTTTTTTCCAACATCTCAAACTCACAACTACTTTAGCGAGACATATTTTATCAATTCTCTTAGCCCATTGATTGTTACCATTGCTCCCGTTCTTTCCCAGGCTGGAAATGTATATTGTAATGAAGCAACGCTTTCATTCAGCATGAGAGCGGGAAGCCTTAGAGGAAGAGAATATATAATCTCCAACAGGATTCCAAGCCATAAGGATTTGCTATGGTTCTCGCCTGATATGGATGCACCGCCGCAACCGCTTGAAAAGGTAAGCGAGGATGAACAGCGCATCAAAGTTCCGTGGGGATGGCTTGTGTACAAGAAAGAGACTGTTACCCGAACTATAAAAGAGGGGTTATGCCCTGAAAGAGAGGATAGGACATATCAAGTTGACTACTGGCAGGTATATGCGGAAAAGGAGGACTACTATGAGAACTGACATGGAACACATAAAGTATGTTGCAAATTCATTCAGGCTTGTATGTGTGGAGATGCTCAAGAAAACTTTTGTTTTTAGAGGCAGAGCTAGCTTAGAAGAATTCAGCCTGTTTGTATTTCTCAGCATAATCCTCTTTCACGCTCTTGATTATATTGGAGAGGCAGTAAACATCACTACGCACGTCAACTCTTTTACTTACTCAATGCTTTGCGGTATGAGTTTTATATTTCTTGCCGCCATTGTACTCGCAGCATGTGTTCGCCGTCTGCACGATACAGGGGAAAGTGGAAGATCCTTGTGTTGGCTCATTATACCGATTATTGGCGCTGTTGCTCTTTTCTTTATGACAATAAGAAGCAGCCAACCCGAAGACAATAAGTACGGCTCTTTGCTATCTCAAAAAAATAAGAGTTCGCAACTTTGACGCACTTTAGATAGTCAGCGCGTTTATCAATTAGAAAATGGGGGACAGGGGAGCTGTTGAAAAAGTTCGGCATAACGCTATAGTGTGTAGTATGTGCAAGATAGAGAAGCTTGTCGGCAAGAGGCTGAGACCGTTGCCCGTTGGCAGGCCGACAAAAACCAAAAGCCCGCCTGAAGGTGCCGAAATTGCAGATTAGAGACGAATTAATGGGTAACTGTCCCCCTTTTTCCAACAATTGCCCCTGTAACGACAGTGTCAAGAATGAAATTGAATAGGAAATCAGATCATTTATTTTTAATGCAACATGGCAATTCCTCGCAATCTTATACTTTTGACAACAGAATACCCACCCATGAAGATCTACTGTGGTTCTCGCCTGACATGGATGTTCTGCCGCAACCTCTTGAAAAGGTAAGTGATAACGAACAGCGCATTAAGGTACCTTGGGGATGGCTTGTGTACAAGATGGAGACTGCAACACGCACTATGGCAGAAAGTGTATGCAAAGAGGGGGAAGATAAGACATATACTGTGGATTACTGGAAGGTTTATGCTGAGGAGAAGGATTACTATGATGATTTTTGACAGCATAAAAAGCACTGCTTTATCCTGCGCAAAAATGCTCAAGAAGACTTACGTTTTCAAAGGACGGGCAAGCATTGAGGAATTCTCTCTATTCGCGCTGCTCAGCATGATGATTTTCTCTTTACTTAAGGCTGGAGAGGAATCAATCGGAGTTAGCCTTGAATCGCATATTAACGCAGAAACTTACTCTCTTCTTTATGGCGTATGTTTCGCCCTGATATCAATACCGGTGATTGCGGCATGGGTTCGCAGACTGCACGATACAGGTAAGAGCGGCAATTTTCTATGGCTTATACTTATTCCTGTGATAGGGCATCTTGTCGTTTTGTTTATGACAATCAAAAAAAGCCAACCCCAGGACAATAAGTACGGCCCCTGTTTGCCCATTTAATGCAAGTTGAACGGATATGCGCAAGATAACCAAAATAATTCTTAAACTGTTCATCATTTACTTCATCTTCGGGTATGTAATTACAGACCGGGCTAAATTGTATCCGGGAAGAAACATCGCCGATTATTGCCTGGAAGACACTCTGCTAATTAGAGGCGTGCGCCCGTTCTACTACAGAGATTCAACGATGTGCCTGGACTACTTCCCATACATCGGCCCTGACAGGCAAGCTAAGCTTAAGTTCTCTAAATTACTAATTTGTGTGGGTTGGCCAGGAGCGGTAACTGACATAAGGTGGTGCAATATACCGAAGAGACCTTGGAGTCCCAACAAACGGTTCCGTTATGGCGAAACTGATGCCATTGCTAAATACTGCAGCGGGTATCTCGCCCGGCATGACATACCGCCTTATGACAGCGAGCGAATTCCTGAAAATGAGCTGGAAAGAGATGTCTTTCTCATGCCTGATATTGAAAAATACTTCTTTACCATAAGACGCACAAACACGAACTTTACGTGTAACAGTCACACCTTTTATGTAATCTCATTGGATCCGCTGGTTGTAAGCATTGCCCCGGTTACTGCGGTATCCAAGTGGGTTGACAATGACGAAACTGAAATGATCTGCCACCTTGATACCTTTGAATACTTCATTGCCAACAGAGTTCCATCCCACGAAGATCTATTGTGGTTCTCTCCTGATATGGATGTGTTGCCTCAGCCCCTTGAAAAAGTCAGTGAAAACGAACAACGCATTAAAGTGCCATGGGGATGGCTTGTGTACAAGAAGGAGACTGCGACGCACACTATAAGAGATGGCGTATGCCCGGAAATAGAAGACAGGGAATATCAAGTTGACTACTGGCAGGTTTATGCTGAGAAGAAGGATTACTATGATGACTTTTGAAAGCATAAAAAGCACAGCTTTATCCTTCGCAAAAATGCTAAGAAAAGCCTTTGATTTCAGAGGTAGAGCGAGCATTGAGGAATTCTCTCTATTCGCACTGCTCAGCATAGTTATCTCTCATATACTTGCGGCAGGAGTAGATTGGATTAACCTCACGGCGCATATCAATTCGGTAACATACTCTGTACTTTACGCGGTGTATTTTATCCTGATATCTGTCCCCGTGATCGCGGCATGGGTTCGCAGGCTGCACGATACAGGAAGATGCGGGGCATGGATTTTCTTGTTGCTGATACCGATTATTGGAGCTGTCATCCTTACGTTTATGACAATAAGAAGCAGCCAACCCGAAGACAATAAGTACGGCTCTTTGCTATCTCAAAAAAATAAGAGTTAGCAACTTTGAAGCACTTTAGATAGTCAGCGCGTTTATCAATTAGAAAATGGGGGCCAGGGGAGCTGTTGAAAAAGTTCGGCATAACGCTATAGTGTGTAGTATGTGCAAGATAGAGAAGCTTGTCGGCAAGAGGCTGAGACCGCTGCCCGTTGGCAGGCCCACAAAAACAAAAAGGCCGTCTGAAAGTACCGTGAATGCAGATTAGAGACGAATTAATAGGTAACTGTGGGGCTGTTGAAAAAGATATAATCGGGGCGCTTACGCGCTTCAGCTGTGTTTGGAACGCTACGCAAAACAGCGCAATTGCGTAAGCAATGCGATTATTACACAGATTGATACGGTTTTTCAACAGCCCCACTGTCCCCCTTTTTCAGGTGAAGAAAATCGTGCACATGGAAAAATCATACCTTATTTCAAAAATGCCCTTAAAGATAAATTTGATTCAGTACTAATCGACTGAGGGAGATATTATTATGCGAACTTTCTTGATTCTTTGGA
>JBFWMM010000068.1:0-5969 GCA_050251615.1 Phycisphaerae bacterium
GGCCTCAATGCGAACTACAGCGATGAAAGCGGCACAGAGAAACAGCGCGAAATGTACTCAGACGACGAGCAGGCGGATGTCGAGGAGCAGCTCCACGGATTGGGGTATATATAAGATAAGGGTATAATTTTCCGGAGGCAGTTAGATATGACAGCATTTCACGTTATGATTAAACCCAACGGGCCGGCCTGTAATTTACGTTGCAAGTATTGCTATTATCTGTCCAAAAGTGATTTGCTGGGGACAAATAATTCCTGGAAGATGTCGGATTCGGTTTTAGAGAGGTTTATTCAGCAATACATAGCAGCCCAAGCTTCTGATCGAATTGATTTTCAGTGGCAAGGGGGCGAGCCCACTCTCAGGGGTATAGGCTTTTTCAAAAAGGTGCTGTATTATCAAAAGAAACACTGCCCGCCGGTGAAAATAATTTCCAACTCATTGCAGACAAACGGGTTTTTCCTTGATGAGGAATGGTGCAAATTTTTAAGTGATAATTTTTTCTTAGTCGGTATCAGTATAGATGGCCCGAAATACCTGCACGACTGTTATCGCTACGACGCTAACCATAATTCATATTTTGACAAACTGTGCAGATCAATAGAAAACCTGAAAAGATTTGGAGTGGAATACAACACTCTGACAGTCGTCAATAACCTGAATTCGCAAGCCCCTCTTGAAGTTTACAAGTTTTTGAGAGACGAGATCAGCAGCAATTACATCCAATTTATCCCATGTGTCGAGCCTGTCAATTTCGAGAAACAATCAATTGAACAGATGGATGAAAATCGAGCAGCTTATGTCGGTGCCAAACGTTGTTTGCCGGGGTTCAAGGATTCGTGTGTTACTGATTGGAGCGTGGCACCTTTGGACTACGGGATATTTCTTGCTACTATATTTGAAGAGTGGGTCAAAAACGATGTCGGAAAGACATTTGTCCGAATTTTTGATAATATGCTTGGACTCTGGATGGGTATGCCTTCTTCAAGCTGCTATTTTTCTCAAATTTGCGGCAAAGCTTTGGCAATAGAGCATGATGGTGAGGTTTACTCCTGCGATCATTATGTATATCCTGAGCATAGTCTCGGAAATGTCAAGACCGGATATTTGAGAGAAATGCTGTTTAGCGAAAAGCAGATTGATTTTGGTCTCGGCAAGGCAGATAAGTTGCCGGAGTACTGTAAAAGTTGCAAGTATTTGTTTGCCTGCAATGGAGAATGTCCCAAAAATAGATTTACCAAAGCCCCTGATGGCGAGTACGGCTTGAATTATCTTTGCCCGGGGTTAAAGCATTTTTTTGAATATATTGAACCCCGAATGGAATCCATGGCAGAAGCAATCAGAGCCGGCAAGCCGGCAAACAGTATCATGATAAACAAATGAATTGTCAAGTTTGATGTCAACTATGAATGCATTTTTTAACATAGGTGGAAAATGAATTGGACAAATTTATGCAACCCTTTTAACAATATTAAGGATGCCGCGAAAGTTGCCCTTGGATTTCTTGTTGGCTCGACTATTATAGGCGGAGAGAAACAGCAGGCCTGCGCAGCAGAGGAGGTGAAGGGCAATCCGAACTTTATCTTTATTCTGGCTGACGACCTTGGTTGGAACGGAATTGACTGTGGGGAGAACAGTGGTTATTTTTGCGACAGTAAGTATTACAAAACCCCAAACATAAAACGGTTGCGTGAGAAATCAATGAGATTTTCTCAGGCCTATGTCGCGTGTCCGTTTTGCGGCCCGACAAGAGCCAGCATTATGACGGGCAAGTACCCCCAGAGGGTGGGTATTACAGATAACATAAGCGTCCCACTTCCTTTACAAGAGACTACTATACCTGAGGCACTTGACAATGGCGGTGTAGATTACCTCTCTGCGTTTGTCGGCAAATGGAATTTGTCTTATCAGCCCCAGACTGAAAGCGCGCATTATCTAAAGCCAGGCGAGTTTGGCCCGGATTCTCAAGGATTTGACTATAATTATGGTGGCAGCTGGCTCGGGCTCGGTCAAGTTGACGAAGAGATGGCTTGGATTGCGTCGAAATCAGGTGGTAGTGTTAATGCAGCTTCTATGGATAATTACTGGGAAGGCAATAATAATTTCTTTGGTTTCTTCAACAATAAAGATGATGCCAACTACCATAAGCGGCATAAAATGCTACCTGGTTGGTATCAGGCAGACAGGACCGGCAGTCTCCTGTATCCCGGCCTGGGGGATCCCGACAGGACTGACCCTAATGAGTTCCTCACTGATTCCCTTACCAGGCGGGCTGAGGAGTTTTTGCAACTCGCAGAAGAAAGCCACAGGCCTTTTATGCTGTTTCTTGCCTATCATGCTCCTCATGCACCGATTCTTAGTGGGTTAAATGAGAAGCTTATCAGTGAACTTGGCGATCGCTTCGATGAAACAACAAATGATAATGGAGGTGTTGGACAATTCAGGGATATTACAGAAAACACTGTATGTAACGGCGGTGGGAATTGTAATGATTACGCAGCGTTGATAAAAAGACTTGACGAGAACATCGGAAATCTTTTATTTGATGAAAATGGGGAACTGGCTATTCCTGACAATACCTATGTTTTCTTTTATTCAGATAATGGTGGCGCTGAAAAATTTACAGACAATGCGCCGTTACGTGGCGGGAAGAATAATCTGTATGAAGGTGGAATTAGGGTGCCTCTTCTTGTTATGGGCCCTGATATTGATGAAGATAGTATTTGTAATGAGCCGGTGAGCAGTGTTGACATATTCCCGACAATTATTGATCTTGCCTATCCTGATAAGACTTTTCCGCGTGATGAGTACCCCGCTGCGGACGGAGTGAGTTTTGCTCCATTATTGAATGGTAATACAGAGGACTTCAGCAGGAATGCAGATTCTAATTATCTAATCTATCAAAGTACAAACTGTTATGGCTTGAGGCTGTTAGATTCATCACTTGATTCAGACCCCAACAACAAGTGGTTTGAGACTGTTGAGAAAGATTATATGTGCAAGATTGACGCAGGCGGGCATACAACCGTTGATTGGCCTGATTACAGGAACCCTGACAGCGCTGATACTGATGAAAATGACTGCAAATACATTCCTGAAGACTGCGATCCTGAAGACTGCGATTATTCAAAAGACCGGTTTGATTATTTAAGGAACCGGTTTAATACATGGCGAAACTCCTTGAGAGTAGAGCTGAGAAAGTCCAATGAGAGTAAGTACTATGACACAATCAGTTCTGCGCTCCTTGCTGCTGCCGATGGGGATACTGTAATACTCCCTTGCAGTACTTTCCATGAGAATATTACTATCGACGTTGACATCACAATACAATCCACAGACCCCGGGAATTGGATGATTGTCAAGAATACTGTTATTGATGGTTTTTCGGTGGACAATGAGGCAACAATTACACTGAACTCCAACTCTGTGGTAGTAAAAGGCCTAACGATTACAGGCGGTTCTGAAGGTGGGATTCTGGGCAATGGAGCCGATTCGAATTCAAGAATAGAAAATTGTATCATATCCTACAATAATTCTTCAGGCAATGGTGCAGGTATCTCCAATTTCGGCGGAGAGATTTCAAGGTGCAAGATATACAATAACATCTCTGAACAAGATGGCGGTGGCCTGTACAACTGTGATGGGATTATTAAGAGTTGCGAAATAACTTCAAATATAGCCCGAGGTAATGATGGCGGTCTGGCTGATTGTGATGGTGTGGTTGTAAACTGCATGATTGTCGGTAACAGCGCTTCGGCATTTGAAAATAATTACAGTGGAACTGCTAATATTAAAAACTCAATATTGGATAACTGTGATGCAGGGTCAAACATTGACACCTTTTCTGCGGGGTTACGCAATATATGGCGAGAAAAAGACTTTGTTTGCGGGCAGGAGAAGTACTTGGCAGTTGATTATGGTGATATACCAACGTACTGTAATGAAATACATATCAGTAATGTTACCCGTTACCATACGGGAGATGTTGTAGAACACAATAATGATGGAATCCGCAGGCTTGTCCTGAGCGTGGTTGGGAATAATTCCGCCGACTCCACCGAACATTCGGGATACATTACAATCAACCCTGGTTTGCTGTACAAGCGCATCTGCCCTGATTCAGGCGGGAGTTATTCAAGTCTGATCTCTCCTGCTAAAGATGGTGATATTATTTACAATTGGGGGCAAAACCCTGAATCAGTGATAGAGGATTATCATAGCGGCTTTAATTGGTCCAAGCGACATTTGCTAATTGAGCATAATGATGGCAACGGTTTGCAGCCGTGGGTCAGCGAAAACGAATTAGTCATGTTCTATGGACAAATGGTTATACAAAGCTTGTTGGAATGATGAATCTGAATCGTTTGAGAAAATCCAGAGGATCAAGCTCGACAGTTCTCTGGTTACCTGCTCTCAGCCTCACGTCAATGATTCGCAAAATACCATCTATTACTTTAGTGATAATCGAAATACCGGCGGAAAGAAAGGCATTTTCTGTTCTGCATACGAACTGTCGCCTTCTGTTAATTTCGGAGACGAAAATTTAGGGGACTTGTATGGTTATAGTTCAGAAGATGTGGATATTGATGGGGATTGCCGTGTAAATGAGACAATAGATGTCGGCTCGGACGAGTATTATGCGATTGATTAACGTATGATTACCAATCAAATGAATTCATTACAGCCGTAGCGTAGTTGCCAAGCTGACAGCGGAATAATTATCAGTACTGTTTTTCTCCGGCGCATTGCTCACGGAATCGGTGCCGTCGGTCTCCGAGCATATGGACGGGATTGTGCCTGAGGCTCTCTTGTAAAGGGTGAAAATTGCCGGCGGCGGAATTGGAAATATTCGTTCTCTTCACGTGTTTCGCGGTTCATCTGTTGCTGTTGCGCCTGTAATGAGTCAGTGCATTAAAGGTACGTCTCAAAAGGCCTCGTCTGAATTGCTTTCGTGTCTTTTTGAGCTTTTTGTGAGCCCTATTTACTTGCTTTCGTAACAAAAAAAGGCGCTCGAGCTTTAAGCTCAAGCGCCTTCTGCGTGTCGGGTAATCAATAACGATTATACGTTTTCGCCGCCTACGCTGTCGTTGACAAGCCAGTTGTCTTCAGAATCCCACGGGCCCTTGCTGATTTTGCCCGGATCTCTGCCGGGAGAAGCAACGCCGATTCTTCTGCCATACTGGTTCCAAGTGCTGGCATCAGGCCCCATGTAGGGGGCGTAGATGTTGTCGTTCTGAGCTGCGCAGTCGGCCCTCTTCTCGAATGACGCGTGGCCGTCGATGAAGAGAACGTTCTGACCTTCGCGCTGGTGCGCGTTGGAATTGTTTACGAGCTTCTCCCATTTCTCGAAGCCGTCATCCCAATCATCTGAATCGGGCTGGTTCTTAGTGCCGCCGAGATGGGCGACAGTGCCGATCCAGTTTTCAGCGCTGGGGCTGTCATCAGAGAGGTCTGCATCATACCAGGGGCTTCTGTCGGCCATGATAGCCATGCTGCTTGTGCTGCTTGCTGTAAGGGCGTAGCTGATCATGTTGCCGCCGCTGTTCTTTGGGAACTCATACGGGAAGTGGTAAGAGTAGCTTACGCAGTTCTTCGGGCATTCTGACTTGGATGTTGACTTGTCGTGGCCGAAGTCCCAGACATCTGTAAGCTCGGCTGTGTCGTCGCTGATGTCCTGGCCGGTAAACTCGAACTGGTCGCTTGACGGGCAGACAAACTGCTTCGGAGCAACGTCCGCTTCACGAACGAGTAGGTAAAGAGATGCGGAAACCGATATTTGGTCATCGCCGCTCCAGTCTGCCTGGGGGTCGTCCCAGAGAGCAAACGGTACAAAGCCATTGGTGGCCCAGGTGTTTTCACCCTTGCCGCCGGCTATGGGCAGGTCTTCATCGTTGTCGTTCGCATAAAGAATGCAAGCCGTACCGAGACCTTTGAGATTGGTGCCGCAGACGAGCTGCTGCGCCATACGCCTC
>JBFWMM010000069.1:0-5854 GCA_050251615.1 Phycisphaerae bacterium
ATACAAAAGTAGAGACGCGGGAAGCTGCGTCTCTACAGATATGCTATTTATGATTGGATACTCTTACGAGCAACCCATTGAGTTGCCGCAGTTGTGGCAGCGGTAGCAAGTGCCGTTGCGTACGGTTATTGAGCCGCATATATCGCAAGCGGGCGCATCGTCCTGGAAGTGCTCAAACTGCACATTGAACTGCTCTATCATGCTCACTATCTCAGCTCCCTGCGTTAAGGTCTCGGTTACCGTTACTGCACTGTTCTCGGAAGCCTTTTTGTCCTTTGCCGGTTTTTGTTGTTCTGTGGGAGAGCTTGCCCTTTCAGCGGGTTTCACCCCTGCTTTAGGAGCGTTCTTCAGCGGCTTTGTGAGGTCGATTGTGCTGCTTTTGCTGTGATTGGGTGTGTTCTTCTCGGCATAGCCCGGAAGGAACTGGCAGCCCAGCCAGCAGAAAATATAGTCGATAAGGCTCTTCGCGAAGGGGATATCCTTGTTGCTCGTCATGCCTGCCGGCTCGAAACGTGCGTGGCGGAACTTGTCCACCAGCGTAACCAGCGGCACGCCGTACTGCAGCGACATAGAAGTGCATGTGCCTATGACATCCATCAGCCCGCCGACGGTGCTTCCTTCTTTTGCCATCGTGATAAACAGCTCTCCTGGCTGGCCGTCGTCGTACAAGCCGACAGTGAGGTATCCCTCGTGCCCTGCCACGCTGAATTTGTGCGTGATGCTGCAACGCGTTTCGGGCAGGCGCCTGCGGAATGGCTTCTTCACGAGCACTTCCGTGACCTTCTTCGCCTCCTTCTTGTCAGCATCGTTTGTAAGGCCCGTATTGAGTGGCTGGGTGCGCTTGGAGCCGTCGCGGTAGATTGCGATGGCTTTGAGGCCCATTCTCCAGCCTTCCATATAGGCCTGCATAATCTCTTCGCGGGTGCTTTCGTGGGGCATATTGATTGTCTTGCTGATTGCGCCTGAGAGGAACGGCTGAGCTGCGCCCATCATCTTGAGATGCGCCATCCAGGGGATTGTGCGCTTGCCTTTGACAGCCTTGAATGCGCAGTCAAATACCGGCAGGTGTTCAGGGCGAAGCTCGGTGCTTGTTTCAATTGTGTCGTCTTTGTTGATTGACTCACAGATAGACTCAATCTGCTCTTCTGTGTATCCGAGCTCTCTGAGCGCCATCGGGACGGTCTGGTTGACGATTTTAATCATGCCGCCGCCCGCGAGCATTTTATACTTTACAAGCGCTATATCCGGCTCAATGCCGGTAGTGTCGCAGTCCATCATAAAGCCGATTGTGCCGGTGGGCGCGAGGACTGTTGTCTGCGCGTTGCGGAAGCCGTATTCAGAGCCGAGGTCGTAAGCCCTGTCCCATGCGTTTTTCGCAGCTTCCACCATATACCCGGGGCAGATCTTCTCGTTGATGGAGTACGCCTTTTCGCGGTGCATCGAGATGACATTCTGCATAGGTTTGCGGTTGGCCTTGTAGCCGTCGAAGGCGCCTTTCTGCGCAGCGAGCTCCGCGCTCACTTCATATGCGGTACCTGTCATTATGGCTGTGATGGCGCTTGCCAGCTCTCTTGCCGCATCGGAATCGTAGGGTAGGGCGAGGCTCATCATCAGGCAGCCAAGGTTTGCGTAGCCAAGTCCCAGCGGACGGAACTTGTGGCTGTTATCGCTGATTCTCTTTTCGGGATAGCTGCCCTGATCAACGAAGATGTCCTGCGCGATGATAAAGATCTTGACGGCTTTCCTGAATGCCTCAACATTAAACGAGCCGTCAGCGTTGCGGAACTTCATAAGGTTCAGCGATGCGAGATTGCACGCGCTGTTGTCAATAAACATATATTCACTGCACGGGTTTGAGGCGTTGATGGGCGCCTCGTTCGGGCAGGTGTGCCATTTGTTGATTGTTGAATCATACTGCAAGCCGGGGTCTCCGCATACCCGCGTTCCCTCGCAAATCATATCCATAAGCTCTCGGGCTTGCAGTGTCTCCATCTCCTCGCCGGTGGTAATGGCTCTGGTCGTCCATGTGCCGTCATTTTCCACCGCTGTCATAAAATCATCAGTTACGCGTACCGAGAGGTTCGCATTCTGGAACATTACGCTGGCGTACGCATCGCCGTTGAAGTCGCCGCTGTAACCCTGTTCGATCAGGGCCCAGGCCTTTTTCTCTTCTTCGAGTTTGCAGTTGATAAACTCTTTGATGTCGGGGTGATACACTTTCAAAGACTGCATCTTGGCCGCGCGGCGAGTTTTGCCGCCGCTCTTGATGACGCCCGCTATCTGGTCGAATACGCGCATAAAGCTGAGCGGGCCTGAGGGGGTGCCGCCGCCGGAAAGTTTTTCTCTGGAGCTGCGCAGTGTGGATAGGTCCGTTCCTGTGCCGGAGCCGTGCTTGAAAAGCATTGCTTCGCTTGCCGACAGGCGCATGATGTCTTCCATGGAGTCTTCAACGCTTTGGATAAAGCAGGCCGATGCCTGCGGGAAGCTGTATGTGTCTTCGCCGAATATGCTTTCGCCTTTTTCGTTGTCCCAGTGCCAGTTGTGGGCGCTGCCCGTTACACCGTAAACATCTTTCAGGCCGACATTGAACCAGACCGGCGAATTGAACGCGCCGTATTGATTTACGCAGAGATATACGAGTTCGTTGTAAAATATTTCACGCTGCTCTTCGCTTGCAAAGTAGCCGTCTTTATAGCCTCTGTCGGCAACGGCTCTGGCAACGCGGTGTACGAGCTGTCTTACGGAATTCTCGCGCTCCTCTGTGCCTGCCTCGCCGTAGAAATACTTGCTCACTACGATTTTAGTTGCGAGCTGGCTCCAGGTCGAAGGCGTTTCAATACCGTCCTGACGAAAGATTACATTACCTTTTTCATCCGCAATAACTGCTTCGCGCGTTTCCCATTTGATCTCATCAAACGGGCATACACCTTCCTTGGAAAAAAATCGCTGTACTTCTATCTGTTTCGGGGCAGTCTTTGCCATTGTGGTATCCTCTGATTTACGTTTGAAAATTAGTCGAACGAAGACATCTCTCCGCTCGGTATTGAGCTTCTCTGCTAACATTAAATAAGTAATGGCATCTCTGTGCAAGAATAAAATCGGCGCATCGAAAGCCACCTGTTTTGTATGGTTAACGTAAGCCTTTGTTTTGCTTGACATTGCGGGAAGTAAAGCGGTGAAAAAATTTTTTACATTTTTTTGATATACTGCCTGTTGTGGTTTTTATGAATGACAGTACTACATATAGTTGTGCTTTGATGAGCTTGCATAATCGCTTATTCTCTGCCTGCTACCGCGAAACGGCCGGCTGTTTTCTTCTTGGTCGCCGTTCGAGTTTTGATAAAATCAGCGTAAATATTCACAAATTTCGCTTGCCACAAGCTTGAATCTCTGTATAAAACTGTCATGGGTGGTAGCCCAATGTTCACCTGACAGTATTATGTCCCAAAACATAAAGGAGTAACAATGGCTTCACAAGACAATCTTATGGCAGCTTTTGCCGGCGAGAGCCAGGCAAATCGCAAGTACCTCGCTTATGCGGCTAAAGCCGAAAAGGATGGCTTCCCGCAGGTGGCCAGGCTTTTCCGCGCTGCGGCAGACGCAGAGACAGTTCACGCTCTCGCGCATTTCCGCACGGCAGGCAATGTTAAGGACACCATCGCAAACCTTAAAGACGCCATTGCAGGCGAAGCGCACGAATCAAACGTGATGTATCCGGAATTCGTAGTGGAAGCGGAGAAGGAAGGCGCAGTAGGCGCGCTGAGGACTTTCAGCAACGCTCTTGCGGTTGAGAAGGTACACCACAACCTCTATGAGGCCGCCCTCGCGGCGGTGGAGGGCGGCTCAGATCTGCCCGAGCGCAAGATCTATGTTTGCCCTGTCTGCGGATACACCGTTTACGAAGAAGATCTCTGCGATTGCCCCGTTTGCGGCGTTCCGGCCGCGAAATTTTCCGAAGTGAAGTAGTAAGCGTCTGAATGCAGAAATATATAAAGGCCGCGCCGGTGCAGATCGTCGCGGCTTACCCAAGGAATACCGCAAAAGATTGAGAACAAGCAATCTGGCGGAACGACTGCATGAGGAACTGAAACGGAGAACCAAAGTCGTGAGAATCTTTACTAACGATGCTTCTCTCCTAAGGCTGGTTAGTGCTATCGAAATGGAAATGAGTGAAGAATGGCTGACCGGTAAAAGATATTTGAATATGAACGTGGAATATGAGGACGAATCGCTATCCGACATTTCAGGTAAAAAAGAATTTTACAGAAAAGGTGTTGCATGATCTAGTCATTCCATTGTCCGCTGTAATGTACCGCCTCAAGGTTCATTATTTTTTGGGCATTATCTTTGTCCCATTTCATTCCCGGGCCTTTCAGTCTTAACGTAAAAGAGCCGCAAGTTGATTCTGTCGGGCCGGAGCCGCAATCATAACCTTTTTCTCTGAAAGATGGATAATCGGTCATATCGTTTCGCTTGTAAACATATTGCCTCAATGATTCCAGAGCCTTCTTCTTTACGGCAGATTCGGCCTGCTCAATATCTTCTTTCAGGCAGTTAAGCATCACCAGTGAGCCCTGCTCCCAGATACAGCTCATCATCTTATCACGCCACGCTGAAGACTTTGCCGTACCCTCCTCGAAAAGGACATTCCCTGCATCCCTGACATGCTCTTGCAGGTGGTAATAATCAAGTATCTTATCATCAAGCATTGGGAGCTGTATCCTGTATTGATTGCGAATCCATTCAGCTCCATCACTGATAGAGTACTTGTGTGCGGCTTTGTCTATTCCTATACGGAATCCCTCTCTGCGCATTATAGAACCCAGTTTCTTATGGTTCTCACTGGTAGCTGCCGCATATTTGTGCTCTTTATCTTTGCTGTAAAAGACAACGATTTTGAACTCCTTGTAATCGCCATCACTGCCTTTCTTAGGCCTGCCGCGTCCGGCAGTGCTCTTACGGTGTTCAGCCTTGCGTTTGAGCTTCTCGCTGTGCCTGCGCTTGCGTTTCTGCTGATCTGTAACCAGAGGCACCATCACTCCGTCTGCGCCGGTTATAACTGTATCATCAAGACAGTCTTTGTGTGTGAAGTCCGCCTTGAAATCGCCGCTTGTCATCTGATGGGCTATCTTGTCTCCCTGATGAGAGGCTATCCTGCTGATGGTTGTGTGGCTTATATCCAGTTGCGCCAGGCGGTGAAGATTGCTCTGCGCAGCAGTAAACGAGCAACTGCACGCCAGACGGCAGCACATCTCACGTGTACCGGGGCTGTAACTGTCTTTATCTATGCCGAGAAAACCATCATAAGGAGCAACACGAGCCCCATCGCCGTTAATATAAACAGACCTCTTTATTTTGATACGACCATTGATTGTCGAGTAGGAAGTTTGCTGCTTGCCTTTATTTCGCATCTCCTTCGGGGGAAAAAGACGCTTGATTCTCCTGCAAGCGCTCTATTGCTTTTTCATAGAGCAACTGTCTGAATCGACCGACTGCATCGTGAACCGGCTCTTCTGAATCGGCTATAATGCTTCCGGGACGGGCATTATTGATAGAATCTGCTACTTCCTTGAGCAGGAATTCTATATCAGAGCCAAGGGCCGCCTTCAACTCTTCTACGCTGATCTTTTTGTCTTCCATGACAAACTCCTGTAAGATGTTTCAAAATATGACACACTTCATTATAACACAAGTACTTAAAATCCGCCCGAAAAATTTGTCGCACACGTCCCTTATAAGCCCCGAGGTTATATGAAAATCTGTTTTGAATGTTGCAGAACGTTTATTTGAGTGTCTCAAAAAAATTTATCAAGAGCCTCGCTGTTTTTACTAATATCGGCCCCCATATTGGGAA
>JBFWMM010000070.1:0-5452 GCA_050251615.1 Phycisphaerae bacterium
TCGAGGTAGTTGCCATCGCGGCCGGCTTGATCGAGCACCAGATACCACAGGCCGCTCTCTTTATCCTGCACCTTCACAAGCGCGGTAAACATATCGTTCAAAATCCTGCAAATCTGCTCCCTTTCAGTGTGCTCTGCGGGTAGCTCATCGAGCACATCCACAATCGCCATCGCATACCAGCCCATCGCCCTGCCCCAGAAGTTCGGGGCGCAGCCTGTCTCTTTATCAGCCCATTTCTGCTCTCTGCTCTCATCCCATGCGTGGTAGAGCAGGCCTGTTTCAGGGTCGCGGGCGTGCTTGTTCATAAGGATAATCTGCTTTACGGCATCATCGTAAAGCGCGGGCTCATTGAAGGCTCCTGCGAATCTTGCGATAAACGGCGAGCCCATATAAAGGCCGTCAAGCCACATCTGATGCGGGTAGCGCTTCTTATGCCAGAAGCCGCCATCGCTTGTGCGCGGATGGCCTTCGAGCTGTTTGCGGAGGGTCTTTATGGCGGAGAGGTACTTTTTATCGCCGGTCGCCTGATAGAGCTTTATCAGCGCGCTGCCGGGCTTTATCATATCGATATTGTAATCGGCGAGTTTGTAGGTCTTTATCGTGCCGTCCGGCTCAAGGAGCCTGTCGTAATAGCCCTGCACATAATCGCGATACTTCTTCTCGCCTGTCTTTTCGTACATACGCCAGAGCGCCTCGTTTACCAGGCCATAGGTATAGCTCCATTTGGGATCGTCGGAGAAATCAAGGCTCCAGTAGTCGGCATTGCGCGAGAGAACGGTATCTGCTATGAGCCTGTCAAAGTTTACCTCAATCCGTTTCTCCGGTAGCACCTGAAAATTCACGATGCCCTCGGAAACACCCTCTTTCTCTGTATTCTCGAACGTGCAGCCTGTAAGGAACACATCTCGCACGGGGTTGTTTTCGTAGCCCTCAATAAGCCAGGGATACTTGCTCTTGCCGCAGTGGACGCCTGACATATAGATATTGCGCACAACAGGCGGAAAATCGCCGTCATCGCCTTCGCCGTAATGGAAGTTGATGCGGAGCGCCGCCTCGCGCACCTGCGGCATATCCACGTTGCGCATAAAAATATTCTCGATGACTCCCCCGCGCACGCTGTTTGTCTTGATTCTCAGGCCGCGTTCGAGGTTGGGGCTGTCCATAAGGCAATCCTCCACGAAAACATTTCGCACACCGCCCGAGCACTCGCTTCCGATAACAACGCCGCCGTGGCCGTCTTTCATTGTGCAATCACGCACGATTATATTTTCGCTCGCCACACCCACACGGCGCCCGTCGTCGTTGCGGCCGCTCTTTATCGCGATGCAGTCGTCGCCAGTGTCGAAGTAGCAGTCTTCGATAAGCACGTTTTTACTGCTCTCGGGGTTGCAGCCGTCATTGTTGGGACCATGGCCGACAATCGTTACCCCGCGCACAGTGATATTCTCGCAGAGAACGGGATTTATGTGCCACATCGGGCTATTTTTAATTGTAACGCCTTCGATGAGTATGTTTTTGCATCGGTACGGCTGAATCATAACGGGGCGCAGCTTGTATGCCTTGCCGAACAGGCGCTCTTCAACCGGCACACCCGCCTTTTCGCGCGCAAATTCATAGAGCCTGTCGATTGAGCTTTTGCTTGTCCATTTCCAGCGCCACCAGTTTGAGTTGGAGCCGTTGCCATCAAGTGTTCCCGCGCCTGTGATGGCGATATTTTCCTGCTCCATCGCATAAATCAGCGGCGAAAAGTTGATGCACTCAACGCCTTCGTAGCGAGTGAACACTAACGGATAATCATCGAGGTTGGTAAAGAAGCTCACAACCGCTCCCTCTTCGAGATGCAGGTTTACATTGCTCTTCAAATGTATCGGGCCTGTAAGAAACTCACCCTCCGGCACAACCACCCTTCCGCCGCCCGCCTCACTGCAAGCTTCCACAGCTTTTGCAAAAGCCTTCGTACAGTCGGTATCGCCGTTGCCTTCGGCGCCGTAATCTGTTACAGGGAAATCCACAGCGGGGAATTCGGGCGCATTAATCTGCTCCAAAATCGCCGGAACGCTGTCCCAGCCGGCCTGCTCGCTTATGGCGGAGGCGAACGGCGCTGCCAGTAAAACGGCAAACGCAAGGAATGTGTATCCTTTAACAGAGAGCTTCATCTATAACCTTTCGTCTATTCCAATCATCACTTCAAACGCAACTGCCGACCACCGCAAGAGAAGCACAAGCTTTATACGCTTACTTTTCTACCCTGAACCAGTCGAAATCAGCGCTTCCGGTGCCTTCTGCTTCATTTTTGACGCAAAATATACCGACTTTCGCACCAATCCACTTGCCTTCACGAGCCTTGAAAGAATCTCCGATTGGATGGTAAATATGCCCATCGGAGCTGTAGCGGAAGCGGCAAATCGCATCGGGCCCTTCAACAGAAACCTCCAAGTAAACCGTATCACCGGCAAACGGCTGACGCGCCGTAACAGTTTCCCTGCCGCCCTTATCCGCCCTCTCACATTCAAGCCGGACAAGCTCAAACGAGGCGCCTTTCCTGCACAGGTAAACGCAGGAATAATCCATACCCGCAATGATAAGGCCGCTTTTCACGCCGCTGCCTGCGAGCAGGGTAAGCTTTGTTCGGGCGGTGAAAGATGGAGCGGGGAATTTCTGCATAAGCAGATTGCCCGCGTTCCAGAGGCGCGAGTCCTGCGCGGAAAGCTGCTCGGCATTAAGGCGCAGGCATCCCCCTGGGGTATCAAGCTCGTACCAGGACTCTTCGGGATTTGCCATCCACTGCCACTGAAGCCCCGGCTCGCCCGAATCAAACTCATCAGACTCCACCGGACTTGCAACCTGCTCGGGGCCTGTGGCAACGGGCTTTCTGAATGAAAGCACAGGCACCTGCCGACCTCTCTCGTCTTTGCGCCCCATCATCGGCCAATCGTCTATCCACTCAACAGGCTGAAGATGCACAACGCGCCCGTAAGCGCCCAAGTCTTGAAAATGCATAAACCACGATTCACCCTCAGGAGTCTGCACCCAGCCGCCTTGATGAGGGCCGTTGACAGGCGTATCTCCCTGCTCAAGTACAATCTTTGTCTCATAGGGGCCCAATACGTTCTTCGAGCGCAGCGCAAGCTGCCAGCCCGCTTTCACCCCGCCCGCGGGGGCGAGAATGTAGTAAAAGCCGTCCCTCTTGTAGAACTTGGGGCCCTCGATTGTGGGCTGATTTAAGGTGCCATCAAACACGAGCCTGCCGCGCGGGTCTGCTTTTGTGCCCTCTTCATTCATCTCGCGGACGGTAAGTATGCTCTTGATGCCGCATCTGCTCGCCGCCCACGCGTGAACGATATAGGCCTTGCCATCGTCGTCCCAGAGCGGGCAGGCATCTATCATGCCGAGCCCGTCAAGCACGAGCACCGGCTCCTGCCACGGGCCCGCGGGGCTATCCGCACGCACCATATATATGCCGGAATCAGGGTCGCCCCAGTAAATGTAAAACTTGCCGTTGTGGCAGCGGATGCTCGGCGCCCAGACTCCGTTTCCGTGTTCGGGGCTGCTGAAACGCTGTTCGGGGTGGCGCCGCAGAGCATGGCCGATAAGAGACCAGTTGACAAGATCCTTTGAGTGCAGGATCGGCAAGCCCGGTATGCAGGTAAAGCTGGAGGATGTCATATAGTAATCATTGCCCACCCTCACAACATCGGGGTCTGAATAATCTGCGTGAATTACGGGGTTGCGATACTTGCCACTCAAACAATCAGCAGACCAGACCTCTGAAACATAATCGGCAGCCGCAAAAACCTGTATTGCCTCCGCTGCTTCACATACCGGAGCTGCCTGCCCCGTCTCATTGCTCAATTTAGAATTATCTGCACAAACACTCGCCGCCACGAGTAGCGTTGCCATTATCACTTCTCTCATATTCACCCGTCTTGCAACTATAATCCAAAGCAATCAATCCAAATCCATCCTTCAATGCGCCGGCAGTTTTTCGATTATGCGCACCGGCCTTTATTTCAGGATACGAAACTAAGCCGTTTCTTCAAGGGTATTCGGCGCAAAATGAACAGTTACTTGATAAATAGCGCTTCAGATAATAGAATTATGTACAACTCATCGCTCGGCTCGGCCCGAGCCTTGATTCACTTCTTTTCCTTAAGAAACAGGGCTGCACCCGTGCGATTGACACTAAAGGTACAAATCTTTGTTTTTTACCATGAACATTTTTCGCATTTGTTTAGAATAAGAAGAAATGAAGATATAACTCAGTACAGGAGCTAAAAATGAAAGTCTTACTGGTCAACGGAAGCCCGAATAAAGAAGGTTGCACATTCACGGCATTGCAGGAAGTTGCAGAGTCTCTGAACGCCGAAGGCATTGAAACAGAGTTTTTCCATATTGGAACCAAACCGATATCGGGATGTATCGCGTGCCGGAAATGTGAGGATTTGGGATGCTGCTCAATCTCGGATAACGTCAATGAGTTTCTCGACATCGCCAAAGACGCAGACGGCTTCATTTTCGGCTCGCCTGTGTATTATGCCGCCGCGGCAGGCGCCCTGACATGCTTTATGGACAGGGTATTCTTCACCGTTTTAATGTCCGGCTTGCAAACATTCTACCTCAAACCCGCCGCTGCCGTAGTCAGCGCAAGGCGCGCCGGAACCACTGCAACATTCGACCAGCTCAACAAATACTTCTCCGTCTCGCAGATGCCGATTGTTTCGTCGAGCTACTGGAATATGGTACACGGCTTTACTCCGGAAGATGTCCGGCAGGACCTGGAAGGCCTCCAGGCAATGCGCACACTTGGCAGAAATATGGCATGGCTGCTCAAATGCAAGGAAGCCGGAATCAAGGCCGGAATTCCGTTGCCGGAGAGAGAAAAAGCCATCCGAACCAACTTCATCAGGTGATACCCGCGTCATTGTGGATTGCATCATCAGCGGGGCGCTTGTATGCCGCCGCTCTACGCGAGCTGGCTTTATGTGCAGATGAGAATTATTTCACGCCTTCACGGAGGGAGCAGGGAAGCTTGGCAGACAAATCGTAAAATAAAAAAGGGTGAGAGCTGTTCGCCCTCACCCCGAGACATGTTATGAAGTTCTATTGAGTCTGAATTATTCGACGCCGGTCAACCAGCCGTCCGCGAGTTCTGCGTAGTCGATCATATCGACCGTGCAGTCGCCGTTCATATCCGGAACGAGCGTTCCGATAACAGGCACGCAGTCGGTGCTTTCGTCCGTGAAGAAGAGGCCGTCGAAGAGAATTGAACCGGTATCTTCGCCGCCGTCTTCAATTGAGAAGTTGATCATATAGAGATCGCTGCAACTGAGCAGGTCATCATCTGCGGGGAACGGAACAACAACGTCTGCCCATTCGCCCACGGGTACGTCAGGGAAGTCCACAGTGATACGTCCTTTGTTGTAAAGTTCATCCACTGCGGGCGCTTCCTTTC
>JBFWMM010000071.1:0-5268 GCA_050251615.1 Phycisphaerae bacterium
ACTTCCACTCAGATAGTCCCCACGGATCAATCCGGTTCAGCGGGTTGTTCGCGCAGTAGGCATAGGGATTTATCGTATCAATATATCCCAGCGGGTCGGTCTGGAGGAAGCGGCCGATCTCGGGCTTATACATCCTTGCGCGGTAGTAGTAGAGCCCGCTTTCTTCATCCAGCCTGCGCGCGGTAAACATATACGGATTGCCGATTGCGGAGCGGGCAATCTCGCTGCCGCTGCGATCGTAGATGGTCGTCCTGCCGAAAGGCGAATACCTGTACTTTTCCTCCACCACCCCGTTTACGGAGGTCATGGCAATTACGCTGCCGAGCGCGTCTGTGTGGTAGAAGTACAGGCCAACCAGCTCGTCATCATAGAATGTAATCATGGCGACGGAATTGTCAATACCCGGGCCGTGAATATACTCGCGCCTGATGTGCATATTGCTTAAAACATCACCCGCCACCTAATTGTAGCATCTCATGAATTTTTAATTAAGACAATTCGTGAAACTACACTCAAAGACAGTAATATCGTTAAAAACAACAAAAAGAGCACTGTTCTTTTGGATAACTTATAACCTTTAGCATCCTGTTGCTTTTTTGCTATACAGAAAAACATTATAATATAGGTCAAGCCCGAACACAAAGTAAAAACAATTGGGCGTTGCGTTATAAATTGAAAAATAAATGCTGCCAAAGCCACGATGAGATTAGCGCAAACAATCGGGTAAACAAAAATACGAAGCTTATCTTTTGTAATCAAATTGTCGCTAATCGGTTCTTCCTTTTGAACTGTATTATTTCGAGTTTTCATTATTCACATTTCCACTAACGCAATTATCCGCCGCCTCATTTATAACAGTAGTTGTCACTCCAACAACATCTCCCACAGGATCAGGAACACCCAAAGGGCCGCCCGTCAAAGTACCAGGCATATCAAGTGTAGCATCTACTGCATCTCTTCCTAAGTTCTTAACACCTTCTGTACCAGGATCCTGAATCACTCCCGGCACCATTCCATTCATTCTTCTTTTTCCTGCCTCCTCGGCTTTATCCATTCCAGTTACCATCCACATACCCAAATCTCTAACACTTGCACCTTGGTCATACCAAAAATGAAAATATGTACCTATAATAGACATGTCGCACACCGTTCCCCAAAAACCATTATACCACTTCCACTCAGATAGTCCCCACGGATCAATCCGGTTCAGCGGGTTGTTCGCGCAGTAGGCATAGGGATTTATCGTATCAATATATCCCAGCGGGTCGGTCTGGAGGAAGCGGCCGATCTCGGGCTTGTACATCCTTGCGCGGTAGTAGTAGAGCCCGCTTTCTTCATCCAGCCTGCGCGCGGTAAACATATACGGATTGCCGATTGCGGAGCGGGCAATCTCGCCGCCGCTGCCATCGTAGATGGTCGTCCTGCCGAAAGGCGAATACCTGTACTTTTCCGCCACCACCCCGTTTACGGAGGTCATTGCAATTACGCTGCCGAGCGCGTCTGTGTGGTAGAAGTACAGGCCAACCAGCTCGTCATCATAGAATGTAATCATGGCGATGGGATTGTCAATACCCGGGCCATAAACATACTCGCGCCTGATGTGCATATTGCTTAAAACATCTAACCTGTTTCCCATTTTATGTCAGCTTGACCTTAAACCTCACTTGACACCATTTCAACTAAACTAAGAATTTCCCGCCTCTCTTTTTGCGAAAAATAGTACCAACAAGAAACCATCGTTCTCAAAGGAGCTGGTATGCTGGCAGGCATTTCACCTGAAACCAGCAAGTAAACACACCAATAACGTTCATTGCATTTTCTGATGTAAGAATCCAAGCCTGCCAATATCTCCGGCGTCTTATCTTTGGGAACCTTTTTAAGTTTACGAATAAATTTTATTTGAGAGCCGCAATAGAGAAAAAATAATTCAGCTATGGTGACCATAAGGGCCATAGATGTTGCAGTTATCAGGACAAGTCGCAGGTACCCCCAATAGCTTCTTTCAGGACAAGTCGCAAGAATGTAAAAACACCATAGAGACATATTTTGAAAGTTACGCAAAAACCTCTTGAGCAGCCCCCCATTATAATGCTGTGACGATAAGTACGAGGATGGAGCCGCCCTGAAAATGAACAAACTCACTGCAAATATAACAGGTATAGTAAGTAATAGATGGTCAATTCTCCGATCTACATGGAATATGCAGGCCAACACCTGCATCATAGATGACATAATCATTAGATAACCGATTACCGCAAATGCCTTATTGTAGGCCATTGCTTTCTTGCTTTGACAAATCATATCTATACCTTAAAAATAGCATACCTTTGGCTCTAAATAATCGGCGTCAGTAAAGACATCGTATAACGCATTGGCAACTGCTCCCGAAGCTGCTCCCAAAACAGCTCCCAACGGCCCTCCCGCTCCAAACCCAATAGCTGCTGGAACGCCCATACTTGCCCCTAATTCGACAAATTCTTTTCCGCCTCCTCCCCAATTGTGTTGAAATGCTTGCCCCATAGCGTCAAAAAAATTATCCCAGCTTTTAAGATTTTGATTATCATGGAATTTTAACCAGTTAAGTCCCCACGGATCAATCCGGTTCAGCGGATTATTCGCGCAGTAGGCATATGGATTTATCGTATCAATATATCCCAGCGGGTCGGTCTGGAGGAAGCGGCCGATCTCGGGCTTGTACATCCTTGCGCGGTAGTAGTAGAGCCCGCTTTCTTCATCCAGCCTGCGCGCGGTAAACATATACGGATTGCCGATTGCGGAGCGGGCAATCTCGCTGCCGCTGCCATCGTAGATGGTCGTCCTGCCGAAAGGCGAATACCTGTACTTTTCCGCCACCACCCCGTTTACGGAGGTCATGGCAATTACGCTGCCGAGCGCGTCTGTGTGGTAGAAGTACAGGCCAACCAGCGTATCATCATAGAATGTAATCATGGCTATCGGATTGTCAATACCCGGGCCATGAATATACTCGCGCCTGATGTGCATATTGCTTAAAACATCTAACCTGTTTCCCATATTAAAACCAACCTGGGTGAAAATATAGCTCCAATCCGCCTTCTGATGTGCCGAGGAAGTTTGAAGGTTCCACCACTGTAACTTTCATTTGGAGAGGCTTGAAATGATTGCCTGCAGGAAGACTGATATTACACAATTCGGACGATTGAACGCTTTTGACCATACCTTTTCTGCCTGTAGCCAGATCCTTTTGACTCCATCCGTTAGATGTATGCTCTTGAATAACATTACCCTCCTGTATGAGTTCAACACGCAGTTTCAGAGGGTCTTGGGCAACTTGATGGCAATTGTACACATACTCATTTGTCTGCCATTGCAGTATATAACCATCGCAAAGATAGACAATGTTATTGAAGTCCATGTCGTAGGTCTTGCTGAATCCTTTGGTACCGAAATCGAAGTCAGAATCGTGTATTGAACACTCTTCCCTGTCTTCAACAGTCCAATATCGAACGCCAAGCACATACCTCATGGGGCCGCTGCAACCTGATGAAAAGAAACATATTGTCAAACATAGCAAGCTTACCGTTATGAACAAAGCGCTTTTATTGAGCAGCCGACATTGTTTAATGGATACCATGCCAGTATCACCCTCTCTTCAAATCACAAGGTTGGCCTAACAGATAAGTATATATGCGTATAATCGTAATCAGGTTCCACAAACGACAAAGTCCCAATTACATTAGACGACTCAACAACTGTAACTTTAAGTTGGAGAGGTTTATTAGGTTCTCCGGCAGGAAAGTGTAATGACTCCATTAGTCCGTCTGACCATACTCTACCTCCATAAGTAGGTGGTTCATTCGTTGCTTTATGGTAGATAATTTTCCAATCGTAAGGACTCCATGCACCTGAAACGGCTTTCTGCAGGATCATGCCGTCTTGAATTAACTCTGCCTTAAGAATAAGAGGATCGTTTTTGATTTCTTCAATGGGCATCAAGTCTGATCCAGAAACATCCAACCAAATTGAATAGTCAGCATCGAAGATCAAACCACTCAGAGATGGAGCTATATCATATGTCTTACTGAAGCCCTTGGTGCAGAAGTCAAAATCTTTGTCATATATCCTATACTCTGACTGCCTGAGATAATTGAATTTTTCCTCATAACTCCAAGTTGCCGAACCGTTGGAAGCACATCCACTCAGAAACATCACAAGAATCACACAAAAGCACACAGTGCCCCTAATTCCATCTTTCATTTTAATTCACCCCATTAAAAAGGCGTTTCCTCATAGAATCGTCATACTCTTCTTTACGCTTCCTCAGCTCATCCGCAAAGTGATGGCAATTATGAGAAAAAGGATTATATTTTTCTGCAGACCATTCAGGGTCTGCTTTCATTTCTTCAACAATACCATCATCTCCGCCAATACCATCATCCGTGACCATACCTGTGGGTTCACCATAAGCCCCACTTGGATTGCTTTCTACACCATTGGGGCCATAGCCAACAGAAGGTTCAGAATTAGGGCCTTGTTCATCATCATAAAAGCCTTCTTCGTGTACAGGTTCCAAGTTGAGTGGTTCTAATATTGGGGCTAATAATTCCAATGGATATAGTATTATACCTAAACCTTCAAGTGGCCTTTTGCGGAAATGGAACCACCCCCACGGATCAATCCAGTTCAGCGGGTTGTTCGCGCAGTAGGCATATGGATTTATCGTATCAATATATCCCAGCGGGTCGGTCTGGAGGAAGCGGCCGATCTCGGGCTTGTACATCCTTGCGCGGTAGTAGTAGAGCCCGCTTTCTTCATCCAGCCTGCGCGCGGTAAACATATACGGATTGCCGATTGCGGAGCGGGCAATCTCGCTGCCGCTGCCATCGTAGATGGTCGTCCTGCCGAAAGGCGAATACCTGTACTTTTCCGCCACCACCCCGTTTCCGGAGGTCATGGCAATCACGCTGCCGAGCGCGTCTGTGTGGTAGAAGTACAGGCCAACCAGCTCGTCATCATAGAATGTAATCATGGCGATGGGATTGTCAATACCCGGGCCATAAACATACTCGCGCCTGATGTGCATATTGTAGCTATCGTTCGGGTCGCTCTCATACTCCGCAATGACGGTCGCCCCATCATAGACGTAGTGAGTATCAGCGGGTGTGTCGAGTGTGGAGAATTTCTTGATCCGGCGTCCGGCGTAGTCGTAGGTATAGGCCCCCAAAGCTCCTGTACCAGAATTACAGTAGGTCATACGGTTCTCTGCGTCATATTGCATTATATTCACTG
>JBFWMM010000072.1:0-5077 GCA_050251615.1 Phycisphaerae bacterium
GGCAGCGAGCAGAGCTTCACAGCAGGCGTAAGCCTGATTGACGAAGTGAACGAGGCGAACATCACAAGCATCGTTTACAGCTTCGACACAATGCCTTCAGTTCCCGTTATCACGGAGAACCCCGCAAATCAGCTCGTCGATATGGACGCGCTCGCGGAGTTCACAGTGGCTTACACCAGCGTAACAACGCCGGTAGTACAGTGGTTCAAGTCAACAGACAACGTAAACAACACCCCTGACGACGATACGTTTGCCGGTACAGGCGACACTCTCAGCATCGCTGCGACAACTGCTTCAGACGAAGGCTTCTACTACGCTGTAATAAGCAATGAGAGCGGCGTCGAGGCAATAAGCACAAGCGCAAGGCTGGAAGTTAAGAAGCTTGTAGCCTGGTATCCGTTTGATAACACCGCGGAGACCGCCTTCATCACTGATATGGCTGGCGATTTCGATGGCGTTATTGCCAACGAAGTTGACCCGAACAACCCTGTAGCCCTCTCGTACGAAGCTACTGCCGATGGCAATGCAGTTTCGTTTGCGGCGGTCAACCAAACGCACATTGAAGTGCCCAGGATGGTTCAGAACTCCTTCTCTTTCGAGATCTGGGTTAAGACGACCGCAACCGGCGGCACAGGCGGCTGGTGGAACGGACAGGGCCTTATCGATGGCGAAATGCCCGGCTGGGTTGACGACTTCGGTAGCTCACTGCTCGGTAGCAAGTTCGGCTTCGGCGCTCAAGGCGGCAACACCCTCTCCTCGACAAGCGACATCAACGACGGCGAATGGCACTACTGCGTAGGTACACGCGACCAGGCAACCGGCGACCTCTACCTCTATGTTGACGGCGCACAGGAAGCGGAAATGCTTGCTACAAGCACAGCGGTACTCGATGACGCTACCGTTTTGCGTATCGGAGACATCCTCACGGGCGGCGCATACTTCGACGGCCAGATCGATGACATCAAGGTATATAACTACCCGCTCGCAGAGCTCACGGTTGCTCAGACATTCAACGAAGCGACAGGCGAGTCAGTTTGCGTGCTTTCACGCAAGCCGAGCGCCGATTTCGACTTCAACGGCGACTGCATCGTCGGCCTGGCCGACTTTACGGTATTCGCGGCACAGTGGCTCGATTGCGGAATCTACCCGGATTGCCTGTAATCTCAAAGCCGCGGCTATAAAGCCGTAACACAGCATCCAAGGCGGATGGCGGGTTCTAACCTGCTGTCCGCTTTTTGCGTTATATCAATCCGAAAGAGTATATCAGAGCCAGCGCAAAGAGCACCGCTCGTTTAGAACCGCTGCTCGTACTTGTCATTCCCTTTGCCTGATATCAGCGGGATGCCTGCTCTTCGACAAGTTCGGAACCGATGTGCGTGAGGCGGCTCTCCAGAACCTCGATTTTCGGCAGGGATGGAGATAAAAGGTGGCGCAGGTTTCTGCGCAGAGGCGGGCCAACGAGCCTTTTGAAGGCTGTCCAGGGCTTGTATATGGCGCTGAAGGTTATTTCGCGGCTGAGTCTGGCGAAATCGCCCGGGTACTCGGCCATCAGCGGAAAGGTATTTCTGAGAAATTCGGCTTCCTTGCGTCTGCCGCGTCTGGCGCGTCTGCGCGCTTCGTTCAGGGCGAGCCTGTAATGCCCTTATAATCAGCTACAATGATATAGTCATACTCACCGCCAATATAGACGGCATTCCCAAGAACACTTTCAAAACGGCAACTTGGAAGCCCGTTGTAGAGAGTACCATCAGCTTCGCCGATAGAATCAAGAATCACATCACCAACCGCTTCGTCAAACTTCCAGTAATGTAAAGGGGATGTATCAACGAAAGAGAAGCTCGGCAACTTCTTCAGCGCTGATTGCACGGTTGTAAATTTTCACATCATCCAAAGTAATCGGATACCATCCATTCATGCCAACAGGCGAACCTATTGTAACATCGTATGAGGATGCGGTGTTTATGGGTGCATCACTGCTCTTGCTGATTTCATCAAGCACGCCGTCAACATACATCTTCACGTCAGCAGTGGTTGTATTGTCATCTTCGGCGACTGCTACTACAATGTGGTGCCAGTTGCCATCGGCAATCATTGCTGTACCATAAACATCATTGGCAGAACCGCCTCCGATTGAGAGCATAAGTTTGCCTTCAAGCGAAGCGTTGAGCGCCCATTTTGTTGCAGTTTCGCCGGCCATTCCCCAGCCGATAATGTTGGCGCCGTAAGCTTCTGTTTTAATCCATGCGCTGCATGTCCTGCTTGCAGAGCCGAGGATGCCTTTGTAGCAGGGAATCACAACTGAGTCGCCCTCTGCCGCAAAATCAAGAGCACCGCCTATAACTCCGTCAACTCTGTAATCCGAAGATGTGCTGAGAACAACACCGTTTGCCTCACCCGCTGAATCCAAAACTATTGAACCGGTTGCTTCATCGAATGCCCAGTGGTGTACCGGTTCGGAAAGCATTACCCCTGCGAGGCCGGCGGCTTCCTCGGCGCTGATTGCGCGATTGTAAATCATTACCTCGTCAAGCGTAACTTTCTCCCATGCGGTTGTTCCGACAGGAGAACCGATTGTAACATCGTAAGAAGCTGTTGTGCTTACGGCAACATAATTATCAGCGCTGCTTTCGTCAAGCACGCCGTCAACATACATCTTCACATCCGCAGTGGTCGTGTTGTCGTCTTCTGCAAGCGTTACGACAATGTGGTGCCAGTCGCCGTCGGCAATCATTGCAGTGCCGTAAACAGCGGTTCCACCGCCACCGACAGAGAGCATAAGCTTTCCCTCAAGCGAAGCGTTGAGCGCCCATTTTGCGCCTGTTTCGCCAGCGAGGCCCCAGCCGATAATGTTGGCGCCGTAAGCTTCTGTTTTAATCCATGCGCTGCATGTCCTGCTTGCAGAGCCGAGGATGCCTTTGTAGCAGGGAATCACAACTGAGTCGCCCTCTGCCGCAAAATCAAGAGCACCGCCTATAACTCCGTCAACTCTGTAATCCGAAGATGTGCTGAGAACAACACCGTTTGCCTCACCCGCTGAATCCAAAACTATTGAACCGGTTGCTTCATCGAATGCCCAGTGGTGTACCGGTTCGGAAAGCATTACCCCTGCGAGGCCGGCGGCTTCCTCGGCGCTGATTGCGCGATTGTAAATCATTACCTCGTCAAGCGTAACTTTCTCCCATGCGGTTGTTCCGACAGGAGAACCGATTGTAACATCGTAAGAAGCTGTTGTGCTTACGGCAACATAATTATCAGCGCTGCTTTCGTCAAGCACGCCGTCAACATACATCTTCACATCCGCAGTGGTCGTGTTGTCGTCTTCTGCAAGCGTTACGACAATGTGGTGCCAGTTACCGTCGGCAATCATCGCAGTGCCGTAAACAGCGGTTCCACCGCCGCCTACTGAAAGCATAAGCTTTCCTTCAAGCGAAGCGTTGAGCGCCCATTTTGCGCCTGTTTCGCCAGCGAGGCCCCAGCCGATAATGTTGGCGCCGTAAGCTTCTGTTTTAATCCATGCGGCGCATGTTCTGCTGGCGGAACCGAGTATGCCTTTGTAGCCGGGGATAGAAACAGAGTCTCCCTCGTAGGCAATATCAAGAGCGCTGCCGAGAACCCCATCTACCCTGAAATTTGAAGAAAAGCAGTCAGCTGTACCATCGGCATCGCCGGCTGAATCCAGAATCACATCACCTTCGGCTTCATCGAAGGCCCAGTAATGTATCGGCTCGACTGAGGGCTCAACAGGCGGGACGACAAGCCAGTTATCGGCCATTACCGCAAGGTCTGCGTAGTCAACGATGTTGTCCTGGTTGAGGTCTGCAACATTGTACTCTGCCGCTAATACCGAACATGGAACGCAGAACAGAGCCGCAACAAGAATTGACGCAATAAACCGCTTCATTTTGAATCTCCCAAAATAGAAAACTGTTAATAGGTTACTGAAAACGCAGAAGCATTGTACAACAAGCTCACGGGAGAGTCAAGTATTTTCTTTGAATTACCCCCCCCCGCACATATTTTTTAATAACAGCAATGGCTATATAGAATCTAAAGCGGAACAGAAAACGCGACGTTTAAGGCCATAATCGCCTGTTGGCACACAAGTTATGCGACAAGCAAGAAGGATTAGGAACAAAGGATAAAGGGAAAAAGGTTCATCACGGATTAGCGTGGAGGATTGTTTCAACCTTAGCCGGTGGTGTGAACCACTGGTATTGCGCGGCCTTCCCCCCCCCTCCTTTCTCTCCGGCGCCGCATCGAGCGGCGCCGGAGAGAATTCCTTTTGGCGTGTTGCGACAGATCCAGGGGCTCACGCCCCTGGCTACAAAACTGCGTAACATATTGCCCCTGCGTTGTTTACGCTTATGTACGGGGGATAACATTGCACTTTATTATGATGTTCACGTATAGCGCAATCTCGTCAGAGATGCGCCGATGTTGCGAATGCCCGTTACTCTGCACCGCGAAGGCGGGAACAACCGGCACTTGTACAACTTGAAGTAATTCCCCGCTAATCCGTGATGAACCGCCAAAAACACGCGATAAGCTTTACCGTTCACCCTTGACCTTTTTCACTTCTTTACATCCCTCGGCGCCAAGGCTTCGAGAGTTTCAAGCGTCGGGCAGGCGGCAGGTTTTAGGCGGCGGAGGCGCCTGCGCACGGGCGGGCCCACAAGCCTTTTGAAAGCAGTCCATGGTTTATAAATGGCGCTGAATGTTATCTCGCGGCTGAGCCTCGCAAAATCACCCGGAAATTCGGCCATCTTAGGGAAATTGGCGCGCAGCTGCAAGGCATCCGCTTTCATTCCGCGCCTTGCGCGGCGGCGAGCCTCGTTCAAGGCAAGCCGGCTCAAAACAAGCTCATAGCGCTCTTTGAGCTGGGATGGGCAGAAATTGATAACGCATGAGGGGTCTGTGAAAATTGCAGGGAGCTTCTCGCTGATACCGCTTGAGAGCGAGCTGTGGCGGCGGTCGTGGCAGACTGCGGTCTCCGTTACGATTGAGTATTCACAGCGGGCGAGAAGGCGGTAAAAGAAGATTGTATCCTCGCCGCAGCCCTTGCGCTCGTCAAAGCCGC
>JBFWMM010000073.1:0-5051 GCA_050251615.1 Phycisphaerae bacterium
GCAAATTCCGGCTGCATCAGCGGCTCGCCCCCCGAAAGCGTTACTCCGCCCTTCTCGCAGAAATACGGCTCATAGCGCATTATCAGCTTTATCGCTTCTTCACTGTCCATTGTACGGCCTGTATTCTGCCGCCAGGAATCGGGGTTGTGGCAGTAAACACAGCGCATCGGGCAACCTTGCAGGAACAAAACGCACCTTGTACCCGGTCCGTCGAGTGTGCCGAGTGTCTGAATCGAATGAATGTATCCTGTTGCTGCCATTATCATCATTATATAGCGCCCAACAGCTCTGACAACACTTAATAACGGGAGCTGTCAAGAAAGCCGCAGTTTATGCCGCTAAGTCCAAATCGACAAACAGCGCTTACCTGAATTGTATTTCCCTGCGCCTTTTGCGTCTTCCGCGGCTGCATTCTTATCTGTTCTTTCTTCGTTTCAGTTTTAATTTATCACGAGGCCGCGAAGAGCACGAAGGGTTATAATTCTGCCTGGGGCAGGCGATAGTTCCGCTCTATTCTTTCGCTTATTCTTTTCGCCGCGTTTTTTATAAACCACAGGGTCCGCCGAGGCGCTGAGAAAATACTTTGAAACAAATGCCGTTATGTTATAATCCGACTTCAATGAAATCAGCGTTTGAATCATTTATGTTTTACGAAACGACCGTAGCGGGCCAGCCGCGATACTTCGGCTATTTCACAGACCATCTCGGCAGCGTGGTTACGCTGTACCGGCACAATCCGCTCCTGGAAACAGACCCGAACAGTATCGTTGAACAATATACTTACGATGCTTACGGCAATGTGAGCATAGACGACACCGACAACCGGTACAACGGCAACCAGTACATGTTCAACGGCCGCCGCTATGATGCCGAAAGCGGGCTGTACTACTACCGCGCGAGGATGTACAACCCCGAACTCGGCGTTTTCCAGTCTCAAGACCATCTCGGCTACATAGACTCAATGAACCTCTACGCCTATTGCGCCAACAACCCGCTGAGCTACACCGACCCGTGGGGAACTGATGTCTGGATTGCTATGCACGGATTCTTAGGATGGCATGCTAATTTAAATGTCGGAGAACCTGATGGTAGATATACGTCTTATGGATATCGGCAAGTTGGTTGGGGACCAGATGGAGATGAGTTTCTCAAAAACACGTTTGATCCTCGTGCCGAAAACTTTCTCACAGGAGAAGTGTATCAAGATAAATGCCATGAGGGCGGATTCGTTAATAGGAGATACAAAACATCTGGGGAGCAAGATCAGAAAATCATACGTCTGCTGGACGAATATGTAGGGCGTAGGTGGAATTATTTTATCATTGGTGCAAATTGTCATGCTTGGACAAACTCAGTATTTGATGCTATCGGTAAAATATTAGAAACAGAAGAGGAAGAAAACAACAATGGGATGCGGCCTCACTTGGGGGGTGGGATATGGCTATAGCAAAAAATATAGTAGCCAAGTGTGCATGGGGTTCGATAATCATTCTCAACTTGCTCTACTCCACCAGAGGGGCAGGGATTGCAAGCCGGAATTTCGGGGAAAATAGTAGCACGCGAAATTCACCACCCCTAATTGCACTTTGGATTGTTTGTTGCATACTCAGTGTTACCTCTGCAGTACTTTACTATAGAAAAAAGAGTGTTGCAAAGAAAGTGATAACAGCAATATCTTTGGCATTTTTTTTGATATTTACCGTGTTGTTCTGGAGTCAATGGTAATGTTGTACCGGCACAATCCGCTCCTGGAAACAGACCCGAACAGCATCGTCGAGCAGAATACTTACGATGCTTACGGCAATGTGAGCATAGACGACACCGACAACTGGTACAACGGCAACCGGTACATGTTCACCGGCCGCCGCTATGATGCCGAAAGCGGACTGTACTACTACCGCGCGAGGATGTACAACCCGGGGCTCGGCGTTTTCCAGTCTCAAGACCCCCTCGGCTACATAGACTCAATGAACCTCTACGCCTATTGCGCCAACAACCCGCTGAGCTACACCGACCCGTGGGGGCTCTGGACGGTAAATTTGACAGGTGGTTTAGGTATGGCTGCAAACATTAATTTCGGTTACAATTCCGGCAAATGGCATTTTGGCGGGAACATTGGAGTTGGTTTTGGAATAAGCGGTAACTTAGACTTGTCTGATTCAGGCCCTTCGCATACAGGGCTTGCTGTTACGGCAACAATGTTTCTTTCGGCAGGAAACCCTGTAGTTGGGACAGAAGTAGGTATTTGTGCAGATAGTTCAAAATGTATCCAAGAAGATGTTGGAGGTTTTTATGGCTCGGTCGATTTGTTAGTCGTACATGCGAAGGCAAGCTCTAATAAAGGCTCCGGTATAAGTAAAAGGTTGCCCTTTATATTTGGCAGAAGAAATATACAAGCCGGAATTAGTTCTTTTGGTGGAGCAGGTGTAAAATATGTGTGGTAAGGAAAGACTGCAAAAGTGTTGGCAAGAGAGCTCAAAGAATGACAAGATAATTCTGTGTATTTGCACTTTAGGACTTTTTGTTATCTCGTTGCATCTTATGGTTGCTTCTCTTTTTCCAGACAATAAACAGATAATCAAGCTATTAGTCAACAATAGCTTGGTAAGTGATGCTAATGTTGAGCCAAGCGTGGCTTATATGCCTTTCGAGAATCTTTATTACCATCCGCGTTCAGAGATAAACTCTCCCGTAGTTGATTGTTTTGTAGTGAAATTGGACAGCTATATTTTCTTTGTGCGTATATATAGCCATGAATCAAAGATGCAATCCACTGCCTTTGAAATTTCCAACTCTGGTTATAAGTATGCAACGATGAGCAATGGCATCTTAAATAGATCTTCTGCAGATTTAACTCTCATACTTTGGAGGTTGCCGTATTTACTTTTCAGTATATTTTTTCTGCTGTTATCCATCCACCCGCCAACTATGTTACTTCGTATTGAGGAGAAGTTTAATGCAACAGGTAAAAAATATCCGAAACTCCTCCCACAATCCATAGGCCTTCCTTTTGTTGTTGCTTTTGCATTTTGCATTCTGATGTATAGTTTTGACTTGATTCACATCGCACATTTCGTAGCAAATTGATGAAACTGACGAACAATACAGCGTTTTGTTTCAAAAGTACCGTCGAGGGGCAGCCGCGATACTTCGGCTATTTCACAGACCATCTCGGCTACATAGACTCAATGAACCTCTACGCCTATTGCGCCAACAACCCGCTGAACTACACCGACCCGTGGGGAGAGGCTAAATTTGGCAAAAGGCCTTTAACAGGGTTACCTTGGCTTGACATACTTAGCGATAATTCATTAGGGGATTGGATAGATATGGAGCTGTCCCATGAACAAATCTGGTTTAATGATGGGACAAACATAGGTTGGTTCAATGATAGCACTGTCAGAGCAGATAGTCAGCCACGAGAAAAATATTGTTCTTGGCGTGAAGGGCAATATGATGATTCATTAGTCTGGCAAGCTATTGAGAACGTCAAGAAAACAGAGAGTTTCGATGGTATTCCAACATATACATCCCCATATACTCCTTGGGGTAATTATGCTGTAAGTAGAGCCATTCCTGATTACAGTCTAGGGGGCAACAACTGCCAAGGCTTTTGTGAAGCTGTAAGAAAGGAATATGTAAATCTCGGAGGAACGGTAACAGTGGGAGATGAACAATGATACTAACACTCTTATTTCTACTACTGATAGTCATCACAGTAAGTATATTGGTAAAAAAAGGTTGGGTTCGTATTTTACTGATTACGTCTTACATAGTAGCAATAGGAATAGTGGGGTACAGTCAGCCTGGCGTACGGCATTTACTTTACGTTGCAATAGCTGACAATTTGAATGAACCAATTGCTTCGATAAAGTGGGACAGTTCAAAGGGAAATGTCATAACTCTTACTGACGTAAAAATACCATTGAATGACACTTACTCAATAGGCTTTAGGCCTTGCAAGTATTTGCCGCCTGATTATGAATTCGAGGGTACTTGCTTAATAAGAATTTATCGTAACGACAAACTTGTAATGAAAGCTGTCGCGAATGGGCAAACGGCGACAGAATACAGGATTTATGGTGACAACTTATCACTGCTTACGGATAAAGTTTCTCTAATAGAGTTTGTACCAAAGGAGTTAGGGGTAGTTAGAAAAAATATAAAAATCGAAATTGAGTTATCAACCCCATGCAAGTTCGATCAGCCTAATGGATATGTGTTCTATGTAGGGATTGACACATTACTGTAGGGCAAGTAATTGAGGAATAAAATGGGGGTGACGTTTTAAACCTTCGTGGCCTTCGCGCTCTTCGCGGTTAAATAAAAACTATACATTGAGGATGAGGGCGGTTCACGAACCGCCCCTACGCAGTTGCAACGGAACGGCAAAAACACGAAAAACCCGAAAGCGATGCAATTCAAGATTCAAAATTCAAAATTTCATATTCAAAAAACTCCGTTACCTCCGAGTCAATTATATAAGCACTGCGGTAATAACGAGTTAGTGCAGGAAAGGTGCGTTCGATTTGCCCCCGGCAGAATTGTATTCCCTTCGCGTCCTTCGCGCGCTTCGCGGTTAATCTATAACTGCTGCGGCAGTAATGGGTTAGTGCAGGAAAGGCGCGTTGTGGCGGGCTTTGCCTGAATTAGTATTATTTGAGTCTATTAGTGAGTATTAGCGGTTTCGTCTGATTGGCGGGGCGCTTGTGCGCCTCCGCTCTAAAACCCTTCGTGGCCTTCGCGCTCTCCGTGGTGATATAAAAACCGAACATAAAGCGAAAGTACAAAACGCAAGCGGGTAACTCCGCGGTTGCATTTTATCTTGTGGGGCCTGTAAATCATACCAAAAAAAACAGCCCCTCAAATGAAGGGCTGCATTTTTTATTTTTTCGGCCTTGCTTTTTTCACCAGCGAGACAAGGTCTTCGCTGTAGATGCCGGGGAATTTATGTTTCATCGCCGCGGCAACCAGTCCGAGGAACATCGGGCTCGGATCAAGCGGCCTTGATGTCAGGCACGGATGAGATTGAGTGCCGAGGAAGAAGGGAT
>JBFWMM010000074.1:0-4910 GCA_050251615.1 Phycisphaerae bacterium
GAGACAATCGGCGATGACATCGCCTGGATGAAGCCCGGCCCGGACGGCCGTCTCTACGCTATCAACCCCGAAGCAGGCTTCTTCGGCGTTGCACCCGGAACAAACAGCAAGACCAACCTTATGGCTGTCAAGTCTTGTGAATCAAACTCGATTTTCACCAACTGTGTTGTTACTGACGACAAGGATGTCTGGTGGGAAGATGGCGACGGCGAATGCAAGCACGGTATCGACTGGAAAGGACGCGAGTGGACACCTGCAACAGGCGAAAAGGGTGCACACCCCAACGCACGTTTCACAGCTCCCGCATCACAGTGTCCCTGCATATGCCCTGACTGGGAAGACCCCGCAGGCGTCCCGATCGACATCTTCGTATTCGGCGGCCGCCGCAGCGCGGTTGTCCCGCTGGTATCAGAGGCGCTTGACTGGGATCACGGCGTATATATGGGCGCAACAGCAGCTTCCGAGAAGACAGCAGCAGCCCTCGACACCGGCAGCAACATCCGCCGCGACCCGTTCGCGATGCTCCCCTTCTGCGCATACCACATGGCTGACTACTGGCAGCACTGGTTCGACATGGGCGACAAGCTCGGCGACAAGGCCCCCAAGGCTTTCTACGTCAACTGGTTCCGCAAGAGCCCAAAAGGCAAGTTCATCTGGCCTGGCTTCGGCGACAACAGCCGCATACTCAAGTGGATGTGTGAGCGTGTTGAAGGAGTAGCCGGCGCAGTTGAGACACCCGTTGGCTATATGCCCACCAAGGCTGACCTCGACCTCACCGGCCTTGAAATAGATGATGCAGATATGGATCTGCTCCTCTCCATTAACAAGGACGAGTGGAAAAACGAGCTGCCCGAGGTTCGCGAATTTTTCGCAACCATGGGTGAAAAGCTCCCCAGCCGCATGACTGCTCAGGTTGACAAGCTCGAAGAGCGCCTCAACGCCTGATAGCGTCTGCAACAATTCAGATAAGAATGAAAAGGTCGGTACCGTTCGCGGTGCCGGCCTTTTTTATTTGGACCGTGTTTCAAACCTGCCCGTTTTTGTTGGAGAATTCAAACCGAAACAGCGCCATTGCGCAAGCAATGCGAAGAGCGCAACGGATATAACTTTCAATTTCGGGGCGCTTGTGCGCCTCCGCTCTGCGCGAGCAGACTTTATGCTCAATTGAGAATTATTCCACGCGCGAACGGTTCGCACGAAGAGCGGAGCTTCGCAAGAAGCCCGCCAAAAAAAGCTTACGCAAATGCCCATCAATGCCGGTGAAGTCAAACCGATGGCCACGGATAATATACGTTCGTAACGCGGCATGAGACGCAAAATCTTGCGTCTCTACACAATATACGATGCTCGCGCGGGACGTTTCATCAATCCGTAATGGGTTTTGCCTACAATGTGCAGAGTATTGCCACGATAACGCACCAGATGATAACTGACGCCATAAAAGGCTTATCACGCAGGAATATCTCAACGGGGCCCTCGTGATCGGCACGCATCGAAATATACGCAAATCGGAATGTGCCGTAGGTGATTACGGGGAATGTATAGACGAGTTTATCGGAGCCGATTCTTGCGGAGGTTTCGGGGCTCATTGCCCAAGCGAGAAAACCCATTAGGGCCACAGCCGCCGAGAGGGTGATCAGATGTGTGAGAAGCGGAATTGAGTAATCGCGCAGAGAAAGGCGGTGCTGCAAGCGGCTGGCCTCATCCAGCGTAATCAGTTCGCCATAGCGTTTGCAGAAACCCATAAACATGCACATTGTGAACATGCAGACAAACAGCCACGGGCTGATTATCACACCGATAGCGACTGCGCCCGCGCTTGCCCTGAACACAAACCCTATGGCAATGAGTATCACATCCAGCAAGACAACCCGCTTAAGGCCGAAGCTGTAGAGGAGCTGGAGCAGGAAATAAGCGCCGGCAAACAGCGGCAGGCCAGAGCCCATGATGAAGGCGCATATAAAACCGGTTACCGCAGCAGCAGTCCCTGCCACAATCGCCTCGCGCACGCTTACCCGCCCGCTGACGAGAGGGCGATTCTTTTTATGCGGATGGATGGCGTCGTGTTTGATGTCAGAGATGTCGTTAAAGGCATAGACCGCGCTTGAAAGCAGGCAGAATATGCCCGCGGCGGCCAGTGCGAGCAGTATTGCGGAGAGGTTGCCGATATTACCCGACATAATCAAAGGCAGAAGCACAGCCCCGTTCTTTATCCAGTGCTTCGGGCGAAGCAGCTCTATAATCGCCAAAGCCTTCAAGTTACTCCTTCACCGCATTGGGCTCAGCCGCGGAAGCATCGGCGTTCATCTTGCTGATGAGTTCCAACGCCTCCTGCATAATTCGCGCGGATTCCTCAGGCGAGGGCATATCCGGCATCGGTGCGGGCTCTACGGCCTTTTGCGCCTCAGGCTTCGGTGCGTTTTTCAGCAGATGCCGCATATCCTCGGGCACTTTGTCGTAAGAGCCTTCCTTTTCTATAAGCGCCTGAATCTCGGGCAGAATAACGGGCTCAGGGTCGGCAAGCGCCTTTCTGTCTTCTTCTGTCATAGCGCCTAAGAGCGGCATGGCGGGGGCCGCCTGTGCCGGCGCCGCAACTGCCTCTACTGCCACTGCCTTTGCCTCTACCACTGCCTTTGCCTCTACCACTGCGCCTTGCCCTGCAGCACCTTCTTTGAGTATCGATTTCAGCACGCTCTTTGTTTCGTTGAGCGCAAGTTCTGTCATGTTGCCCTTGTCGCTGAGCAGGATGGACTCCTGCTTCACCTTAACGAGCTTGAGATGGCCTACGTTCTCACCCTCATAGACCCACTTCTTCCCGCTGCCGGGCATATCAATGTATGCGGTGCTCATGGCGGGATTGCCACGATTGACACAAGTTCCGACGAGCTTGAATTTCACGTTTACAGGTGCCGGCGGCACAACCTTCTCCACCGTTTCGGTAGGCGTTTTAACGGCGGAGAGAGTGGTTGTCGGCTTAATGCGAGGGGTAGTGTCAGGCTTTGTCTGCTTGGCAGGAGCCGGCGGCTCCGCGCTGTACTTTTTCGCCGCATTTACCAGCGCGGAATCGGAACCCGCGCCGCCTTCGCCGCTCTCGTTCATATTTTTATACTTCTCCGCTATGGATGCCTTCCCGAGAAAACCGCTCACGCGCTCATCCTCCGGCAAAGGGCTCTTAATGACATACGCAGCAAGGACAACAGCCCCCGCGAGCACGGCCAACGATAGTATTTGGAACAGTCTCAGCATAATTCGCCTGATGTAATTAAATTTCAAAAATGTTATTACACCGTTTTTGACAATCAAGTCAACCGATAGTTCCTGTGAACAATGCGTACAGCAGAATATATCAATAAACGAAATAACGCAAATCGAAAAAAATACTGGAAATTTGCTCTGTTACCGTATAATCAGTTTGACGAAGATCGGTTGGTAATTGCTGGAAGAGGGGAGAATCCCCGTTTGTCAACGCGGTGTGTCACCGCAAACAGATGGTATAATCTGCGCGCTCTCCGCGATGCCTCATCTCTATTTCAGAAATAGCCGGCACAGACAATTTGCTTTTGATATGGCGCCTCGTGCGCTTATTGTTTATTATTTATTTTTTGATAAGGAGTCTTAAATGACTAAAAGGTTATCATTATTAACCGCCCTTTTCGGGCTTGCTGTCATCGGCACATCTGCCATGGCAAACACACTCTCCTGGTGGCGCTTTGAAGATGGCGTAGCCAACACCGATATCATACACAACGAAACGGATGGAGTTTACTCTTCCGACGTTGTTGATGTGAGCGGCAACGGCAACGACCTTTCAATCTGGACGACGGGCGGCGGAGCCGGCTATGGCTACAGGAGCGATGTGAGCTCGGAGTTAATCCCGGGGGCGGGCAAAAACCTGCTTTCAGCGAGGAACACCGGCGGTAGCCCCGCTATGTGGTGCAGCGCTGATGCCCTCCAGACACTGGAACCTGCTGCCTGGACAGTCGAAGTATCCTTCAAGCTCGAAAACGGCGGTTGGAAAACATTCTTCGGCCGTGATGGTGATGATGTCATCGGCGACAACGCCATGATGTTCTTCCAGGTCATCGGTGATGTGGGTACGAACCAGCTCGCGGTCAAGTTCTGCGACGTTGACGGCTACTTCCACGTTGCACAGACCGAAGAAGCCGACTATCCCGACGGTGTATTCACCGGCTTCAACTGGGGGGAAGACCCCAATGGCGTTAACGCGCCCTGGTACAGCACAGTAGCCACAAGCGATGGGTCAACCCTCTCGCTCTACCTCATGGAAATCGGCGTTGATGCAGATTACGAGCTCATCGCCCAGACAGACATCTCCGCTTCGGGCAGCCTTAACACCGCCTTAAACAACGGTTCGACCGGCGCTGATGGCGGCGACTGGGACCCCGGCGACTTCACAGTCGGCAGGGGCATGTGGAACGGCGGACACGGCGACCGCGCTTACGGCTATCTTGACGAAGTACGTCTCAGCGATGTTGCACTCACGCCCGCAGAGTTCATGTACAGCGGCGGCGCTACAGGCGTTTCCGATGAGCAGAGCTCGGACCTTACAAACGGCAATGTTGACGTTACTCTCAGCTGGACTGCTGCCGATAACGCAAGCATCACGGATGAATACGTATTTATCCGTGACGCTACCGACCCGAACGGGCCCTTCTACTACTACGGCTCCACAGGCTCGGCTCCCGCTGAAACATCATCTTTCGGCCCGTTCGACCTTGACTTCGACGGCTCCTACAAGGTGTGCGTGGTTGAAGCGGTAGCAGGCAGCGAGCAGAGCTTCACAGCAGGCGTAAGCCTGATTGACGAAGTGAACGAGGCGAACATCACAAGCATCGTTTACAGCTTCGACACAATGCCTTCAGTTCCCGTTATCACGGAGAACCCCGCAA
>JBFWMM010000075.1:0-4174 GCA_050251615.1 Phycisphaerae bacterium
TGTTAATTATCTTTCCGCGTGAGCCGGTCAGGGCATCATGTAACCGCCTTGGCAACCTGAGTGAGGTGTTGTCTTTTGAAATTAAGCTTCAAAGCTGATTTCTATAACTTAAAAAAACGGCTTCTTGTAGCCATGAGCGTTATTTCTATAACTTTTTATGACTTTCTATAACTTTGGCGCATTGGTTTTAGTCATAAGTCTTTTTTTACAATCTTCCATTTGCCCTGCCTTGGCGAAGTACCTTCAAATTCTATGATTCCATTACGTTTCATTTTCGCAAGCAGGTTTGAGATTTTCTTTTCCTTTTGTTGCTTCGTCATTTCGCTACTCAGCTTATCGCACATAAAAGAACTTATGTCTTGCCTTGAGGCTTCATTGAACTTAGTGATATAAACACAAATCTGTTTAATCAAGAAAGAGTCTTCAATTTGGAGACATGCCATATAAGACTTCTTTCTGTCAGTGATTTCTGCGATTTCAGAAGAAATATGTATATTGGGTATTCTCCCTTCGATCAGCTTTTTCTTTCTTAAAATGGCTATGGTTTCCTTGGGAAGTGGCAACTTCTTCTGAATCCTATCCAATGCCCAGATGTCCTTCAATGGCAAATCTGTTATCTTAATAAGCATTGCACTGTAGCTTGGGTCAGTAACTTGGCTGTATATGGAAAGCCTCACGGCTTTAGCCTCTGAAAGGTCATAATCCGGTAACGGAAGATACCTCTTTGCTTGTGCTGAATTCATTCTATGAATACCATAGCCCATAGTGTCTATCATATTCAATTCCACCATAGCTTGAGCTAATAGTGTATTTCTGTATTTCCTCGGTGTTTTTTCGCCTAATACGTAGTCTTCGGGTTTGCCCTCGAAGAATTCGCCTTCATTTTCAAAGACAAGTCTGTCTTCATATTCAGCAACAACAATCCTTCCATTTCTGCGGTAGTCCTGATGTGCTATGCAGTTATGCAATGCCTCTAAAACAATTTTACTGTCATATTTCGCTACTTCGACAGGTAGTAAGGCGTCGTTAGGAAGGATACGCATCTGAAAATTGCGAATCTGCTTGTACAGGTCAGTGGTAGTAATAAGAAATGGCGGGTCAAAGTTCTGATATGCATCAGAGCCTGCCAGCTTCCAAGTCAGTTGGGCCGGATGTGGTGTGAGTAATGTTTTGCTTTCGGCTTTTCCAAGCAACAGGATTGCTGAATATGTCAAGCTTCCATCTCGAAGCAAGCGGCATCGTTTAAGGAATGTTTCAACGGACCACGAATTAACCTCACTTTCATGGAAGTTGTTAGAATGCTTGATTGCAAAATTATTCCTTGCGACAGAGATGGCCTTTTCGTCAAGTACGGAGCAGTCAGCGTCTTTAATTACCTGAGAAGACCAGTCATAGTTGAGCGTTTGATTTCTTATTTCATCCTGCTTATCAATAGTTAACGGAATTAAACTTTCGCCTACTCGCGCATAAGGATGTCCATTCCAAGAAATAAACAATCCGCGAGGGGCAGGAGGAATTTCAAACATCAAGACTCTTTTACCGTCGCAATAGAGTTCTGTGATATTTCTCATCGTAATGGGAGGGTCTGCATTTTGAGTTATTTGATGTTTTAAGCTTTGCAAGCGCTCCTTGTCATCTCTGTAATCGGTTCCTGTAATGCTGCGAGTCTTGTTATGAACCCCAAAGACAAGCCAGCCATTATCTTTGCCGCGCAAATTAGCTTCATTTGACAGAGCCGAGAAGTACTTGCCAATTTCTTTTGTACTATAGGAATCAGACGCCTCCTTGAATTCAACGACTTCGTCTTCCCAGTTGTCAATCAGTTGATTCAACAAAAACTTCATGTCTTGCATTCTCAGCTCCTGCATTGATTTCTACCTTAAAAGTGATATTCTATCAAACAGAAGCGATAAGGCAAAAGATGTTGGGTAAAAATTGTGAAGCATGGGCCTAATCGGATTATGCAACACCTTTTCTGTAAAATTCTTTTTTGCCTGAAATGTCGGATAGCGATTCGTCCTCATATTCCACGTTCATATTCAAATATCTTTTACGGGTCAGCCACCGCTTCGACTTCGTTGTAATTGAGACGGGGATTGTTTTCGTAGGGTTTGATACCGGCAAGTTCGCGTTCGGTAATCCGCATATTCATAATCTCCAGATAGTTCAGGGATTGGCGATATTTCGCCTGTACCCTTTGTTGACTCGCCGGAGTTATTCTGGCGTATTTCGCTAAAGAAAACAGCCGTCTTTGCCGAAATAATACTTGATTTCGCCGATAAGCCTGTTATTGTAATAGGTATATTTTGCAAGAATTGCGTTATTATGATAGGTATAAAAAATGAAAAGACACGCAATCGACATATTGAAAGAATGGAAAAATCGTCCAGACCATAAGCCCCTTGTTGTCAGGGGAGGCCGGCAAGTCGGGAAATCGTATCTGGTACGGATGTTCGGGCAGAAGCATTTCGACAATGTTATCGAAATCAACTTTGAGACCGAGGCGTGGGCCGAGGATATGTTTGCCCGGAAAAAACCGGCAGATACGATAGCCTTTCTGGAAGCTCAATATAAACAGCGAATCGTTGCCGGTAAGACATTGCTGTTTCTGGACGAGATTCAGGCCGGGCCAAAGACACTGGCTTCATTACGATACTTTTATGAGCAGATGCCGGATTTACATATTATCGCTGCGGGTTCACTGCTCGATTTTGTTTTGCATGACCACAAATTCTCCATGCCGGTTGGACGAATTGAATACCTGCATCTTGGGCCGATGAGCTTCGAAGAATTTCTTCTGGCGACCGGCAATGAGATTAAGCTTGAGCGATTGAAAGAATTTTCGTTGAGCGACAGTCTCAACAAAACTCTGCATCAATCCTTTATGGAAGATTTTCGCAAGTACATCATTGTTGGCGGTATGCCTGGCAGTATTCAGGCTTATATTGACAGCGGCAGTTATCTCGATGTCCAGCGAGTTCAGGAAGGGATTCTCGCAACCTATCAGGATGATTTCAGCAAATACGCCGGAAGAACGGATTACACATTATTAAGGAAGGTATTTCCCCGTCTTCCCTTGCAGGTTGGTCAAAAGATTAAATATGTCAACATTGATTCACATGAACGCAGTCCGAAGCTCGCCGGTGCCATTGAACGGCTGGAGTTGGCCAAATTAATCACCCGTGTTATGCATACTCACGCTAACGGCATCCCACTGGGAGGCGAAATTAAAGAACGTGATTTCAAGATACTGTTTTTGGATGTGGGATTGCTGTGTCGGGCATGCCGACTGGATATGACAGAGATACTCGATGCGGAAGATTTACTCATGGTAAATTCCGGCGCAATCTGCGAACAGTTCATTGGCCAGCATCTGCTTTATAATCTTCCTTCATATCAACAGCCGGAACTCTATTGCTGGATGCGACAAAAAGCCGGAACCAACAGCGAAGTGGACTATGTCATTCAACATGGAACAAAAATCATTCCGGTTGAAGTCAAAGCAGGTGTGTCAGGACGGCTTAAATCGTTGCATGTTTTCCTGCTGGAAAAACAACGAGATTTTGCATTACGGTTCAATACGGATATACCCTCGGTGGTAGATACGGTCACGGCGGTGGCGTCTCGTGAATCAAGGCCGTTCCGGTTGCTTTCCCTGCCTCTTTATATGGTCGGTCAGACCAATCGACTGATCAAAGAAGCATCCCAATCGCCAGACAGAAAAAATCCTGAATGATTCTCATCTCGTCGAGCTTCGCAAACTGCGCCCCAAACATGCATTTTGTCTGGAGCGAGGCGGTAGCGGAATGGTTGTCAGAGACTGGAATATTTGAAGCTCATCGCTTTCATCAACGAAAAAAGCGAGCACCCGTAAATGGTACTCGCTCTTTTATAGCGGAGGATGAGGGATTCACTCGGGCTTCGCCCTTCGCGGCTCCTCGCTTCGCTCGGTGTCAAACCCCCGCGGTTGTTGCTTCGCATCAACGGGGTTCTCATCCCTTTCATCAACGAAAAAAGCGAGCCCCCGTAAATGGTACTCGCTCTTTTATAGCGGAGGATGAGGGATTCACTCAGGCTTCGCCCTTCGCGGCTCCTCGCTTCGCTCGGTGTCAAACCCCCGCGGTTGCTGCTTCGCATCAACGGGGTTCTCATCCCTTTCATCAACGAAAAAAGC
>JBFWMM010000076.1:0-4137 GCA_050251615.1 Phycisphaerae bacterium
AATGGAAATCAGCGAAGAATGGATGACAGGAAAAAAATATTTGGATATGAACGTGGAATTTGAGGACGAATCGCCATCTGCCGATTCAAGCATAAAAGGAATTTACAGAAAAGGTGTTGCGTAATCTCATTCCATCTGCAATTTCCGATAGGTCGTACGTTTCTTGAAAGCAAGATGACATATAGTAGATAATATCAATAGCTCGTAATATGCTGCTATCAGCCTTAACGATGCCTTCAAGTGTAGTCTCGTCAGGTTTTACAGAATCTTGATATATAAGCTCCTTTAGAATTGCTTTCAATCTTTCGAGCGTCTCAGGACTAACGCCTTTCTGTTCGCGACGGGTGATATAACATTTCCGTGCCACGAAATATAGGGCGTTTATGTTACTCGCTATTTCAGTGTCAGTCATTCCTTTGAACGTTTTATCATTCTCTTCTGTTATGCGTTTGTCATCTTTTTTTCTTTTTTCTTCCCATTCCTTCTGTTTTATCTCCCATTCTCGTTCCGGAGGGTTTTCCCATTTGTTGAATATTTCACTCATTTCGATTTTTTCGGCTATTGCCCGAGACTCTTCAAATTGGCAATCGTCTGCTCTGTCGGTATTTTGAAGAAGCAAAGCCAATAAATCTTCATGCCTTTCATCTTGATTGTGCAACAGGTCTATGAAAACTTCTCTCTTGTTGCTTGGACTTACATAATTGAATAAGTCGTCAAACTCAAGGGCTTCAAAGTAACTTCTATTATCGGTTATCCAATCCTTTATGTACCGCTCAAATAGTTTGTTGGCTAATTCTTGGATTTTGCTTTGATCCTGTTCCGAAAGGGCTGAAAAACTCAGGCCGAAAGGAGCGGATGGGAGGGATTCGTATTGAGAGCGGTATTGCCGAAATTTGGCCAAAATATTGTAAATCTCCTCCACGGAAAGACCCTCATTGTATTTTTGAATTGTTTCCCAAAAGAAGTTTCTTATAAAGTGGTCTGCATTGAGAGGCAGTAAATATTTTCCATTATCACTGTCTAACGAAAGCTTGCATATATCAAGAACGATTCTTTTTTTGTACTCGTACGGTGTGGAGTTTAAGTAAGAACAATACCCAAACACCTCTCCCGAATAGGACGTTACATAGGCCGCAATTTCATCGTAGCCAATGGTGTCAGGGTAAAGGTGTCGCAATATATACTCTTTGTAAGTGTCATCACCGTCATCGATATCGCCATCTTTAATTTTTTGTAGTAGCTTCTGCAAAGAATCGACTTCACCCGCATTCCACAAGATTTCGACATATGAGTCTTTGAAGCTCAGACTCTTGCTCGTAGAGAAAACCATGTCCTTAACGCGATCTGTTAGAGATTTTTCAATTGAAGATGTTGCGTGCCTCAGTATCTGAAGTAAGAATAATTCATAGTGATTTTTAGGATCTGGGGCATTACTCAACTCATCCAAAAGAAATGCATCAAGCGATGTCTCGTAAAAGCCTTCCATGGGGCGTTCTGAGTGATACCGGCAGAAATAAGGATTAGATTCAGAATGTTGCCTGACCGCTTTGAGTAATTGCTTCTTTTGTTCAGTGCTGAACAAAGTGTTGTCTCCTTGCACTGCCAGGTAATAAGGGTCTTTTTCAAAGAAAAACTCATCGCCGGATATGCAACATAGCCAAGCGTAGGTTCCACGAAGTCCTGCCGGAATCTTGCCGGTATTACTGACAAAGAAGTTGCAAAGTCTTTCTTTGCTCAGCGAGTTTCCGTCATTAAGCTTCTGCTCACACAAATAAAGGGCTAACGCAAATTCGGCGATTGTTCTATGGCTAAAGGCGCAATCGGCAAATATCTTTGAGTTCAAAACGGCTTTGAGATCTTCCTTGAGGTATGTCTTGGGGTACTTATCTGTGGCTGCTTCAATCTGGTCGAGAACGTTGTCGTCAAATTTCTCAATTCCTGAGAGTATGTAAAAGCTCGCCATGTAGCCGACAATTTCCTTAAACCATTCTATTGGAACTGAGTTTCTGGAGTTAAGAACGTAATTGGTGTTAGTCTCTCTCGCATTTTGAATGAAATTGAAATACAGATCTTTTTTTGATGATGTGATTTTGGCCGATGCGCCGAACGTTTCAGCCAGCATGTAAAACATTTGCGGGTTGCTGTAGATGTCAAACTTCGAGTTACTGAGCATTTCAACGAAGGCTTTTTGATCTTTAATTATTTCAAACGTTCCAGCCATCGCACTTATTTCTTCATTATTCAAGGGTTGTATTTTGTAGAGCTTGGCATCTTCCTTGCCCAGTTCTTTGCTCAGAGTCTCCTCATCGCCTTGATACCAATCCATCTCGCGGCAGGCAATAACAATTTTTGAAGCTCCGCTTTTAAGTAGTTTATTTGCCAAATCTTCTACGGCTGTTGTTTTATCAGGTGAAACACTCCTGTATTCATCCAGCCCGTCAATAAGCAGTGTTTTTTGATTATAGTCTTCGCTTTCCCGATATTTCTTAACCGTTAAAAGGACTGTATCAGATGCGCCACGCTCCTCTTTGTATTTCCTTAGAAGTGAGCTTTTCCCGCTTCCGGGGGCTCCCAATACGATTGTGATGTAATTGGCTTCAATTGCATCTTTTAAGATTGTGAAATTTTGAGAATGGTCGCCCAGTTGCTTGAGCCTCAGGTCGATATAGTTCCTCATAGTACTGCTCCATCAAAGAAATAAGGTAGTTCTTTCAGCTCTTTTTTGGTGCAATCAAATTTGCTTTGGTAGTACCTAAGAAGCCACACGTATTTCGCCTGTACTTTGGGCTCGCCTTTGAACTTTTTCAGGCCTTCTATTATAGCTACGAGTAGCTTCTGGCACTCATAACTATGGCTTTCAATATGACCAAGAAAATCTATGAAATATATGCTACCTCCCTTTGCGTTAAAGCTTTTGGCAAGGCCAAATATTTCCTCATTGTCATTGCAGCGAATCGCCTCCCTTAAATTCTCAAGCTGTTGTTCGTTAGTTCCAACTATTGGCCAGCTGATGCACGAACTTTCAATTTTGTGTGCGCGGGCCAAGCCATTGCTTAGGATGTATTTGTTTTTGTCTCCTCCATGCAGCTTTCCCAATGCAATTCCTCCTCTTAAGAAGGTGTTGTTTTTTAAAATAAAATCAAGTTGCCTTTTGCCTATCTCGGCCCACAATTCCCTTATCTCTGAGCTTGGATTAGAATTCATCTCAATAGCTTCTTCTGTTAGGGCAATAATAATGCCGTCAGAAATCTGCGTCGAAGTATAAAGACTTCCATCAGGGGGGCTGAAAGCGCTGATAAACGTTTCAAGTGTTTGAGCAACGCTTCCATTGTTCGTATCATCTTCTTTATCAATCGAATCTGCAAAGCCCAGTATGTCAATCCAAATGAAAATAGTCTTGTTTCGTGAATGCGTATCGTTAGTCTGTGTATTTGACTTGTCGAACAGCTCTGCCATTACATATCTCCGATGAATACAGGTTAATGCCGTCAATTATCGCAGGAGAGATGGAAAAGTAAAGCGGGGGGATTATCTGCGGGCATAAAAAAAGCCGGGATGATAATTAAATCATTCCCGGCCCAAACCTTTTGACCAGTGGTTAGGGGCGGATTTGAACCGCCGACACACGGATTTTCAGTCCGTTGCTCTACCAACTGAGCTACCCAACCGGTTTAGCGCCCGCCATTTGGCGAGACGGTACATATTATTGAAATCGATTTTGATTGCAAGAGTTTTTTGAGATATTTTTATAAAGCCCTCCTTTTGTCTTTTTACGTGCGGTGCTCAAGGCAACTGAAAATGGGTTGTAAAATGCGATTTGTTCAATACAATCGTATGTCAATGAAATATCTATTGCTACTTTTCAGTGTCGCGTTCGTTCACGCGGCTTTCTCTCAGGAGATTACAGCAGACCCCAATCAGCCACAGGCGGTTGAGGCAGAGCAGGCAAGCGCCCCGAGCGCGGCAGACCCGAATTCTACGGCAGCGCAGGCATTGCCGGATGAAGCCGCGGCGGAGGTGCAGGCGGAGGTGCAGGCGAAAGAGAGCTTCTGTGATTTTTTCTCCGTGGTATTCAATCCCGAATTTGTCAGCGAAGATGGCAAGGTTGACTATGCCAAGGTGCGCAGGCAGAAGAAC
>JBFWMM010000077.1:0-4106 GCA_050251615.1 Phycisphaerae bacterium
AGAATATCACTATCTCAACAGCCTCAGCCACCCCAACGCAGTTTACGACACAGTTTGTAGCAGACGGTTCGGATGTTGTGTTTATCTTCGACAAGCTTGTTGACGAAAACACAAGCGACTGGTACAAATTCTTTGCGATGAACGCCTTTACGCTCACAGATGGCATCAGCACGATTAACGTGGACTTCGACAACCTCACATCCGGTACGGCTCCCGGCTATGAGTCATACAAGGCAGAGCATGAGGTTTCAGCTTCCTTCAGCGCTCAGAGCTTCGCATTCGGCCCCGGCACGCTGACTGTTCAGCCGGCATGGGGCTATCTGGCAGCAGGCTGGGTTGAAGGAGCGGAAGTCGTTAAGACATCGACAGACCCGCTCAACCCCACCGCCGACTTTACCACGCTTACCGCAGGTACATACGCAATTGAGCTTTCAGCGACAGATAACGCCGGACATTCTCACGCTGACACAATGACAGTGCAGGTACTCAATGATGCTTGCGCTGCGGCTCAGGCCTCGGCTGACTGGGCAGGCTTCAACTACTTCGACGTTGACCAGAACTGCGTTGTTGACTTCAACGATATTACAGTATTTGCAGCAAGCTGGCTTGAAGACCTCACAATCAGCGAAATAATTGCCAACTAAAAGTTCCTAACAGACAAGTAAGCTCGCCTGTTGCGGTGGGCTTTGATTAGTAAAATCAGTTTCCAGGAGACTATAAAATGAAAAAAACTAACTTACTTACAATCGCGGTGCTGTTCTGTGCGGCTGCCGTTGGCTTTTGCGCAACGCCTCCCGTTGCCGATGGCCTTATTATGCAGTTTGATGCGGGCGCTCTGAATCTGAATGACGGAGACGCCGTTGCTCTATGGCCGGATCTTAGCGGAAACGGTAACAATGCTGTTCCCGACACAGAAACAAACATGCCTGTTTATCACGCTGCACCAGCGGATTTCATCTGCCCTGCGCTGTATTTTGACGGTACTGATGACTTCTTGAGACTGCCTAGCCCTGCACCGTTCAGTGTGGATTCGGCAAGTGCGGTAGTATATGCTCAGTATGAAGCCAATAAGCCGTACGAGTATATGATTGCTGGTCAGGACGGATCGGGCGATGACCGCTTCAGGATGGCATTTAACAATCAGTACATGTTCCAGGCGGGTGACTCTTCCCTCATGAGAACCTCCTACTCAGCCAAGACAGCCCGTACATTCGCTCTGACAAGCGGCAATGGTGAGGTCAAAGGCTACATTGATACAAACCTGCTGGTTACCGGCTCGAACTCTTCATCTGAGGTTCCGGTTGCTCTCAACATCGGTAGCTACAACTGCGGTCAAGATGAGCACTTCAAGGGGCACATTGCCAAGGTTTACTTCTACGACAGAGGATTGAGTGAGGCAGAAATGCTCGCAGTACGCGCGTTCATATTCGATGGTATTCCGCTGAATATGGTACCAGCTGACGGGGCAGATCAGGTTCTCATTGACACGCCAACGCTTGTTTGGGATACTCCTCAGGTTGATTCGCCTGTTACAGGCTACAACATCGTTATGCGCACGACAGACCCGAATTTTGCTGACGAAGCAAACAACCTCGTTTTCGAGAATGTTGCTGATCTCAATGCCGACGAGGCGATTGTGGAAGTGGCTATGCCGATTTCTCTTGGCTTCCTCACTACCTACTACTGGCGCGTTGACACTGTTACCGCGGACAGGGTGTATGAGGGTTCAGTACGTGAGTTCCTTACAGCTCCCAATGACGTTGATCCTATCATTGATGCAGGGGGCGACTACACAACCTGGATCAGCAACCTGCCTTTCTCAATTGAGGGAACTGTTGACGATAACGGCGAAGGCGACATCTCCGACTCCAACATCGAATGGTCGATAGTTTCGTATCCGGGCGACCCGACAGATGCCGCAATGCAACTGATGTACCGTGCTATGGAGTCTCAGGCCGCCGCAGACCTCAAGCTCCTCGGCTACGACCCCAACACGCTCGCAGAGTGGATCGGTACAGACACAAGACAGCCGGGCAACCCGCTCAGCCTCACGCTCAGCGGACTTCCCGCAGGTACCTACACCTGGACTTCTCTGCACCACGACTACAACGATGCGAGAGGTACGTTCAACGTCTATGTTAACGATGTTCTTGCAGGCGAAAACCTCGTTGTCTCGACAGCTTCGGCCATCCCGACACAGTTTGCAACGCAGTTTACAACTGACGGTTCGGATGTTAAGTTTGTGTTCGACAAGATTGTCGATGAAAGTACTTCCGACTACATGTTCTTCGCAATGAATGCCTTTACCCTTACAGACGGTATCAGTACGATTAACGTGGACTTCGACAACCTCACCTCAACCACGGCTGCAGATTATGTCTCTTACAAGGCCGAACACGAGGTTCCCGGTTCCTTCACAGCCCAGAGTTTCCCGTTCGGCGCCGCGACTGTCAGCGTACTGCCGCAGTGGGGCCCGAACGCAGCAGGACTGATCGAAGGCGCACAGGTTGCCAAGACTTCAACCGACCCGCTCGCACCGGCAGCAGAATTCACGACACTTTCTGCCGGCGCATACGTGATTGAGCTCTCGGTAACGGATAACGCCGGACACAACGTTACGGACACAATGACCGTAAATGTTGCGCAAGACGCCTGCGCCGCCGCTCAGACAACGGCTGAATGGGCAGGCTTCAACTACTTCGATACCGACCTGAACTGCGTTATCGACTTGAACGATTTCGCAGCCTTCGCGGCGAGCTGGCTCACCGACCTCTCCGCTGCTGGAAGCTTCGAATATTGAAAAAAACCTGATTATTCAGGATGAACATTAAAAGGCAGGCCCGCTTCCAAAAGGAAGTGGGCCTTGTTTTTTAGAAGGCTACTGGCGCCGCACTGGCTCATTGCTTATTGTTCTATCTCTGTACATAAAACTACACACGCATTTTTGTTAATGTTCCACTTTTCCCCTTGACTTGCCGCGCAATCTTCCTATAATTACCGCACGGTTCATTCTGGTACGGTATCCGTCTGTACACAGATTAAGTTTAACAATTACTTAATTTAATAAACAAGGAAAAAACAAATGGCAAACGCTCTGGACGTACTTAAGGGTTGTCTCAGCGCCGCGGACTTCGACAAGATCGCCGCTCTGAACAACGCTAAGCTCAACGATTACCTGGCCGAAAGCATCGAAATGTGTAAGCCCGATTCGGTTTACCTCTGCGACGGCTCAAAGAACGAATATGACACACTTATGCAGGAAATGGTTGACAGCGGCCTGGCTACAAAGCTCGAAGCCCGCGAAAACTGCTTCCACTTCTGCTCTGACCCCACAGACGTAGCACGTGTTGAAAACCGCACATACATTGCCTGCAAAGACCAGGCGGACGCCGGCCCCACAAACAACTGGATCGACCCTGAAGAACTTAAGAAGACAATGAGAGCTGAGTACGACGGCTGCATGAAGGGCCGCACGCTCTACATCATCCCGTTCAGCATGGGCCCCATCGGTTCAGACATCTCCAAGATCGGCTTTGAAATCACAGACAGCGCGTATGTTGTATGCAACATGCACATTATGACAAGAGTTGGCGATAAGGTTCTTGAAGCCCTCGGCGCTGGCGAGTTCATCCCCTGCCTGCACTCTGTCGGCAAGCCCCTCGCAGAAGGCGAGAGCGACAACGGCCAGTGGCCCTGCGCTCCGATCGAAGAGAAGTACATCTCTCACTTCACAGAAGAAAACACAATCTGGTCGTACGGCTCGGGTTACGGCGGCAACGCTCTGCTCGGCAAAAAGTGCCTTGCGCTTCGTATCGCATCAGTTATGGCCAAGAAAGAAGGTTGGATGGCTGAGCACATGCTCATCCTCAGGCTTACCAACCCCGCGGGCAAGAAGTTCCACATCGCAGCGGCATTTCCGAGCGCATGTGGTAAGACAAACCTCGCAATGCTCCAGTCAACAGTTGACGGCTGGAAGGTGGAGACAATCGGCGATGACATCGCCTGGATGAAGCCCGGCCCGGACGGCCGTCTCTACGCTATCAACCCCGAAGCAGGCTTCTTCGGCGTTGCACCCGGAACAAACAGCAAGACCAACCTTATGGCTG
>JBFWMM010000078.1:0-3740 GCA_050251615.1 Phycisphaerae bacterium
TCACTCTTTCTCACTTTTTACATCTTTAGTGTATTGCAGAGTAAACTTATTATGTATTTCGTAAAAAGTCAATGTTGCCTTGTTGTTAGGCTCTGGCATTTTTTTAACTGTAACATCAAGATTTTCGTTTGCCCAATCAGGTTTTTGACCATCGTAGTCGTAATAACAGGGCCTGCCCAACAAACATTCGTTTTGTGCTGAAATTTGCCCAGAATATGATGCGTAAAACTCAGCACTATCTTGCAGTAGTGTTTTCTTACTTTTTTCGTTCATTAAGCATAGTAAAAGTGCGATTATGACAACCCATTGAAACATGGATAGCGCCAGCCTTAAAAATCTACTACATTTTTTCCCCTGAACATCTTTCATAGAACTCTTTAGCTCCTTGCATTGTTAGTTTGTGCTGTTTCATGCATATATGGTCGCAATATATAGTAATCATAGTTGAGAGCCCGCTACAGGCATATAAGCACGACCTATACGCGAATTCGCCGCCCAAAGCCCAAGATGGTGCGCATGCTAACGAGCACTTCGCAACATCTAAACCACAAGCTCCATGACATCCATTTAGACAATCGCCAAGAGTCTTTTGAGCTTCGTTACTGATTTCCTGATATCTTATAAAGCAATCAGAAACCTCAAAAACATCCTCACCACTGAACAGCCCCCAGACATCCCTTTCATTAATCGGGTCGCCGGCGCAGTACTCATAGAGGTTCCGGCTATCGGTGTACTGAGATAGCGGCGCGAAGCGGTTGCCCTGCTTGGGGTTGGGCAGGGTGCCCAGCGGATCAGGCTGGAGCCAACGGCCGATGGCGGGGGAGTAAGCGCGGTTTGGCGTGAGGTAGATGTCGGCGTCTTTCTCGTAGTGCATGCCGGCGAATCTGAACGGCAGATTGAGGTCTCCCGCCGATGTGTTATAGATATTGCCGTAAGCGTCATACTTCACAAGCACGATATGCGAGCATGAGGGAGTCTGATAGATCACACTGCCCTGCGGGTCTGTGGCTACATACTGATAACTTCCCGCGGAATCTTCCACGGCTATCGGCGCGCCGAGGGCGTCCGCATCGGCATAGACGTAGCCGGCGGAGCAGGCGAGAGTAGCGCAGTCGTCCGCCGTTGTGTATTCGGCGATGCAGCGATCCGCCTGATCGTAGAGGTACAGCACAGAGTCCGCCGCAGAGCTCTCTTTCAGTACGCGCCTGCCGAGCGCATCGTACTTGTACGAGAGCGCAACATCGCCCGCAAGGACGCTCGCGAGAGAGCCATCCGAGTTACAGGTATAACGATTTGTTTCCATCATATTCCATAGTGCCATTGGTTCAGAACTCTATTCCCATTTCAGATTCTTTGCTTCTTTTAGTGACTCTATATGCCGAATCTCACCATCAGCAAGTATGACATAGCTTGGACGCCATGTTTGATCTTCTGAATTGGGAGTGTTTCTTTCTATGAAGTCCTCAGGACTACCAATAATACCAACTATGCCATCACCCCAGCCAGCAGTAGTAAAGAAAAGAACCGTCTTGTTTTTAGAAAAAATATTTTTCTCTAAAACTTTTTCGTTCATTGAGATACCATCGTGCCCTCGTTTAATTAAAGCATCTAATGTTTGCCACAGTAGATCGTGACCAGCACTTTCTCTGCGATGGATTTTGCCGATAAACATCTCTGGCCAACAGTCCCTTAATTTCTCCTTTACAGCAGCAAAGTCTTTGCTATCTACCTCACTAATAAAACAATCATACAGTAAACTGTAACAACGCTCATATACCATCTTATGCGCGTTTGTATGTAACTTGCCGATAATGCAAGGAAAAAACAGACAGTGCAATAAGATAATTATAGGAATTGCTATCAATGTTAGTTTTAATGCTTTCATTAGTATGACCCATAAAAATTACAAGTGCATGTTTGCAGTTCACTCTGTATTTTTTGGTAGTTTCTCGCAAGAAACTCACGAGGAGTATTGTTACTTTTCTTAAAATTGAGACATCCCCCAGTTGTAATGAAGGGTACCTTTATATTTGTTCCCTTTTTTACAACCTCTATTGCATGACCTTATTTTTGAAGTGTTCATCCAGCCTGCACGAATAAAGTCTTCCGTTTCTGGGTTAAGGGAGTGTTGATAGGCTATCTTCTTCCAAAGGGCAGCGTCCTTTAGGGTCTTTTTGTATGAATCGCCACAAAGCCTCCTGCCAATACCCCATAAGTAATAGTTAACTCTTGTCGCATTGTAACATTGGCCATTAAACCAGACTGTTCCTTTGCAATCGCCAGTGCCTTCGTTTCCTAAGAAATTTTCATTTTTATCGTGTAATTGGTATATATCCCACCCTAATGCGGGAGAATACGATAAAATGCAAGCTCTCTTTTTCTCTTTATCGTCCATTTTATTGAAATCCCTTATCATGCCCAAGCGAACCCTTCTTAGCTCTTCAGTGATATCAGGACCGCACTTTCCACATTTTTTTGAATAACAATTGGGTACTACAGCCCTATAACCTCCCCAACTTCCGTTATAATCGTCGTTAACATTTTGATACAACCCCAAGACATCCCTTTCATTAATCGGGGCGCCGGCGCAGTACTCATAGAGGTTCTTGCCATCGGTGTACTGAGATAGCGGCGAGAAGCGGTTGCCCTGTTTGGCATTTGGCAGGGTTCCCAGCGGGTCAGGCTGGAGCCAGCGGCCGATGGCGGGGGAGTAAGCGCGGTTCGGCGTGAGATAGATGTCGGCGTCTTTCTCGTAGCGCATGCCCGCGAATCTGAACGGCAGATTGAGGTCTCCCGCCGATGTGTTATAGATATTGCCGTAAGCGTCATACTTCACAAGCACGATATGCGAGCATGAGGGAGTCTGATAGATCACACTGCCCTGCGGGTCTGTGGCTACATACTGATAACTTCCCGCGGAATCTTCCACGGCTATCGGCGCGCCGAGGGCGTCCGCATCGGCATAGACGTAGCCGGCGGAGCAGGCGAGAGTGGCGCAGTCGTCCTGCGTTGTGTATTCGGCGATGCAGCGATCCGCCTGATCGTAGAGGTACAGCACCGAGTCCGCCGCAGAGCTCTCTTTCAGTACGCGCCTGCCGAGCGCATCGTACTTGTACGAGAGCGCAACATCGCCCGCAATGACGCTCGCGAGAGAGCCGTCGGAGTTGAATGCAAGTCTGTTTGTTTCTATACTACTTTTTAACATTTGACAATGGATCTGTACCAAAACCATTGGAGCCATCAGTACCCTTTCGCCATAGAAGTATAATGAGCAGATATAGGTTGTATATCGGGATTAGCATGAGGAAGTAGTGCTTGCCTGATTTGTTTATGTCGTGCAAACGTTTTACTGTAGGAAACGAGAGTATGAATAATCCCACAATTTCAATCGACACTTCAATCCAAAAGCAATACTGTTCAAGAGCAGAATCGTTTAGAGATACGCCAAAAGAAGACATACCTAAAAGATAATTGGCACACTTTTCAACTACAACTACAATTAATGATATTAGCAACAAATACAGAAAAAACCTGCCCCTATTCGCTCTTCCTCTGTAAGACCAAAAGTTAACAGATTTAGAAAATGTTTGGATAGTTCTATCTTCCGAAGCCGCACATTTTGTAGCGCTATGTTTGTTCATCTTGTACTTCCTTGTACTAAGTTATCGTTTGTTTCTCTCTACGCACTTGTGGCAACGATTGAAGACTCCGTATTTTACACATACTTCCCTGCTACAAGT
>JBFWMM010000079.1:0-3549 GCA_050251615.1 Phycisphaerae bacterium
GGAGTTCTTTTTCTTGGTTGTATTAGAGGTGTCGTTGAAGGAAACTTTGGGTTTGCTGTTGTGCCTGGTGTTTTGGCCATAGTGGTCGCAGCTTTAGCGCCTTGCAAGAGGGAGTTCATACCATTTCGACGATAACACTCCAGTGAACTATCGAATTTATCCGGCTTGGTATGGGGGTCTCCAATATCTTCTGTTAATCCATCTTTTGACTCTTGAAAATCATTTGCACCATCCCGCAAGTTTTCCATAAAGTCCCCAATGCGGTCCGCTAACATATATGCACCATACTCCACTCCAAGAATCACTAAGCCGGTAATTAAAAATTTACCCCCGGGATCCACGAAATTCACCAGGTTGTTCGCGCAGTAGGCATACGGATTTACCGTATCGATATATCCCATCGGGTCGGACTGGAGGAAGCGGCCGAGCCCCGGGTTGTACATCCTCGCGCGGTAGTAGTAGAGCCCGCTTTCTTCATCATAGCGGCGGCCGGTAAACATGTACCGGTTGCCGTTGTACCGGTTGTCGGTGTCGTCTATGCTCACATTGCCGTAAGCATCGTAAAACAAGAGATTGCCGTTGCTGTCATACGCGACGCTCTTCTCATTGCTTCCGTTCTCTACCGTGCTTAAAGACGTCTCTTGATCCATAATTTGACTCACTAACGTCAGCTTGTTAGTATAAAAATCTGATAGTTGATTCTATTAAGTATTCCAAACATAGCTATTGCGCCAAAGGCAACATAAAACCATAATGCTATAAGTAACCAGTCAACAACAGTTAATTTTCTCTCAAGTTTCATTTTGTACTCAACTGCTTTGAATTTATTTCTTCATAGTGTCCCGATACAGTTACAACCCAAAAACAGTCTTCTCCATTTTCTGATATACTGAAGCATGAGTTTCTCTGAGCCCGTCTGGTTCCAAAGATTAATGGAGTCTCTGGTGTAATTGTCTGTTTGGTGAAAACATCACTGTTCAGAACTGCCGAGTAAATACAGCACTTGGGCGGGAGGAGAAGATCTTCCGTTGAATTGTTATGCCAATAGGTGCTCATGCTATCGCACCAGTTTTCGGAACTTGGATACTGACCGTATTGGTCTTTGTATTCATTCAGAGAGAGTGCAATTTGAATCAAATTCTCACTCTTCAGATTCTCCAGTATTCTTCGCTTGACCTTGACTTCGTTAGAATAAAAGAGATACAAGACAAGAATTAAAAACCACATGACCGCTGCGAATAAATCGGAAATCGTGATATTTGAGCACGTTTTATTCATAAAAACCTCTGTGCGGAGTATTTTCAATCAACACATTCCCCATAAGACCAAGAGTGTCCTTAATATCTGAACGTCTTCTTTTTATCCCGTCATACATTCCATTGTTGATATCGCAAATACTTTCCTCGTCATCACCAGTCCAGAAGACGATATTCTTATTTTCATACATATTTCCAAAAGCGCACATTAACGCCCCTAATCCTATGGAGCCATGGTATCCTCCGAGATAACCTGCGACATAATTAGAAAACCCGGTAGCCGTCATTGGGCCGTGTTGGGGCACATCATATATATCTACACATTTTTCGCTTCCGGCCCCATAGTCGTAACCTGGAATTAGACCTAATTTATCGTAAATGTCTAAGTTGGAATTCGAATATCCAGGAGCTATTTCTGAAGGAAAACCGTGCCTCAATGGATTATAGGGTGCATTTCTTCCAGAATTTAGTATTGTTTCAACTTCTCCCCTGCTGTAGATTTTCTCTCCCCACGGGTCAATCCAGTTCAGCGGATTGTTCGCGCAGTAGGCATACGGATTTACCGTATCGATATATCCCATCGGGTCGGTCTGGAGGAAGCGGCCGAGCCCCGGGTTGTACATCCTCGCGCGGTAGTAGTAGAGCCCGCTTTCTTCATCATAGCGGCGGCCGGTAAACATGTACCGGTTGCCGTTGTACCAATTGTCGGTGTCGTCTATGCTCACATTGCCGTAAGCATCGTAAAACAAGAGATTGCCGTTGCTGTCATACGCGACGCTCTTCTCATTGCTTCCGTTCTCTACCGTGCTGTATCTTCCATCGGATTTACTGTATGCAACGGTGTACGGCCCCTTATCGATAACAATCTTCTTTCGCCTAAACATCAACTGCTGCCATATTCAGAACACCTGTTGCTAACAAAATGACTATCGTAATACCTGCTACTGCAATAATGGTGATAGGCAGGAATGTAATACAGTAGGCAACCCTATATTTCCTGTAAATTGCGATAATATCCGGGTACTCGCTAACAATGCCCCCAACGTTTCTTAAGAAAAGAGTTAACTCTTTTCTTGTCTTCAGCCTGTGAACAAAAGGTGTGCCTTGTGGAGCATATTTTTGAAATTCTTGTGGGACACTAAAAGGTAAAGAGTGTTCAATAGCCTTGAAATAGCAGTATATTTTATTTATATACCGCGATTGGGCAAAAGCACCAGACACTGCACAAATAAGTGCAGTTAAACACGAAAGACCAACTGCGTTGCTTTCAGAAACTAACATCAAAAACCACCATTTTCTAATATTTTCGTGCCCACCATTATCATATGCCCTTCTGGCACAGGCGTACCAAGGCCAAAGCTACATGTTGTCAGATTAGGGGACTCATTAGAGCCTGCAGTAGTAACGTCTATATTATACGGAGTTATGCCCGTTACCCCTCCTTCAATAACACCGCCTCCTAAATCTTCACCTTTTTTAGCTTTGGCAGAGAAGCCGTAATCAACGGTTACCCCCGCAAAAGCTCCAGTCGTGAAGCCATTACCATAGCTGTAATATGTCCCCCAATACCATCCACTAAAAATACCGCCATCGCTTTTGCCAAAATATGTCCCACATCCACCTGTATGTAGGATGCCGTTGCCCCAAGTCGCACTTCCTCCAATTGTAATGGCCCACAACCCCCACGGGTCGGTGTAGTTCAGCGGATTGTTGGCGCAGTAGGCATACGGATTTGCCGTATCGATATATCCCATCGGGTCGGACTGGAGGAAGCGGCCGAGCCCAGGGTTGTACATCCTCGCACGGTAGTAGTAGAGCCCGCTTTCTTCATCCATCCTGCGCGCGGTAAACATATACGGATTACCGTTGTACCGGTTGTCGGTGTCGTCTATGCTCACATTGCCGTAAGCATCGTAAGTATATTGTTCAACGATACTGTTCGGATCTGTTTCCAGGAGCGGATTGTGCCGGTACAGCGTAACCACGCTGCCGAGATGGTCTGTGAAATAGCCGAAGTATCGCGGCTGACCCGTTACGGACGTTTCGTAAAACATAAATGTTTCAAACGCTGATTTCATTGAAGTCGGATTATAACATAACGGCATTTGTTTCAAAGTATTTTCTCAGCGCCTCTGCGAGCTCGGCGGTTTATAAAGATATACAAAAAAAGCAGATTCAAGATTCAAACAAACGCCTTGCACTCAGTGCCTGATTTCCCTACGTTGCGCGGGAGCCTCGGCGGGCTGTATCAGCGGGCGGGATAAAAAGCGTTTCCTGAGAGCCAAATCCGCGA
>JBFWMM010000080.1:0-3368 GCA_050251615.1 Phycisphaerae bacterium
TTCAGCTCCTTGCTGTGCGCAACAAGATTGTTCAGCCGCGCCGACAAACCGAGCGTCCCTTTTTCATTGGTTATGAAATTACTCATTTTTCGCTTTCTCTCCTTGATATTCCGCCAACCGACGCGCATACACATCGTTACATCAGGGCGCGATGAACCCGAGCCCCTACGATTTCGCCTTGTTTATTCTATCCCAGACAAGCCGGCACACTCCTCTGTAAACATCCTTGCGCTCTTCTTCGCTCAATCCGATTGCATCAAACACGATGTCATCAAGCTGCTTTCTGTCCGGCAGGGGATTGGGCTCCTGCTCTTCGATTGGAATCGCACTTTTTGGGTCTATACCAGATTCAATGAATACGGACTCGATTTTACGTTCTATTATAGGCAGATTAAGATTCTCTGATATGCAAAGGGAGGTATTGTACTGATCAACAGTTAGATCCAGCAATCCACCTCCGAGACCTGTTGGCGAATTCAATTCTATTAGGAGGAAATACAGGGTCGAATTCAGGAAACGCAAAACACATTCTTCACCGTTATACAAATAGAGCCTTTTGTTAGCGAGCAGGCTCAAGTCATTTATATAAAACCTGAAAGTGTCTCCCACACTGCAGGGTATAATACCTAATGAAACACTTCTGTCGCCTAAGCTCCACCATTTTTTACGGGCTTTTGTGCTTGAAACATTGTTGAAGCCAATGGTTACTTCCCCTTTGTTTTTGCCCTGCTTAACTTTAATGGGTTGCTTTTCTCCCCACTCAATATATTCGAGAGCCCTGGTACCTTTAAGCTCTTTTTTTGCCTTGTCGCAGAAAAAGATTTTATTCTTGTATTTTCCTTGGCTTACCAGCACATGCATGCATTCTTTTGAACTTTTTATAACCGGTTTCAGAAACTCTTCCTCTATCCCGAAATCATTAACTGCACTTTCTGTTAGATAGAAAAAAGAGTCACATCCTGTTGTTATTCCTCGTCTTAACTCAGCGACATCGCCTAAACGAACGAATTTGTTTTTACCTTTTTCCATCACTGTAAAAAATATATCTGGAGCTCTTAGATACTTCCCGCCCCATTTGTCTCCCACATATTCTTCACCCCCTCGCTTTACTACCCATGCATCAGAATAAAGCTGTTCTGCCGTGGCTAAATAAATTTGAAGCGATTTTTTTTGCGTTTTCTCTTCCGCTTCCGCAATGTCAATTAAATTTTCCGCAAACACAGTTTCCTCGAAAGGCCTTTTGTAAGAAACAAACTTTACCTTGTGTTGCGACTTGTCAAAATCTTGCAGAGACGAATCTGCTATCGTAATAACGGTGTTTACATCTGCCCCCGGAAAGCTTCTCTTGGCATGATTATAAATTACCTGCCTGAGCTTGGCTTTTTCAACGAAAAATCTCTGCAAGCCCGCTCCATAGCCAGCATCCAGCCAAGTATTTGTACAGATAAAACAATGCACGCCATCTTTATTAAGAAGCCTTATCGTTTTGATGTAGAAATACACGCTTAGATCGCTCCGTTTACTTAATGCGGCATTCTTGAAGTAAGAAGGATAATCAATTTTAAGACTTTCAAACAGTAGCTTCTTGTAAGTATCACTGGAAACTGACCCCAGCGGGTCGCGGATCCCCTCTTGTTCAATATACGGCGGATTACCGATAACGATATCAAAGCCGCCGCTTTCTCCGAAGAAAATCTCGGAAAACTCAATGCTCCAGACGAGCGGGCGCTCATCAACAATGCTTCTGAGCTCCTGGTCCAGTTCATAAATCTCACTGTTAAGAGCAGCAACCCTCTTTTGTTTATCTTTGATTTTGCTTGCATGAGCCTTTTCAGACTCTTCGGCGTGAAACCCGAAACCGGCCTGTTTTACGGGATTTTCAATCTTTACGAGGGCATCTTTCCTGTTACCTATCTCAGCCTGAATTATCTCACGGAAAACATCCGTCTCCCGCTTATGAATCATTTTATAAGACTCGCCCGTATTATTAAAAAACTCAATTTTTGCTTTTTTCAAGGCAGTTATCTTGCGCTTCAACGCAGGTGTTACATCCGCATGCCCCTGAATGGGAAACAGTTTTCCACCCACTATCTGAACCAGCGAATCACCTCTGCGGATTTTGAAATTCAGGCTGGGCAAAATCGGGTTAGCGGATGTTTTGAGAGAATCATCCATCTCAACGAACAGAGAAAGCCAAAGCCTCAGCTGATTTATCCAAACAGCATACCCCTGCACTTCCACGCCATACAAGCTGCGTCGGATAATGTTTTTCTTGAGCTCATATTTCGATTTGCTTTTAAGGCTTTGATCGCAATTTGGCATGGAGGAGAGTTTTTCAAAGATGTCGCATAGCACGATCATCATCCCCACCTCAAATGCACCACTACCTGCGGCAGGGTCGCATATCGTTACTTTTTCAAGATAGTTATACAGCGCAGATATTTCATTCTTGCTGAAATTTCCATCTTTCTGATCATCGTCATACTCACAACCCTTTCCGGCTTCTCTGAAAAAGAGATGGTACAGCTCGCTTGTCTCAAATTCGCTCTTCTTCTCAAGCCAGGTAAGCAGGCTAAGCCTGCACATATAATCCACCTCAGTTCGAGGAGTATAAACGGATCCATGTGCCTTATTGACAAACTTCTCAAATATAATACCCAGAAATTCAGGGTTCATTCCAAGCTCTTCGTCTGTGGCACTGCATTCATCTATTGTAAAGTTATATTGGAAAAGAAAGTTGAAAAACTCATAAACAGCAGAATCAGAAATGTACATTCCAATATTATCAACGCCATTTTTCTTTTTGAATAACTCACCGTTGAGAAAGGGGGCCATCTGAAGATTCTCTTGCGTTTGCTTAGAAAAATCGTTATTTCCCCAATCTACCTGTTGGCCGGGTGGAGAATTAAGAGCTTCGAAGAAGAGAGGTTCAAGCCAATAAGCGTAAAACTCATCTTGTTTGCCAAGCTTTCTATACTCCTCAAGATATTCTTGCAGAAATTTATGGCTTCCCAGCCAGCCTTTTTTCTGAACGAAACCGAGAAATAAAATGCGAACAACAAACAAAAGCGCAAAATCGCTTACGTTTTCCGGTGATGCAGTATCTGCTCCCTGTATATTAGCCAAAACGTTGTCGAACTTTGGCTTGAAGTCTTTGTAAAATTCGTTGGAGACGGTTGCAAGGCTGAATACTTCAAGTATCTCGGGGACACCCTCAAACTTGCATTTTTCAAGCTGGTTCTGGAAGGTTCTGTTTTGGGTTTCGGGGCTGATGAAGTATGTGTAGCGGCGGTAGTTGCTGAATTTCTGTTTTGTTCCCAGATAGCTCGCGGAAACAAAGCTCACGCGCGCGCAGGAATTATCCGCGA
>JBFWMM010000081.1:0-3359 GCA_050251615.1 Phycisphaerae bacterium
AAAGCGTGCGCTTGGCAATCGTACGGGCTTTGGCCAGAGACGGCAGAAGTACGCCCATCAGCATCGCGATAATACCTATCACAACTAACAGTTCGATCAATGTGAATGCTTTTCTTTTGTTCATATTCCGAATAGACTTAACTTGGTTTCTCAGTGGCTAACAGCGCGTATCATACTGCCGGGGGAGATCTTGTCAAATCTATTCGGAATCGCCGCATTATATCCAGATGCAAGAATTAGGTAATTCTATGTGGTAGCAAATCCCAAAATGGGACTTTAATCCTCAAGCATATCGGCGATGTAATGAATAAAAGCTGATATGTCTCGATGTTTGATATATCCACCTTGCTTCAGCATATCCAAAGTTTCAATTAACTTCTGGTCATCTATGTCAGGGTAATATAAAGTGCCTGGCATATTCAGTTCGAGCGCCATCTTACGCAAACGTTCAACGTAATCTTTATTGGCACAGTTTTGATTAGCATGGTTTTGAATTACACAATTTTGATTAGTGCTCAGAACGAGAAGTCTCTCAAACGTTTCCATGCTTATTGTGATTTGTTTTTCCATTTTACTGTTTCCTTTTGTTAAACGCTATTAGATCTAATTGTGTCTTGAACTTAACCTTGTGCAAGTACTTTTTTAAGATCCATGCAACAATAATTGCAAACGATGTCCCTAATACTATAATGGGGCATCAAGACTAACTGACTAACGGAGTAGATAATTGATAAAGCCATTCGTAAAATGGGCAGGCGGTAAAGGCCAGTTGCTTCCCGAAATTAGAAAAACATACCCCGCAGGCCTCGGCAACGAGATCCGTCGCTACTGTGAGCCCTTTATCGGTGGCGGTGCGGTTTTGTTTGATATTCTTTCAAACCACGATCTCGATGAATTGTACATAAGCGATATAAACGCCGAATTGATTTTAACTTACTCTGCGATTAGAAATAATGTCAGACATTTGATAGAAATTCTTTCGCATATGGAGAGTCGCTATTTGGAACATGATGAAGAAGGCCGCAATGCGTTCTTCTATGAAATAAGGGAACGTTTTAATAATCTTAAAACTGATGCTTCCTCGGATTCCACTGAATTAGGCGCCTTATTTATTTTTCTCAATAGAACCTGTTTCAACGGCTTGTACCGCGTTAATAAAAAGGGGGGCTATAATGTCCCTCATGGCAAATACAAGAATCCGAAAATTTGCAATGAATCAAATCTTCTGGCGATAAGCTCAGCCCTTGCCAACGTCGAAATCCATTGCTGTGATTACAGAGAATCGCGAGACTTCATAAGCGGTGATACCTTTGTTTATATTGACCCACCATACAGGCCTCTAAGTAAAACAGCAAGCTTTACCTCATATACAGAGAACATTTTTAACGATGCTGAACAAATTGCTCTGGCAGATTTCGTTACTGAGGTCAGCAAAACAGGAGCATTCGTTGTAGTGAGCAATTCTGACCCCAAAAACCAGGACAAAGACGATAATTTCTTTGACGATTTGTACAGCGAATTTAATATTAACCGAATCAGCGCTAAAAGAATGATTAACTCAAACGCTTCTCTGCGGGGAAGTATCAGCGAATTGCTCGTAACAAACTACTGGGATAAAAATGAGAGATTTTGATACATGGCTTAATTCATTCAGGGAAAGTATAGCCGACTATGGATACTATGTTGATTTTGATAAAGTGCATAGAAATGTTGAGGAGATTCGCGTTGAGCTGTGTATTTTAAACTCTCTAATTGGCTCCGCTGATATAGAAAATGACTTTGCCAAGATTCTGGCGCAGTACCCTCAGACGCTCAAATGTATTCCGATACTTATTGCAGTGCGGCAAAATGAGATACACGTGATGGATTCTGATGTTCAGCACCTTTATAGCTTTGCCCGTTTAAACCAGTCGATTGAGCAATACTCTATTTTTATGAGGAAAACAGGATTATTCGATCTGCTTGAAAGAAGGATTGTATCTAGCCTGTTGGATTACGTTACAGGCGTAGAAACCGGATTGGATTCCAACGGGAGAAAGAACCGTGGCGGTCATCTAATGGAGAACGTTGTTAGCGGTTTTATCGAACGTGCAGGTGTTACAGACTTTGAGCAAGAGATGAAGCTCAGCAAAATTCAAAAGCGCTGGGGGATCAAAATTTCAGGCGTGCTGGAGTACGGAGTAGCTGATAAACGTTTTGATTTTGCTGTTTACGCAAATGGTGTTGTTTATTGTGTTGAAACTAACTTTTACACTGGCGGCGGCTCCAAGCTTAATGAAACAGCAAGAAGCTACAAGACTCTTTCAAAGCAGATTGGTGACGTTGATGGTTTGAAGTTTGTCTGGGTAACTGATGGCATCGGCTGGAAGAGCGCAAAAAATAATCTTCGGGAGACTTTTGAGGCTATGGAACATATCTACAGCATAGACGATCTTCAAAAGGGTGCTTTTGAGCGCCTTTTCAAGTAGGGTAAAGGTAAGTTGGGCAGAAAAATTAAAAAGTCCGGCCCCGACTATTTTGAGCTGGAGACAAATACCGTCTGGAGTTTTCCGAACAGGGGGAGCTGGGCCACTCACAATGCCAAATACAGGGGAAACTGGTCCCCATACATTCCGAGAAATGTGATCATGAGATATTCCAAAAAGGGAGATACCGTTCTTGATCAATTTATTGGTAGCGGGACTACTCTTGTAGAAACACGTTTATTGAGTAGAAGAGGTGTTGGGGGTGATATAAATCCCGAATCGGTTGCCCTTGCTTATTCACAAACCAACTTCGACTGCGAAAGCGCTGGCGAGGTTGAACTGCATCGCTCTGATGCCCGCAATCTACGCTTTATTGTGGATGAATCAATTGACTTGATTTGCACACATCCGCCTTATGCCAATATCATAAACTACAGTGATGGTATAGATGGCGACCTTTCACTGCTTAGCGTGCCGGATTTTATTGAGCAGATGAAGCCTGTTGCAATGGAGTGCTTCAGAGTGCTCAAAAAGGGAAAGTACTGCGCAATTCTTATGGGCGATACTCGCCAGAAAGGATGTGTGATTCCTTTGGGCTTCAAGGTTATGCAGGTTTTTGAAGAGGCAGGCTTCAAGCCAAAGGAAATTATTATCAAAGAACAGCATAACTGCAAGGCTACCGGCTTCTGGAAGACGAATAGCGTGAAGTATAATTTTCTTCTGCTGGCGCACGAATACCTGTTTGTATTCAGGAAATAAAGCTCAGAATACAAAAGTAGAGACGCGGGAAGCTGCGTCTCTACAGATATGCTATTTATGATTGGATACTCTTACGAGCAACCCATTGAGTTGCCGCAGTTGTGGCAGCGGTAGCAAGTGCCGTTGCGTACGGTT
>JBFWMM010000082.1:0-3206 GCA_050251615.1 Phycisphaerae bacterium
GAACGAAATGTACCCGCCATTTCAAGCAAAATCTGCTATGTATCCGGCCTCCGGCTCGCTACGCTCACTTGCAGCCGGATACATTGCACTTCTTTGAATTTACAGAAAGTATTTTACACAACCGCAGGATTTGGAGAAAAACAAATTAGACATCCTGAAGCTTGCTAATGAGAAGCAGATGGGAAATGTGGAATGGGTTGAGGAGAAGGTCAGCGGTACTAAGGATTGGAAGAAACGCAAGCTTGGAGAAGTTATTACTGAATTGGATGCAGGGGATTCGATTGTAGTATCTGAGCTTTCAAGGCTCGGTCGCTCACTTCTTCAAATTCTTGAAATAATAGAGTGCTGTCGTAGCAAAGATGTTAAGGTGTATGCTGTAAAGGGTAGTTGGTCGTTGGAAGACTCAATGCAGTCTAAGATTTTGAGTATGTTTCTCGGAATGGCTTCGGAAATTGAAAGAGATTTAATCTCAAGCAGGACTAAGGAAGCTTTGAGGGCAAGAAAAGCAACAGGGATGAAACTTGGTCGTCCTTGTGGGAGTGGTCGTTCAAAGCTCGATCCATATAAGGAAGAGATTCAAGCAATGCTTAAAACAGGCGTAAGACAAAATCATATAGCAAAGAAATACTCAATCACCCCTGCCGCTCTAAATCAGTGGATAAAAAGAAACGGCATTTCTGTAGTGGCTGAAGCGTAATAGGAGAGTAAATGTGGAGCTTACAACCTACAAGGTAACATTCACCTGCAACGGCAGGTATCACGAGACAATCGTAACGACAAGAACCTCCACCGAAGCAAGGGAACTCGTTACTGCTCAGTATCGAGGAGCTACCTCAATAGCCGTATATCCTATCAAATAGCAGAATGGCAGAATTTAGCGGGATTGCTCAGATTCTGAGGTAAAGAAAGCGCCTATCTTCCGTTATGAGTGCCAATATACGGCAAAAACCTGCTAAAAACCTGTCATTTGTGCACATTTCACATCACAGGAAAAATAATAAGAATTTTTTTTATTCTGAGACAAGTCGATGGATCCTTCTTGAGCGGCAGGATATTGGGATGGAATAAAAATAAAATTTATTCTGACGTACCCTCCCCCCCTACCCTTTTGATTTGGAGAATTGGTTCCCAAAGACGGGACTCCTAAAATCGATTTTTGGCCATGAACATTTTTTCGGGTAAAATAAAAATACGCAAAAATCACATTTCAGAAAAACAGTTGTTAAGCGAAAATATTCTACTATACTATGGATATAGTTAACATGCTATGGCTTGATATGGAGAGTAGTGGATAAAGAGTACAAAGCTACCGATTGGAAAGCCCAATGGCATCTTGTATAAGGAGTAGGATAATGACTCTACTAATAACAACGGAGGAACTGTGTGAACTACTGAGACTCTCAAAATCAATGTTTTACCAATTAAAGGCAACAGGGAAAATTGGCGTAAGAGCCCTGGCGGTAGGTAAGAAATCGCTGTATTACCTTGAAGAGGTTAAGGAGTATATAGCTAAAAGCGCTGAAAGAGGTTCGCTATTCACCTATGATGAATGGCAGGAAATGAGGAGAAGTGAAAATGGCTGTTAATAAGAGAAGGTTTAGAAATAAGAGCGGTAAGATGATAGTAACAAATGATTACTATGTCATTTTTTCCGACCATACAGGGCAGCTCAGAACTGTCAGGGGATGCACTAACAAGAAGGCCACTCAAGAGCTTGAGAATAAGCTCCTCACTTTAGCAAGCCTTAGAACAGCGGGGATGGAGCCTGATGCTGCCATGCAGAAATGGCTCGACTCTCTATCTTCCAAGCTGATCGATAACCTTGCAAAGTGGGGGCTCATAAAGCAAATCAGGCTACATGCAAAAGCATCCATGGAAAAACATATTGAGGACTACGGGCAGTATCTCAAGGATAAAGGATGCTGTAATGGCTATATCAATACAATCGTTCCGAGGATTGAAAAAGGTGTCGAAGCTCGTGGCTTCACTTCCATTTCAGATTTGAATGTTGAATCAGTACGTAGATTTGTGGCAGACTTAGCTCTTGCCGATGAAACGAAGAAGCACTATATAAAAGCCTTCAAGCAGTTCAGCAAATGGCTTAGAGACACCAACAGAGCAGGCTCTGACATACTGAAAGACCTTCATCCCAATAACAACATAACGAAAGAACGACCAAGAAGAGCTTTGAGCAGGGAGGAGGTGGCAAGACTTCTCAAGACAGCCTTGAACAGCCCTAAGATGTACAGAGACCTCACAGGCTACGACAGATACATGATTTATCGTTTTGCCTTAGAAACGGGTTTAAGAGCGAATGAGGTGCGTACTCTTGAAGTGGCTGATTTCGATTTTAAGGATCAATCCTTTTCAATTAAACCTGAGAACGAGAAAAGCAGAAGAGGAGCTACTCTTCCTATGAAACCCGAATTGTCGAGGCTCGTAGAGGATTACTCACAAGGCAAACATCCTAAAACTCGTGTGTTCATGGTAACGGAGGATCCAGCGGAAATAATGAGGACTGACTTGGAAGATGCTGAAATTGAGTATCAGACATACAAAGGCTTTGCTGATTTTCATGCCCTCAGGCATACATTTGCTACCAATTTAGCCAAGAGCGGGGTTAATATACAAACTGCTCAAAAGCTGATGAGACACGCTGATATAAACCTCACGCTGAAAATATATACTCACTTGGAGACAGAAGACCTCAGAAGCGGATTAAACAACGTGCCTGAACTGAGTATCGGTAGCGAGAGAACTGCGTCAGCAGGATAAGCAGGAATGAGGGGACAAACTACATTAGAGGCTCTCCCTCGTTTTTTCTGCTTGTCCTTATGCGTATTATCGCGAGAAGCATTATAGAGCAAGGGTATGTTAGAATAGCCCCGCCCAACTGATCTAAATACAGACTAAGATTATGTGCACTTGTATGGATTAGAGCGGGCTATGGCGGATTATAAGAGATAGGGGAAATTGGTCGGTATAGACGCAGAAAAACCCTGCTTGTGATGTTAAAACAGCGTTTAAGCAATCATAAGCAGGGTTTTAGTATAGTACGCCAGGAAGGATTCGAACCCTCAACCTTCGGTTCCGTAGACCGATGCTCTGTCCAGTTGAGCTACTGGCGCATCCACTTACCCGCCGCGCCGGCGAGCAGAGAGATAATTTACAAAAATCTTGAAAGATTTCAAGCAAATTATCTTGCA
>JBFWMM010000083.1:0-3157 GCA_050251615.1 Phycisphaerae bacterium
CCGTAGCCACGTACTGCGTGGGGACGGCGCAGTCCGGCGGGGCGGTAATCCTCTCTGCCGGAGAGAAGGGCAAGCGTTTTGCTCTGCCGCATGCGAAGGTGATGATACACCAGCCCTGGGGCGGCGTTTCGGGCCAGGCATCTGACATTCAGATACAGGCTCAGGAGATTATCCGCAACAAAAAGCTGATAAACTCCGTTCTCGCCGAGCATACAGGCCGCGATGCGGAGCAGATAGCGAAGGACACCGAAAGAGACAAGTACCTCACAGCTGATGACGCTAAAGAATACGGCATTATAGACGAAGTACTCACACTGCGCCTCTGACGGGCGCCCGTACATAAAGGAAGAAACCATATGTTGATACCGATGGTAATCGAAAAGGAAGGGCGCGGCGAACGCGCTTACGATATATACTCGCGCCTGCTGAAAGACAGAATCATTTTTCTCGGCGGCGGCGTTGATGATAGTGTGGCCAATCTGATAATCGCCCAGCTGCTTTTTCTCAGCAATGAGGACAGCGAGGCGGATATTCATTTCTATATAAATTCCCCAGGTGGTGTTGTTTCGGCGGGGCTGGCCATCTACGACACAATGAAATTTCTGCGTTGCGATGTGGCGACGTACTGCATAGGGCAGGCGGCGAGCATGGGCTCGGTGCTTTTTGCAGGCGGCGCGCATGGAAAGCGTTATATGCTCCCCAGCAGCCGCATACTGCTCCACCAGCCGCTCATTCAGGGCACGATAGAGGGCTGCGCGACAGACCTTGAGATTCAGGCCAGAGAGATTATGCGCCTGCGTGAACGCCTCTACGATATTCTTTCCGCCAACACAGGTACAAGCAAGGAAAAAATCATAACAGACTGCGACCGCGACCTCTGGCTCGATGCCGGTGAGTCAATCGCGTATGGCCTTGCCGATGCCGTTCTGGAGAAGGATACCGTAAAGTAAAGAAACGCCGGCAGGTTGATTGAGCCGGCGCTCAAACGCGTTGTTGAATGAAGGAAGGCGCTTATGCCGTACAGGATTGTCAGAAAAGAACAGCTCAGCGGTAATGTTTATCTGCTGGAAATCGAAGCTAAGTATGTGGCCGAGGCGAGGAAGCCCGGGCAGTTTGTTCTGATTGCCTACGATGCCGATCGAAGCGAGCGAATACCGCTGACTATAGCCGATGTGGACGTTGATAAGGGCACGATTACCGTTATATTTCAGGCTGTCGGCAAGTCAACGAATGAGTTTGCCACGCTGAAGGTTGGAGATGCTTTTGACGCTGTCGCCGGTCCACTTGGCAACGCGACCCATATCGAGAACTTCGGCAAGGTGGTATGCGTGGGTGGCGGCATAGGAAACGCGCCTCTCTTTCCGATTGCAAAGGCAATGAAGGAAGCCGGCAACGAGGTAGTATCAATCCTCGGTGCGCGCAGCAAGGACATCCTCATACTCGAAGAGCAGTTTGCCGCGATAAGCGATGAGCTTATCATCGTTACCGACGATGGCTCATACGGCCGCAAAGCGCTCGTAACAGAGCCGCTTGAGGAGATTGTCTCAGGCGCAGGCGCAGATCTATGCGTTGCGATAGGGCCGGCGGTTATGATGAAATTCTGTTGCAAGGTTACGGAAAAGTACGCCGTGCCCACGCTCGTTTCGCTGAATTCCATTATGATTGACGGCACGGGTATGTGCGGCGGTTGTAGAGTGGAAGTGGGCGGGGAGACGAAATTTACCTGCGTTGACGGGCCCGAATTTGACGGGCATAAAGTTGATTTCGACCAGCTCCTGAAGCGTCTCGATTCATACAAAGAGTACGAAAAAGAGGCAGTTGAATTGCATAAATGCAAGCTCGGGGAGGTGAAATAATGGGTTCTGAATACTTGAGTGAACTTCTTGCGAAAGATGCGGCAGGAGAGCTGAAAAACGCCGACCGCCTAAAAATACCACAGCAGGAAATGCCCGAACAGCCGCCGGAAGTGCGCCGGCACAACATCCTTGAAGTGGCCACGGGCTACACGGCCGAGCAGGCACAGATAGAGGCGCAGCGCTGTCTGCGTTGCAAGAATGCGCCATGCGTGAAAGGCTGCCCTGTTGAGATAGATATTCGCGGCTTTGTAACGCAGATCGCGAAAGGCGAGTTTCAGCAGGCTCTCGAAACGATAAAGAAAGCATCTCTGCTTCCAGCTGTTTGCGGCAGGGTATGCCCGCAGGAAACACAGTGCCAGATGGAATGTACCGTGGGCAAGGTGTTCAAAGACCCGATGAAAGCGGTTTCAATCGGCAGGCTTGAGAGATGGGTTGCCGATAACTATTCAGACACTTCTCCGGCGCTTGAGATTGCGCCCGATACAGGCAAAAGGGTTGCTGTTGTGGGCTCGGGCCCCGGCGGGCTCGTTTGCGCGGCGGACTGCCGCAGGGCAGGGCACGATGTAACCCTGTTCGAGGCATTCCACAAACCGGGCGGCGTTTTGCAGTACGGAATCCCCGAGTTCCGCCTGCCAAAGGCGCTCGCGGCAAAAGAAATAAACACGCTCCGTGATATGGGCGTCAAAATAGAATGCAATTTTATCGTCGGTAAGACGCGAACAATCAGCCAGCTGATGGGAACAGACGGTTTTGATGCCGTATTTGTTGCTATCGGTGCGGGGTTGCCGCGCTTTATGGATATCCCCGGCGAAAACCTCATCGGCGTGTTCAGCGCCAACGAATACCTCACAAGAGCGAATCTTATGAACGCGTATAAATTCGGCACAGAATCCGATACGCCCATCATTCGCAGCAAGAAAGTCGCCGTCATCGGCGGCGGAAACGTGGCGATGGACTCCGCGAGAACGGCCCTTCGTCTTGGAGCGGAGAAGGTTTATCTCGTTTACCGGCGCACCGAAAAAGAGATGCCTGCGCGAATCGAGGAGATTCACCACGCAAAGCAGGAAGGCGTAGAGCTGATGTTGCTCAAGAGCCCCGTGCGCTATATCGGCGATGAGCGCGGCCGGCTTACGGCGATGGAATGCGTGAGCTTTGAGCTTGGCGAGCCGGATGATTCCGGCAGGCGCAGGCCTGTAGAGATAAAGGGCTCCGAGGAGATAATCGAGGTAGATGCTTCGATCGTTTCCATCGGCAACCTCGCAAACCCGCTTCTGCGCAGGGCAACCCCCGAGCTTGCGTAC
>JBFWMM010000084.1:0-3156 GCA_050251615.1 Phycisphaerae bacterium
GTACGCAAGCTCGGGGGTTGCCCTGCGCAGAAGCGGGTTTGCGAGGTTGCCGATGGAAACGATCGAAGCATCTACCTCGATTATCTCCTCGGAGCCCTTTATCTCTACAGGCCTGCGCCTGCCGGAAGCATCCGGCTCGCCAAGCTCAAAGCTCACGCATTCCATCGCCGTGAGCCGGCCGCGCTCATCGCCGATATAGCGCACGGGGCTCTTGAGCAACATCAGCTCTACGCCCTCCTGCTTTGCGTGGTGAATCTCTTCGATTCGCGCGGGCATCTCTTTTTCGGTGCGCCGGTAAACGAGATAAACCTTCTCCGCTCCGAGGCGAAGGGCCGTTCTCGCGGAGTCCATCGCCACGTTTCCGCCGCCGATAACGGCGACTTTCTTGCTGCGAATGATGGGCGTATCGGATTCTGTGCCAAATTTATACGCGTTCATAAGATTCGCTCTTGTGAGGTATTCGTTGGCACTGAACACACCGATGAGGTTTTCGCCGGAGATATTCATAAAGCGCGGCAATCCAGCACCGATAGCAGCAAAAACGGCATCAAAACCATCCGTTCCCATCAGCTGGCTGATTGTACGCGTCTTGCCGACGATAAAATTGCATTCGATTTTGACGCCCATATCACGGAGCGTGTTGATTTCTTTTGCCGCAAGCGCCTTTGGCAGGCGGAACTCGGGGATGCCGTACTGCAAAACACCGCCCGGTTTGTGGAATGCCTCGAACAGGGTTACATCGTGCCCTGCCCTGCGGCAATCCGCCGCGCAAACGAGCCCGCCGGGGCCCGAGCCCACAACAGCAACCCTTTTGCCTGTATCAGGCGCAATCTCAAGCGCCGGTGAAGTGTCTGAATAGTTATCGGCAACCCATCTCTCAAGCCTGCCGATTGAAACCGCTTTCATCGGGTCTTTGAACACCTTGCCCACGGTACATTCCATCTGGCACTGCGTCTCCTGCGGGCAGACCCTGCCGCAAACAGCGGGAAGCAGAGATGCTTTCTTTATCGTTTCGAGAGCCTGCTGAAACTCGCCCTCGGCAATCTGCGTTACAAAGCCGCGGATATCAATCTCAACAGGACAGCCTTTCACGCAAGGCGCATTCTTGCATCGCAGGCAGCGCTGCGCCTCGATCTGCGCCTGTTCGGCCGTGTAGCCCGTGGCCACTTCAAGGATGTTGTGCCGGCGCACTTCCGCCGGCTGCTCGGGCATATCCTGCTGTGGTATTTTGAGGCGATCGGCGTTTTTCAGCTCTCCGGCCGCATCTTTCGCAAGAAGTTCACTCAGGTATTCAGAACCCATTATTCCACCTCCCTAAGCCTGCACTTATGCAATTCAACGGCCTCTTTTTCGTACTCTTTGTATGAATCAAGGCGTTTCATGAGCTGGTCGAAATCGACCTTATGACCGTCAAATTCGGGCCCGTCAACGCAGGTAAACTTTGTCTCCCCGCCCACTTCCACTCTGCAACCGCCGCACATACCAGTGCCGTCGATCATAATGGAGTTCAGCGATACGAACGTGGGCACGGCGTACTTTTCAGTAACCTTGCAACAGAATTTCATCATAACCGCCGGCCCTATCGCAACGCATAGGTCTGCGCCTGCGCCTGAAACAATCTCCTCAAGCGGCTCTGTTACGAGCGCTTTGCGGCCGTATGAGCCATCGTCGGTAACGATGATAAGCTCATCGCTCACCGCGGCAAACTGCTCTTCGAGTATGAGGATGTCCTTGCTGCGCGCGCCGAGGATTGATATTACCTCGTTGCCGGCTTCCTTCATAGCCTTTGCAATCGGATAGAGCGGTGCGTTTCCTATGCCACCGCCCACGCATACCACCTTGCCGAAGTTCTCGATATGGGTGGGGTTGCCAAGGGGTCCTGCGACAGCGTCAAAGGCGTCTCCGACCTTCAGCGCGGCAAACTCATTCGTTGACTTGCCGACTGCCTGAAATATAACGGTAATCGTGCCCTTATCAACGTCAACATCGGCGATAGTCAGCGGTATCCGCTCGCTTCGATCGGCATCGTAAGCTATCAGTACAAACTGCCCTGGCTTTCTCGCCTCGGCCACATACCTTGCTTCTATTTCCAGCAAATACACATTATCGCTGAGCTGTTCTCTTTTGACAATCCTGTACGGCATAAACGCCTTCCTTCCTTCAACAACGCGTTTGAGTACCGGCTAACCAACACGCCGGTTTTCTTACTTTACGGTGTCCTTCTCCAGAACTGCATCGGCAAGGCCATACGCAATAGACTCCTCGGCACTGAGCCAGAGGTCGCGGTCGCAGTCTTTTATGATTTTGTCCTTGCTTGTGCCGGTGTCCGCGGAAAGGATCTCGTAGAGGCGTTCGCGCAGGCGCATAATCTCATTTGCCTGAATCTCAAGGTCTGTCGCGCAACCCTCTATCATGCCCTGAATGAGCGGCTGATGGAGCAGTATGCGGCTACTGGGAAGCATATAACGCTTTCCGTGCGCGCCGCCTGCAAACAGCACCGAACCCATGCTCGCGGCCTGCCCGATGCAGTACGTGGCCACATCACATCGCAGGAATTTCATTGTGTCGTAGATGGCCAGCCCCGCCGAGACAACGCCGCCCGGGGAATTGATATAGAAATGAATATCCGCCTCACTGTCCTCATTGCTGAGGAAAAGCAGCTGGGCGATTATTAAATTGGCCACATTATCATCAACACTGCCGCCGAGAAATATGATTCTATCTTTGAGCAGGCGCGAATATATATCGTAAGCGCGTTCGCCGCGCCCTTCTTTTTCGATTACCATAGGTATCAACATACGGTTTCTCCCTTTATGAACGGGCGCACCTCTCAGGCGCGCAGTGTGAGTACTTCGTCTATAATGCCGTATTCCTTAGCCTCATCGGCCGTGAGGTACTTGTCTCTTTCGGTGTCTTTGGCCACCTGCTCCGCATCGCGGTCTGTATGCTCGGCGAGAACGGAGTTTACCAGCTTTTTGTTGCGTAGTAACTCCTGAGCCTGTATCTGTATGTCAGATGCCTGGCCCGAGACGCCGCCCCAGGGCTGGTGTATCATCACCTTCGCATGCGGCAGAGCAAAACGCTTGCCCTTCTCTCCGGCAGAGAGGATTACCGCCCCGCCGGACTGCGCCGTCCCCACGCAGTACGTGGCTACGG
>JBFWMM010000085.1:0-3141 GCA_050251615.1 Phycisphaerae bacterium
TCGCGGATAATTCCTGCGCGCGCGTGAGCTTTGTTTCCGCGAGCTATCTGGGAACAAAACAGAAATTCAGCAACTACCGCCGCTACACATACTTCATCAGCCCCGAAACCCAAAACAGAACCTTCCAAAACCAGCTTGAAAAATGCAAGTTTGAGGGTGTCCCCGAGATACTCAAGGCGTTTTCCATCGAGGCGGTTAATAAAGAGTTTTACGAAAAGATTGCATCGCTATACTTCAACCTCCTCGATTCTGACAAGAATTTGCTCGGGCACCCCTGCACCGATGATACCGTGCGAAAGAATTTTGCCGTGCGCCTTCTGGGCCGGCTGCTTTTCTGCTGGTTTTTAAGAAAAAAGAAATCGGGCAATGGCGTGCCTCTGATAAGCGGCAGCATCTTGAGCAAAGACGCAATTCAAACCAACTACTACCACAGCACGCTTGAGCCGCTTTTCTTCAAGGCCCTCAACACAGAGAAGAAAAGCCGTGAAGATGACTGTAAGCAGGGTGATTTCGGGCTTGTGCCGTTTTTGAACGGCGGCTTATTCACCCCGCACGCGGATGACCACTACGATGCGGCAATCAGCAGATACGGCTCGCAGGTGAACATAGGAGACGATTGGTTCAAGAGACTTTTTGATGTGTTTGAGCAGTACAACTTCACTATCGACGAGAGCACGAGCAGCGATGTTGAAATCTCCATCGACCCCGAAATGCTCGGCAGAATCTTCGAGAATCTGCTTGCCAGCATAAACCCCGAAACAGAGCAGACCGCCCGCAACGAGACAGGCAGCTTCTACACTCCGCGAGAGATTGTGGATTATATGGTGGATGAGAGCCTCAAAAATCACCTCTACAGCACAACAAGCATTGAGCATGAAAAAATTGATGCGCTCTTTATCGCCGAAGCGGCCTCGCATAATTTAAGCGAGCTGGAGATTGATGCCGTTATCGACAGCCTGCACGGCTTGAAAACGCTCGACCCTGCCTGCGGCTCGGGGGCGTTCCCGATGGGAATTTTGCAGAGGATGCTTTTTGTGCTTGAGCGCATAGACCCGGGCTCAAAGAAATGGCTCGAAAAATCATTTTCCGCCCTCTCAGACAGCCTTCTCAGGGAAAAGGCCAAGCGCAATAGAAACACCGCGTATGTGCATAAGCTGGGAATTATCCGAAACTCAATCCACGGCGTGGACTTGCAGCAGATTGCTGTTGAGATTTCAAGGCTCAGGGTATTCCTTTCGCTCGTCGTGGATGAGAGCGTCGAAGACGACAAACCCAACAGAGGAGTTGACACCCTCCCCAACCTGGAATTCAAGTTTGTCTGCGCAAATACGCTTATAAAGCTGCCTGAGAGAGCCGAAGAAGAGAGCAAAAGCATGTTCGTGGATCCGTTTGAGGAAATATCGGACAAAATTAAAAAACTTGTGGAGGAATATTTCTCAGATGCAGGCAACGATAAAGAGATCGCAAAGCAAAAGATAAACGCTTGTATCGCGGGGGCAAACAAAAAGCTTCGCGAGGAGAACTGGTATAGCAAGAACGCAGAGAGGTATATACGGCTATGCTCCTGGAAGCCTTTCGATGATGATTCCTGCCCATGGTTCGACCCTGAATGGATGTTCGGCGTGAAGGACGGCTTCGACATCGTTATCGGGAATCCCCCCTATGTGCAGATTCAGTCTATGGGGGAGGAAGAGAAACGCAGGCTTGCTGCGCAAGGCTATTACTCTTTCGGCAAAACCGCCGATTTATACTGCCTCTTTTATGAGAGGGCTTTTGATCTTCTATCCCGAAGCGGCAGGCTCTGCTATATCACAAGCAATAAATGGATGCGCGCCGCTTACGGCAAAAAATTAAGAGAGCTGCTCTCGGGAGCGGTTGATAAAGAGGATAAAGAGGATAAAAAGCATAAAGAGGATAAAGAGGATAAATACGCCTGTCCTGAGCTGCTGATTGACTTCGGCGGGTACAAGGTGTTTGAAACCGCGACTGTCGATACGAATATCCTTCTCGCGCAGGCAAGGCAAGCGGCAAGCGGCTCCTGCCCTGTTGCTTGCAGGGTTGACAAGGGCTTTACAAAAGCAACAGACATAGCCGAATACATATCAGATAAGTCTATGCCTATCCGCGATTTATCGGGAGAGAGCTGGCTTATCTCAACGCCCGAAGAAATGAAAATCAGAGAAAAAATTCAAAAAGCGGGCACGCCTCTCAAAGACTGGGATATTAAAATATATCGAGGTATTCTAACAGGCTGCAACGATGCGTTTATCATAGACGGCGTAAAAAAGGATGAGCTTATCGCAAAAGATCCGAAAAGCGCCGAGATTATTAAGCCAATCCTGCGCGGCAAAGACATAAAGCGATACAAAGCAAATTTCGCGGATAAATGGCTTATATGCACTCTCCCTGCATATCATCTTGATATAGAAAAATATCCTGCTGTTAAAGAGCATCTGAATTCATTCATGCCAAAGCTAAAGCAGACTGGAGAAGAATATATAGATGAAAGTGGCAATAAGCAGAAAACGAGAAAGAGAACGAATAACAAATGGTTTGAAGTGCAGGACACCATATCCTACTACAAGGAATTTGAGAAGGAGAAGATTATATATCCTAATATGACAAAGTATTTGCCGTTTATTCTTGACGAAAAGGGATTTCTTACGAATCAAAAATGCTTTATCATGACGGGCGAGGCAATTAAATATCTTGCTGCATACTTAAACTCTAATCTTTTTAAGTTTGCTTTCAGAGACTGGTTTCCTGAATTGTTGGGCGGAACCAGAGAACTCAGTAAAGTTTTCTTTGAAAACCTTCCCATTCCCAAGTTGTCAGAACAAGAGCAGGCTCCCTTTATCTCTCTCGCTGAGCGGATTCTTGCGGGCAAGGAAGCGGGCGAGGATACGGCGGCGCTTGAGGCGGAGGTTGACAGGCTCGTGTATGATTTGTACGGCCTCACGGAGGAAGAGATTAAGATCGTGGAAGGTGGGGCGTAAACGAGGGCGCGATTTGTTTGCGCGTCGGTTGGCGGAATATCAAGGAGAGAAAGCGAAAAATGAGTAATTTCATAACCAATGAAAAAGGGACGCTCGGTTTGTCGGCGCGGCTGAACAATCTTGTTGCGCACAGCAAGGAGCTGAA
>JBFWMM010000086.1:0-2955 GCA_050251615.1 Phycisphaerae bacterium
GCGACAGTATGCGGCTCAGTATGGATCGCTACAGCAAAAAGCTCGGCAATCCCGTGAGGTTTGTTGTTACTATGTCAACAGAAGAGATTGCAGATTTTGATGACAGAATCACTTTCCGCAGGCGTTCTGGGGGCGGATACTGGTACTACAGCTCTGTCAACGACGAGGAAGTTTGGATGAGCGGCGCTCTTGCCGTATTCTACGGCACGCCCCCTGAAGTTCTGTACTCAAAATGCTCTCCGGTTTCAGAGTAGCCAAGCTTGAAACTTTTAACGGCAGTTTATACGGACTGCCTTTTTTTGTCAAACCGATGGATTTCTTCTCTCAAGAACGGCTCTCTTGACAACAGCTTACCTCAGGCGATAATCACCCGCAGAACCTGCCGAAAGCATGGCCGGTGAATTGTATTATATGGTTTGTGGAGATACTCATGAAAGATATTCTTGCAGGGAGAGTAAAGAAGGTAAGGGAGATGTTGCGCGGCGAAGGGCTCAGCGGCGCTGTTTTTTCGTCTAAGGCAAACGTAACCTGGCTCACGGGCTTTCGCGGCGATGACAGCTGGGCGCTTCTCACTATGCGCAAGCTCTACCTGCTCACAGACACCCGCTATACCGAACAGGCAGGCAAAGAAACCGCCGGCTGTGAGATTTATCTGCGCCCGAACACAATGGTAAACACTGTTGTTGACCTTCTCGCGAAGAACAAAAGCGTAAAGGCGGCGGCTGTTGAGAGTAACTTTCCTTACGGTAACGCCATTGAAATATCAGATAAAAGCGGCGTACGCTTTACGCCTTGCGACAAGGTCTTCGAGCAGCCCCGTGCCATAAAGGACGATTACGAGATATCCTGCATCAAAAAGGCCGCTTCAATCAGCAACAAAGCCCTCGCCGGAGCTCTCGAAGCGCTTGCGCCCGGAATGATGGAAACCGAGTTTACGGCGCTTCTCGAATATGAGATGATGATGCTTGGAGCACATCGTGCCTTTGAGACAATCGCATGCTTCGGCGCCGGCGGTTCCGAGCCTCACCACATCCCCGGCAAAAGAAAACTTCGCAGGAACGACTGCATACTTGTGGATTTCGGCGCGGCGTGGGAGGGCTACTGCTCCGATATAACACGCTCGTTTGCAGTGGGCTCGGCGAGCAAAAAGTACTGCGATGCGTACGAGGCTGTCAAGAATGCGCAGAAGGCTGCGATTGATGTTGTTGAGCCGGGCGCATCGATGGCCGATGTTGATGCTGCGTCGAGAGCGGTTATAAAGGCGAGTGGATTTGAGGTCTATGGCCATGGCACAGGCCACAGCTTCGGCCTTGAGATTCACGAAGCCCCGTATTTTTCCGCCAAAGCAAAAGACTTTCTGGAGCCAGGGCAGGTTCTCACGATAGAACCCGGCATATATATCCCGGGCGAGTTTGGAATCAGGATTGAAGATGATATCCTCGTTACCGAGAGTGGGTGCAGAATACTTACCCGCTCGGCGAAAAGCCCCGAGCTTGAGATTGTAGAATTGTAACTTTTTGCGCAATTTTCGCCCGTGTAACACAGCTTCCGCGTTTTTTCAGTTGAAAAAAACATGCGATTTCTGTAAACTTAGGGTGTCTTGGGTCTTTTTTTTTGACTTGAGCTGTTGCTGAGTGCATTGCACTTGGTGTTTGGGTTTCACATTTACATGAAGTTTCTCGCAATATAGAAGGAAGTACAATGAAACGAAAAGCTTTTACACTGATTGAATTGCTCGTGGTGATTTCAATCATAGCAATGCTTATGGCGATTATGATGCCGGCTCTGGGTAAGGCGCGTAACATGGCGGCAACAAAAGTTTGCGGCAGCAGTATGCGTCAGATCTCGATCGCGGCTACGGCGTACGCCTCCGACAACAACGACGAATGTGTTCGCTCTATCACGATGTATAATACTGAAGATAAGAGTGGCGGTTCGCAATACAACGGCAGCTGGGTAACTCTGCCGATCAACGCAGGCACCACCAAGCCCTACACGATGGGCAGCTGGGTAGGCAATCTTCCTGAAGCTACCGAGGATGAGAGAATTGAAGGTATCCGCAACGGCACACTCTACAGCTACTACGGCGATGCAAGTGTACTTCACTGCCCCAAAGACAAGCGCGGTTCCAATGGTAGCACAGGCGGCTACCGCACATACTCTATCAGCCAGGCGTTTAACGGTGAATTTTGGAACACCGGTTTTGGTCCGGTTGCAAAGCGTATGAGCCAGATCAGAAGACCCTCAGAAAGGCTTTTCATCATCGAAGAAGCTGATGCACGCGGGTGGAACTACAACTCATGGGCAATGAATACGAGCTACAAGGGTTTTACCGACCCGTTTGTTTACTGGCACGATGGCGGTTTCTCCATTACATTTGCCGACTCACACACCGAAGTCTATAAGCTTCAGGAAAAAGAGACGCGTGATTGGGTAGAGCAGTGCGCCAATGACCGTAGCGGTCAGATGATTTACAGCCCCACTTTCACAGCAACAGGGGACAACGCCAACAAAGACCTCGTTCAAATTAGAAAGTGGTACGACAACTTTGACGCTTTCAACGAAAGCAATGGCTGGTAAGAAGCTGTTGTAAGTTTTAAATTTACAAGCACCCGCAGCCGTAAAAAAGCGCGGGTGCTTTTTTATGTGTGCGCATTTGCCTGGCAATGTGAAGAATCGATTTTTCTTTAATGAAATTCAGGGATTTTATTACGTTATTCCGGGCCGCAGGGCGGGTAGGCGAGGCGCCTTAGACTGTAATGCTCTTGAATACAGATGGTTAGACGCTTGCAATGTTATATTGGATGTTGAAAATACAAAAACCTGCATTCGCAAAATGGTGAGTGAATCTTCGCTTAATGGTTTTGACTGTTTTCTTTAGCCAGCTATACTTTAGAACATCTCAGGTGAATATGGCTGGGATTAAGGGTTATAGCGGTTGCGCGGTTTTATCGT
>JBFWMM010000087.1:0-2601 GCA_050251615.1 Phycisphaerae bacterium
TGTCCCCTGCCACCGAAAATTGAACAGTGATTGCCACCGAAAATTGAACAGTTGAGATCATTTGAAAGGGAACCCAGGCTGTCCCTGCTCGGAGCAGAGAGAGGTGTAGCCGAGCGGCGCGGAGAGCAGGGACAGCCTGCCGACCGCCGTGTTTCTCCCCTAATTATTAACTTTCGGGCCATTAACGCCCGAGCAAATGATCAACTACGTGAAAAGAAATGACATCTTCAGCGACTTCCGGCGCGGTCTACGCAACAGCGAGATAGCCAGAAATCACAACTGCAGCCGCACAACAATAGTGGGACTGCGAAAGCTTTACAGCTCAACGGTGGCAGACAAGGAACATCCTGAAGCCCTGGAGGAACTCCTCCAAAGTACCCCGAAGTACAAGGGCAGAAAAGTGGACAATCCTGTGCTTACCGATGAAATCAAACGCATCATTGACGCCGACTTGAACGCAAACGCAGTGAAGGCGGCGACCGGTCTCAAAAAACAGCAAAAAAAGGCGACAGACATCCATGTCGACCTATGTAGAGCAGGATACTCAGTCTCGTATAGGACTGTGGTAAGGTACATTAAAGCAAAGAAAAGTAAGGCTGAGGCGTCTGTGTTTGACTGCTTTATCAAACAGAAATACGTTCCAGGTGAGCGAATGGAGTTCGACTGGGGTGAGGTTCGAATATACATCAAGGGCCGCCTCTGTTCGTTCAATATGGCAGCAATAGCGCTGTGTAGCAACGGCCGTTGGGGGCGCTTGTTCACACGGCAGGATAAACAAGCGATGATGGAAGCCCACGTGGAAGGCCTAAAGTTCTGGGGGCATGTGCCGGGAAGAATGGTGTACGACAACATGAGGACAGCCGTCAAAAGCTTTACCGGTGGCGAGAAAACGCCAACCCTGGAACTGACTCAGCTGGAAGGATACTACGGCTTCAAACATCAATTTTGCAATATTCGATCCGGAAACGAAAAAGGACATGTTGAAAGAGCTGTGGAGATACTCAGGCGTATTGCATTCTCAAGACGCGACCACTTCAACTCCCTGGAAGAGGCGAATGAATACCTTCTTTCCATTTGCCAGGAGAACAACGAAGCGTTGAAAACTTCAATACAGGAAGAACTTGATCTCATGCAGCCTACAGCCGGAGAGATGGCCTGTTTTGAAGCCGACTATCGGCATGCAGACAAGTTGGCCACAATAAGCCTGGATACGATACATTACTCAGTCCCGTTCGAATATGTCGAACGGAATGTATGGGTGAAAAAATACAGCGACAAGGTTGTTATTTTCAACATTGATGGCCCATCAAAGGTTGAGATAGCCCGACACGAACGAAGCCATACCTCTGACGACTGGGTGCTTGACTTACAGCATTATCTGAAGGTCTTGAAAGTGAAACCGGGAGCCCTTCACAACTCAATGGCATTACGGCAGACACCACAGGCACTCCAAGATCTGTTTGACACGTACTTCTCTGATAATGCACGCGGCTTCATCGAACTCCTTTTATGGGCCAAGGAAAACGCATACTCATATCAGGATTTATATTCATCAGTAAAAGTTGCCAGGATGAAAGGAGTCGGGACAATCACCGCCGAAAGCATCAAGGCGACGCTCTGTGAAAGCAAATCGATGGTTGAACTCCTTGATCTTCCATGGTCTAAAGGCATCGAGGACGGCGCGGAACTGAATATCGCATCACTTGGAAGACTCTTCAACTCATACCCCAAAAATACGCCATCATAATGGAAACATCCTATAAAACCACAATTATTGACAGCTGCCGCACGCTCAAGCTCGGTGGTGTCAAAAGCTCTTTGGACGCCATTATGAAGGACGCTAATAACCAAAAATGGACCTTCGACCGCTTCCTTGCCGAACTACTTGTAAAAGAGACTGAACACAGAGAAAGCACGCGTCGCAAGGCGCAAATAAAGAAAGCCGGCTTCCCTCAGTTGAAATATCTCGAAGACCTTGACCGTGAATGTTTGCCCAAGGACATGACTGTTGCGTTACCGGAACTGGAGACTCTTGACTTCATACGCACCGGTCAGAATGTTATTATGTACGGCAATCCTGGTACAGGAAAGACGCATTGCGCCATCGGCCTCGGAATCAAGGCTTGTCTTGCCGGATACAACGTCTTATATGCTTCTGTGCCCCGATTGCTGGTTCATATCAAAGAATGTGAATCACAACGCAGGCTTTCCAGGTTGCAGAAAAGCTTCGAAAAATACGACCTGGCCATACTGGATGAATGTGGCTATAAGTCCTTCGACAAGGCTGGAGCCGAATTACTCTTCAACCATATATCACTCAGAGCTGGTATTAAGTCAATTATCATCACAACCAATCTTGGCTTCGATAAATGGGATCAAATCTTTACAGACAAAATCATCGCAGCTGCTATTGTTGATCGTCTAACCTTTAAATCATTCATCGTAGATATGAACGCACAATCGTACAGAATCAGAGCCACCGAAGAGTGGATGAAAGAGAGAAAAATGAAGCAAAAAATAGAAAATTAAATACCTTTGCGATGATCTTCAACTGTTCAGATTTGGATGGCAATACTGTTCAATTTTCGATGGCAATATACA